>DASYPT010000201.1:0-44568 GCA_036006355.1 Pyrinomonadaceae bacterium | reverse complement strand
AAGATTCAGAGGCTCTTAGAAACTCAGGGCTTGGTTGGTTGCGTCACGACAAGCTAAAGCATATCGGACACGAGAGGTAGCCATGCCAGAATCATCTCTTCTGCAAAACGTTCTCCGTCAAACACGACGCAGGCGCCAACTGCTGATCGTGTTGCGTGGTGTCGCGATCATTCTTTGCGCCTTTGCCTCGGTATTGCTGCTCAGTGGTTGGGCCGCCCATCGCTTTCGAACCAACACTGCTGCACTGATCGTCCTTAGAATAGGAGCGCTCCTCGCCTGCCTGGCTACACTTTACTTCGCGCTAATCCATCCATTACTAAAACGAATTAGTGATTCGCGCATCGCACGTCTAATCGAAGAACGCACACCTGGCACAGAAGATCGGCTTGTGTCCGCAATTGAATATTCGGACAATCACCCAAACATTTCACCAGCCATTATCAGCCGTCTGCAGAAGGACGCGAATCAGCTCTCGGCAAGTGTTAACTTGCGCGAGGTTATCCGGCGTTCGCGATTGCTGACATATGCCTCAGCAGCAGTTGCGAGCTTGCTTATTTTCGCAGGAGTTCTGAAATGGGGACCGCGCGAAATCTCTCAAGGCGTAACTCAGTTAGTAATGCCCACAACCTTCGCATCCTCAGCAAACGCGCTGAGCATCAAGGTCAAACCTGGAAGCGCTCGAGTACCAAAAGGGTCTGATCAGGACATCGTTGCCACGCTGGTGAACTTCGATTCGCAAGTTGTAACCGTCTACGCGCGACCGCTCGGTTCAAAGGCTGATTTTCAGGGTCAGACAATGGAACCCGCAAAAGCGCGCACTGATTTTCGTTACTCAATCTTCAATATCCAGGACTCGATGGAATACTTTGTCGAGTCGAATACGATTCGATCCGATGTTTTTAAACTTAATGTTGTTGACCTGCCTTTTGTTAAGCAACTCGATCTGTCGCTGAACTTTCCGGCGTTCACTCACCTGCCAACAAAAGTAATAGAGGACGGCGGCGATGTCGCTGCCCTGAAGGGAACTGTTGCGACTATTACTGCGCACCTGTCAGGAAAAGTCAGAGCCGCTCGCATCGTTTTCCCCGACGGCAAAAAGAGCGAGATGCGATCTGAAGGCGCAAACTTCGTTGGCGAGTTAACCGTAAGCTCAGATACAAGTTACTTCATCGAGTTGGTAAGCACTGACGGCGAAACGTATCGCGGTTCAAACGAATACGACGTAACAATCCTCGAGGACCAACCACCAACTATCTCCTTTGATAAACCGGGTCGCGACAAAAAAGCTACGAATCTTGAAGAGGTATTCACCCAGGCCCGAGCTGAAGACGACTACGGTGTTGTCTCAATGGACTTGCACTTCTCAGTCAATGGTGGCGAAGAGAAGAATGTCAACCTCCAACAACTCACTCGCGAATCAGCTCGCTCGCTGACGGGCGCGTACACGTTCTTCCTTGAAGAGTACAAACTCAAACCCGGAGACTTCATTTCCTATTACGCCAAGGCGCGCGATGCGAACAGCGAAGCGACAAGCGATATTTATTTCATCGAGATCAAACCGTTCGAGATGGAATACAAACAATCTCAACAACAGGGCGGCGGCATGGGAGGCCAGGGCGATCAGGATCAAAATGCGCTCTCGCGACGACAAAAAGATTTAATCGCCGCAACACACCGTCTAGTTCGTGAAGGCGACAAATACACTACACAGGAACGTAAAGATGGTTACGAAGCAGTCGCAACAGGTCAGGAGAAATTGCGAACTGATACGTTGGAGTTTCTGGACCGAATGGGCCGTCGGCTAGGTGGCGAAAGTCAAAAACAGATGGTGGAGATAGCTGAGAAGCTCGAGAAAGCTGCCGACGAAATGGAACACGCACCACCACCGTTGCGCAAGGAGTCGGGAAAAGATGCGCTGCCTCCCGAGCAACGCGCCTTGCAAAGCCTCCTTGCGGCCGATGCGTTGTTCCGGGAGGTACAAGTCGCGTTTGGTAATCAAAGCAATGGCGGCGGTGGTGGCAACTCCGATCGGCAACAACAAGAGCTCGCTGGTCTGTTCGAACTTGAACTGGACAAGATGAAAAACCAGTACGAGACACTCCAGCGCGCTCAGCAGCAACAAGCGCAACAAGAGAAGAGCGAGGCTGAACGTCGTTTGGAAGAACTCGCACGTCGTCAACAACAAGCACTCGATGAACAACGTCGCAGGCTGGCGCAATCAGCAAATGGTTCAAGTGGCTCGAATCAGCGACAGCAACAGGAAATGATTGATGAAGCACGGAAAGCCGCGCGTGAACTGGAGAAACTATCGCGTGAAAGACGTGATCCGAAGTTACAGGAGTTAAGCCGGCAACTGAATCAAACCGCTGATGAAATGCAGAAGGCGCAAGCGTCTTCACGGACTAATCCCAGTGACGCAATCAGTCAGAACGAGCGCGCGTTGGACAGGCTGCGTCAGGCCCAGGATCGGCTGCAACAAAGCAGCGGGCAATCTGGTCGCCAAAGTGGACAGGCGGGCGCGTCTGGGCGTGAACAACAAATCAGCGATCTTCGACAACGCGCCGCGCAAGCTGCATCACGACAACGAGAAATCGCGAAAGACATGGAGAATCTTGCGCGACGTGGTGGGCAAAATAGTCAGGACGAAAATTCAAGACGTTCACGTGAACAGTTAGCGGAACGGAAAGACACGTTGGCCGATTCCGTGAATAGTCTTCAGCAGGACATCGAGCAATCAGCCGCGTCGATGGGGAACAGTCAGGGACAACAAAGAGCTGCGAGACAGTTGAAAGAAGCATCGGATGCATTAGCCCGCGATCGCATAGCGGACAGAATTCGTGAAGGCAAGCAAAACCTCAACGGACAACAATCCGGCAATGGCAATAATGAGCGGGCGATAGAGAGAAGCTTAAATGCAGTAGCAGAGCGGTTGCAGTCTGCAGAACAGAGTGCGCGAAGTTCAGGCGGTTCGAGTGCGGAAGAGAATCTCGATCGCACACGACAACTTGCAGACAGTCTCGAGTCGCTTCGTCGTCGAATGGATGAAAATGGTTCGCAACGAAATGGACAGCAAAGCAATCAACAGAATGGCCAACAACCGAGCGAGCGAGGTGAGCAACAACGAGGCCGCGAGGGACAACAGGGACAACAACAAAGCGGTCAGCAAAGTGGTGGAACACAAAACGCAGGCCAGCAACGTGGCCAGCAACGTGATAGCCAGGAACGGACTGGCCCAAATCCCCTTGGACAGATCGGCGGAGATGATTGGGGCGATAACCGGCAGTTGCCTGCCGAAATTCGCGAGCGAGTCCGTGAAGCGCAGGATCTTCGTCAACAGTGGGCCGGGACCACAACGGGAGGCTCGCGCGAGCTCGATCAAATTATTGATCGGTTAAAAAAACTGGCTGATGGACACATGGACGGTTCCGCAGCTACTGCCGCACTTTTGAAAGCCGATGTTATCGAGCCACTGCGCCAGCTGGAGCTGGAATTAAGCCGGCAGATACAGCAGCAAAGCGGACGAACTAATTTGCGATTGCGCGACGAAGGGGCGGCGCCGGAGAAGTATCGCAAGGCGGTGGAGGAGTATTACAGGAGATTGTCGAAGGTGCGGCAATAGGACCAGAGCATTTTCCAGATTTCATTTGACATTTTGCAGTTGTCATTTAAGAAAGCGGTAAGTTGTGAACTGAAAAATGTCATATGAGATCTGGAAAATGAATTGAGCACTTACGCAGCAATGCAATCAACCCACTTCAAACGAATTCTTCTCCCCACGGTCCTTCTCACAGCGCTCTTGATCCCAACCTTCGGTCAGCGTCCGTTCGATGAGTTTCGCAACCGGCGTCGCGCTCAATCACTCCAACAAGAACAAAGCGGCGTCTCATACGGTGAATATACTTTTATTCGCACGATCTATGACTCTCCCGCGCGCGCTCGTCGAGGCTATTACGGCGGTGGCACATGGACAACCGACTATCCTGAAGCAGACAACAACTTCATAGTGGGTCTCCGCGAATGGGCTGGGACAAATCTGAAAATTGCGCCCCGTCCTGAACAGATTGAGATATTGGACGATCGGATTTTCGACTATCCGATTATCTATTTCGTCGAACCTGGTTTTCTCGAACTGTCAGACGAACAAGCCAAGCGTCTGCGCGAGTATGTTGCACGCGGCGGCTTTATGTTCTTCGATGATTTTTGGGGTGTCTACGAATGGGAGAATCTCGAAACACAGCTTAAGAAGATTTGGCCCGAAGGCGGATACACGCCAAAAGATCTACCGCTCTCGCATCCGATCTTTCACTCTTACCTCGACGTCGAAGAAGTCGTGCAGGTTCCAAACGTCTATAACGCGATGCGTGGTGAGACGTCAGAGAAAGGCGGCATCGTTCCTCACTACATGGGTGTAGAAGACAAAAATGGAAGAATCGTTTGCTTCATCTCCTTTAACTGTGATTTAGGGGATGCGTGGGAATGGATTAACGATTCACGGTATCCAGTGAAATATGGGCTGCCGGCATATAAGCTGGGAATCAATGTGGTGATCTACGCAATGAGCCACTGAGGGATTTCAGATTTACGAGGGCTGAGCGCTGTCGGCCTCAGAGTAAGTCGTCATCCGAACTAGCAGGTCCTTCGTTACTTGCATAAATCCCAGCGTCTGGCTCTGAATAGTAGAAGACCTTTCCAGTCGCGCCGACTCCCTCTGAAATTTCGGGATTGGCATTCAACTGAAAGCTCACCGCAGCCTTCTCGGGCTTATCGATGAGCGTGAGAATAAAAAGGTAACCGCGGACATTAGGTCGTTCCGTGTTGAAGCGCTTGTCCAGGTAGCCTTCGGCAAACAGTTGACTAAACGTTCCGTATTGGCCCTTGTGATCGATCGTGTACTTTGCCTCTGCAGTCTTGATGGTGTTGATAGCGGCCACGGCAGCAGCCTCATTTGCTTTGCGAATACTCCCCTTGTAATTGGGAATGATGATCGCCGCCAGAATGGCAATGATGGCGATTACTATCAGAAGCTCGATTAAGGTGAAACCACTCGTAAGTGTAGGCAATGGATGATTCCTCATGGCCACTCTCCTCGATCCTGTATCACGAACTGAAGGGGCATCTGTTCCAAAACATCTTTAGAGTGCGGTGAGGAGCTACCGTACTCCAGTTAGAACGCCATGAGGTTAGTTGCGCGCTTCAGCAGCTTGAACCGTGTTGAGTTGGCGGTTTGCTGACCACGAACGTTCCTGGCCATTTGATTGCGCAAAGACTCAGCTTGTTCCATGCCTATTTCGTTCATTGATCTGGCACGATCGCTCGAAATCCACTGAACCATCGACGACATAACCAGCTCCTTCAAATAAGCAAACGAGAAGCCTTCGGTCCGCGAGACTATCAAAGCCGCGCCAGCATCTGTCAGCCGCATTTCTGCCTGCAGCTGTTTGTTCCAGTGCTCCAGATAACCTATACGTTCGCGCTCGCCAGGCAAATTGAAGTTGTACTTCCGATCGAAACGGCTAGGTCGATCGAGTATTGCAGGATCCAACTTCTCTGGATGGTTCGTTGTTGCCAGCACCATGACACCTTTGTTTATTTGAAACCCGTCCAGTTCGTTCAGGAAGAAAGCACGATTTTCTTCATTGATCATTGCGTCGAGATCTTCAAGCACGACAATGCAAGGCGCGGTCATGCGGGCGCGCTCAAATACCTCCGCCATTTTTTCCTGTTCCGTTCCGTAATCAGCTTTGAAGTTACGAACATAAATGCAGGGCTTATCCAGTTTATTGATTAGCGCCTTTACCGTGTGGGTTTTTCCGTTGCCGGGTGGTCCGATAAATACAGCACCACGCTTCCACGGGATGTTGTAGCGTTCATACATTTCTTTCGACGCGAAGAACTGGACGAAATCACTTTGAAGCGCATTTCTTAAGGACTCATCAAGAATCAGATTGTCGAAGGTGGAGGCTTTGATTGCCTTAAACAGTTCCTGGTTCTTTTCGAAATAACCGTCGCGGTAAACCAATATCTCGCCGTTGACCTCGCAGGAAAAGGTGCAAACAGCATCCAGAAATGCCTCTGCAACTTCGCGCGATTCAGCAATGATCCAATGGTGCCGACGCCGGTAGCAGCCTTCTGTCCACGTGATGAAAACAACTTCAAATAGGAGGTTGTTCCATAGCACCTTAAGCCAGGAATTTTCGAAAGACCGCTCCTGCTTCTCTCCAATTCCCTCCCAATCGGTGCGAACGTGATTGAACTCTTCATGTTCTTCAGCGATGAAGCACTTTTCAGCGCACACATACGCCTCTAGATCGAAGTACCAATTCCGGCCTTCGATGATCGCGTCTTCTGAGTAGACTTCGGCCAACCGCCGCCCGACATGATAAGCAATCAGATCGTTTGGCAGTGACAGTGCCTCTGCAATGAGGTTGTTTATTCCCATAACATTTAAGAGCGCCGACGAGAATTGATGAAACACTAAACGTGCTCTACCCAATTTGAGCTATGGCCCTCATCGATTTTGGAGGGCCACCAGGACTCGAACCCGGAACCTCGTCCTTAACATGGATGTAGTTCCATCAGCATTCGGCGCGACGTTGTCTTTCGTACTTTGTGCTTTGTGCTTGGAATGAAGTCGGTACCACCTCGCGGTAGCGGGTGGGTGCGAAGCATTAGATCGGTTCTTGCTTCACTCGTTGATTAGCTTCGCACCCACCCGCTACCGCGAGGTGGTACTGACTTCATTCCAAGCACAAACTCATTACTAGAATTGGCGACAAAATCGGTGAGAGTTCCGCCCTTGTAACGTGGGCGGGCGGGTTTCGAAGCCGCTTTGACCATGTACTCCCAACCAGCATTCGCCAAGCTCGTAAATCGTAAATCGTAAATCGTGAATGGTTGAGCGAATCGTGAATCGTTGTTGACGATTTACTATTAACGATTCACGATTCACGAAAAGGGCCGACAAATTTCGTCGAGACGCACTTTCGAAGTGTGATGTAGTCCCAACAGCATTCGGCCAGAATGTTCGATATGCTTTAGCTTGTCGTGCGTGACCCAAAGATCCGATCGACAAACCGAGCTTTTCAACAATTCCGCAACCACGGGGGTGTTGGTTGGTTTCGTCACGACAATCTGAAGATTATCGGACATCCTCGATAACACCCACCCAGTGATCCGCATTCAACTCGCCACGTGCGAATTCTGCGATCACAGCAAACACCTGATCAGAGAATCCGCCAATGTTCAGAATGTCGGCTCGCTCTTTTGCCTGCACAGTTCCATACGGCTGAACGTCGATACAAACCATTCGTGCCGTTGGATTGCGCTGCTTGAAGTTTGCCCATTCCCTCATCGTTCTTGTCGCACTACCTCCAAAGCGTCCATAGTGCGGTGCATCAATCCATGACTCGTAATCTGAGACGTAGATCACCAGATCACCTGAGGCACGGCGCTGATTAAGCAGTTCGAGCGGTGCACTGCAGTTCGTTCCACCGGCAGGCAGGCTCGCCAGCTTTTGCGCATTCGTCATTACGCTGTCGCGCGGGTTGAGACGGGTCTCAACCACGTTTGACTCAAACGGAATGACCTCCGCGCGAGGGTTCTTGCGCAGAACCGTTGCGGCAACAAGCGCCGCTACATCCACGCAGCGAACGGTTGACGTTGCTCCCTTGCGATAACCGGTCACAGCAGAGTGCATTGACCCTGACACATCCGGAAACACATAAACCTTACCTCCGAAGTCAGGAACATTAGCTGTGGCGATTTCCATCGCATCCTGCAGAGCGTTCGCGACGATCTGCGGAATTGCCTTGTTCGCACTTGCCATCGCATAGGCACCCATTAGCTGGTATGGAAACACTCGTGACTTTGCGATCTTCTCCGGATCACTCAAGCGTCTGGCAATGAGCTCCGCCATTCCTGGCTCATCGAATACACCATGACGCGCAAAAGTGTTCAGGTTCATACGAGTCATCTGCCATGGCGCGCGACGCGCAATTGCAGTCCATTCCTTAGTTGCCAGCTCCAACGCTGTCAGCATCTGAAACGGAACATCAGGAACTTCACCGCGCTCGTTTACGGCGCCACCCTTGAACGTTTCGAAATCGCGAACAAGATCCGGCAAAGCGTCAGCGTTGTAATCGCGGCCGATGAAATAACCGAACAACGCCTCGTAGTTTGGATCCTTTGGCTTCGGGTGAACCATCTTCACAATGTCCGCAAGAGACGGATCCTGGCCTACATTCGCCTTGAACAGACTTGCCGGTTCGCGTGCCTCGAGCCACTCGCGGACGAGCCGCTTCGGCGCACTACCAAGTGACTTACGTCCAACCACTCCTGAACGCATGATCTGAACGAAGTTACGAAGCATCCTGGCGTTGTCAATTACACGAGGAAAGACTGCGTTTAGTTGTTCACGGTCCTTCACGGACAATACCGCGCAAAGGAGTGCAGGCATATCCTTCATGTAACCGCGCTCACGACAGAACGCCGCAGTCTTCGCGATGAACTCAGCATCCACGTTCTCGCACAGCTCGAGCACCTTCGCCAGTTGCTCATCGGCGCTTGCGTAGAAAGTCTGGTTCAAACAGCCAGTGGCGGCGTACTGAGCCAGCTGCTGCTTTGGCGATAGTGCATACGCCGGCGCCTGGTGCTCGTTCAGAGCATCTGTTGACGGCATTAGCTTGCCGATTAATGACTTGAACAGTGTCTTGTTTGCCATTGTGTTTACCTCCACAAACTGTTCGACTAATCGAGATACCTTTTGCTGAATTGGACTTTGGACTTTGGTCTTTGATCTTTAGTCTTCGACTTTTGACTTTTGACGTTGGACTTTGGACTTGGATTTGGCTGCGGGAGAAGGATTCGAACCCTCATTACTGCGTTCAGGGCGCAGCGTGTTGCCTAGTTACACCATCCCACAAAGCGATTTCAGATTGAAGATTTCAGATTTAAGATTGAGATCGTAGATGCGGCCAATCTGAAATCTTAAATTTGAAATCTTAAATAGCCTTGGCTCCGGGAGAAGGATTCGAACCTTCATCTTTGGAGTCAAAGTCCAACGTGCTGCCAGTTGCACTATCCCGAAATCTCCAGGCGGTAGCCCGACTGTCAAGGAGGGCTCCGGTGACAGAGCAAGTACCGCATGGCAATAGCCCTCCTTGACAGTCAGGCTAATGCCCCGAAGCGCTACCGACCACAAACAACCTGTTTCGGGGCACTGGGATTTGAACCCAGAACCTTGCGCTGATCTGGCGCTAACACCGCTTATAAGGCGGCTGCTCTACCAATTGAGCTATGCCCCGGAGGTAAAGACGCGCTTAGTACCTGGTGGTTTGCGACTAAATGGTCGCGGCGGGAGGAGTTGAACCTTCATCGCTCGATTATCAATCGAGTGCTCTGTCGTTGAGCTACACCGCGGCAGTGGTCTTTGATCGCAGGCCTTCGGTCTTTGATCGACTCGTTACCTCTATGAACCGAGACCCAAAGACCGATGTTTGGTTGATCCGACGGGGCTCAAACCCGCACCTCACGGCTTAAAAGGCCGCTGCTCTGTCACTCGAGCTCCGGACCAGCAGTCAAAGGATGAAGACGGAAGAATGAAGGATGAAGTGATCACTGCAAAACTCATTTTCATCCTTCATCCTTCATAATTCATCCTTAGCGATTTGGCTGTGGCGGTGGGACTCGAACCCACGATGACTGGATTAACAATCCAGCGCCTTACCAACTTGGCGACACCACAGCAGAGACCCGGCGACGCGGAGACACGGGGACACGGAGACTTCTCCGCGTCTCCGTCTCTGCGTGTGTCCGTGTCAGCTTTCTGGAGGCGATGAAGGGCTTCGAACCCTTATCGACCGGTTTACAAGACCGACGCTCTGGGAGCCAATTGAGCTACATCGCCGAAAACTTGAAGGATGAAGGAGACGCGCGGACGCGGGGACACGGCACTCGGACGCCTCACCGGGTCTCCGTGTCTGCCTGTCTCCGTGTCTGCTTTTGGTGGAGCTAAGAGGAATCGAACCTCTACATCCTGCTTGCAGGGCAGGCATCATCCCGTTAGATCATAGCCCCGAATAAACTTTGGTCGCGGAGGCGGGACTTGAACCCGCACCCTCTCGTTTATGAGACGAGCGCTCTCGCCATCTTGAGCTACTCCGCTTTTCATCAGGAGCAGTAGGCAGGGCAAGGTCAGGAGCAGTAGGCAGGAGCAGGAGGCAGGTGATCCGGTATCAATTCGTTCTCCTCCTCCTGCTCCGCTCCTGCTCCTGCCTCCTGCCTCCTGCTCCTGTATCTGGTCGCCCGCGGAGGAATCGAACCCCGTGCCTTTCCACCCAACTCTTTAAGGTTCGGTTTAGAAGACCGATGCCGGGAACGCGGGCGTTGTCCGATATGCTTTAGCTTGTCGTGTGTTGAAGATCGGAAGGTTCGAGTTAACAAGGCCCGACAAGCTAAAGCATATCGGACATTTCCTGGCCGGGGCGTGAGGCAGCCGCGCGCCTCTTCGAACTCCACGACTCAGCAGTCCGACGTTCTGCTGAGATGAGTCACGCCCCGATAATCACGTGGCAGGAAGCAGGTGCAGGTGGCAGGAACGTAATTAGTGAGGGTCCTGCTCCTGCCTACTGCTCCTGAACTGGTGCCTGAGGAAGGACTTAAACCTTCAACCTCTGGTTTGTAGGACCAGCGCTTCCGTCAGTTGAGCTACTCAGGCGGGAAAACTGACGCGGAGACCAGGTGACACGGAGACGCGGCGAAGGTTTAGTAGATCTCCGTCTCCGCGTCGCCGAGTCGCCCCTTCACCCCGTCGCTTCGTTGGTGGTCGGAGTTGGGATCGAACCAACCTTTCGGGCTTTTCAGACCCGCGCTAATCCATCTCAGCTATCCGACCCAGACTATTTCAGATTTAAGATTGAAGATTTCAGATTGCTTCTTCCCAATTACAGACCTCAATCTGAAATCTGAAATCTGCAATCTGAAATCATCTTCGCTGTTCACGTACAACTTTCTCGCGAACATCTCGATCGTCATGCATATCCATGAAGAGGTACTTGCGCCACTCGGCTCGATCCTCTGCATAGTGACAAAGCATGACTTGCTCCAGCTTCACACGCAGTGCTCGCTGTGAAGTCAGTAGTGGCATACGAGCCTCGTCCGGAGTGCGATTGCTCTTGCGGTTGTTGCAGGCCACGCAAGCAGTCACGATGTTCACAGGTGAGTTGTCGCCACCACGTGAGCGAGGGAGGATGTGATCGAGCGTTAGCTGATTCGCAGCCTTTTTCTCGCCGCAGTACTGACAACGGAATTTGTCACGCATGTAAATTCGCAAGCGCTTCGCACTCGATGCCTCACGCCGCTTGCGTACGTTGATGTATTCACGACGTCGAATCACTGAAGGAACTGGAAACTCAGCCCGTGCAGAACGCAGCACGCGATTGCCATCGAGTTCTTCAATGGTGACGCTGTTTTTGAAGACCATGATCACCGCACGCGCAACACTGATGGTGCCGAGCGGTTCATAGGTTTGGTTTAGTAGTAACACTCGTCCATTAAGTGCCATCACTCGGCACCTCCTTTCTGTAAATCCTTGGTCTTAGGTCTTAGGTCTTGGGTCTTCGGCCTTTGTATAGGTCTCAAAGACCTAAGACCAAAGACCATCGCAGGATCAAGAGCGGTTGTGAGGTGGCAGACTCGCAAGGTGCGAGTCACCGCTCTTGAAAGTTGAGTTAATCAAGAAAAACAACCGTGCGTGCGCCGAGCGCCTGGCCTTCCGTATTCATCATCACGCGATGCCATTCGTTAAGGACGATGGTCTTGTGATCTGGATGCCAAACGCGACCGCGAATGTAGACGGCTGCATTAAGACAGACGCATATCGGACACGAAGATTGGAGCGCGCGGTGAGATTTGAACTCACGATTAATGGATTTGCAGTCCAGTGCCTTCAGCCTCTTGGCGACGCGCGCGAGATCGGTTGGGCCATAAATGCATTCGGATTTCACAGATAGACAAAAAAGACGTTCGCTCAGTCAAATTTCGCTCTGTGTTTATCTGTGCGATCTGTAGCTAATTTCTGGGGCGGAGAGAGAGATTCGAACTCTCGAGACGAGTTTGGAAGACTCGCATGTTTCCAGCTACATCATCCCCGCTAGTTTAAGGATAAAGGCGGAAGGATGAAGGATGAAGGGAGTTCGAACTGCCACTTCATCCTTCCGCCTTCATCCTTCACAATTCGATCTGGCGCTCCCGGTGGGATTCGAACCCACAACCTCGACGTTCGAAGCGTCGCACCCATCCAGTTGAGCTTCAGGAGCTTCTTTGTTTCCTGCTTCCGGCTTCTGCGTACGGTCTCTTGGTCCGGGAGGACAGAATTGAACTGTCACCACGAGTTTCCAGAACTCGGATGCTGGCGTTACACCACACCCGGGAAAATAAAGGATGAAGGAGGAGGGATGAAGGATGAAGTGCGACACGGGTGAAGGAAATTTCATCCTTCATCCTTCCGCCTTCATCCTTTTACACAGACAACCTGCTTGATCTCAGCGACAACTTCAACCAGGTCTTCCTGGTTCTTCATTACCGCTTCAATTGACTTGTAAGCGCCAGGAATTTCATCCAGCACGCCCACGTCCTTGCGACATTCAACTCCGGCAGTCTGACGTTCCAGATCTTCCTTTGAGAACGCGCGCTTCGCAGCGCCACGCGACAGCTTACGTCCTGCTCCATGCGAACAAGAGTTGAAGCTCTCCGCCAAACCGCGTCCCTTAACGATGAACGACTTTGCACCCATCGATCCGGGAATGATTCCGTAAGCTCCGGATGCCGCATTGATTGCACCCTTACGTGTGACGAAAACTTCTTCGCCGTAATGCTGTTCGAGCGCAACGTAGTTGTGATGACAATTAACTGCCATCTCCGGCTTGAAAGGCTGACGATGATTGAACATCTTGTTGAAGACTTTCAACAGACGAGCCATCATGATCTCGCGGTTCTTCATCGCGTATCCCTGCGCCCACTTCAGGTCCTTCCAGTACGCCTCAAACTCCGGAGTACCGTAGATGAAGTAAGCAAGGTCGGGTGCCGGCAGTTCGTTCAGTTTCCACAGCCCCTTCGCTGTCGAGATGTGACGTTCCGCCAATTCCTTTCCGATGTTGCGAGAACCTGAGTGCAGCATCAACCAAACGTAATTTTCAGTATCCAGACAAACTTCGATGAAGTGGTTTCCTCCACCAAGTGTACCCAGCTGCCTCATCGCTTTTGCCTTGCGATCGTGAACGCCTTCGTGAAGTTCCTTGAAGTCGTTCCACCCTGCCCAGTAAGACGATTCGTCAACTGACTCCCTGTACTGGCTGAATCCTGTTGGAATTGCTTCCTCGATCGCCAGACGAAGTTCCTTCAACTTGCCATCGAGAATTCCGCTCTTGAATGGTGTCTTTACTGCCATCATTCCGCAGCCGATATCAACACCGACTGTGGCCGGAATTACTGCTTCCTTTGTCGCGACGACTGATCCGACCATGCTTCCCTTTCCGAGGTGCGCATCGGGCATCAGAGCGACGTGCTTAAACAAACAAGGCAAACGCGAAACGTTGCGCAGCATCGCTTGTTCTTCAAGTGAAAACTCGTGGTTCGCCCAGGAAAGAACGTCCTTCTGAGCTCCACCCAGTTGTAGCTTTTCGTAAGGCACTTATTGCTTCCTCCTTTCTAAGAATCTCAACGAACAATTTATTTGTCGAACTAGGTAATAGTCTTTTCATGCTTGGATAAGGTCAGTACCACCTCGCGGTAGCGGGTGGGTGCGCAGCCTTCAGGTCTCAGTAGTAGACTCGTCTCGAATAACGCTGCGCACCCACCCGCTACCGCGAGGTGGTACTGACCTTATCCAAGCGAGATGGTACTGACCGTAGCGAAGTTCGCAGTTTCACTCCCTGTACTCATTGACATCTGAGAAAAGCAGGCAGAGAATCCGCTCGACCAATCCGTAAAACTTCCATTTTAAGGAGACCTCCAATGACTTCCGTAACAGGATCATTCTCTGGAACGATCACCCAAAGTCACGTGCTTACACTTAGCGACCTACCCAACCATCAAATGAGTATTGGCGAGGTTAAAGGCATTCAGGATTCGCCAGACCCTCTGTGGCAGGGCTCAAATCTTACTTACTGGGGAATCACAGAGCTGCTAGACGGTGAAGGGACACAAAGGGGTTATTACAACAATATTCACGGTGATACCGGCCGTGATTGGGGAACCTTCGAAGGCAAGGTGACCATCGCAGGTGGAGTCATGACTGTCGAAGGAACTTGGAAATGCACCGGCGGGGACGGTGACTACCGCGGTATTACCGCATCCGGCAACTTCAAAACCGTCGCAAAATCAGAAACCGAAATCGATGCTACCTGGGATGGAACGTACGAACTTGCCAAAGCCCAGGCTGGCTGATTCGAGCGTTGGTGCGTCAGGTGAGATTCGAACTCACATCACCCTGATTAAGAGTCAGGGGCCTTGCCGGTTAGGTAACTGACGCCGAGTATTTAAGATTGAAGATTTCAGATTGAAGATTTGTTTGCGGTCCTCGCCGACTGCTGCAAAATCTGAAATCTTAAATCTGAGATCTTAAATGGCTCTGGCGGGACTGACGAGATTTGAACTCGCGATCTCTGCATCGACAGTGCAGCGCTTTGGATCCAACTAAGCTACAGTCCCAATGGAATTTCAGATTTAAGATTGCAGATTTGTTTTGCCCGACGAACTTTAGTTTGTCGTGATGACTAGGCAAGCCCCAACGAATCATGCGGGCCCGGTTTGCGACGCACGACAAACTAAAGTTCGTCGGACTTAAAGCGACAATCGGAAATAAACTATGCGACGGCCGCTTGTGAATGGTCTTGCACATGTGGTCGGGTGTCTCTCGATTCGATTTCCTTTGCAATTCCATCTCGAACTGCATTTACAACTTCCGCGATCAGGTTGATTTTCTGGAGTGTGTTTGCGCGCTCTTCAGGACCTGACAGGTCCAGGTCGAATGACACTCGACGATGGCAGTCACCAAAATCGAGTATTGCTGCTCCCCATTTCCAAGGCTCATCTTCGTCAGGCATGGCGCTCGTGTCCTGAACGATACCGATGACGTAAGCGGGCATTTCGGGGTTTTCGTTTAGAAACTCCCGGCGTCGAACGTGATACCGGAGAGTCTTACCCTCACTCATTCTTGCTTTCCTTTCTAAGCTGCAGATTCGCAGCGGATTGTTTGTTTCACTTCATAGGGTTGTCCTCCTTGTTCTGGTTTCTCTTTCTCATGGTGCTCTCTCCTTAGTTTTTGTGTTGTGTACTTTGTGCTTCGACCTTTGTGCTCCTGCTCCTCCTCCTGCTCCTGCGTACTGGATTTGGGTGGGTCGGAGGGAGTCGAACCCTCACCATAGGCGTTCACAATGCGGTGCTCTGCCGTTAAGCTACGACCCACAGAAGTATTTAAGATTGAAATTTCAGATTTAAGATTTGATTGCCGATTGCCAATTCAGATCCACCGGAAAATCTGAAATCTGAAATCTTAAATAGACGCGGGGATGACGAGACTCGAACTCGCAAATCAGCTGATTGAAGGTCAGCCCGCTTTCCATTTCGCGTTCATCCCCAGAGAGATTTCAGATTGAAGATTTCAGATTTAAGATTGTGAGCTGTTCTATAAGACTTCAACACCAATCTGAAATCTTAAATGGCGTTGGTACCGGCGGAGGGATTCGAACCCACACTGTCTAGTTCCTAAGACTAGCGCCTCCTCCCAGTTGGGCTACGCCGGTAAGCTATTTATGAACCCGGAAGGATGAAGGATGAAAAAGTCTAACCTGACTCTGAAAGGTCTTTCTTGTCTGCTGCTGCTCGTTGTCGCCGTCGAAAACGCTCACGCTCAACGAATACGAATTGGTTCAATCGAGTACTTCGGAACTAAGGACATCGATGTTGAGAAGGTGAAGAGGTCACTTAGCGCGCATGAAGGTGAGGAGATGAATCTCGAAAGCCTGCCCGATTTGATCACTCAAATAAAACAAGCTGTAAAGACATCGATCGGAGCTGAGCCGACTGACGTCGCTCCAATCTGCTGTGACATCCATGATAGGTGGATCATTTATATCGGATTGCCAGGTAAGAACTCACGAAGACTCGCGTACAACGCATCGCCGCAAGGTACAATCCATTTTCCGACTGACGTAGTAACGCTTTATCGCGAAACGATGAATACCCTGATGGAGTCGTTGCATACCCAGTCGACGGAAGATCGGACCAAAGGTTATGCCTTATCTCCTTACCCGCCACTGCGCGCTAAACAACTGGCCATGCGTGAATATGCGGTAAAGCACGCCGCGCTTATTCATCAAGTTCTAAATAATTCCAAAGATACTGAACAGCGTGTCGTTGCGTCGCACCTTCTTGGTTATGCCGTTCACAACAACCTGCAGATTCGGTCACTCGTTCATGCGAGTCGTGATAGCGATGACGGGGTGCGAAATAATGCTGTAAGAGCACTCGCTGTGTTAGCGGAATCGAATCCTGTAATTGCCAGGAAGATACCCGGGGAAGGCTTTGTTGAAATGTTGAATTCCGATGTCTGGTCAGACCGCAATAAAGGTGGCGCCTTAATCGGGATGCTTACGATTCCTCGCGATCCCCGCCTTCTGCGGTTGCTTCGCGCTCGCGCTTTGGACTCTCTGCTTGAAATGGCAGTGTGGCGGCAATACGGACATGCTGAGAGCTCTCGTTTCATTCTTGGTCGCATTGCAGGTATACCAGAAGGTAACCTTTCGCAAGTGGCTAAGGAGAACGTTGAATTAATCTTCAGAGAGTTTGAACGACCCAACGAATGATTGAATCCGTCTTTGGTCTTTGGTCTTCGGTCTTTCTCGTTCTCCCCGAGCTTCAGCTCGGGGTGACGGTGCCCGGATTCAAAGGAACCGTTTCAACGGTTTCCGGAGCGCGACCAGGAAAATGTGCACAAGTCTGACGCTCCAAAATGAAGCAGATTTGGAAACGGTAGTCGCGGCGATCCACGAGGAAATGTAAACGTGCACCAAACCGTTCAAAACGGTTTCCTGCGGTTAATGGCACCGTAACCCCGAGCTGAAGCTCGGGGAGAATGAGAGGGTTTGCAAAAGGTTCTTAAATCAAAGACCCAAGTCCAAAGACCTAAGACCAAATCAATAAGCAACTGAGATTACGTTGCTTGTAACAATGCTTCGAGGATTATCGAATAGCCTTGCAAGCCATCCTTCCCTCGCCATCCACTGAGTCCCGCAAAGCGGTAACTCAGTACATCGTCAACACCGCGATTTTAATAAGGGTCTATCGCAACCGACCCTGTCGTCACGTGCTATTCAGCGCTTTGCTTTCCGTTGGCCTTGCGGGCCATTCGCCGGCGCTAACCAGCTACGAAAACATCGGCACCAACCGACGCGCGCCTTGCGGGCCCGTGTCAGGCTTCATTGGCTTACGCCTGAAGCGTTAGGTGTCTTTCACTCGTGACCGAGGCAGTCTTTGCGTTTGGCTTGATAGTCGAACTTGAATCGACAACCTTCTGTTGACTAGACAGACGCTCTTCCAATTGAGCTATATCAACTTCTTGCAACCTACTGCGACGCGCTGCCTCAGTTGCTACGTGATCTTTTGGAACACGTAATACAACACGCCACGTTCCTTTCACCTCGCGAGTTACTCAGAAGTTCTTCACGATTCCGTCGAGGACGAATCCCCGCCGCAAACCGATCGCACTGCATTCAAGCCCTTGGTCGCGAAACCTCGGACAGGAACACTACCCTTTCTCGTACCGACTGACTGGTTGGCTTTGTAGTGAGGTCGGCACCACCCGTTACTCTCCACTGGCTAACGTTCCCCGCCGAGACGGGCGTTTAAGCCAGCGTTCTTTCCACTACACCAGCGTCCTCGTTAGCTCCATCCGTTTTGTGAATGAAGCGTGCCTCACGGCACCGAGCAGGCTTGCGTTGTTGGACCAAAAACGGCGAGCCATTTCTGGTGCGGGTCTGTAGGAGACTACCGCCTTGGGGCCATCACTGGCCTTATCCTAACGGGACAACGCTCCCGATTCTTTCCGATTTCCAATTGCCGATTGCCAATTTTTGAAGACCTTCGGCATCGATCGTTTCCGCTCCTCTACCGAAATTTGCGATACCCGGCCTCTCAATTGGCAATCGGCAATTGGAAATCGTCAATGTCGTTGGTGGACCTGGCACGACTTGAACGTGCAACCTCGACCTTCGCACAGTCGCGCTCTGGTTCCGTTGAGCTACAGGTCCGTTAGATAAAGGACGAAGGCGGAAGGATGAAGGATGAAGTGGAGTTTTGTTAGCCGCTGAAGTTTCATCCTTCCGCCTTCATCCTTCATCCTTTTGGTAAACGGCTTGTAACTTCTTTCCGAGCTCCAGGTCCTGGATCACATCGGTACTGTCAGTGAATTGATCGATCGCTCCAACCCGCGTTCTTATCTTTCTGACTTCCGGATCTTGAATGGCCTGCATAATTGCGATTGCAATTTCGTCGGCATGGATTACGAGATAAGGCCGCCCGAAGTAGTTCGTGGTATCCACGGACAGGGCCTTCGTAATCCTTAATGAATTTTGTTTCTTCACAACGATTGAGTAAGCCTTCGACAACCACTGCTCTCGTAGCTTCCAATTTGGAGCGCTTAGCACTTCAACCAAGAGAGGCTTCAATGACTTTGCAATTTTTAGTTTGCTAAATGCAGAGCCAAACCATTTGCTGTAAGGCGCGTACTGACGTTCCAACAAAAAGCTGAGCTTCATCAACTCTCGAACAATGCGTGTCCCAACAATTTGTGATCCTAATTCGTCGTCCACGTCTCCGGTGCGCCCGACAAACGCCTCTTCCTGGGAAATCCTGATCCACTGAGCGGCGAGCAGGTAAAGCCAAATATCCCTCGGGTAATAGCTGAACCGCTTGCGAATGTTTTTCAGCTCACCGATACCGTCATGGAAAACCTCACCGCTCGTCAGCTCGAGTAAACGTTGCTGCGGAAACGTCAGCCAGTCAAAGACGGAAATTGTCTGGCTCACATCGAAACCCAACCTCGTCCTCAAGAAGCCGCTCGGCGTATAGATTTGGATCATGTGGTTCACAGGACCAGTGGCGAGCTGCTCTGGATGTCGAACTCCATTCGGCTCAGGCTTGCTGAAGTTTGTTGAATATCCCAGGAATTCATAGGGAAGATTATTCGATAAGACTCGTTCAATCTGTTCGTGAAATCCTGGATAGTCTTGCGTGCTCAAAAACAACAGCACGCGCGGACCCCAGTGATGATCGCGCGACATTGGTGTGTCGAAGCCCAATACTTCCGAACCCCAGCCGATAAGAGCTGCCGAGTAACGCAATCCTGGAAACTCTCGATCGAGGATTGGCTGAACTATCTTTCGGTAGAAGAGCCGACTCAGTTTCAGCCCGGGAACGAATTTGGGTACAAGGTCTTTGTTCATATTGATCTTGCCAATCTGAAATTTGAAATCTTACCTACTGTTGGCGGAAGGGACAGGATTCGAACCTGCAAGGGACTGGCCCGGTAGTTTTCAGGACTACTGCCTTACCAGTTAGGCTACCCTTCCGGACAAAACGGATCTTTGTTCTTTGAACTTTGTTCTTAGGCCTTCATGGTCAGGTGTGGGTGCGTTTCGTGTAATTCGTGTGATTTGATGGATCGTTCTTTTTGTCTCGGCGTAAAGTGAATGATCCACGAATCACACGAACTAACACGAAAAAAACGTGACGGGGAATTAGAGTTTTCAAACACACCTTGAAGCCCCGTGAAAATGAAACGAAAGCCGTAAAGACCAAGCTCAGAGCTCAAAGTACCAGGTTCTAACCTCGTCAATTTGCTTCTCGATGACTCCTTGCTACAATGTCGGCCATCGAATCATGAGTTACGTACGTTTCAACATCAGCAGTTCCCTCTTCAGCGGTCTTCGTTCCATTCCTTCCTGCCGCTGCGTTTGTATCTAGGCCAACCCACATTCAGGGCTTGGCCATAATCCGTTGCAATTTCGTTGGAATAGTTCAACGCTAAATTCTTCGCGTTGACTCTAACCGCAATTCATTTTGCCGAGACTCGGGAGATGCGCGGCTATCGTGTCACCGACGTCACATGCGTAGGAAGGAACATCATGAGTCTGAATTACTCAGCCATTAGCTCACCAAAACTCAGTGGGGCGGTGGAAAATTTTCTAAACCTGCCAAGACTTCGACTCGCCAACCTGAACACCCCCATTGAGCGAGTTGATCGTTTGCGACAACAAATTCCCGGAGCGCCACAACTCTACGTCAAACGTGATGACTTAACAGGCTACTTCGGGGGCGGAAATAAATTAAGAAAGCTTGAGTACGTCATGGCTGACGCACTCGCCAAAAACGCGACAACAGTAATAACCACTGGCTCGATCACGTCCAACCTCGCGCGAACAACAGCCGCAGTTGCAAAAAGGCTTGGACTAAAGTGCGTATTGGTTCTCAACGGGGGAGATCCCAAATCCGCGAGAGCGAATTCTCGTGTTGCTGAACTCCTGGACGTCGAAGTCCATTCCGTACGCTCACGTAAGGAACGCGATGAAAAGATGAACGAACTGGCCGAGGGTCTCGAGCGTTCCGGTGAACGCGTTTACAAGATCCCCCTGGGTGCTTCAAACGACATTGGCTCGTTTGGCATGGTCGCGGCCATGGAAGAGATTATTGTTCAGCAGTTGGAGCTTGGGGAACAGTTTGACGCGATAGTTATTGCAACGTCTTCCGGCGGTACCCAGGCCGGTCTTGAAGTAGCTAAGCGGTTGTTCGGTCTCAACAACTTACGAATCATGGGAGTAAGTGCTGACGATCCGGCCGCCGAGATCAAACAAGCAGCATTGAACGCTATCAATCCGATGCTCAGGAAACTGGGGCTGACAAACATCGTGAAAGCTGACGATCTCGCAGTAGACGATCATTTCATTGGCGACGGCTACGGCATCAATACTCCTGAGTCAACCGAAGCAATGAGTTTGTTCGCCGATGCTGAAGGGCTTTTGCTGGATCCGGTCTACGTAAGCAAAGGAGCTGGAGGCTTGATTTCCTATTGCCGCCGCGGTGTGTTTCAAAAAAGTGATCGTGTGCTCTTCTGGCATACCGGTGGGGTGATGACACTCTTCTGAGCTTTGTGCTCAATTCTTTTCGATGGACAGCACAAAGATCAAAGCTCATCAATGGTGCATGCGGTAGGACTCGCACCTACGAAGTCGTTTCAACGACGCCTGATTTACAGTCAGGGGCTTTAGCTGCTCAGCCACGCATGCGCAAACATTGTCTTTGGTTTTTGGGCTTGGGTGTTTGGTTGATGTATCAAAGATCAAGGCCAAAGACCTAAGACCCAAATTGTGATAAAAAATAGATGAAGGCAGAGAGAAACAAGCCGCGAACATACTTCGAGGCACACTTCTCCTGAGGATGGCGATGCTCGAGACTCTCGCAAAGTGGACCAAGCACCGTCATCCGATTGAAGGCTCCCTGCCTTCATCTCGCAAAAGGTATTTCGATTGTCAAAAAACTGAAGGAGCGGGCTTGAAGCCTCCCAGGGAAGCTGCCCGCTCCTTACAATTCTCGCGTTATTTCGTTGGAATTTTGGGAGCGGGAGTCCGCTCCCGCTGATTAATGCCTGATATAACGGCTATCGACTATTGACGTCTGTTGGCCGAGTTTACCGCCGGTAAAATTGGTGGGGGACGAGCCCAGAATCAAACCAGACCACGCGGCGCACATCTGTGCACTCGGTCGCCGTTCGGCGTTATGTAATCTGTCTAATCTGCTCGTCATCATGTTTGATTCACCTCATCGCGCTGTTACGCATTTTGCGCGAGCGCTGTTTTATAAGGTAGCGGCCCATGACCTGTCAAGAAGTTTTTCAAAAAATATTTCTTCGCTCGGTTGGATAACTCGGGATGTTCTAACGTTGCCTGAGAAAATTTTGTTCCTTGAATTTTGGAGTGCGACGGCCTGCCGTCGCTTTGTTACAGCGTTACTTAATCAAGAGGCCTGCTGTGACAACGCGACGGCAGGCCGTCGCACTCCAAAGCTCAACCCTTTTTCGCAAAATATCCCGGGCGATGTCGCACCTCTAATTTCTCGTTCTTCAATTCAGGATTTGTGACCTCCACGGTTATTTTTCGGTACGCGCCGTCTCGCTTCTTGTTTGAAGACGAATACGCGATCAGATACTGAGTCCGTAACTCTTTTTCAATCTCCGCGAACGCTGATTGCAAATCATCCGTCTTCTTCGGAAAAAACGCGCGACCGCCCGTACGTTCGGCAATTTCTCGAACTGCTCCCTTGTTCACTCCTTCACCCTTACTGTCTCCAATACCAATTGCATAAACAACTGTCTCAGCTGCCAACGCCTCATTAATTGCGTTGTTGCGCGTGAGACGACTTGAGGTATCCAATCCATCGGTCAACAAAATGATCGCGCGTCTGCGTTGATCCTGAGTCTTGCTCAATACCTGACTCGAGGTTAAAGCAATCGCATCCCAGATTGCAGTTGTTCCTTCGTCTGGCGTAGCCGGCAAGCCTGGCCCGGTTCGAATTCCAGACAACGGATGACCCACGCCCTGGTAAGCCGGAATTGCGACATCGATCTGCTGTAGCACTCGATAGACACTCAACACATCGCGCGTTAGTCCTTGCTCAAGAAATGCCTGGCCAGTAAACGGAACCACGGCTACCTGATCCTTGTTTGAGTGAATTGCACTCTCGATGAACCCTCGCGCGGCAGCCTTCTCATCTGAAAGTGTGTACTGCTGCGAAATACTCACATCGATCAGAAATGCAATAGCCAGCGGTCGATCTGTCTCTCGTTGAAAGGTGAAGAGTTGTTGTGGGACACCGTCTTCAAGCACACGGATGTCGTCAACATTCAGAGTGGTTATGAAGCGATGTTGCTTGTCGACAACCGTAAATGGCAGGTTGGTGACGTCAGTGTTGACACGAACCACATCGACATCATCGTTAGGGTTCTGGGCAACTATTTGGGAAGTACAACCAAGGATTACCGCAAGCAAGAGGAATAATCGTTTGTAATTCATTTGAGAAATTTGAACCGCACTTGGATGCAGTCAGTACCACCACGCGGTAGCGGGTGGGTGCGAAGCGGGAATACATACAATCGGTCCAAGTTCGCTTCGCACCCACCCGCTACCGCGTGGTGGTACTGACTGCATTTCAAGTGCGCCTATGCACAACAACTTCAGTTTACTAACCACTGAAAGTAAACAATCGATCCTCAAGATTCGCGACCGCGAGGTTCTTCCCCTTCTTCACAACCCGATGCCCTTCAGCCTGAAGCTTCTGCTTTTGGCTCTCAACCGACAAAACAATCTTCAATCTAAAATTCTTCAGTTCTGCTGACTCGTTGCCTTTCGGTCGACCTCGCGATTCTCCTTCTTTGGCAACTCCGGACTCGTAAAATCCGGAGCCGGATCGTTCCAAATGTAGTGATTGAACCAACCGAGATTGTGCTGCATCACCGCGCGCTGTGATTTTGGTTTGGTGATACCGTGACCAAATCCCTTGTAGACAATCATCTCGACCTTAACTCCCTTGTCCTCGAGCGCCTGGCGCAACTCGTACGCATTCGCAATCGGAACACGACGGTCCAATTCACCATGTTGAATCAGAGTTGGCGTGCGTGCGCTCTTGATATACGCAATAGGTGAAGTCTTTTGATAGATTGCGGGATCGTCGACGGGGTTATTACCCAGGTAATGGATCGTGAATGGTGTGATGTCTGTGTTGTAGTAATAAGTGGCCCAATCAGAGATTCCTGCTCCCACTGAGATGGCGACGAACCGATCTGAAGAGGCGGTCAGGAATGCCGAAATGTAACCGCCCTGGCTCCAGCCCATACAGCCGACTCGACTTCGATCGATGAAACCCTTCGCGATCAAACTATCGATTCCCGAGATGACATCCCATGCGTCACCGACACCGAGGTTGCGAACATTGAGACGTCGAAACGCTTCACCATAGCCGGCACTTCCACGGTAGTTCACCTTCAAAATCACCGCACCTCGGGCGGCCCAAATGTCAGCAGGATAATTTCTGCTGTCGGGCGAAAGTAAGGCAGGACGATCGATGCCGGTTGGGCCACCATGAATGATGCAAAGCAGTGGATACTTCTTCGTAGCGTCGAAGTCTGGGGGTTTTATAACTACACCTTCGATCTCCGTTCCGTCGGTACTTTTCCACTTCACGAGTTCTCTGGTACCAAGGATCAGATCCTTCGTCTGCTCCGTCATCTTCGTTAACGCACGAGGGGCAAACTTGTTGGTGTCAGTGATAAAGACTTCACTCAACGAGGTGGGCGAACTGGCTGTAAACGCTAACTTCTGGCTGTCACGACTTAACGAAGCTGATCCCGCCAATAAATTGTCGGGCTGAGTTACGCGCGTGATGTTACCCGTTTGGGGATCGAGCCTGAACAGATGCGCAGCGGTTCGTTGCAAGGCATTGAAGTAAATCCCATCAGGTTTCCAGTCCACGAGGCCAACGCTTTCGTCGAAGTTATCAGTGATCGATCGAGGAGTACCACCATCTGCCGACACAATTGCCAATCTTGTGTTAGTTGCGAAAGACGGTTGCCGGCCCATCGCGCTGGCAAACACGATCTGTTTTCCGTCGGGAGACCACCTTGGGCCATTATCCGGACCTGGTTGAGAAACAATTTTACGTATCGAATCATCAGCTAAATTCAAGACGAACACGTCTGAGGTCGTGGATTGAATTAGATCCGGATTGATTGTCGCGCTAAAGGCGATCCTTGAGCCATCAGGCGACCAGGCAAACGAATCGACACTGAACTCTTTGTTCTTTGTTCGTTGCTTTCCGACAACTGGCGCACGCAATGCGTCGCTAACAATGAATGTCCAGATATGACTGAAGCTGTACTCGCGTCGAATTACTTCGAAGTCGCCCATGTACTCCTTACGTTCTTTTGAAACGGGAGCAGTTGGTTCACTTGCCGTATATGCGATCGATTTGCCGTCTTCAGACCATGCGAAGCTATTGATTGCGGTTTCCGATTTTGTTAACTGAACCGCTTCGCCGCCCAGTGGGTTAATCGCGAAGATTTGATTCTTGTCTTCCACTCGATTGCTCAGGAACGTCAGCCAGGTTCCGTCCGGGGACCAGCGAGGCGACGTTGACGATTTGTCGCCACGTGTCAATTGAAAATTCCGTGCAGACGCTACCTCGACTAACCAGATCTGGTTCAGAAATGCGTCGGTCTTGAAGTCACCGTATCCAACTGTGTAGGCAATCCACTTTGCGTCAGGTGAGATCTGCACAGCTCCGACAGTCTTCAAGGTTATCAGCTCATCGATGGTTGGAACGTGACGTGTTGATTGAGCACTCGCAACTAATAAAGCGCTGAGCAAAACGAATATCGCGGAGAAGAGTCGACGGAATTTCATATACAAACCTCCGAGCAGATCAGTCAGGGAATGGCGAGCGGAATTCTAAGACGTTCAATCCTGTTAAGCCAGTACACCACCGGCTTTAGCCGGTGGTCCTTCAATTTCATAACTACAAAACACCTTCGCCTACTCATTGGACACCACCGGGCTTCAGCCGGTGGTCCTTCAGTTTCGCAGCTACATGGTGACTCACTCTCTGTCTTAGCTGTGTCATATAGGTCCTATGATTCATTGACCATCGCCTTCAGTTTTTCAATAGGTCTCTTCAACGATCGCCTGGTCTTCAACAAATCTGCCCAGAGATCTCCCACCTCGGCAATCCGTTTCTCGATGTTCCTCAAAGTGAAACAACGAGGAGTAACGGCACCGCTTTCAACTTCCTCCCAGGTACAAGGTGCGGACACAGGCGCTCCATTCCTGGCGCGCACAGTGTAGGTCGCAGCAAACGTCGCACTGTATTCATTGCGTCCCGTGTCCATGAGAATTCTGCCGGCGCGATCTACCTTCTTGAATTCCAAGGTCATAGTGTCAGGATGCTGGTTCACGAAAAGTCGTCCGACGCGATGAGCAAATCTCGCAACCTCTCCAAAATCCGATTTGCCATCGAGTGGAACTGCAATGTGAAAGCCTTTAGAGCCTGTCGTCTTCACCCAACTGGGAAGTCCTAACGACGCGAGCAGATGACGAAGACCCAGGGCGGCCCGGCGTAAGCCAATCAGATCGTCCTCGTTTGATGGATCGAGATCGAAGATGCAAATGTCGGGGTAATAAAGCTTCGGCGCGCGCGAGGCCCAAACATGAATTGTGATGCTGTTTTGATTCGCGAGCCAAAGAAGAGATCGCACATCATTGGCGATTGGGTGATGAACCGTGCCGTCCTTTTTAGGAACTTCAACTCGCTCGAGCCATTCTGGAAATCCCTTTACCACGTCCTTCTGAAAAAAACCTTCAGCAGAGATCCCGCGATGGTACCGCTCCATCGTGATTGGACGCCTGCGCAAATGAGGCAACATCACTGGGGCGATCGTTTCATAGTACGCGGCAAGCTCACCCTTAGTAATGCCGTCAGCAGGAAAGAGGATTTTGTCCGGATGAGAGATCATGTTGGTCCAGCCTTTCTCTGTGCTTCTCCGTGTCTCCATGTCTCTGTGGTGAATCAGGCGGTTCAATCAACACGGAGGCACAGAGACACAGAGAAGCACAGAGAAAACCAGCAAAGAGGGTAAGTTCGTCTTACCTCACGCGTAATAATCGCGGATGACGTAGCTTCCCATGGTTCGTCCATTCGATGAAGCCAACTTCGACTGCAATTTCCGGTTTGACCCAATGCGCACGCAGCCGAGGTAACCCAGTTGCTTTTGTAAACGGCGGCTTGTCGATCTCGATTTGATCCAGGCGGGCGCGCAAGTCGATCAGTAACTTTGTATCGAAGCCGGTTCCAATCTTCCCTGCGAAACAAAAGTCATCGTTCTCGTAATGACCAACCAACAAAGCTCCCAACCCAACGCGTTTGCCCTGCGGATCAGTAAAGCCACCGACGATGAACTCGTGTGTCAACTCGCACTTCATTTTCAACCATTGTTTGGACCGACGTTGTTCGTAAACTGAATCACTACGCTTTGCGATCACTCCTTCCCAGCCCTCTCGTTGGGCACGATCCCATGGCGATTCATCCTCAACGAGATCCACTGACTCAAGAGGCGGCTCCAATTGCATCGCAGCAAGGAGCGCTCGGCGCTCAATTAAAGTGAAGGCAGTCACGTCGCGACCATCAATCCACATTACATCAAAGACGTGATACCTGACTTTTCCACTACGCCAGGTGATCTCTCCGTCCAGGATTAGTTGATTATGCGGAAGCCTCGCAATCGCTTCGGCAACGGCAGGCATGTGTTGAGGTAAACGATTGCGGGAGTAAAGACGAACATTCGAGTGGTCTTTGTAGGCAAGCAGGCGAATGCCATCAAACTTTCTTTCGAAGATCCATCCAGGATCCGTGAACCGATCCTGCGTTAGGGTCGCCGCCATCGGAACGATCCATTCGGGCATACTCATCTCGTTTAGGCCTCGGGAACAGTCTAATCCGCATATTACGCAGCTTGGAAGCAGTCAGTACCAACTCGCGGTAGCGGGTGGGTGCGAAGCTTTTTTTGATGGTAGAACTGAAGGCTTCGCACCCACCCGCTACCGCGAGGTGGTACTGACCACAAAGACACGAAGACACAGAGATCATGTTTGAGCTCTTTTGTGCCTTCGTGACTTGGTGTCAGGGTGTGGCAATAAACTTAGCTTGATGGAGGCTTCATTCCCATCATGCGGAGATACGTGATCAGGTTGCCGTAATGAAGATTAGTATGCGCGATGTTCTCGAATAGCGGCTCTATTTGACCATTGTCTGAGGCATAGACGGTATTACATTTATCAACAGCCTCTTTGAGTTTCGGTAGCAGTGTTGCCTTGTCAATAGTGCCCTTTTCTGCTGGCTCACCGCTCATTTTGTTGCCCGACGCTTGCGAGCAATAGTAGTTTAGCGAGTCAGCGACGTGCGCAATTATCTGACCAAAACTTCGCACGCTATCGACTGGCTTGTAACCGTATTTTTCAGCGGGAACCATTTCCGCCGATTTGGTGACCCAGTTACTCACTTCCTGAAAGCCCTTACGCGCGACAGCACTAGGACTTGCCTTGGCGCCATCCTGAGCAGATACATTTGTGGTATTGCGAGTTGATAGCGACACGGCTATTGCGAGGGCGCAGCAAGCAAAGAATAGAATTCTGGTCTTCATGGGTTGTCTCCTGTTAGTTAGACAGATATGGATTTCGGGTGTGCCCGAGCATCCTTATCTTCAAGAGATTAGGCAAGCATTAATACGTAAAATGGAGCGTAGCTGGGATAGACAGGTCACCCGGTGTGTTGAGTTGAACTTTTTTACAATAATTAACAATTAGGATTATTGAGCGCGAATTAGAACGACGAGCGAAACGACCCCGTCATTTTCCATATATCATTTGAGATTTTTCAATCAATTTGCTCAACCATCGGTGCGATATCCGGTCACAGCAGAGGAAATGGCAACTGCAAAATCTCAAACGATATATGGAAAATGACGGGGTCGCTTCGCTCGCCGTTCTAATTCGCTTCGTGTTAATTCATCAACGACTCGACACGAAAATTTAACTGGTCTACTGCGCTAACCAATCGCGACGCCCATACGCAATCACAGCGCAAAGTATCCCCACAACAAAAGGAATGATTGCCGCACCAACACCCGGACCCATGATCGTGATCACCACTGCACCAATCATGATTATCAGCAACCCGATAGCAGAAAGAGGTGTTAAGTTACGACGTATCTTAGTCAAGCCCGGAAGTATCAGGCCAAGGCCTCCGAGGACTTCCATGACTCCAATAAACTTCACGAACCATCCCGGAAGCATGATTGAGTTTGGAGGAGACATTTTCTGCATGGCCTCAGTCGACATTACTAACTTAGTTCCACCAGAAAAAAGAAAAATCAATCCGACGAGTCCTTGAAGTACCCAAAGTAAGGCGTTCATTTAACAGTTCCTTTCACACGTGAGCGGAATGTAGACATCCGAGGTAGCTTGCAGTCTTGTCTCAGTTTAGAGCTGGTCCTAAACAGTAGTTAATAACGGTATCAGATTTCGCAGGCGATGGTCTCTAAAGTAGAGTCCTCCCCAAATCAGCACACCAATGATAACCGGGAAGATTACCGGAAAAGACCCTTGACCGGCACGCACATGAGTTGCAACTGCGCCGCCAAGGTAGCCCGTCAGCAGAATCGCTCCGAGTACGGAAGTTATAGGCAAGAGGTAGAGCACTGTGCAAATTACCAAGACAATTCCTATCGGTAAAATCGCGCTCTCCTGGTATCCCAGCTCCATCGTGGCTTCGACAACAAATCTTGGTTTGAATAGTTTCATCACTCCGTCCAAAAGTAGAAACAATGACGGCAAAATGGTCATGACATACCCGGTCCAACGTGTTGCTGTGGACCCACTCGAGACTTCAGACATAAAGTTCTCCTATCGGAACGGACTTAACGTCATTGCGGCAGATTTGGTAATTCAACAACTGGTCGAACCTCTATCGTCCCTTTCTTCGCCATCGGAATCCGCTCTGCGATACTGAGGGCTTCATCGAGATCGCTGGCATCAATGAGGAAGTAGCCTCCTAATTGTTCGCGCGTCTCCGCAAACGGACCATCGGTGACGAGACGTTTACCGTCGCGCACGCGGACGCTGGTTGCAGTTGCGGTAGGATGCAACGGATTTGCGCCTATATATTTGCCGTTTGATTGTAGTTGATAAGTAAGCTCAATGGATTCTCCGTAACATATCTGACGCTCTTCCTCGCTCAGTGCTTTTTCCTCAAGGTAAACCAGCAACATGTATTTCATTTTTATTTCCTCCAGTTTTTAATCGAACGACGCGCCGACAAATCGACACCCTGCGGCAAAGTTTTTTATCATCGAATATGCCTCCAAGTGCAAACACCGCAGTGGCGGACCTCTACCATTCAGACTGGGGTCGAATTGTTGCCACTCTGATTCGGCATTTCGGTGATTTTGAAGTCGCCGAAGATGCAGCGCAAGAAGCATTTGCCATAGCCGTGGACCAATGGCGAGCCGAGGGAGTGCCGGAATATCCGCGTGCGTGGATTATCCAGACTGCCAAGCATAAAGCAATAGACCGCCTCCGCCGCCAGACCCGGTTTGAAGAGAAGGTTGCTTCATACGCGACTTCCGGGCTGATTGAAACGATAGTTGAACCCAATTATGACACTGATGAAATTCCGGACGACCGTCTGCGACTCATCTTCACCTGCTGCCATCCCGCGTTGTCCCTGGATGCGCAGGTTGGGTTGACACTGCGTACGTTAGGCGGTCTCCAGACTGATGAGATTGCACGAGCGTTTCTTGTTCCGACGAGTACGATGGCCCAGCGACTAGTGCGCGCAAAACGGAAGATTCGCGACGCCGGAATACCTTACAAGGTTCCGGACACGAACGAAATGCCGGAGCGGCTGGACGCAGTGCTCACGGCCATCTACCTGATCTTCAACGAAGGTTACGCCGCAACACGAGGTGAACCGATCGTTCGAGCTGAGCTCTGTGCTGAAGCGATTCGCCTCGGACGCTTGTTGCGAACGTTAATGTCTCCCCAGGCGCCATCTGAAGTTAACGGATTGCTCGCACTCATGCTGTTGCACGACTCCAGACGTGAGGCCCGGTCAGATGATGCTGGAGAAATTGTTGTTCTCGAAGAACAGGATCGAACACGTTGGAATCAAGCGTTTATTGCGGAAGCTTTGCCGCTCGTTGACGAAGCACTGCGACGCGAGCCTGGACAGTTTGCGCTTGAAGCTGCGATATCGGCCGAGCACTGCAAATCCGCCCACCCCGAGGATACAAACTGGCAACAGATTGTTCGTTTCTATACTCTGCTTCAGCAACTGACCGACTCTCCAATCGTCGCGTTGAATCGTGCGGTAGCGGTTGCAATGGCTGACGGAGCAGAAACGGGATTGTCATTGATCGATTCCCTCTCGGCGACGGGAGAACTCGAGGAGTATCATCTCTTCCACGCAGCTCGTGCTGACTTGTTGCGGCGATTGGGCTCGATGGACGAAGCAGCGACGAGTTATCAAAGAGCGCTGGAGCTGGTCACCAACGAAAGCGAGCGACGGTTTTTAGAGCGACGCTTGAAGGAAGTCACCCAACCGAACTAGCAGTTTTGAATGGGTCCTATAGGTCATATAGGTCCAATACTCAACGAAGGACTAGATTGATGCAAACACTCCTCTACGATCTGGCCTACGGCCTTCGCGTTCTGCTCAAGACGCCACGCTTCACCGCAGCCGCTGTCTTGTCGCTCGCAATCGGCATCGGTGCAAACACCGCGATCTTCAGTGTCACGAACGCGCTGTTGCTGCGACCATTGTCATACAGAGACGCCGATCGACTCGTGATTCTCTGGAATCGCAGTCCTGGTCTGAATGTCGAACAAGACTGGTTCTCGCCAGGTCAGTACCTCGACATCAAGGCCGAGAACCAGGTTTTCGAAAATGTCGCCACGACAATCGACAACAGTTTCAACCTGACCGGACAAGGAATGCCAGAACGTGTCGAGGGCGCACGTGTTAGTTCGTCATTGTTCAGTGTGCTCGGTACTCAACCCGCTTTAGGCCGCGCGTTCACCGCAGACGAAGACGATCAGGGCAAGCCGACCACAGCGATCCTCAGTTACGGATTCTGGCAACAGCACTTCGCGGGTGACCCGAGCGCAATAGGCAAATCGCTTTCATTGAATGGAAACCAAATAGAAATCATCGGCGTAATGCCGCGCGATTTCACTCTAAACAAAGAAGTGATGCCGACCGTGAATAAGATCTCAAACGCGGAGATCCTTTTGTCGTTACCCATGGGTTGGGGAAAGCGGACCACACGTACAAACGAGGACTACAACATCTTTGGCAAACTCAAGAATGGAGTCACGATTGAACAAGCTCAGGCCGATGTCGATCGCATCGTGAGCGGGATGAAGCAACAGTATCCCCAGAATTACACGCCAGGGAGTGGCTTCATGATCAGCGTCGTTCCGCTACTTCAGCAGGTTGTCGGCGATGTTCGCAAACCGTTGTTGATTCTTTTAGGCGCTGTCGGTCTTGTGCTTTTGATCGCCTGCGCTAACGTAGCAAATCTTCAGCTTGCACGAGCAACAGTTCGTCAGAAAGAGATCGCGATTCGCACCGCCGTTGGCGCTAAACGATGGCGGATTGTTCGTCAACTACTAACTGAGAGTGTTTTGTTGTCGCTGCTTGGCGGTGTGTTCGGTTTGTTACTCGCGTTTGTCGGTCTACGTGTCTTGTTACGACTTGGGCCACACACTTTGCCGCGGCTGGATGAAATTGGAATCGATGCCCGGGTGCTTGGATTTACTCTCGCAGTTTCGTTCATCACCGGGATTATATTCGGGCTCGCTCCGGCGCTCCGCTCTTCTCGAATCGATTTGAACGACGTCCTGAAACAGAGTGGTCGTAGTTCGACCGGCGCCGTTCACAACCGTGTGCGAAGTATCTTTGTGATTGCTGAAGTAGCGCTGTCACTTGTTCTTTTGATCGGCGCTGGTTTGTTGGTTCGTAGTTATAGTTATCTTCAGGATGCCAATCCAGGATTCAACCCTCGGAACGTGTTGTCGTTTCGGCTTTCATTGCCCACGTCGAAATACAAAGGACCGGCAGTTACGAACTTTTATAAGCAACTGATCGACAGGATCAAAGCTCTGCCCGGTGTAGAGAGCGTTGGGACCTCCTACTCACTACCGATGAGTTCGGTTGCGCTAGCGTGGGGACCGATAACAATTGAAGGTTACGTGCCGAAGAATCCAACTGATTTTGTGATGTCCAACGAGCGATTTGTGAGTCCTGGATATTTTTCAGCAATGGGAGTTCCACTTGTCAAAGGGCGGCTGTTTGACGAACGCGATACGAAGGACGCGCAACAAACCGTCATCGTCAATGAAAATCTGGCCCAACGATTCTGGCCAAATGAGGATCCAATCGGCAAACGAATCGAACGTGTTGACAAAGAACCGTGGCGTTCAGTCGTTGGGGTAGTGCGCGACACCAAAGAATTCAGTGTAGATAACGAGCCACCAATTAGTATCTACCACCCTCACGAACAGTTTCCGATCGGAACCATGTTTCTGGTTGTCAGGTCCACTCAAAACGCCTCGACGCTAACTGCGGGTATCACTAAAGAGATCCGCGATCTTGATCCTGAATTGCCCGCATACGAGTTCAAAACGATGGAACAGCGACGTTCGGATTCATTATCGCGCCGGCGTTTTTCCACTTTTCTTCTCGGCGTCTTCGCAACGGTTGCTTTGGTGCTCGCTGCTATTGGTCTTTACGGTGTGCTGGCCTATTCAGTTACGCAACGCACACAGGAAATAGGAATTCGCATGGCACTCGGAGCCGAGCCAGGGAAGATAATGTCAATGATTGTTCGTCACTCGATGGTTCTGGTGGTTGTGGGAGTTGCTATAGGATTGTTGGGGGCGTGGGCCGTTACTCGAGTAATGGCCAGTCTGTTATATGGCGTCTCGACAACCGACGGTCTAACCTTTGCTGGACCGCCTCTGATTCTGATGGCTGTGGCATTACTGGCCAGCTACTTCCCAGCCAGGAGAGCCGCTCGCGTCGATCCCACCGTCGCCTTGAGGAGTGAATAGCCAAAAAAACTCACAGTTTTCGGAGCTAAATGAAAATATCCTTGTCACCACTCGACGGTCAGACTTAAGATTGGTTCAGCCTTGAGACTTGGGCAACCGTCCGGTCCTGCTCGCGAAAAGCCTCGCAAAGTCTATCGTTACCATACCTCGGTCCACTGACAAGCCCGTTCTGTAGTTACCGCACGTCAACGTTCGGAGTTCCCATGTCGACCCAGATTGCCTTCACTCCCGAAGATCTAGTCCTTCAGCAACTGCTGGAGTACGAGGAAGAACCACTGAGAATTCTTCCGTCCGGTGAAGAACTAAAGGGCAGGCTGCGCGACGAAATCAGATTGGCCCTTGCTCAAATCGAAAGTCCCCAAATCCACTCGTTGGTTGAAACTTGCTTCGAACAGATCGTTGTGGTGTTTGGACGGCTCGCTTTAATTGAATCGAATCTTCGTAAGTTAGACACGCTGCTTGAAAGCCTCTCGATATTCGATGTGCTCCAGTATGAAATACGCAACTTCGTCCAGTTTCTTGAAACGGAAGCTCTAACGAATGAAGAGCTCGATGCGAAACTAAGCGAAACGCTGGACGGAATCTGTTATGGCATTTCTCACGACATAAAGAGAATCTTTGAACGAGAGTTAAGCGGCGATATCCGCAACCAAACGACACCGATTGTTTATGGCAAGATTGTTCATTCGCACGGGTTGCTGACGAACTGTTTTCAACAATCTCTAATCACGCTTTTACAAGTATTCAATCATTCCGTTGACCCATTGAGCATCTTCAATGACTTTGAAGAGCGCGTGAGACAGTCGTTGATCCTTTGCAACGATTTGGCTGCGTTACTGCGCGTGGTGCGAACTGCAGAACACCAGACGACGCCTGAATCACTTAATCAACTGGTTCAATCAGTTCTCAACTTTCGCGATAACAGCATGCATTATTTGATGTATCGTGACTGGCGCGGATTTGAACGGCTGGCCCTCGCACTAATTGCAGCAATAGAAGCAAATTCAGACGCGAAAGATCTCTTACACCAATTCAACTGCTTTCTCGAGCTTCTCTACGGTCATGTGAAGATGCGTGCGGTGTTGAAAGACATGTTCCCGAGTGACGGTGAGGCAGCGGAAGCAGAATAGGAGAGCGGGCCAGAGGGCGAGTGGGTGAGTGGGAGAAAGGGCGAGTGGGCGTGTGTCCACTCGCCCTCTTCGCCCTGGCCCGATCAGCCATCGTAAGCTTCCTGCAGTTTTGCGACATCAAACTTGATCATTCCTAACATGGCTTGCATCACACGACCAACCTTCTCGGGATCGCTATCGCCGACCAATTTGAAGAATGCGGTGGGAACGATTTGCCACGACAATCCAAACTTGTCTTTTAACCAGCCACATGCCTGCGGTTGTCCACCCTCCAGCAGCTTGTCCCAGTAATAATCAACGTCATCCTGGGTTTCACACTTCACAACAAAAGATATTGCCTCCGTAAACTTAAAACGTGGACCGCCGTTCAGAGCAACGAACTCCTGGCCGTCTAGTTCAAAACTCGCGGTCATCACGGACCCCTTCGGCCCAGGACCAGCATCGCCATATCGTTTGATGTTCAAGATTTTCGAGTTCTTGAAGATTGAAGTGTAAAAGTTAGTCGCTTCCTCTGCGTTATTATCAAACCAGAGAAAAGGTGTTATCTGTTTCGTCATGCTGCCTCCGATTTCATTTTCTTTTTTAGTTTATTTTCTAATTGACGACGGACGACCGGACGTTTGAACTCGCGTAAAGCTTCCTTACCCAACCATCGTGACGTCGGATCCAGCGAGTCAGCGAGTCGCTGCGCCAGTTCTGTTGCGGCGTTGTTGAGCTCAAGGTTGCGTCGACCAATGACTCGCAGCGCCCAACTGACTCCCTTCTTCACGAAGTTGCGTTCGTCTGTTGCTGCCGCCTCAATTAATGGAAAACATGCAATGAACTTTTCATTAGTCGCTTGTTTATCGTGAACTCCTAAACAAGCGAGCAGCGCATATGCGGCTCTCCTCTGAAACTCGTCACGCCGCTTCGACCACTGTTCAACTTTCTTCCAGGCATGTGGGGTTACATCAAACAATTTGAAGCAAACAGTGTCAACGATGCCCCAGTTGTCGAAGTCTTTGCACCAGCGATCCATCTGGGCAGGCGTTACAAGTTTCGGATCGTCAACGAATGCTGCGAGCATGCGCGCTTCGTAGAAACCTGTTTCCCAGAGCGCTAATGCCAGTTCATGGTTATGACCGAGCTCTTTGCTGAGCTTTTGAATCTTTCCGACAGAAACACCAAATGCATTTTTGTTAGGAATGCCGTAACGCAGCATGCCGTCTCTAACACTCTTGCTTCCCAACTTCTTCAAGCGCGCTACGACGTCGTCAGTTAACGCGCCTCCCGTGTCTTTCTTCGGGCTTGTGCGACGCATCATTTGCGTTTCCTGGCCGCCTTCATCTCATTTGCGGCAATGCGTTCTTTGACAATCCTGCGTACTAACGTCGCAGGTAGAGGCTTGTCAGGTTGAAAGCGGATGGTCCCCTTGCTTAGTGAGTAGTTCTTTAACTCCGATTGGTGCATTTCAACCGCTCTGCCTCCCGGAAAGAATGAGCAGTGATTTTTAGCTGCTGCAAACCAAACTAGTCCGCCGTTCTGAAAAAAGGCCGGCACGCCATAGCTAATACGTTCCTCCGCCTTCGGCGCTGCCGCTTGGATTTGCTTCCGAAGTCTCTCCAGCGCAACTCTGTGTTCGTCGCTTACGGTTGAAAGGTATTCGTCAATTGTTTTTGGCGGTTTCGTTTTCATCGTCATGCTTTGTATCAAAAGGCCTTTGGCCTTTGGTCTTGGGCCTTAGGCCTTAGGTTCTTAGCAGTGGTTGCCCGACATTGCGGTTCTGGCGAAGACCTAAGGCCAAAGACCTAAGACCAAAGTCGTCGGCTTAATCGCTAGCAATTTGCCGGTTCCTTTCGGCCAACATCTGATCGAGCCGATCGTAACCTGCGGAAACTCCCTTCTCCATTCCTGTTGCCAGCGCCATATCACGGGCTTGTTTCGATGGGTAGAGTACTGTCAGCATCAGCGTTGTTTGTTCGTTCGTCTCATCAAGGACGAGTGTGCATAACTGTTCAGCGCCGCCAGGTACATCAACACAACCAAAGTCGAAAACCTCTGTTCTCACCATTCGCTCAGGCGGGTTTACTTCCCTATATACTCCGTGCATCTCCATCCCGACGCCATCAGGACCGTTCCACGCCCAACGAAACTCCCCACCAACTCGCAAATCGTCTTCGCATTTCGTCATCGTCCACCCCGGAGGTCCGAAGAGCCATTGCTTAATCAATTCTGGTTTTGACATGGCCTCCCAAACCAGATCTCTCGGTGCATTGAAGCGGCGCGTTAAGACGATTTCAAGGTCAGTTGGTGTGGCTACGCTCAGGCACGGGCTGCTCATGATTTTCTATTCCTTCCCTTCACTGTTTTATCGAACGAAAACATTTGAGATCGACAATTGATCGCTTTGTCCGACGAACTTTAAGTTTGTCGTGCGTTCCCAAATTGCCGCTGGAAATGATGGCGGCCCTTAATCCACACTCGACAAACTAAAGTTCGTCGGACACATTTCACTTCCCTCTGGCCCTCGCTGGTCGCTTGCCCCTCTTGTTGCTCTTCATCTCAACGAGCAGATTGTCAAGGCGATCAAAGCTGGCTTCCCAAAACTGGCGGTAGCCCTCCAGCCACTCCGTTGCTTGAGCTAATGGTTTGGGATTAAGGCTGCGTGGCCGTCTTTGGGCGTCTACTCCGCGTGAGATTAGGCCAGCGCGTTCAAGGATTTTGAGATGTTTGGAGATTGCCGGCTGGCTCATGTCGTGAGGTTCTGCCAGTTCGTTCACCGACGCATGTCCGGTAGCGAGACGGGCAAGAATCGCACGACGCGTAGGATCGGCAAGGGCCAGGAATGTTGCGTTCAGCTGTTCTGTGCTGGTCATTGTGAATAACTCATTGGTTTAATAACCAAACGGTTATATAATCATTGACGAAGATCTGTCAATGGGAAACTTTTCCATGTGAGTTTGGGAAACTTTTCCATGTGAGTTTTGTACTTTGTGCTTTGGATTCGTACTCTTACTCAGCATGGATAAGAAGTCATTAGCAATCGTTGGCGCGAATGGGGAGTTCGGTCAATTCCTTCAGCATGACATCCTCTCAGGTCTTGGTGTCTCTATCCTGGAACCAATTGAGCGCGACACATCACGCGAAAGTCGTGGTGTGATCCTCGAGAAGTCGCGTCACGTCGTGATTGCGACACCACTGGCAGGTTACGCAGAGGTTGCGTGTGATCTCATTTACCACCTTCGTCACTGCGATCACCACACAACACTCTGGCTCATACCCTCAGTTCAGGCAGGGGTTTGGCGAGCCGTTTCAGCAACGCTGGAAATCGTTGGTAATCCGTATATTTCGGCAGTGTTCGTTCATCCGATGTATGGTCCGAACGGGTTTCGCGAAACGGAGCCTGAGGCACGCACCTTTCAAAACGTGCTCACCGCCACATACGAAGGTCAGGAACATCAATTATCAGATGAGGTGTCCGAGATTGCAGCCTTGTTTCGATCCAGATTCAACATCGCAACGACTACCAGTTTTGCTCCGGATGAACACGATCGTGTTACAGCTTACTCACAGGGACTATCGTACTGTGTTGGTCGCTTAATGTTTGATCATCCTGAACTGGATTCAATCGTGCGTGAGAGGATGTCTGATCTGCATCATTCGTTCAGTGCGAATCACGATCTAATCCTCGACTTCTTGCGCATTAATTCATACATGCCTCAAGTGATTGCGGCATTTCAAGATGCCTGGCGACACACGAAGCAAACAAATTACGAAGACATAGTCAAAGCCTTTGCGCAGGCGGATGCCTCATTAAATCGTGGCGCTGAATCACCGATATCGACGAAGTGGTATGAAAAACTGCGCGCAGCTGCGTTAGATGAACACCGTTCGTAAGGTTTCGTGTGATTCGCCGATCGCAGTTGCAGGAGAAGGCGATCCACTAATCACACGAAAAAACACGAAATCTGTTTCGGCGAGAGTCCCGAAGAAAATCACAGCACATTTCAACAACTCCAAGATTAATCCCGCGTGAAATATGCGTTGGCGGATGGCCAGAAAAGAACAACCGTCAATACAACTAACCACACCACGTGCATGATCAGGCGCATCCGGTCATGCCCTAAACTGATTACGACGTGAAATGCCATCCATGCGAGGCACAGCCAACGCGCCCAATTGGTGCCTCGCCACATGAACAAGCCGCTGAGCAGTGCAGCCAGGCTCGTTACCTCAACAAGTGAAACATCTATAACCGCGTGGCCAGTGATCCCGCCACCAGGGCCAGCAAGAAGTGTCCACACACCTCGGATCATTCCGCCAAGGCCAACAATGACGAACAAGACACTCACAATCGTGACTCCAATTGGTCGTTTCTTCACGTTTCTGATCTCGGTGAATCGCAAAATACGGCAAGTCCGATGAACTTCGGTTTGTCGTGTTTAACCATCGAGGCCTTAGGTAAAACCGGCGAAACTTGAACTCACGCACGACAAACTAAAGTTCGTCGGACATACGATTTTCTTAGGATCTACTACCGCCTCAAGTATTCCTCAAGAATTGCTCAAGGCTCGTCTTTTAGCGTGTACACGTCGCTGTGTATTGCTGATTCGAAAGGAGCTCGGTTTCATGTACGTCCAGTTGCGCCACTTTACTTCTATTCGCCTCGTGCGACCAGGATTTCTTGTCGTCTCCATACTTGCTGCTGTATGTATGTTCGCTGCGTTTAGATCTTCAGCCAGCAGATTCATGGCTGCAACTCCGTCGTCTGGAACTTTGTCACCAACATCACCGAGCATCAGTTATACGGGCGGACCTTTCGTCGTTCCTACAAACTCGAGCGACAGTGCTGCGGGTCCTGTCGATTGCAGTCAAACTAGTCCTTGCGAAGACTTTGGTCTGACGATCGACATTCCGCAAACATACAAAGACAGTCATCCTCAGGACCTTGTTAAGGTCGAGGTTTCGTGGAGCGATCCTACCGGCGGACAGGACCTGGATATCTTCCTCGTTGACAATCCCGACGATCGCACGTACCCGGCACATGGCGGAAATGGCGGTAGCAATCCGGAGGTATTTACGGTTCCACTTTCGTCACTAGCTGCAGGGCAGAGTCACTTCTTCGTACGAGTAGTTCCTTTCATCAGTACTGCTCAAGCGTACACAGCAAAGATCACACTGGAGACTCCGCCCATTGCGCCGCCACCTCCTCCACCTTTCACAGGCATTGCTCCACGCTACTACAACTATTCACCTGGTCCAGGTGTCGGAGAAACTGCGGGAGAACCGACTGTTGGTTATAACAATGCGAGTCATCGTGCGATGTTCATTTCCGGGTTGCAGACTTTGCGAATTACGTTTCCGGAAGACATACAACCAACCGGTTCGGTTCCCACTGCCTGCGACGCCAATTGGGATGATGTCTCGTATGTCCTTACAAGTAAAAAGTCACTCGATCCAATTCTCTACACCGATCCACGCACTAATCGAACTTTCGTTTCACAGTTGAATAGCGTAGTTCCGCCAGCTTCGCCTGTTCTTATCGGGCTCAACAGTCTGATGGCTTACACAGATGATGATGGTGCGTCGTGGACACCAGCTCAACTCAACCCTCCAGACGGTAGTTACGATCATCAGAGTATCGGCGCTGGACCGTATCCTGCATCAATCCCACTTGGCAACGACATCAATAAAGGCAGCGCTGTCTACTATTGCTCGCAAGCCGGCGTAACAGCTTTTTGTTCACGCAGCGATACGGGCGGACTCAGCTTCAATCGTTCAACGCCTATTCATACGCCACTCGATGGCTGCGGCGGAATTCACGGTCATCCGAAGGTAGCACCTGATGGAACTGTCTATGTACCGATTCGCGGTTGTAACAATGTTCAAGCAGTATCAGTTTCGCAGGATGCTGGATTAACGTGGACCGTTCGACAAGTAAAAGGGGCAAACTTCGCGGCCAAACCTCCACCGGGGATTCTGGATCCATCTGTTGGTATCGCAACGGATGGAACTGTTTACTTCACATATATCAGCGGGGAACCTGACGGTGGACACGTCAGAGTCGCCGTCAGTCATGACCGGGGTCTTACCTGGATCAACGACACGGATATCGGCGCTATGCAGGGTATTCACAACGCGGTGTTCACGGCTGCTGTTGCAGGTGATCCCGATCGAGGCGCTGTTGGTTTCGTCGGTACGATTGAACCTGGCGATCATCAGGCTGATGCGTTCCATGGAACGTGGTACGCGTTCATTGCTCACACGTATGACGGCGGCAAGACTTGGGTCACCGTCAACGCAACTCCGAATAATCCAGTTCAACGTGAAGCCGGCATTTGGAATCAGGGCGGTAATAGTCCACTGCGCAATCTGCTCGACTTCAACGGCATAACGATGGACGACAAAGGGCGAGTTATCTACGCCTATGCAGATGGTTGCATCGACGGCTGCGAGTCAGGCCCGCCAAACTCTTTCAGTGCCAAAGCAACGATCGCTCGGCAATCCGGTGGCAAAGGCTTATTCGCTCAATTTGATCCGGTTGAACCGGCAGTGCCACAACGCCCATGTTTGAGCGGTCAGCGCGACGACATGGCTTCTTATTTACGTTGGCGCACTCCAGACAATGGTGGCTCGACTATTACAACGTACAAGATCTACCGAGGCACCTCGACGTCGAACCTTGTTCAAATCGGACAGACGGAAGGTGGAAAAACTTCATTCAACGATCGTAGCGGCACTGCTGATGTCACCAACTACATCTACAAGATCACTGCAGTGAATTCACTCGGCGAGGGTCAGGCTAGCAATATCATTACGCTACCGCTTGGTCCACGTACGGAGTTGACCGGCTCCTGCGCGCTGCCAGGAGTTCAGGTTGTCGTTGATCCGGTCGGTGACGCGAGCGACACACAACCGGCGCATGACATTACGTCCGTTTCCATCTCGGAACCGGATTCGTTGGCCGGCAAGTTGGTATTCACTTTGAAAGTCGTCAATCTTTCGACCGTACCACCAGGTTGGAGATGGGCCGTGCGTTTTGGAGCACCGCAAGCGCCTCCCGATGACCCCGTAGTTGGCCCACAGGAGGATTGGTTTGTTTCGATGGTCACGTCGGATGGTGTTGCGCCAACATTTACATACGGCAGCACTGGAGTTTTCCAGGGTGCTAGTCGCGTTTTTACAACCCTCGGTAATCTGGATCCAGCGAGTCGGGTTGATTCCGATGGAACTATCACGCTTGTTATTCCGAAATCTGTGATTGGGAATCCGAGTCCCGGCCAGGCAATCACCAGTATCTTTGGCAGCGTTCGTGCTACGCCGCCGTCGGCTTTGCCGGGCACCGGGGGAACCAATGAAACAATTCCTGACAGCACTGGAACGGGCAGTTATGCATTGCGGCCGGCGAATCTCTGCTTCCCGAATACTGCTCCGCTTGCTGTATTGACTGGAGATCCGGATGAAGGGTTCGAGCCTCTGACAGTTCAATTCGATGCCAGCGGATCGTCCGATCCTGATTCGATCGATACCATCAGCAAATACACGTTCAACTTTGGTGATGGTAACGACGATGTGAATCAAACATCGCCAACAATCCAGCATACGTTCCAGGAGGCGGGCGAGTACATCGTGAGACTCGTTGTAACGGACTCGCGAGGCAAGGTGAGCGCGAACACTGCGCAATTCAAGATCGACGTTGAGAGAGCGGCACCTTCTCCAACTCCAACGCCAACGCCAACCACTACGATCCTGGAGGATGACGACTCGCATATTGCGTACTCTGGAGGTTGGCACCTGGAGAACTATGCCAGCGCCTCGGCAGGACACTTCCGTTATCACGCGGGCAACGGTGGACAACACTACGCGAGGCTCGATTTCTCGGTTCCGGCAAGCAACACGGGTTCGATCACTTACGCTTTTGCAAAGAGCAGCAAAGGTGGAACTGCAGATGTTTATCTGGACGGCACATTCAAAGTGAAGATCAACTACGCTGGCACTGGTGGAACACAAACGCCAGATGTGAATGGCACGTATCAGGTATCGTACGGTAGTTTGGCTGCTGGAAGTCACACGCTCGAGATCAAGAACATGTCGGGCGTCGTATACATCGATCGCTTCGTGCTGGTTAGTTCAACTTCGACCGCGCAGCCAGGCGCTGGTCCAGGAGCAACGTCAGCACAATCAGGAAGCGCGCCGGTTGGTCAAACCGCCTCGAGCAATTATCAACCCCCGCCTGGAGCGTCGGAGTTTTCGGTACTCGCGGAGTCAAATCTCAACGTTCCATTCAAGTTGATAGTTGTGAATCCTTCCGGCCTAACGATCGGAACTGCGGATGCAACAGGAGGAATGGCAGTACTTAATGTGCCAGTGAGCGCAGGAGGAGTGTACGTCGTGAAGGTAGTGAACCTCAGTGTCGGACCGTTGCAGTTCTCGACACGGGTGACACCCTTAGTGACGAGGTGATTTGTATACGGAAGTTTAAATCAGTGTGGCAAGAAGTCGGTACCACCTCGCGGTAGCGGGTGGGTGCGAAGCGTTCAGACCACAGAGTCTTTTGATGTCGTACCGAAAGCTTCGCACCCACCCGCTACCGCGAGGTGGTACTGACTGCTCAATTGGGAAAATCAGAAAATATCAGCGAAACTCGCAATGCTTTGGTACTGCGATGCGGGTTGAGGTGGATTTCCTGGTCTAATACACAAACGCGTTTGAATTCCCGCTGCCTTCGCGGCGTCTAGCTCGGCAACCACATCAGAAAGAAACAGTATCTGACTCGGGTCGAATGATAGGTTCGCGGCAATCGCCAGGTAGCTTTGAGGATCTATCTTCTTACCAACAGACGTATCGAAGTACTGATCGATGTAGCGAGTGAGATCACCGGCGTCTGTATGCGCAAACAATAACTGCTGAGCCAGAACACTCCCGGAAGAGAAGATATTGATTGTGATTCCGACGTCTCGCCATCGTTCAAAGGCTTCAACCACGTCGGGATAAACCGGCGATTTCAACGACCCGTCTTCATATCCTGCTTTCCAAATCTTTCCCTGTAGTGACTTCAATGCTGGCGACTTACGGTCCAAATCAATTAAGCGATTGACGTAAGTCACTGCAGTGTCAATTGAATCGATAGGTGGTTGTCGCAGTTCCTCAGCATCGTTTGCCTGTTCCTCACGCAGCTTTTGTATATCAGCCTGGACTTCCGGCTGTTGAAGATGTTGTGACAGGTAGTTGTTTACGTGTTCGCGTGCGTAGGGAAAAAGAATCTCGTGAACAAATGAGATCGGCGTCACAGTCCCTTCAATGTCTAATAGAACTGCTTGCCAGTTAGGCATATCGGTGTTCAATCTTATTTGCAGCGAAACCCATGCGGTAGCAAAGAATGTGAAGTCTCACGATTAGGTTTCGTGTTGATTCGTGTGTTTAGTGGATCGTGTTTTTCTTACTACCGATGATCCACGAATCACACGAAACACACGAAAACGATCCAGCAACGACCTTTCCATAGAACTCCGCAGGATAAGAGATCAAGACTGCAGTTTCACCTGGCCAAGTATGAAACGCCAAAGCAAACAGGAGCGTAACCACTATCGACCTGACTGTCTGTATAGTGAGGTGTCCAGCCGGACACATCCTGGAACAAACGGATGGCTCGAATTCTTCTATCGCCGCAGAGATTGAACCAATGCTTTGTACCC
>DASYPT010000200.1:0-5048 GCA_036006355.1 Pyrinomonadaceae bacterium | reverse complement strand
GAAACCAGCGTGAATGAATCGGTGGGTGCAGCGAGAGCCAGATTCCTTGCCAGCTCTAAGGTGTAATGTCCGACGCCGGTTAGCTGCGAAACCAGCGGCATGCCATCAAGTGCGATGTTCATCGATGAAACGGTGAGCGAGGCGACCGATTAGCTTTGAAAGCGGTTCTACTTTGTTTTTGATTGAGCTCTTAAAAGCGGCTTTCCTCCTTCAACCTATTGCACAAGTCCAACGAGAGCCCTGTTACCGTTCTTACCACGATAGTTCACGCTAATTTCAAAATCACCTGACGAGTCGATTGCGGCGGGCAATTGAACAGTTACCTGCCAAAGCCAATCGAAGTTCGGCACTTTGTGAACGTCTTCAACGATGAGTGGATATACGTGATTATTCGGGCCTTCAGCTTTGGCGGAAAAGAGCAAGAGGCTCTCGTCATCAATACCAGTCAAAAAGAGCATTATTCGCGTGCGCTGGTCCGTACCAAGATTGTGAATATCAGTCAGGTGGAATGGCTCTCGCAGCATCGAGACAGAGCTTAACGCGATGGCGCGACCCGTCGTGTCATCCGCGAACAACTGGGGTCGATCATCATCCAGAATACTGATAGTTGTTGTAAACGGACTGCCCTGTACCACTCCACCACCAGGCTGACTCAACACTATACTGAAGGTCTTAGTTGCCTCAACGTCAGTGTCATCAACGATACCAATCTGGAATTGCTTGAAAGTCTCGCCGGGGGCAAATTGAAGAGTTCCTGACGAACCAACATACTCAGTGATGTTCTTCGCGGCGCCATCAATGGTTGCGTAGTTTATTGTTGCCGATTTGGTCGTGTTTCCAACCCTCGTCGCCGTGACGGTTACGCTTCCTGCACCTTCATTCACCGTATAACCGCTTGCGCTAAACTGAATGCTGCTATTCGACAGGGCAGATACAAACTGCCCTCGGATCTCCCCATTAGGGAAATTGTTGGAATGCACGTTGATGTACAGCAAACCATTCTTCAAGTCTTGAACCTGAGAAGCCGTAAGCGAAATTTGGAAATCATCAACTTGCCCGAGCGGTAGTGGGAACAGTGCCGGCGCACTAACTCCAAACGATGCGGGCCCGTGAATGTGCGCCACTGTTTCCGAAGTTGTTAGTCCGCTGAAATTGAGAGAGACGCGGCCTTCGGTCTCATCGGGGCTTAATAACAGCGTAGCCGTCCCTATCGCGGTTGAACTTGTCGGTGGCACTTCCTGGCCGCCATCCAAATTTGCCACGAACAGCACGCTTGGCTTTGATTTGATTTCATAAACCGCTCCATTAGAAAGCGAAACAACAAAGACGTTGCCATCGGGTGCAGTGACAATGTCTGTGGTTATACCGAAGTCTTTGCCAATTACCAGGCTTTCACTCTCCGTCTGGTCAAACTTATCTAAATTGTCCGCGACGCGATCCGCGAGCCGGGGATCAGTGAAAGAAAAGTGCTGACGATCGGAATTCAACTTGAAATGAAATAGGAAACCGTTGAGCAGCGTCGTCCGCGACGCGCCAACAAGCAGATCGCCTTCAAACCGTGCGCCTAAACCACGCCCTTTGATGAAGCCGATCGTTGACGGAGCCAGCGCGTACTTCCAACTGAACTCCGGATCTACATACTGAGCTCCGGGCAGCATGTAGAGACGACTCAATGCCTCTTGAGGCGTCGTCGCAATATTAGTCGTTGGCCAACGCAGTTGCTGCAGATTTCCCGCGCCGTAAGTCGATTCAATCGACTTGAACTCCGCAATCCGATTTGACGGACCCATCATCTGGATCCAGCCACCATTGAATCCCGGTATTACGCGATTGATTTCGTCGAAAGCGTCGTCGCCATTCTCTTGCGTCCAAAGTGTGCCGCTCAGCGGATCAAAGTCCATCCCGAAACTGTTGCGTACGCCGTACGCGAAAACCTTCTTTACGTTTGTGCCGGCTTCACCAGTCAAGCCACTGTTCGCATCGAAGAATGGATTATCGCCTGGCGTGGCCCCATCGTCATTCAAACGCAGGATGACTCCGGTAAGGTGAGCATTGTCTGGTGCAGGACCACCAAACTGATCGTCTGGAACCTGACCTCCAGTTGTGACGTTCTGCAAAAAGCCGCGCCTGCCGTTGTCGCCAATGATTATGTAAATCTTCCCGTCAGGTCCAAATCGTAAAACGCCTCCATTGTGATTGCCGCGAGAGGTTTGGCCGGCGTCCTGTTGCAGAGATCGGAGTTTGATCAAATTACGATCGAAGGTGAGCGTTGTGCCGTTCCACACAAAACGATCGACGCGATTGCCCAACAGGGGGATCTCGTCGATGTTCAAGGTGTCTACACCGGTGCTACTTTCAGTCCAATAAAGATACACAAATCCGTTTTGAGAAAACTTCGGATGCAGAGCAATGCCCAGCAAACCTCTCTCTGACGCCCCGTTAACCGGTAGATCAAGAACTGTGCTCGTGAGAACTCCATTGAGAACACGCTGTACTTTGCCGGTCGTTTTTTCCAGGACAAAGAAATCGTTATCGCCGATGAATGCCATGGTCGTGGGTTGATTCAGTCCGCTCAGAACCGTGTTGACGGTCAAGTTCGCATCGAGCATCGTCGGAGTAACCGCAGCGGCTTGTATTAACGTTGTTGTCGATGATGAATTGTTAGTTAAATCAAAGTCGTTTTCGGCGCCAGAGACGGAAGCTGTATTGGTCAATTGACCTGCCGTCGTCGGAGTTACCACGATCGTCACAATTGCACTCGCGCCAATCGCAAGCGTTCCAAGATCGCAATCGATCGTCGCGGTACCGCTGCATCCTCCCTGGGACGCTGAGGACGAAACGAATGTGACGCCGGAGGGCAACGCATCGTGAACCTTCAGATTGGTTGCTGTTGCTGGCCCGTTGTTGGTCGCAGTAATGCGATAGGAGAGACCAAGACTAACTTGTCCGGGATTTGGCGAGAGGGTCTTGGTAACAGACAGATCTGTGCTCGATGGACTTACCACGTTCAGTATGACTTGTTGAGCATGGATAATACTGCCAGCCTGGCTATTAATGTTGATGAGGTGATTTCCCAACAGCGTGCCTGAACTAGTTGATAGATTCAGCGTTGCAGACTTCGAAGACGCATCGACGATACTAACAACCACAGGAGTAAAGACTGCGTTGACTCCCGCCGGTAACGAGGTCGCGCTGAGGTTCACATCACCGGTAAATCCGGCCAGCGGTGTTATCGTAATTTGGAATTGGACCGAAGCCCCGGGCACTGCAATTCTTGAAGAAGGCTGAACACCGATTCCGAAATCCGGTGTGGTCGATGCAGGGGCTACCGCGACAAATGTCTTGTAGATGAAATCACCGGAAGTATTGCCATCGTTATTTGCCTGATTGCCGGCGGTATAAAACGTAACCGGTCCTATATCCGTCGCCGGCGCCGTCCAGTTGAAGGTCCAACTCGCTCCGTTTTGCTGACCAACGAACGTGCCTACAGAGGTGTGCTCGATGTACTGTCGAGATCCACCGGGTCCCTGGTTGTTCAAAACCTGGGTCAAGCCATCGGTGTTCTGAAGATTGCCTGCCTTTTCATCTGAAGTATCAAGCACAGTTAATTCGAATCCCCATCTCAGACGGGTTGGATCGGAATTAGTGTGTGTGACGGTGATTGGATAGGTTTGTCCGGGGATGTAAGTTTGTGGCGCGGTGATTGAAATCCTGCCGGTGCCCGCATCTGGTGGTACATGGCATTCCGCACAAGCTTCCGGCTCCTCGCCTGGAGCTCCCGTATATCCCGCCGGTGGACCAGCTGAAAATGCATGGACTGAGTGTGTGGTTAACTTACTCGACACGATCAGTCCAAAAGCAGCTGCTATCAATGCTGGGAGAACTATGAGTCGTAAATGTGAGCGCGTCAGCACGTCAGTTATTTAGACGACCACCCTCAAGAGAAAGACGAACGACGTGAGGTGTTGAGATTGAGGGCAAGCGTTGTTCTCGTCGTGCCGGAAGCGCAGGCGCCCTCGCCTGCACGAGATGCTTACCATGGGTTTCTGCTACCTGGCAAGCACAGGCGCCTCCAGCGCTCGTGACGTCTAAGCTTTAATGCGGATCGTTCCGCCATTAATTTGTTGCCCGTGGTAAGACACACTGAGAGAGCAGGATCCCACAGCGAGGCTATTTGGTAACCGGAAAGTAACCTGAGCAAATCCCAAGCCCGGCACAATACGCACATCTTCAGCCGGTATGTTGAATGTCACGTTATTGCTGTCGATCAGATTCACAACTACGGCGGATGATTGCTCGCCCGGCGATAGTTGCAGGTTCTGCACGAAGATCACGACCCTGGTGTTCGGGTCTGAACCTGGAGTCAGGAGATCGCTCGGGTTAATTACTTGAAATGGATCGCGTAACCCCAGCAGTGCGTCAATCGCGGCAACCAAAGTCGGCACCGGCGCCTGCTCCTCAAAGAATAGTTGAGGTGGTGGCGTTGGTGTGGGCGTCGGAGTTGGCGTAGGCGTCGGTGTAGGAGTCGGCGTTGGAGTCGGAGTCGGACTTGGTGTGGAGCGTGGTGTATAGGTCACCTCCTGCGCGTTAGTCAGACTAATGGCTCCACCATCAGACGTGTGAGTCGTTATCAGATAACCATCCTGATTACCACCACCGACACCTACCGCTGGATGAATATTTGTGTTTCCTGAGCCATAGCGACTCTTGATGGTACCGTCTGTACGCAATTCAACTTCGAAGTTTACCGGTCCGCCTCCAGTGCATTGTCCGAGATCAAAGTCGAAGTTACACGGGATGCCCTGCCAGCGGAAAATGATCCGGTTTGGATTCTGCTGATCGGGAGGAGTGACATACACACCAGCATCGGCGCGGCTAGCGATACGCAAATCGAGATCTTCCCAAAGTCCAGCGATCATCTGATAGCCACCCAAAGCCTTCGGGGTCGCGGGAGGGTCGTCGGCATCGCCGTTCCGGCGCGTTGGCGCATCAGAAAAGAAGAGGTTGCCATTCGATGAAATTATCAGCGAGGTATAGTTTGTCCCGAA
>DASYPT010000199.1:0-25895 GCA_036006355.1 Pyrinomonadaceae bacterium | reverse complement strand
AATCCGGGATTTACGGATATCAATACTTACGACGTCCGTCCGATCGCGACGAGTCCATTGGTTAATGCGGGAAACGGTGCTCCTGCGAGTCCCCCTGGTCATCCATTTATTAGCCCGCTGTTTCCGCCTGCGTTTTTGCCGCCGCTCCACACGGCATATGCAGTTGGAACTGCGCAGGCGCGTCCCGTCTTTGGGGCGATTGACATAGGCGCATACGAGTACACGCCTTAGAGGGTGTCCTTCTATATATGTCTTGGGAACGGTGGGGCACAGAAACTTATCCACAGATTACACAGATTACGCAGATATCTTCATGAACTCATGATCAATTATCCGAAAAGAATCTGTGTAATCTGCGTAATCTGTGGATAAAGGTTGCTGTGCCCTCCTCCCAATACTGAGACTTCTAATAATAATGAAACTCGCATTCTCGACATTGGGTTGTCCTAATTGGGAACTGGATCAGATCGTTGAGACTGCTGAGAGCCTGGGTTACGACGGTGTTGAGTTGAGAGCGGTTGGAGGCAGTCTTGATTTATTGGCTCGTCGTGAATTTATGAATGATCAGTTGAACACTACGCGGTTGCTGTTCGCAGATCGAAGCGTTGAGATTTGTTGTGTTGACACCTCGTGCACTTTTCATTCATCCGATCGGCAAGAGCGAAGTGCACAGATCGATTCGGCGATAGCGCATGCTGAACTCGCGGCTGAATTGGGTGCGCCGATGATTCGGGTGTTTCCAGACAAGATTCAATCGGGGTGTGGCCGAGCGGAAACACGAGATTACATTGTCGAATCGCTGCTGCAGCTGGCTGAACGATTACCATTCGAAGTAGATGTTGCGCTCGAGACACATGGCGATTTTGCTCGAGCCGAAAGTGCTATTGAGATTGTCAGGCTCGTGAATCATCCACAGGTGACACTGATTTGGGATGTGGCGAATTCTTTATCAGCTGGGGACTCGATCGAGGAGGCCGGCAATACTGTTTGGCCATACTTAAGTCATATTCATCTGAGAGATGCGCGCCCGGTTTCCTATTCAGAACACTGGCTGCCTGTATTGGCGGGCACAGGCAAGGTTTCATTTGCAGAAACACTGGTAACAATCAAGAGTTTGAACTACGAGGGTTATGTAAGTTTTGAATGGGAAAAGTATTGGCATCCGGAAATTGAAGAACCAGAAGTTGCGCTTCCGGATTTCATAAACGCGATTAGGAAACTGCAAAGTGATTCGACCAAATGTTCTGGTGTTAGCCAGTGACGTTCTGTTTCCGCACTTCTTTTCTGTGGAGTCTCAGAACAAGCTCACGGAAGTAACCGACTGGAAGCGATCTTCAGATACAGAAGATTCGCCAACACTTCGAGAACAGATTGCTAACGCTGATGTGTTGATGACCACCTGGCACACACCGTTTCTAACTGCAGAGATGTTGGGACCGCGGCCGCGAGTGAAACTGATCGCGCATTGTGGTGGAGAAGTGAAGTCAAGAGTAGCGGAGCAGATCTTTGATTACATAACGATAACGAATGCAGCAGAACCGATGGCGCGAGGTGTTGCTGAAATGGCTCTGGCGCTGGCGCTGACAATGGTTCGACGAATACCCGAATACGCCTCAGAAATGCGGGATGGTGTGGTGAGGACAAATGCTGAAGTCAGTAGTGGAGAGACATTGTTCGGTCGCAAGGTGGGGCTGGTTGGTTTCGGGCGGATCGGACGAGCGTTCGCGAGACTGATCGCGCCTTTCCAGGTCCAACTCGTTGTGAGCGATCCCTATGCCGACTCGGACGTGATTGCGGAGTACGGTGGAAGTTTGGTCGAACTCGATGATCTGGTTCGCTCGTGTTCGGTGGTTGTCCTGGCAGCTGCGTTAACACCGGAGACGAGGAACCTATTCGATAAGCGAAGGCTGTCTGAAATGGCTGTCGGAAGTTACTTCATAAACGTTGCACGAGGTGGATTGGTCGATACTGAAGCATTAGTGGCGGAGTTGCGAACTGGACGGTTAAGTGCAGCACTTGATGTAACTGATCCTGTCGAACCGCTTCCGATCGATCACGATTTGAGAAAGCTCACGAATGTAATACTGACGCCACACATTGCTGCGGGCGGGATTGAGATGCGTCGTGAAATTGGGGCAATTGCCGTCGAGGAAGTAATTCGTTTCGCTGAAGGACGAGATCCTGTCAATCGAGTCACGCGGGAGATGCTAGCGACGATGACCTAGAAAGTTTTCTCTGCGCTTTCTCTGCGTTCCCTGCGTCTCTGCGGTTTATTAGGGTCTGGAAATCTTTTACCGCAGAGACGCAGAGAACGCAGAGGAGCCGCAGAGAGAGGACGTAATTGGTCAACATTAAAAACATTGTTCTTCATCGCGTCCGCGTCCCGTTTGTTGAGCCTTTTCGTATAAGCAATGGAGTTGTTGCTGAGAAGGAATCAATTCTCATTGAAGCCGTATCAGAGAACGGCGTAGTTGGCTGGGGCGAATGCTCGCCAATGTCCGGGTCGTTTTATTCCACCGATACGCCGGATAGTTGTTGGGAGTCGTTAACCAAAGAATTGATTCCTCACCTATTTGAGTTAGGCGCCGTCAGACCGCAAGACATTTATCAAGAGCTGCGGAAGATGACTGCCGACGCTTTCGCGAGAGCAGGAATTGAAGGCGCGTTGTGGGACCTGTACGTCAACGCTGAAGGAATTTCGCTTTGTGAAGCATTAGAGATAGAGCGACGTGCGGTTGCTTCCGGCGTGGCGATTGGCATCTTTGACAGTATTGAAGAGCTGCTCGAGCGTGTTCGCTTCTTTGCTGAGAAGGGCTACCAGCGAGTGAAGATAAAGATCCAGCCGGATTGGGATGTTGAGCCGGTGTCTGCGGTTCGCGCGCGATTTCCTGAAGTGCCTTTAATGGTGGACGCCAATGCAGCGTATTCAATAAAGGACAAGGCGCTCCTGAATGAGCTGGATCGATTTGGATTGATGATGATTGAACAGCCATTGGCGGCGGAGGCAATCGATGACGCCGGTGAATTACAAGCTGATTTAAAGACGCCGCTGTGTGCTGATGAGTCGGCGGAGTCATTATTGTCTCTCCAACATCTGGTTGAGAAGAACGCAGCTCGAATCGTCAACATAAAAGTTCAGCGAGTAGGAGGACTCAGCGAAGCAATGTTGATGTTGGAGGCTGCGCGTGCTGCGGGGCTTCAGTGCTGGGTTGGAACAATGCCTGAATTAGGAATCGCGTCAGCTCAAGGACTGCACCTCGCGATGCACAGTGGTTTTTCATTTCCGACGGACATTGAAGCGTCAAAACGCTGGTACGTTGATGATGTGATTGAACCGCTGATCGAGATTGATAGGAGTGGATTCATTCACGTTCCCAGAGGCATTGGTAGTGGATTCACGGTATCACGAGCGAAGGTAGAACAGTACACGACAGTAACTGCGAGATTTGAGTAAACAAATACGAGACGCGCATGGATGAAGTCAGTACCACCTCGCGGTAGCGGGGGGGTACGAGGTCAACTGAATCCGCTTGCAAACACTTCGTACCCACCCGCTACCGCGAGGTGGTACTGACTTCATCCATGCGTCACCTCAGTAGAACAAGCGAAACGAAACAGAGGTATCAAGAAGGATCAGTTTTATGAAGTCATCTATTACAAAAGCAATCATCCAGATCGTCGTAATCGTAACGAGCGTAATTGCAGCTGTCGCGCAATCCAAAGACGTCCCTCGTGTTTGGGAAGCCCCGCTCAATATCCCAACCTACGAGCTGAATCCTCCAAATCCCTACCCGGCACTACTCGATTGGCAGCGACGAAAATGGCGTCCCGTTTATCCATATCCATTTCTTGATTCGTTGGGCACACAAAAAACCGACAAAGCCTGGAAAGCTGTCTATCTCGAAAACGAATATCTGAAAGTTACTGTCCTTCCCGAACTTGGTGGACACGTCTATGAAATCTTCGATAAGACCCTGAATCGCAACATCATCTACTCAAATCCGACGATGAAATACGCCATGGTCGCGCTACGTGGCGCATGGGTTTCCGGCGGAATCGAATGGAACTTCCCCGATGGTCACACTCTTACCACTGTCGCTCCGATCGATTACGTACTGCGTACCGAACCTGATGGGAGCGCAGCTGTTGCTGTCGGCGACACCGAACGAGTCCAGGGAATGCAGTGGCAAGTGATCTTGCGATTGAGACCCGGGCGACGAGTTCTGGAAACAGAAGTTACTCTTAACAATCGTCGAGTGATTCCAGGTCGTTACTGGTACTGGTCCACCGCCGGCGCACCAGCAGCGCAGGACCTGCGTTTCAACTATCCAATGCGTGAAGCCTATCCCCACGCATTCTGGCCGGTATTCAAGTTCCCGATCGAAAAAGGAGTCGATATCGGTCGCTTCAGCGAAGTTCCGAACTTCCTCTCACTTTTTGCACGCGATTCGAAACGGGATTACTTCGGAATTTACTACCAGCAGTCTGATTGGGGTGTGGTCCACGTTGCCGATCACCGTGAATTACCGGGCAAGAAGACGTGGACGTGGGGTACTGATGACAACGGCGACATTTGGGTGGAAAAGCTAACTGACAGCGGTCGCCAATATGTTGAGTTTCAAGGCGGACGCTTTGAAACGCAGATGGAGCATCAGTTCATTGCGCCGCATCGCGTCGAACACTTTTTTGAATATTGGTTTGGAGTCAATGGAATGGGTGGCGCGTGGAACGAAGCGAGCCGCGACGCCGCTTTGAGAATTAGTGTCGAGACTAATCGCGCGAACACCTTCACCAGGCTTTCAATCGGAATTGCAGCCAACGAGCGATTCGATCAAGCTGATCTTCTCTTGGAGAGAGATGGTAAACAAATTCATTCGAGCCGCATCGATCTAAATCCGGCAAAGCTGTTCACGACCACAATCGATTTGCCACGAAGCATTTCAAATCAACCGATCGCCCTGCTGCTCAAGAGTAAAGATGGCCGCGTGCTGCTTCAGTATCAAACAGATTCGCCAGTTGATAACAATCCCGATTTCAAGGCGGCGACTCGTCCAATTCCTGACCCAAGAGTTTCCGCCAGTGCGGAGCAGAGTTACGTCGAGGGTTTGGCGCTTGACAAAAAAAGCAAGGAACGCGAGCTCCGGGACGCCTACAACGAAGCGCTCCGGCGCGATCCCGGCTTTTCGCCGGCCCACATTGCTTTAGCGCTCTCCTATTACCGAAGCGGTGAACTTGAAACAGCAGCTTCACATCTCGAGGCTGCGTTGGTGCGAAACAAGGACTCAGTTGATGCTCATTATCTCCTCGCGCTGGTGCGCAGAGCCCAGTACCGATATTCAGAAGCAGAAGATCATTTGATCTGGCTGGTTCGGTCTGGTCAGCGCGAATCGATTTCTCGGTATCTGCTGGGCCAGTTGGCGCTAACGAAAAAAGAATACCCGGTAGCCGTCGAGGAACTCCGCCGGTCGGTATTGCTGGATCCTCGGGACATCAAAGCCCGCACAGTGCTTGCTCTGGCAGAGCGTTTAAATGGGGACGTTGAATCAGCAGAAGCGCGGATAGATGAAGTTGTACGGGAGATGCCGATTGACTATTTCGCGCTTTATGAACAGTACAAATCGAGTCTCGCGGCACATCACGAAGCCAAAGCAAAGCAGGCATGGGACCAATTATGGCATCTGCTGTCACGCGAGCCCGATTCAGTACTCGAAGTCGCCTTCGACTATGCAGGCTCCGGGAGAAGAGCCGAAGCCAGGGAACTGTTGGAGGAGGCGATTCGCAGGGGACCGTCTGGAACTCTCGCTTCTGATAAAACGCGAATTAATCCGATGCTCCATTACACGCTTGGGTTTCTGTATGACAAAGATCGAGATTTTAAACGCGCACCAACCCAGTACTCGTTAGGTATGAAGGGTGATCCAGCTTTTGTATTCCCTCATCGCGTCGAAGAGATTGATGTATTACGAGTGGCATTGGCCAGTAATCCCAGTGATGGTCATGCTGCTTACTACCTCGGAAATGTGCTGGCCTCCAAGAACAGAGATGACGAGGCGCTGGAAGCATGGTCAAAAGCTGTTGAGTTGGATCCCGCCAATGTCATCGCAGAACGCAATTATGCCAGGGCGCTTTGGGTTAGTGCGAAAAAGAAAGACGAGGCGGCGAAACATTTTCAACACGCGATTTCAGTTGCGCCAAATGATTTTCGTCTTTACGTGGAATTCGACAAGTTGCTTGCTGATATGGGCGCAACCGAGCGACGTATAAAGTTGCTTGAAGGAGCTCCGAAAACAGTGATGGCCCAGGCATCTGCGGTGCAAGCGCTTGCTGGAGCATACGTTGATGCCGGTAAGTTTGCGGAAGCGGCAGAGCTGTTGGCGAAGACGGCCTTTACTTCGGGGGAAGGCGAGGATGCAGCGCTCGGACTTTATAGAAAGTCCCACCTCGGATTAGCAAAGAAATATCGAGATTCGGGAAACCACTTGAAGGCGGCGGAGGAGTTTGCGCTTGCAACGGAGTTTCCGCGCAATCTCGGAGTCGGCAGACCTGCAATGCAATCACAAGCGCGAGAGTACGTTGCCGCAGCACGCGAGTATGAAGCAGCAGGTCGGAAAGACGACGCTGAAAGATGGTGGCAACGCGCTGCAACAGAGGCACTCAATCCTCCGTCACAACCCGAAGAACCCTGGTCTGAACATTACTTCTACAAAGCAGTTGCACTTGAACATACCGGACGAACCGCTGAAGCGAAAGCTCTGTATCAGCGCCTCGCGTTGCTGAATGACGATCAGAAGATGCTCGACGCTGAACCGTGGCCACCATCTGGCGCCATTAGATTTGTGCTCGCGGGCGCAGCTTTGAAAGCGCTTGGTCGTCGGGACGAGGCGCGTGCGGCACTCGAGAGGGCGCTGAAAATGGATCCTCAAAATGAGTTGGCGATTTCTCAGCTCGCAGAATTGAAACCGGCAGTAGTAGGGGCGGCCCGACGCGGTCGTCCCTAGTGCACGTCAATAACCACGGAGGCCCCCAACCCTCGCATGTAATCGCAAGTCTTTTAGCTTGCGATGTAGACGCTTCGAAGGAGGAGACCATGCGCGTTAGGCAACCGTTAGTCACAGTTCTGGTAACCATCGGTGCATTCAGTTTGTTGATGCTGATGGCAGTTGATACTCGAGCGACTGTTTACGATGTTGGTACCGGCCATCCTTTCCCAACCATAGGCTCAGTGCCCTGGGAATCGCTCGCAGCAGGTGACACCGTAAACATTTTCTATCAGGCAACGCCATACAAAGAAAAATTTGTGCTCTCACGCGTCGGCACTGCAGCCGCGCCTATTACAGTTCACGGAGTTCTTGGCCCAAATGGTGAACGACCTATTCTGGACGGCAACGGCGCGACTACGCGTTCACAGTTGGTCTATTACAGTCAGGAACGTGGAGTCATAAAGATCGGGGGTTCGACGGTTCCATTTGCCGATGGAACATCGGTCAACCCGCAGTACCTCGTAATTGAAAACCTTGAAATACGTAGTGCGCGGCAGCCTTTTACTTTTACAGCGGCTGACGGCACGACGAAATCCTACACTCAACCAGCTTCAGCGATTTATCTCGAATTTGGTGATCACATCACTGTGCGCAACTGTGTGATGCATGATTGCGGGAACGGCTTCTTCTCCTTTTCAAACGATACGACCACGTCGAGCAATGTGCTCGTTGAAGCCAATTACATCTACGACAACGGCAATTCCGGTAGTCAAACCGAACATAACAACTACACAGAGTCTCGGGGAATCACTTTCCAATACAATCGCTTTGGACAGATACGTGCAGGTTGCGGTGGAAATGGTCTGAAGGATCGATCATCCGGTCTCGTTATCCGTTACAACTGGTTTGAAGGTCCGGTTAACCGTCCATTCGACTTGGTTGATGCTCAGGACAGCACAATCCTCAGGAATGATGCGAACTATCACAAAGCTTTTGTCTACGGAAATGTCGTCATTGAGAATCCGTTGAGTGGCGGTAACAACGACATTGTGCATTTCGGCGGTGATACCGCAGGAAACAAGGGTTACAAGTTTGGACCACTCTACTTCTACAACAACACTGTCGTCTCGACGCGAACTGACAAGACTCGTCTATTTCGTCTAGACACAAACAATCAGAGTTGTGACGCGCGCAATAACATCGTCTACGTGACGGCGTCAGATGGTAGCTTGCTCAAGGTTCTCGATAGTTTCGGAGTTGTAACGTTGACACAAAACTGGTTTAAGACTGGATGGTCCGCCTTCAACGTCGCTCATCCGAAAGGGACTGTAACCAATAACGGAACCGTGACCGGAACTTCGCCGGCCTTTGTTAATGAGGCAGGCCAGGATTATCACCTGACTGCAGGGTCAGCGTGCATAAACGCTGGAACAACTCTTAATCCGGCAGTCCTTCCCGACAATAACGTCATTCGGGAGTACGTGAAGCATCAGTCGAGCGTGGCGCGTGCTGTGAACGGCGCGCTTGATATCGGCGCATACGAGTTTTGAGTTCGACTCTGCGTCTCAGCGTTCTCAGCGTCTCTGCGGTTGAAAAATGGCCACCCAACCCAAACCGCAGAGACGCAGAGAACGCTGAGGAGCGCAGAGAGCAACGAAAATGGACTTTGTTTCACTACGACAAGAAGTCTGGTGGGTCAACACTCAGTTGCCGAGAGTTGGTTTAGTAACCATGCACAGCGGCAACGCGAGCGGGATCGATCGCGAGTCGGGTCTTGTTTTGATCAAGCCAAGCGGCATCGACTACGAAACACTACGACCTGAAGACCTTTCAGTTGTGGATCTCAAGGGAGCGATTGTCAGCGCTGAGCGAGTACCGGATGGTTGTATAAGTCGACTAAAACCAAGCGTCGATACAATTCATCACTTGCTTCTGTATCAGAAGGATTCCTCGTTAGGTGGAATAGTTCATACACATTCCAATTTCGCTACCGCCTGGTCAACAACCGGTGAGCCGATTCCTTGTGCTTTGACGGCGATTGCGGATGAATTTGGGGGCGACATTCCATGCTGTCCCTACCTCGATAACGAAGGTGAAAGCATAGCCAATGGAATTGTTGAGCACCGCTCAAGAGGCCCGGCCATTCTGCTCCGAGGACATGGTGCCTTTGCCTTTGATCAAACTCCGCGCAAAGCGTTGAAGGCGGCGATCATGTTGGAGGATGTGGCGAAGACGATGTGGCTGGCGAAGCAGTTAGGTACGATCACGCGGATGCCTGATGAGGAGATTCAGAAGTGGTGGAACAGGTACCACAGTAATTACGGACAATGAATACGTTCAGATGTTTCTCTGCGTGTCTCTGTGTCTCTGTGCCTCCGTGGTTAATAGGGCGCTTCATTCACCACAGAGGCACGGAGACATAGAGATGCACAGAGAATCTACCGCAACAAAAGGACTCAGTCTGCGGATATTAAGAATGAACACTCAGATAGATCCTAAAGATCTGTACCGCTGGTGCCAGATACCTGTCGAAAAGCTCGTCGGGCATCCGGAACTTCGTGTGCCTTTTCGTCTCGTGCGTGATCCTGAAGAGCTGGGCGAGTTGATGGCCCGAGACTTTGTCGAGCTGATTCAAGAGAACAACAGGCTAAACCGTGTGACTCGCGCCATTGTGCCGTGCGGTCCAAAGTGCTGGTATGAACCGTTCACGAATCTTGTGAACTCTCAAAATGTATCGCTTGAAAGACTCTTTGTCTTTCACATGGACGAGTGCCTTGATTGGCAGGGACAATTGTTACCTGCCAAGCACCCCTTCAACTTCCGCTCCTTCATGGAACAACATTTCTATGGCGGAGTGCGGCCTGAGTTGTCAGTACCACAGTCAAACAGATTTTGGTTATCACCCTCTAACATCGAGGATGTGAAGCGCGCCATTTTGGAGGCGCCCGTTGATGTAACGATTGGAGGTTGGGGCCAGGATGGGCATGTCGCTTATAACCAGGCGCGTCGTCAACCATTCCATCAGCTGAGTCTGGAAGACCTGGCCAATTCGACGGTTCGCATTCAAGACAACAATATAGACACTATCATCGCTCTTGCTCAGCGTACCTTTGGTGCTGCTTACCAGTTCGTTCCGCCGATGTCAGTGACTCTGGGGATGCGAGAGTGCCTTGGAGCATCGAAAGTCCGCTTATATAGCGACACCGGTGCGTGGAAACAGACGGCACTTCGCGTTGCTCTCTTTTCGAAGCCAACAGCTGAATATCCGATCACTCTCTTGCAGCAACACCCAGACGCGTTGATCACAGCAACGATCGAAACAGCACGACATCCGATAGCAGAAAACCCAGAATGGGAACTTTTTTAGAGTCAATGAGAACGCCCTATCGTTATCGAAGACTGATCGGTGTTGGAGGAATCGGCTCCGGGTTTTTCTTCGCACTCGAGGGAAATCGAGACCTGGGTAGAAATGAAAGCCGCGCTGCATCGCTGATCGACTCGCGCGATTACGGCAAGCTGCACATCGTTATTCATTATCTTGCTGTGTTACTCGAACGCGAACTTCACATCGTGCCCGTGGCACAAGTGGGAAACGACTCTACGGGGTTACGCTTGATTGATGAGATGAACGCCGTTGCCATTGATACTAGTCGCGTCTTGATCTCAAACGAGTGTCCCACGCTTTTGAGTGTTTGCTACCAGTATCCGGATGGTTCCGGCGGCAATATCACAGCAAGTAACTCCGCCGCTACATTGCTTGCGTCTCAGGACATCGATCAAACCGAAAGTCTTTTTGAAGAATACTCCGGCCAGTGCATCGCGTTGGCGTTGCCAGAGGTCGCACTTGATCTGCGTCATCACCTTCTAAAACTGGCCACGCGCTACAAGGCATTGAGAGTAGCAGCATTTACTTCTGCCGAAATCCTGGAAGCGAAACGAACTGGAATTCTCGAACATGTTGATCTGTTGTTTCTAAACCAGGACGAAGCCGCAGCGATGATCGACCTTGTTTTTGATCCGTCGGATCCGGACTTATTCCTCAAGAAGTGTGCGGAGACATTGCGATCGATTCAGCCCAACATTCAAATTGTAGTTACTGCCGGCGCTCACGGCGCATATGGCATTCTCAATGAAGATTGGATCCACTCACCCGCATGCAAGGTGAACTTTGCGAGTACTGCCGGAGCCGGCGACGCGTTGATTGCGGGAACATTGGCCGGTCTCATTTCGGGTTCGGCTCTGGTCCAGTTACGAAGTGATGCGCACAGCATTCAATCAGCTTTAGATTTTGGTGTACTGCTCGGAAGTTACAGTACGACCTCACCACACACCATTCACCCGGATGCAGACCTGAACGCTTTGTTGTCGTTCGCGAGAGACGCAGGACAGCACGTCTCTTTTTCGATCGCAGAAACAACCATGGTTTTAGAATGATGGACGCAACCAGCAAAGCAATGTTTGATCCAGTCTCGGCGAATGCAATTGCTCGCGACGCGAAAGGTCTACTGGCACCTTTCGAGAAGGAGTTAATCGATCTCTTACAAGAGCTGGTGCGAACGAACAGCACAGCAATCCCTCCAGATGGGTGCGAAACCGACGCTCAGAAGGTCCTCCTGAATTTTCTTAACAGCCACGGCATACCTGCTGAGTTGTACGAACTTGGCTTTCTTCAAAATTCAACTCATCCGTACGTTCGTCATGATCGCAACTACTCTGGACGTCACAACCTTATTGCACGACTAAAAGGAACCGGGTCTGGAAGAAGTCTGATGTTGAGTGGGCACATGGATACGGTGCCGGCAGGTAGAAATGAGTGGAAGCATAGTCCCTGGTCCGGACTCATTGCTGACGGCCGGCTCTACGGCCGTGGTAGTTATGACATGAAGGGAGGATTGGTCGCAGCTTTCGCCGTAATACTCGCCCTGAAGGAGAGCGGCATCCGCTTGCACGGCGATCTGATGTGTGAATCTGTCATCGATGAAGAATGGGGTGGTGGCGGTGGAACGCTGGCAGGTCGCCTTCGTGGAGATATTGCTGACGCTTGCATTATTCCGGAGCCGACTGATCTCGCCGTGTTTCGTGCCAGTCGTGGAGGATACTTCGTCGATATTGAAGTCACAGCCGGCGATCCGGAAAGTTACTTTTCGAAAGAGGAAGTCATCAGTCCCGCAGTGCCGATGGGACGATTGCTCGGCTGGATCGACACCTGGAGCACGAGACGAAAAAGAGTGGATCGGGGAGAGACCTATCAGAGTTTTTCAGATCCTGCACCAGTCCAGGTACTCGCTGTTCAGGCGAATAGTTTCGATTCTGATATTCCGTGGAGTGTTCCGCTAGTAGCGAGGGTGAGATTGTATTTTCAGTTCCTACCGCATGAGGATGTGCCAGCAGTTATCGCGGAGATACGGGAGTCGTTTGACGAGTTCTGCAAAAATGACTCGTTCTTTAGTGTCTACGTTCCTGAGTGGAGTGCGATTTTCGATCCACCGCTGTTGGGCCACGAGTTAGATGCCAATCACGATTTAACTACCACTCTCTCTCGCAGCGTCACTTCGGTGCTCGGAACGGCGTCGGTAGTTACTGCTGCTGAATATCCGTGTGATGCGTTCCTGAATCAACTTTATTTCGGGATGCCGACGTTGATATTTGGTCCACGAGGTGCGGGTCCGCACAACGCAAATGAATACGTCGAAGTCGGTTCCGTTTTGCAGACGGCAGAAGTGCTGTTAGCGACTGCGCTCGAATGGTGTGGAACAAGCGTTGACGAGATAAGTGTCGAATGAAACTCCGAAGAAAAACGTACCTATGCCTTTCATTTGCTGTAGTGATAGCTTTACAAATCACTTCTATATTCGCTGCGTCACCTGCTCCGCCAGATTTTTTCAAAACCCATGACTCAGATGAGTGGGTCAGCAGAACATTTCACATTCAAAAACTATATCAACGAGTGTTGGTTGTGCAGGCAGGAGGTCAAACTCCTCACACCGTTCGAATCCCCGACCTCGATTTAAACTCGAAGAATGCTCACACTCAAACAATACGCTCCTATTTAGTGACCAAAGTTTTTTCCACCTTACAGGAAGCTGCGGAAGCTGCGCGTGGCGGCGATCTCGTTGCGGTAATGCCAGGCACCTACGCAGGCTTTGTTCTCGGCGATCGGAGCGATGCTGGCGATAATCATTTCATTCACTTCAAGGCAATGGGCCAACCCGGTGAGGTCCAGATTGATCGCCCTTCGCAACGCGATCCTGATTGGATGATCCTGCTCCAGGCTGCCCACCACGTCATCATCGAAGGATTTAACATTGCAGGTCATACTGGCCCCGGACAGCAACTTGTCGGACCCCGAGCCGGCATCATGCTGGATGGTGATTTTGGGCGAAGTGGGAAACAAACTCATCATATCGTCATACTCGCCAACTTCTCTCACAACCACCGAAAATGGGGCCTGCACTCGACGGATACGCACACGGTGTTGATTCAAGACAATCTCTTCGCGCTGTCGGCGCAAGAACATTCGGCTTATGTTTCTGATGGTTCTGATAATTACGTTATCCGCCGGAACGTGTTCTTTGGCAGTAATGCAAGTGGCCTACAGTGCAACATCGATTCAGTTAGTTCCTTTCACGAGTTACTCAAGAATCCACAATTGCAAGGGTACCGGCGCGAAGAAGCGACGCGAGATTGGGCGATTGGACTCGTAAAACTGGCAGCTGAAAAGTTTGGCGCAAACAATTTTCCGGACGGACGCGGTCTCAACTTCATTATTGAAGATAACGTCATCAATCAAAACGGTAAGGCCGGCGGCGGCTCACTGAACCTCGCTGGATTACAAGAGTCGCTAATTCAAAACAATCTTCTTTATGGCAACTTCAATCATGGCATCGCTCAATGGGACGATGGTAATCCTTACGACGAGAGTTATGTCGAGCCCGGTCCGCAAACGGTTGAGCAGGTCAAGAGTGCCGACGACTTACCTCTATGGGGCTGTCATTCGAACTTGATTCGCAATAACACCGTGCTGATGAACAACCGTGGGCGTGCTGCCATGCAGTGTCGTAACGGAAGTTGGGGAACGGTAATGCGGAACAATATCTTCATTAACGATCAGGCATCATCAATTGAAGTCTTCAATACAAGTATTTGGCGGCTGGATGCGCGATTCAATGTGATTAATGTGTTGAGCTATGTAGGCGTGCCCGACATGTTGAAGCGACTCGCTGTTCGACTTCCGGAGGGTAATGACACAACGAATGGAGTTGATCGAGCGCACATCTCAAACGAATTTGTGCGCTACAGCGAGGAACCGTGGGTGATCATTGAGGGGAACTGGTGGCGGCTCAATCCAAACCGTCCGGACTTTCGTCCGAAAGCCAACTCGCAGATGTTGTCGCGACAAGGAGATCAGGCCGCATTGCCGCCACATGATTTGCTCGGCAGAAGGAATAGACGAGCTTTTATTGGTGCGTTGTCTCCTGCACTGGAAGAATAGGAAACCACAAGGGCAATTACGAAAGACCAGCCAAATGAGAATCAAAGCCACCTGGTTAATTTTGTTTTGTGTTATGTCTTCATCCCTTGTGTGGTCCCATGGCGTCCACTTCTCAAACGAACGCACCACTGATTCACGCCTGGCGCAACTCGTTGAGGCCAATATTATAGCTGTCCATGCTTTCCAGGTTTTGCTTGCCAGGGATTCCACTAAGACAGACAAGAATTGTTTTTCCAGTGGGAGTCTATCGGATACGGAATTGAAAATGTTGTCGGAGCACCAGGCGAGTTTACTCAAGTCGGATCTGAATGAGGTCAAGGCCTGGGTGAATGGAAGAAAGAGTGCTTTCAATCCTGCTACCGACCTCGAGCCCATTCTTCGATCCGGCCTGACTGTTCCTGAGAAAGCACCGGTCAATGTGTTCGTCAGATACCTTAGGAAGAATACCAAAGCCGATGAAGTTAAAATTCGGTCAGTATCCAGCCTCTATCAAACTGTGTTGGAGGTTGAGCGAGATGGTGATCGGCTTCAGGAAGAATATGCTTTCTATATTGGACTAGGCCTGCCAGTTTATATCGGTCAATTCAACTTGCCTGGTACGGACGCTGACTTACTCGCCACTGGAAAGGAGTTGGAAGGCCAATCATGCGAAGCTCCGGTCGGCACGACCGCTGCTGAATGGCAGATCGCCGGCAGGAAGATTTGGAACTGGGGCGAGAAGAACCTGCACATTCGAGATGAACGTGTGGTCGCCGCTGAGTTGTTGCGCGAGCCGGAAGTGAAACATCTTGAGCCTCAACTGCGTTCGTTGCCATCACAGAAAATCGCCGTAGTTGGTCACTCCTTTACGATGGGTTTGCACTGGTCTTCACCATCCAGCTTCGTTCCTATTGTGATGGACGTCTTTCGTCGCGAGAATCCTAAGGTGCAATTCAAACAGTTTGCGGCTGGAGGATTAACCGCTTCGCGAGCGCAGAAACGTTTTTATCAGGATGTGCTGGCATGGAAGCCCGATAAAGTGATGCTCGTTGTCATGACTCGCACAGATGAAGACTATGAGGCGTTGAAACAAATGGGCGATGGTTTTCGCAAAGCGGGAATCAAGTCTTACATGTTCGATGAAGTGCACGATCCTGAGGCGGTAACTCCCGGAACGGTCGAACGTGCGCGCAAATCGGCTGAGGCATCGGGAATTGAGGTAATTGAGGTGGGAGAGATCCTGGCAAACGCTCCTGAACGATCAAAGTTCATTTGTCTCGATGGAATTCACATGACCGAGCCTTATCACCGGCTGATGGCTAAGGAGTGGCTGAAGTATCTTGCGGGTGCACGAGGCGATAAGTTAAGGCCTTAAAACTCTGCGCTTCCTCTGCGCTCTCCGCGTCTCTGCGGTTTGATTGGGTAACTGATTAGGTGCACACCGCAGAGACGCAGAGAACGCAGAGGGTACGCAAAGAAACCAAGGAAGCAAACAGCAAAAAGATGATAAATCGCAAACCATGTTTGATAGTCGTGTGCTGTCTTCTGGTTTTAGCTTGTGAAATTTCAGGCTATGCAAACTCAATCGCGCATCCACGCATGCTAATCGGCGAGCGTGATCCGCTGACAGGCTACAAAATCCTGAAAGCTCGATACGACGCCGGCGCTCGTCCACCTGACGACATTGATGGTTGGGCGCTGACTTATCTTCTTACTGGCGACGAGAGTTTTGCCAAACGCGCTGTCCAGAAAATTCGCGACACGCACACACCCGAACAAGTCGGCTCTCGCACGTATCCCGAATACGTCAAATGGTCACTCGCATTCGATTGGCTCTACAACTATCCCGGTTTCGATAACGCGCTGAAAGATCGTGTGGCCTCTGAACTCTTGCATGCGGCCGAAAAGATGTTGGAAGACCAGTCGCTCAAGGCTGTCGAACTCGCGATGTACCACAATTACACCGTTCGGTATCTGACACTCGCGTTGTTCGCTTTAACCGCGGTTGAAGGCCATCCGTCAGTCGAATCGCGCGCCGCTCCTTTACGCAAACACGCTCGCGAGGTTCTCGATCATATTCTTGATCTAACTAACTTCATCACTCCAGATGGTGGTTACCACGAATCGATGGACTACCAGCGTATCACTTATGCGCCCCTCGCAATGATGGCGGAGTTGTTACGGACCACCAGCAACAGCGATCCGGCACTCAGGTACACCGTCTTTCAACACTACACCGATACATATCTCTACAAAGCTCTGCCGGATGGGACCACCGCGCGCGATGGTGATAATGAGTTTCCCTATATGGATTGGGAGGACACCATCTGCTTCAGCTATGCGATCAATCGCTTCAAAGATCCGTATGCTGCGTGGATGCTTCGAAAGAGCGGTTGGCCCGCGCGCATGAAATGGCGTGTACCCATCACACAGTTTCTTTGGGATGACATGGACGTTACTCCGCGCAATCCGGCTGACAGCACAGAGGCTGAGATTCCCCGCACATACTTTTTCCGAGGCCTTGGTCACTTGATCATGCGAGATGGTTTTGGACCCGACTCAACATGGATTGAATTCAACTCCGGCCCGTATCTCGGGAAGCATCAGCATCTCGATCAGAACCATTTTGTTATCTATCACAAGGGTTATCTCGCAACTGAAAGCGGTGCGGACTACACAGATACCGAAAGTCCCCACTATCTCAATTACTATCGCCGCACTATTGCGCACAACTCGATGCTCGTCTATCAAACCGGCGAAAAGTTTTTCTGGGCAGAGAACCTTTGGCCCGCAGCAAACGATGGCGGTCAGCGAATGGATTCTTCTCGTTATTGGAACACCGTGCGGAGTCGCGCAGACTTCGATCGCACACGCGACTTGTGGGCCACTGGACACATGGATGTGACAGACTATTTGCCAGGCTCGTATGTTTACGCGCGCGGCGATGCCACTCATGCATATCAGCCTTCAAAGATGGAACGCTTCACGCGCGAAGTTGCTTATACACCCGGCAACAACGTTTTGGTGGTATTCGACAGAGTAAGAACCAAAGATCCAAACTTCAAAAAGGTCTGGTTATTGCACGGCGTATCGAAGCCACTGATGGACTCAACGCTGAAGGGGACCGATGTTGGGCATGGAGGCATGGCTTACCCGACCTCCACTTTCACGTATGAAGACGGTAATGGCCGGTTACGAGTTCACTCATTGCTGCCTCGTGAAAAGGATCTAATCGCACGCGGTGGATCGGGTTGGGAGTTTTGGACTCCAGGTGATGAATTTGGAGGTGCATGGGGTTCGGGAAAAAACTGGCCGCTGGATCCTCCCGCCGGGGGACCGTTACCAACCGATCCATACCTGCACAAAATGTGGAAGACCTTCTGGGGCGATGACTTCGAAAAGCTCTTACCATCCAATACACGAGCCGTAGTTCCGGCTTTCTGGCGCGTTGAAGTTTCACCGAGTAAGCCTTCAAAGGAAGATTTCTTTCTGAATGTGCTTGAGATTGGTGACAAAGGAGACCCACGCAAACCAAAGGTTGAACTGGTTGACGGTTCAAACCTTATCGGCGCGATAGTTGAAGGAGGAACTGTCACTCTTTTTACAACCAGCGATGACATGATTACCGATGGTGAAGCAACGATTCCGAACGTCGAAACCGCAAACCTGCTTATCAGCGGACTGAGACCTCATGCGACCTATGAACTGCAAATGACTGGTGGACGTGCTAACTGGCGAGGCGGTCTCTTCAATGGCGTTCCAGCAGGAACGTTCATCGCCAGAGCGAATGAATCAGGTGTTCTCTTTGTTCAGTTCAAAGGTGAGAAGGATGGGAGATTGCGAATTCGGATGCTTGGGAATTAGTACGATGACGTGGCCTTCGGCCTTTGGTCTTTGGTCTTTCTTGGTTGTTGTTCGCGTGATTTCGTGTGATGCGCGTGGATCGCTTCTTTTCGGTAACAGACGATCCACGCGCATCACACGAAATCACACGAACAAACACCATTGAGTTTTGACACGCTTTTCTTGACCCCGGTTGGGGAAAAAATTTTGACGCAAACCGATCAGACGGAATACGACGGAATCATCCTGGGCGCAGGTCATAATGCTTTGATCCTGCAAGCGTACCTGGGATTGGCGGGCTTGCGAACGATCTCTCTTGAACGACGCCACGTGGCGGGCGGTGGTCTAAATACTGAGGAGGATCCGCGGCACGCAGGCGTTCTTCACAACACGCACTCCTTCTATCATCGAGGCATAACACAGATGCCATGGTACCAGGACCTCGACCTGGTGAATCACGGAGCTAATTACTTACAACCGGAGTTCAATGTAGCTCTCGTTCGCAGAGATGGTGAAGTTCTGGAATGGTGGGCAGACTTCGAAAGAACGGTTGATTCGTTTAGTCGCTTCAATCGTCACGACGCTCAAGTGTTGAGAGAATGGCGAGATCGATTTATTCCAATAGTGGAAAAGATACTTGTTCCCGAGACGAGATCGCCACCTATCCCTCCAGAAAGGCGCAAAGCACTGTTGGAGAGGACCGCTGAAGGTCGATTGCTGTTAGAAACCTCCGCGTTATCGCCATTTGAATTCGTGCTGCGCGAGTTCGAAGATCCACAAATTCAAGCCGGGCTACTTTTCTTCAATGGATTGCGTGAGGTGGATCCATGCTGCAAAGGATTTGGTCACCATATCCCTGCATTACTTGCAGCTTCAGGCAAAGCTCAAATGAGTCTCGGCGGCTCGGCTTCATTGGCACACGCGCTGACGTCCGTCGTGTACAAAAGCGGCGGTGATATTCGACTAAACTCACGCATACGACAAATCGTTGTTGAGGGTGAACAAGCCCTCGGTGTTGAAACTGAAGACGACGGTTTCATACGCGCGCGATCGTTTGTGGTGTCCTCTTTGAATCCGCAGCAAACGTTTCTCGAGTTACTTGATGAACGTGCCGTTCCTGCTGAATGGCGAGAGAAGGCAGCTCATTTCAAGTACAACGTTCTGGCGCCGTTATTTGCCGTATACCTGACGTTGCGTGAACCACCGCAATACGCCGCGGTTCAAAAGTACCCGCACCTCAAAGACGCCTTCATGGTAATTCTCGGGCTTGAGCACTCGAATCAATTTACGCAGATTCTGGAACATCATTCAATGGGCACTATTCCGCCAACAGTTATGTGGGGGAGTTGTCCAACCGCATTCGATCCATCTCAGGCGCCGGCCGGCAAGCACACGGCTTTTATGTGGGAGAAGCTGCCCTATCGACTGAATGGTGTTGCCGGCAATTGGGAGACCTATAAAGAAACACACGGCCGCAAGATGTTATCGGTTTGGCAGGAGTTTGCGCCGAATTTGGAGTCGAGTGTGATTGATTGGTTTACAAGGAGTCCGTTGGATACGGAGAGAACGCTTCACAACATGAAGTTTGGCGATCTGCTGGTCGGCGCGTTCACTAATGGACAAGTCGGATACAACAGGCCGTTTGCTGGTGCGGGACTTTATCGCGCGCATGTGAAGGGTTTGTATTTGTGTGGTTCAAGTTCGCATCCAGGCGGCAACATAACCGGCTTGCCTGGTTACAACTGCGCGCAAGTGTTGCTGGCCGATTTAGGTGTACGAGCGCCGTGGGCGCCTCGACCTGTTGAAGAGTTGTTAAGCGAACTCAATGGTTGAGTTGCTCTTCTCTGTGCTTCTCTGTGTCTCCGTGCCTCTGTGGTGAATTAGACGCCTCAATCACCACAGAGACACGGAGGCGCAGAGAAGCACAGAGAAGTCAAAACAAAATTACTTTTATGAAATATACCGTCATGAAACTTTTCACTCTGATCGCAATTCTATTTGCGTCTTGCTCTCTGCTGACTGCGCAACCGAGCCAGCGCAAATCACTTCGTGAGGTGAACCAGGTCGCGCAACCTTCATCAACGTCTACCATCGCGATTGTGGGCGCCACATTGATCGACGGACGTGGCGGGCCGGCTATTGTCGACTCGGTGGTCATCGTACGTGGTGATCAGATCGTCGCCGTCGGTAATCGAACGTCAGTAAGTATTCCATCAGGCGCGGAGGTGATTGATGCAAAGGGTCTCACACTTCTGCCCGGCTTAATCGATTCGCACTTTCACATTGATGGTGACGATCCGCTGCCGGCGTTGTATCTCTCTCACGGCGTCACGTCACTACGCGACCCTGGTCAGTGGATCGAAGCTTACGATGCGGCGAGAAAAGCCAGTGCTCCAGTGCCACGACTTTTTCTGTGCGGGCCACATTTGGATTCACCACCACCCGCTTATCCAAACGATTCATACATTGTTCGAGATGCTGATGAGACACGGAACGCGGTGAATCGATTTGTTGACGATGGGGCGTCTGCAATCAAGGTCTACTTTCGTTTACCGCTGGCATTGATGAAAGTCGCCATCGAAACAGCCCATTCGCGCGGTGTTCCGGTTATGGGGCATCTGGAAATCGTTGATGCTCGTGATGCGATCAATGCTGGTATCGATGGGATAGAGCATGCAACTTCGTTCGGCACGGCACTACTACCACTGCGAGATGCCGAGAAGTACCGGCAGGCAATGTTGGCAGATAACAAGGCGCGCGTTGAAGGACGTTACAAGATGTGGAATTCAATCGATCTAACTACGCCGCAGGCAAAGACTCTCTTTAGGCTGATCGTGGACCACGGCGTCTTTGTCTCTCCGACCCTGGCAGTATTTGAACGACAACCGGGCGACAAGGACACTGGCAGTGTGCATGTTCACGCGTTCAAACAGATGGAGTCATTTGTTGGAATGGCGAACAAGGCCGGGGCGAAAGTGGTAGTTGGGTCGCATTCTGATGTGCCGCATGCGAAGAGAGGTTGGGCTTATCAACGCGAACTTGAATTGCTCGTCGAATCGGGCTTGACTCCGATGCAGGCACTCGTCGCGGGCACACTGGAGAACGCGCGCTATTTTCGAATTGATGATCGGTTGGGAAGTATCGAGCAGGGTAAGCAGGCAGATCTGATTTTGGTTGAAGGCGATCCGTTGAAGGACATTAGCAAAATGCGAAGGATCAAACGCGTGATGCTGAATGGGATTTGGCAGAAGGCGGAGGCAGAGTAAGTGATTCTTCTCTGTGCTTCCTCTGCGTCTCTGTGTCTCTGTGTCTCTGTGGTGAATGCGTTTGACAGGTTATACGACTGAATCACCACAGAGACACAGAGAGGCAGAGGAAGCACAGAGACGATTCTTGAAAGGTATGATTAAAGCCCAAGCTGCAATTCTGATTGTTTTTGCTTCATTGTGCTGCTCTCAAACCGCGGCTAAGACTGTTTACATTCATCTGGTCGACGGCAATGACACCAATGCTGATGGCACTTATAACCGCCCGTTCAAATCCTGGCGCATTGCACTGCAACATGTAACCAGTGGCGACACGATCATCGCGAAGAATGGTGACTATCGAAAGGCCGGACGCGAAGCGAAGTGGGGCGGTCTTGATTTTACTTTGACGCTTGCAGATGAATTGCAGTCCGGTGATCCGCATCCAACCAGCACGGCCCGACCCGATGTCGCCGGAATCTATCGCTACGATCCAAAGAACCCTTTGATAATCCGTGCGGAGAGCAAAGACGGAGTCATTCTTGACCACATTAGGTTTCATCTGGCTCGAGGAATCATCATTGATGGATTCGACATCTTCCCGAATCCCTACTACCGCGATGCGGCCGGAAAGAAGTTGAACTCAAGACGCGATGGAATACATGGCGATAGTGTTTACGAACCCGATGATAGTTACAACAAGGTCAAGACGAATGATCCGCCGGGAAGTTATACAGCCGCGTGGTACGATCGCTCGCTGTGGACCAGCTACATCACCGTTCGCAACTGCAAGATTCACTATGAATGTCCGCCGAATGGTTGCGTCCCAGGCTACGATCCGATGCAGGACGACGATCGCCTGTATCTAATCAAGTTCAATCAGGCCCACCACATTACCATTGAAGACAACGAACTCTTCGACGGGAAGAATTATCAACGTAAGCCAGCCATCGATCTTCCTTGCGCTGATGATGTTGTCGTCCGCCGAAACCTGATTCGTAACTGTCATCGGGGCGTGGTTTCGAAAGGGGGAGCGAGCCGTGTGCTGATCGAAGCGAATGTGTTCGTTGATAACTCCGGTGCTGCCTTCTCCGGTGGATCGACCGATCCAGATCTCTTCATCGACGGACGTTACGGCGATCCGTGTTCGTTCACTAAGTTTGAATCGTATGACATGACGGCCCGCAACAACCTGGTGGTATCGACACGTCCTGGTGAACGTCCTGTTGAACCGATCGCCATTTGGGCGGCTAAAAATGCAACGATTGAAAACAACACATTCGTTGGGATAGGAGAGCGGGGGGTGTTGCTGATCCGGCCAGGCAACGAAGTTGATAGTCCGCCCAAAAATTGTTCCCGCTCATTGCGTTTGACAGAAACCGACAATCTGCGCGTTGCGAAGAATATTTTTGTGCTCTCAGGAGTTGTAGATGAAACGATGCTCTATCAAATTAGCGGTGAAGGAGTGAAGGCAAACGCGTTCGACCATCGCGACAACACGTTTTTCAATGGCGGCCGTGAGATTCCGGTGGGCGGGCTTGCTGACGTGAATAAGGAGGCCGGTTTCAGTAAAGAGGATCCGAAGCTTGCTGGCGGAACTGGCAGTGATTACTTAACGTGGATGAAAACGGGAAAATCGCAAGGCAAGGGAAGAGGAGCGCAATAGGTCCAATACGTCACATAGGTCCTATATCTACTTAAAATGAAAACTGAACAACCAGAGACCGAGCCGCACCTCCAGCGTCGTTTCGGATTGTTGGAAGCAACGGCGCTGAACATGACCAATATGATCGGTATTGGTCCGTTCATTACGATCCCGCTGTTGTTATCTACGTTGGGTGGTCCACAAGCAATGCTCGGCTGGCTCGCGGCGCTCGTGATTACCATCTCTGACGGCATGATCTGGAGCGAACTTGGCGCTGCAATGCCGGGCTCCGGCGGTTCATATGTGTATTTGCGAGAGGGTTTTGGCCGGGAAACATTCGGCCGGTTGATGGGATTCCTGTTTATTTGGCAATTCATCCTGAGCGGCCCGTTGGAAATCGCCTCGGGTTATATAGGCTTCACTCAGTACCTGGGCTATATCTGGAAAGACATCAGCAGACCTCAGTATCTTGCTGTGATTATCGTTCTAGGCGTCGTCAACATCGCGCTCCTGTATAGACGAATAACTTTCATTGGTAGGCTCACGGTCAGCTTGTGGATTGGAACTATCCTCACCACGCTGGCCGTGATCATTACCGGAGCACTTAACTTCAAGCCGAGTTTGGCCTTCGATTTCCCTCCTGGCGCTTTCAATTTCTCGTTAGGGTTCTTTCTAGGACTCGGAGCCGCTGCTCGAATCGGGATCTACGATTACTTAGGCTATTACGATATTTGCTATATCGGTGACGAGGTTAGACAGCCCGGGCGCACGATACCTCGCTCCATAATCATCAGCGTCATTGCCGTGGCATTAATCTACATCTCCATCAACTTTTCGATTATTGGAGTGGTGCCGTGGCGAGAATTTGTGCCCGCTGCCGATCACCCCCAATCGAACTTCGTTGTTTCGATATTTATGGAACGAATCTACGGCAGAGGCCTGGCGACTTTATTCACCGCGATGGTGTTGTGGACTGCATTCGGGTCCGTGTTTGCGCTTTTGCTTGGTTATTCGCGCGTTACTTATGCAGCTGCGATTGATGGTTACTTCTTCAAGGTGTTCGGTCGTCTTCATCCCAAAAAGAACTTTCCTTACGTGTCACTGGTAGTGCTCGGTGTAATCGCAATTGTGTGCAGTTTCTTTTCACTGGGCATGGTCATTGATGCGCTGATCACCACGCGGATTCTGATTCAGTTCATCGGACAAATCGCGGCAGTATCCCTGTTGAGGAAGACTCAGCCTGGTTTAGATCGACCATATCGAATCTGGTTGTACCCAGTGCCAAACATACTTGCACTGTTCGGTTGGATTTTTGTGTTCGCAACGACTGATTGGACCATCATTGTCTTCGGCCTCGGAACACTCGTGATCGGCATATTGTGCTTCTTTCTCTGGTCTCGTCATACGAAGCAGTGGCCGTTCGCTGCTGAGGGATTGCAGGATATGACATAAGCGAGCACCGAGGAACTTGAAGTCAGTACCACCTCGCGGTAGCGGGTAGGTGCGAAGCTTCAGATCAAAGTTGCTGGCATGCGTAGCTGAATGAGGCTTCGCACCCACCCGCTACCGCGAGGTGGTACTGACTCATAGAATGGTGAAATGTTGACCCATTTTCTTGCGATAACGATCACCGGTTTTGTTTTACTGGCTCCGGCGAATCAGCGTCCATTACCCACGTATGAAGTGGCTCGTGTTACTGCACCAATAAAGATCGATGGGCAACTGAACGAACGGGCATGGCAGGAGGTGCAGGGCGTTGGTGATTTTGTGAACAATCGCGATGGTTCGGCCAGTAGTCTGAAGACTGAAGCGCGAGTGTTATATGACGATAAATATCTCTACTTCGCTTTTCGTTCCATTGATCGGAACATCTGGGCCACAATGAAACGTCGCGACGAGCATCTCTGGCTCGAGGAAGTGGTAGAGGTCTTCTTGCAGGCTAACCAAACCATTCCTAACTACATTGAGCTGGAAGTAAATCCACTCGGAACGATGTTGGATATTTATTTACTCGACACGCGGAAACCACTGCACTATGAAAGTTGGAACAGCGAAAAGCTGCGGTGGGCAGTTCATGTGGATGGAACTATAGATGGGAAGGACAACGATCGCGAGTGGACTTGCGAAATCGCATTACCACTCGAAGATGTTGCGACCGCCGTTCACACGCCGCCGCAACCGGGTGATCGCTGGCGAATGAATCTGTATCGCGTTGAGCGGAAGCCTGAAGTTGCTGAGCTGGCGTGGTCGCCGACATTGCAAGATGATTTTCATGTGTTGTCGAGATTGGGCGAGATTGTTTTTACAGACAGAAAGGTGCCAAAGCCTTAATACAACCAAGGATCTCACTCCGGAGGAGTGGAATGTTTATAGATCGCGACGATAAAAAAAGAGGCACTCCTTTAGGAGTGCGATATTTCCGCGAAGAGAGGCGGCCATGTTCCGTGCGCGCCTCAAATTCAAGAAAGGAATTCATAACGATACATGGCACTCCTAAAGGAGTGCGGAAACTTTAGAGCTACGAACTATAAACATTGCACTCCTTCGGAGTGAGAACACTTATGGCCCAGTTAACCAAGGATCAACTCAATCAATTCAACCGCGATGGTTTTCTCAGGTGGGAGAAGCTCTTCGATTCTGAAGAAATGGATCTTCTCATTCGCATCGCCAAAAACGATCAACGTTTGGAGACAGAAGCGTTGGAACGTCGC
>DASYPT010000198.1:0-4663 GCA_036006355.1 Pyrinomonadaceae bacterium | reverse complement strand
ATCAAGTCAACACCGCTTCTTGAAGGCGATAAGATTCGCGGGCTCGAATATGCAATTGATGAAAACGGCATGTGGGTTCGTTACCATCCGAGCCAGTACCAGGAAAGCGGCACCAATAAACTCAAGGATTATAAAGTTGAGAACGACATCGTACGTGGGGTTGATGAGAACGAGAGTAGTTTTTCCGATGCGAAGTATTCACGGTCAGTAAAATTCGTGGCTGCCATCATCAAATGAAGGTCTCAAACCAAACTTGGATGCAGTCAGTGGTCAGTCGTCAGTGGCATAGGTCCAATAGGTCGTATCGGTCCCATACTGACTACTAACAACGATACTGACTGCATCCAACTTCGGTTAGCGCTGGACAACAAGATTAATAGGAGGCGAACATGAAAAGATCTGTTCAACTTACTTTTGTTGGTGCTGCAGCCATCGCACTGGGTCTTGCCATCAGTTGTTCCTCTCCTCCTCCTACTAAAACGCAAAAACCAGTAAAGATGATCGCGTTCATCACGAACAGTACCTCTGACTTCTGGAAGATAGCGCGTAAAGGCACTGAGAAAGCGGACACCGAACTGACTGATGTCGCTGTGGCATTCAAAACCACCAATACCGGAGCAGTCGACGAACAGAACGGACTCGTTCGCCATGCGTTGGATGTTGAGGAAGCTGATGCCATCGCGATCAGTCCAATCGATCCAACTGCTCAAAAGACCGTAATCAACAATGCGGCGAAAAGAGCATTGGTAATAACTCAGGACAGTGATGCTCCTGACACTGACCGCGCGATTTACATCGGCGCCGATAACCGCGCGGCTGGTCGTCAGGCCGGAGACTTGATCAAGAAGGCACTTCCTCAAGGCGGAAAGATCATGGTCTTTGTCGGCAAACGCGAGGTTCAGAATGCAAAGGATCGTTTTGAAGGATTGAAGGAAGCGTTGCAGGGTTCCAATGTTGTAGTGCTTGATCTTATGACGGACGATGCGGACGCCGGCAATGCTCGAAACAACGCGTATGAAGCGTTAAAGAAGAATCCGGACATCGCAGGCATGGTTGGACTTTGGTCATACAACGGTCCCGCGATCGTGCAAGCACTCCGACCAGAAGGAAAACTCGGGAAGATCCAGATCGTTTGTTTTGACGACGACCGTGAGACCCTGGCAGCAGTCAAAGACGGATCAATCTTCGGCACGGTGGCGCAGCAGCCCTTTGAGTACGGTTACCAAACCGTCAAGGCCGCTGAACAGATCCTCAGAGGCGATCGCTCTGTCATTCCTGCTAACAAAACGATCTTCATTCCCACCGTTGTGATTCAGAAGAACAATGTTGATGACTACAGCAAGAAACTGGATCAACTTTTAGGGAAGTGAGAACAGTTATCCGCAGATTACGCAGATTACACAGATTATTTCTAAGCGAGCGGAAGATGCTGCCCTTCTTTAAATGTTCTGTGTAATCTGCGGAATCTGCGGATCGACTCTGAGCACGGAATTGATACATACCCAGCATGAATCCGTAACAAACCCCCATAGAATTCCCACCACCACCGGGACTTTTTCACGGAATGTCGTTTGCCAACTCTCGGTGGGCATCCGATACGTATGAAAAGGCTCAGTTATCTATTGAGGCCCCATTGGCCGCAGTTGGCTCTGGCATTCGTCGCCGTACTCGGAGAAAGCGTCACAGATCTTCTTGAACCGTGGCCGCTGAAAATTGTCTTTGATAACGTGCTCGGTTCCAAGAAGCTGCCTGATTGGCTTGCCTCAATAGTCCATTCAGTCGCCGGCACGAACAAAACTTCGATTCTGTCATTTGTGGTGGTCATGGTGCTGGTGATTGCCGCAGTCGGAGCGGTCAGCACCTATTTTGAGAAGTACTTAACTACCTCCGTGGCCCAATGGGTTTCTCACGACCTGCGACGCACTCTTTACAACCACATCCAGAAACTGTCGCTTTCATTTCACGACCAAAAGCGAACTGGTGATCTGATCAGTCGCATCACCAGTGACATCGACACAATACAAGATTTCATCTCGCAAGTGCTGTTGGGTTTTTTGGTAAATGTGTTGACACTGATGGGAATGCTCATTGTCATGTTCTATTTGAACTGGCAGTTCACACTCATCGCCCTGTCAGTAGCGCCTCTCTTATTCATCGTCGTCTACAGTTTCACCTCGCGCATCAAGAAAGCGTCGAGAGATGTGCGGAAGAAGGAAGGTGAGATTGCTTCGATTGCCAGTGAAGTACTTTCGTCGATCCATGTGGTCAAGGCGTTCACACGAGAGGAATACGAGCAGCAACGATTCGAAAAGCAAAGTCTGGAAACAGTCGAAAGTGCACTCGCTGCAAGGAGTCTCAAAGCGAAGTTGACACCCATCGTCGAAGTAATCGTCGCTGCTGGAACTTGTCTCGTGCTCTGGTACGGCGTGAGGTTGGTACTCGCCGGCACGATCACGCCAGGCTCGTTGCTCGTCTTTCTTCTTTACCTCGGCAAGATGTACAAGCCAATGCGCGACCTCTCGAAGATGACGGATACGATTTCAAAAACGCAGGTTGGTTATGAACGGATACGCGAAGTAGTGGAAACGGATCGCGAGGTTCGGAATCTTCCCGGAGCTCGACCAGCTCCGCCACTCAAAGGTGAGATTGAGTTTCGCCATGTTGATTTCAACTATGCGGATCGGCCGCTGACGCTGAGAGATGTCAACTTCAAAATCGAGCCAGGTCAGGTCGGTGCACTTGTCGGGCCGACGGGTGCAGGCAAAACAACAATTGCCAGTTTGATTGCTCGCTTTTATGAACCCACTGGTGGACAGGTTCTGATTGATGGGAAAGATGTACGAAGATACAAAATAAAATCGTTGCGGCGGCAAATTAGTTTTGTCTTGCAGGAGAGCCTTTTGTTTCGTGCACCTATCTGGCAAAACATCGCATACGGCCGGCCGGAAGCTTCTCGCGACGAAATCATCCAGGCTGCGAAACTTGCGAATGCCGATGAGTTTATTGTGAAACTGCCGGAAGCATACGACACGATGGTTGGTGAACGCGGCGTAACTCTTTCAGGTGGTCAACGCCAAAGGATCGCGATTGCGCGGGCCATTATAAGGAATAGCCCAATCTTGATTCTCGATGAGCCAACCTCAGGTTTGGATGCCGCTTCGGAAGAGTTGGTCTTCGATGCGTTGCAACGTTTGATGGAGGGAAGGACCTCAATCGTAATCGCTCACCGTCTGGCGACGATCCAAAGGGCAGATGTGATCTTTGTCATTGACGACGGCACGATTGTTCAGCAAGGCACTCACGAGGAGTTGATTGAGCATGGTGGTTTGTATGCGCACCTTTACCAAACGCAATTCCGACAGGAAGAAGTGCCCGTGTTGTCGTAGCACGTGCCCTTAGTAAAAAGATTGCCTAAACTGAAGCTGCTTCTATAGAATGAAGCCAGTCCTTTCGGACTTGACCGACATACAATTTTTGTCGTCGATTTTCTTCCAGTAATTCGCCCTACTCCTCATAGCGTCTCCCTTGATTTTCAATCATTGATTCTCGACAAGGCTGTTGTGTCTGATTGAGATAGTAATGCACAAACCAACACAAAAGATCCTTGCAGCCTTAGTTCTAATGATTCCCTGCATATCTTTAATGGCACAGCAACCGAGTAATGTATTCGCCAAAATCGAAAAATCAATCAGGGAAAATGAACCAAACTGGACGCTGATGCAGATCGACGGATGGTCAAATCCGACAGGTCAAGCATCGGTGATGTACCGTTGGCGACTAGATCAGCGCGAAATATTCATCATAGTAAACCGGGAAAGATCCACTGCCGAAGCGGTGAAGTTTTTTCAGGATCGCATGGCTCAGGCGTCCCTTGAAACAGTCCCGCTAAAGCTCAACATTGGTGATGGTAGTTACCTGCGCAAGATTGGTCGTCACACGGCGGTTGTGATTAGAAAAAACAACATCGTGGTCCACGTGAGTTCTGACTCTGAGGGTCCTGACCTGCTGCGCCGTTTTGCCGGCCACATCGATAGTGCCTTTGAACAGTTGGACGACTCAGCTAAAAGAGGTGCAACGGACCATCGCAAGAAGGCTGAAGATGCGCTAGCTAGTGGTCGTAACGAGGAAGCGATCGAGGAGTTCAAACAAGCACTCAGTCTTGAAGGGGATTCAGTCGAAAGTCATCACGGTCTTGGACTGGCGTATTTGCAGGTAGGCGACAAAACAAATGCCCGGAATAGTTTTAAAGAGGCAGTCCGTCTCAAACCTGACTGGCCTCAGGCCCATTTCGATCTGGGTCAAACCTATTATGAATTGGGTGAATACGCGACGGCTGCGAATTCGTTCGAAGAAGCTGTTCGTCTGAAACCCGATTTCTTTGAGGCTCTGCTCTCTTTGGGGAAGACCTACGAGCATGCCAATGAACATGCCAAGGCGGTTGAAGTGCTGCAAAAAGCTGTACTGCTCCAGCCCGATAACATTGACGCCCGCAACTTTCTTGGCACTGCTCTCATCCTGACAGGCCAACCACAAGACGCCGTTACTGTCTTGCAAGAGGCAGCGCGTCTCAGTCCACAGAGTGCGCTGATTCAGGCCAATCTGGGACGAGCCTACAAACTGACGGGCAAGTTTCAGGAATCGTTAACAGCGCTGCTGCAGTCAT
>DASYPT010000197.1:0-4860 GCA_036006355.1 Pyrinomonadaceae bacterium | reverse complement strand
AAAAGCCAATTGAGTTCTTCTGTCCTTCCCGAGGAGACTGAATGGATAAACTAAACATCGTCGCCCATGGCCACCGGAATCTTGCGATGCCCGGAAATAAGGAGATGGTGGCTATCGCCGCTTGTGTCACGAAGGAAGATGGGAGTCCTGTTACCGGCCTCACGAAGGCCGACTTTAAGGTGCGGGGGCTACTCACGGGAAACGTCCACATCTCCACGTCGATCAGTCTGTTCTTAGACTATCAGGATAGCGACTCGACGCTCGCCGGTTATTACGCCCTCTTCGTCAAGACGACGGACAACAACATCTGGGTCGGTGGACAGTACGTCTTTGCCGTGACCGTCAAGTCGACTAGTCTGAAATCACAGGGCCGCACCATCGCAGTCCTGGAAATCCTTAAGCCAGCCGACATCTAAGACAGGCCGTCATTTGCTTAAGAGACTGAATGAGTCCAGGAACGTGTTCGCTAACTGACTCCTGGGCTTTGCGGATTCCCGCCGTCTCGCCGCCAGATCCTCCGACCGGTTGAAATGTTTCCAGACCCGGCAGCCAGCTGCCTAATTCTCACATAGACATAACTGTGTAAAACTTTTGCACAACTGAACGCAAGTTCTCCAATTAAGAAGACCCAGAAGAATATTATTGGAGAAAATAGACCCCCTCCATTGTTCTTACCGCCTAATGAAAAGTTACCAGGCACAGGCAAGTCTAGGTCGCATGGTAAGCCTGGACGCGATGCGCGGAGGCGCGGCACTGGCTGTAGTTACTTACCACGCGCTTGGCGTGGCGCCGCAAACAGCATTCAGCGGTTGGGAATGGTGGCTGCCGCAGATCGCTTCTGGCTTAGTTCATTTTGCCTTTGCCGGCATTTACCTGTTCTTTGTTATCTCCGGCTATTGCATTCACCTGTTCTGGGCTAAATCACGCGCCGCCGGTGTGGACCAGCCTCGAATCGACTTTTCCTATTTCTGGAAACGGCGCATCCGAAGGTTATACCCTCCGTACATTCTCGCTCTTACTTTGTATCTGTGTTATCTCGCATACAAAACTCCCGTTCACGTCAACGGTTTTTACGTATGGGACTTGCTGCTTCACGCGTTCATGTTGCACAACCTGGATATTCGCACCGCCTACACAATCAACGGCGCTTTCTGGACACTCGCAATCGAAGAACAATTGTATCTGGCTTATTTCCTGCTCCTCTTTCTGCGCATTCGCTTTGGTTGGACCAAAACGTTGGTGTGGTGTTTGTCCGCGCGCTTCGTCTGGCTGATTATGAGCCGCTATTTAAGCTTCCGCTTCGGGATTAATATTCCTATTGGCGAATCGGCCGCGGCAAATTGGTTCATCTGGGCCTTAGGCGCGCTGAGTGTGGAAGCAGCTTTAGGAATAACAACGCTTCCGCAATGGTGTTACAAGCGGGTACACGCCATTCTGGCTCTGAGTTGTGCAATCGCGCTGGTTCAGTTGTTACCGATCGTGAATATCAGCTGGCTTCATGATATTGGGTGGCTACTGATGAATCCGGCCTGGGGGCTCGGATTCTTCATCCTGGTGAATTGCTCAATCAAGGCAGAGCAGCGATGGCGCCAAGCCTTAGGGCGTGTGCCGTACTGGACCTCGGCTCTCGCATCAATTGGAATTATCTCCTACTCACTCTACTTGACTCATTCATTCGTTCTGATGCACTGGTACTGGTTCGGTTTTACGCGATTGCACATTCGCTCAATTTCAATGCTGATAATGATCCCGCTGTCCGTCGCGTTCGGATGGTTGTACTTTCGTATCTGTGAACGACCATTCATGACGTCAGCTTCCACGGTAAGAACAAAACATACTGCTCCAATGGAACAAGAAATTGAACTTGCCCGGGATGTCGCGTGACTCGGTCCAGTGGAAGAGAAAATGCAAACGATCACACTTCCTCCCGGCCCGCTTCTCAGCAACCGTTATCTAACGTAAGGCATTTTCATCTGATAGCCCTTACGGCTGTAAGTTGTGCCATTTTTCATTATTGCTTTCGTTGGATTCGGCGTTGATGTTAGTTGAGTCGGCAATCACTTTAAAGGTTGTGTCTTTGAGGTTGACAGCATTGGGCAGAATACTCGTCGCGTCCACCGGAATTTTCACGAACTTGCCCGGTAGGATCACTGGGATTCTCGCCGTCTTCACTCGGCCCACGGCGCTGTCACCGATCTTGCGAACAGTCAACTCCAGAACGCACGGCTTTGATGGCTTATCACCGTTGTTGGAAACATAAACATTCACCACTTTATTTCCGACGAATTCGAACTCATTTCCCCTGACGATCAAATCCGGCATTGGCGGATTAAACCTCGAAGCAACTCTGCTTTGTTCGGTGTTGTCATTGAATCCCGAAGTGTTCGCTGGAGTGGTCTGGAAGGCACACACGGCGAAGAGACTTAAGCAAATGGTTGTTTTCACTTTTCATTCTCCTTTTTATGGGCAACTAGTTTCCCGTAGCGGTAGTGTCTTAGTTTGAAAAACGCCGGAGGCGTTGGCTAATTCCAGGCCAGGGTTGGAGCGCAGCGACAACCCTGGGTCCGAGAAAAATAGGTTACAACCCTGAAAGGGTTAGGCGATTGGCGAACCCTTTCAGGGTTCTCAGGCTCTTCTTATCTGTACCCAGGGTTCTCGCTGCGCTCCAACCCTGGGCTGGAATTAGCCAACGCCTCCGGCGTTTTTCAAACTAAGACACTACTCCCGTAGTGCGAGCGGATCGACTTTCGTCGTCCTAATGTAAACTTAGGCATTCGATTGTGCTTACATTAACACCGCAATCTGTACACGGTTAAAGGAGCCCGCAACATTGCGACAAACCTTGTTACAACTTACCCCAAGATCCATTCTTGTTGCAGCAATTTTTACCGCACTTTGGACCGCCACAGCTTTAGCTCAATCACGCGGCCCACACCAGGATTCAGTTCAACCGCAAAACACAACTGAACCCGATCTAATCAATGCTGATCGGCCTGGAATTGCCGATGGCAGCACAGTCGTTGGCCCAAAAACATTTCAGATAGAAACCGGGGTTCAGGCGGAGTTTCGGCGCAACGGGGATAGTCGTGAGCATACGCTCTTCATTCCTACACTGCTACGGTTCGGCATTGATAGCCATTGGGAAGTTCGCGTCGAGGGTAATACCTATACTCGAGTTACTTCGTTTCAGTCGACAAGTACAACAGACCAAACATCCGGATTTGCGCCGCTGTCGTTAGGTTTTAAGTATCACATCTATGACTCGAATAATTATCGTCAGTTCTCTGTGGGAACCATTGTTCGCATTTTCCCAGCGTGGGGATCGAAAGAATTTCGCACGCAACATGCGACTGGCGACATCCGTTTAGCGGCTGATTGGAATTTTGCGCCACATCTAAAACTTTCGTTAAATCCGAACATTGGCGTGGCAAAATATGAAGACGATCAAGGCCGATTGTTTACGGCAGGGCTGTTTGCGGTGACATTGAATTGTAATCCAACCAAAAAGCTCAACCCGTTTATTGATCTAGGCGTTCAATGGCCGGAGGTAAAGAACGGTCAAACGAGTGCCATTCTCGATGGTGGCTTGGCTTATATCATTGGATCGAACCTGCAGGTTGATGCTGCCGTCGGAACGAGAGTGCATGGAGATACAGGTCCGCGGCCTTTCATTGGATTTGGTCTTAGCTGGCGGGCTAAATCCCATAGTATTCGGTAAGGAGTTACTCGTACCGAAGCGCTTGCAACGGATCGACTTTCGTCGCTCGGCGTGCGGGGACATAACAAGCCAACAGCGCCACACCGATCAGCAATACTGCGATGCCGATGAATGTAAGTGGATCGGTAACGCTGACGTCGTAGAGGTAACTCTTTATCACCCGCGTCACTGCCAACGCCAAACCAGCTCCGATCGCTACACCAATTAGCGCGAGCCACATGCCCTGAGAAATCACGAGGCGCAGAACGTCGCGGCCTCGCGCACCAAGGGCCATGCGAATTCCCATCTCATGCGTACGTTCACTCACGCCGTAACTCATCACGCCATAGATGCCAATACTCGCAATCAACAAAGCCAGGAAACCAAAAACGCCAAGCAGCACCGCACCAAAGCGTGAAGGAAACAATGAGATGTCAATGTTGTCGGCCAGCGACATTACATTGAATGCGGGAAGATTCGGATCGAGCGCTTGAACCTCACGCCTCACTGCCGCGGCCAGTTCCCTGGGATTGCCGCTTGTCTGCACATGCAGCGCCATTGCGGGCTGTGGGTTCTGCAAGTAAGGCAGAAAAATGTATGGCGTGGAGTCCTCACCCAATGATCTGTATTTACTGTCCTTCACTACGCCGACGATTTCCCACGTTGATGGCTGCCTCAACAGCACGCGAACTCTTTGTCCGATTGGATTCGTGTTTGGAAAAAGATCTCGCACGAGGGTCTCATTAACGATTGCCACACGAGGTGCGCCTTCACGATCTTGATCGGTGAACTCGCGCCCGCTGAGTAACGGAATCCGCAGAGTTCTAAAGAAGTTTGGTCCAATCGTGTTGTTGCCGACCAATGGCGGATTCTCTCCCTGAGCCGGTTCGTGTCCCTCCAAAAAAACGGGAGAAGAAAATGCCGGTGACTAGAAATAGCTAAGCGGCGCAGACTGTGCGACGCTGACACTTTGAACACCGGGTAAGGCTTGCACACGATTGGTCAACTGCTGATAGAACTGCGCAGCCCTCGTTGCATCATACTTTTGCGCAGCGGTATTGAACGACAAGGTCAAAATGTGTTCGGCATCAAAACCCGGATTGATGGCGCGTGCGTGATTTAAACTCCTCAGAAACAAACCAGCCCCGATCAGAACGACTATC
>DASYPT010000196.1:0-7527 GCA_036006355.1 Pyrinomonadaceae bacterium | reverse complement strand
TTCAAGTCTAATCATTGGTCGGTTACCAATCGAAAAGCTCGAAGCACTAGCGGACCTGAAGTATGTCCGATACGTGTCGCCACAGATGAGTAGGTGATTAACATGTCAGATATGCTTCAGCTTGTCGTGAGGTGCCGAACTCGAACGTTTATTTACGAAGTTCGCCATCAGTTGATCGTTTGAGTTTGGGATCACACGACAAGACAGACGCACATCGGACACTATTCCTTCTTGAGAGGCGCAAGAATGCAGAGGTTGGCCGTTCTCCCATCAGAAAGGGAGGTGAATAACGATGGCGCGGTTTACCAGCAAACTTGATAACGTTCGCATTGCTGCACCTTGCCCCGCTAATTGGGACAGCATGTATGGCAACGAGCGGGTCCGTTTTTGTGGGGAGTGCCAATTAAATGTCTATAACCTTTCGGCGATGTCGAGAGCGGAAGCGGAAGAGTTGGTTGGTAAAGCCGAGGGACGCTTGTGCCTTCGCTATTACCGAAGACGAGACGGATCGATCATCACTCAAAATTGTCCTGTTGGTCTGCGGGCGCTAAAACGGAGACTATCTCGCGTCGCAACTGCTATAGCGACCTCAGTGTTGAGCTTCGTTGCTGGAATTGTGGGATACCGAATCACTACTCCGAGTTACATGACTGGCCAGATGGTTATGGGAGATGTTATCTACAAACCAATACCACCGAGCGAACAAGGAACATTTGTAGTCAGTCCGGCTACGCAACCAGACATCATCATGGGAAAAATGCGTCTGGCAGAGCCACAGAGATCGCCGGTAGGAACGGTCCACAAACGTCGCTAAACACGAATCGCGTGCAGGTTAGTTCTCTAACTCATCCGGCCAAATCTGAAATCTTAAAACTTCAATCTTAAATCTCTTGACTTCCTCATCGCTTCCGTCTTACTTTGACGCCGCAACTTCAAAACGATCTTTTGACAAACTTGTAGAGGCGCGACCTCCAAGAGTAAACAACTCCGAGAAGATGACGAATGCGGATTGTCGAAAGGGGTAGGTCGCCGAAGCTTGCTGCCATTCTATTCGTCGGAAGCAGTGAGTTGGTTGCTGCGGCTAAATCCGCGGGACTGTCACCTTATTGGTGGAGAGCTACGACATTGATTTGAACTTGCGTTGCTGGTGTTGCGACGCGCTTTCGAATTTTTCGATTCTTAAAGAGGTCGGTCGTGTTTCCACGATCGACCTTTTTTAATGTCCGATATGCTTTAGCTTGTCGTGTGATCCGAAACACGAACGCTGAAGTATTCGAGATGAAATGATTGAGTGCTCGAATTTCAATAGACTTTCGTGTTTCGGATCACACGAACAAGCTAAAGCATATCGGACATATGATCATGCCAACCATAATGAAATTCGGCGGGACGTCGGTCGCTGATGCGAACGCGCTTGAGAATGTCGCCCAAATCGTTGCGAGTCGTGTTCCATTAGTGCCCGTTGTTGTCGTGTCAGCGATGAGCGGCGTAACTGATATGTTGCTCAACAGTACCGTGATCGCCAGTGAAGCACGATGTGACGACGCAATTGCTTCACTTAACAAGACATTCGAACGTCATATCGCTACCGCCGAGCAAATCCTTTCGCACGATGCCCCAAGCGCATACGCAAAATATGCAAACAGTGCAAAGGACCAGATCGCATACTTCCTGAAGCTCATTGATAGCCAACTCGCCCAGTTCCAGGCCGTTCAAGATGCAGTACTGGCCTTCGGCGAGACTCTTTCCAGTCTGCTTCTCGCAAACTTACTCAACGAACGTGGTGTACCCGCAACTCAACTGGATGCGCGCGAATGCATCATTACTGATGACAACTATGGCGCAGCATCTCCCTTAATGAGCGAAACAGCTGAAGCAACTCGCTCGAGGGTTCTGTCAATTCTCGAAACAGGCACGGTCCCGGTTTTGGGCGGCTTCATTGGATCAAATCTGAAGGGTCAGACCACCACACTGGGACGTGGTGGCTCTGATTACACCGCAGCAATTCTTGGCGCGGCGCTGAGTGCACGTGAGATTCAAATCTGGACCGATGTCACGGGTGTCTTGACAGCCGATCCCCGTGTCGTACCGCAAGCGCAGACGGTTGAGCGGCTGTCTTATGGTGAAGCAGCTGAATTAGCTTACTTTGGCGCGAAGGTTCTGCATCCCAAAACAATTCAGCCGGCAATCGAAGACTGTATACCCGTTCGCATTTGTAACTCGCGCGCGCCCGAAGAAACAGGAACATTGGTATGCGCACAAACGGAGACCGCCCCACGCACAGTGAAAGCGATCGCTCACAAAACTGGAGTTACAACTGTTCAGATAACGTCAGCCCGAATGCTCGGTGCCTATGGTTTTTTGCGTGCACTCTTCGAAGTGTTCGAAAAGCATCGTACGGTTGTCGATGTCGTGACAACTTCTGAAGTCAGCGTATCGCTTTCACTGGATGATGCGAGTTCGCTGCCGGCTATCGTCGCGGATCTTGAACAACTTGGGACAGTTCGTGTTGAAAAAGGGCGAGCGATAATTTGTGTTGTGGGTGAAGGCTTGCAAGGCACACCCGGAATCGCAGCGCGAGTGTTCAGCACAATCAGCGACATCAACGTAACGCTGATTTCTCAGGGAGCGTCGAGTATCAACTTCACATTCGCGATTGAAGAAGAAAAAGTAAAGGAAGCGGTTACGAGATTGCATGAAGCGTTTTTTGAGGAAAGAACAGCCGTCGCAATAACTGCATAGTGACGGTCTTTGGTCTTCGGCCTTTGGTCTTGCGTCTTTATTGCGCAAGTTCCAAAGTCCAAAGTCCAAAGTCTAAAGACCAAAGACCAGAGACCCAATGACTCTATTTGAACTCACACGTCAACTGATCGACATTCCATCACTGACGGGTGATGAATTCGAGGTTGGACAGTTCCTGTGCGCTTTTCTTCGCGACCTCGGTTTTCAAGTCGAAACTCAGGAGATCGAACCAAACCGCTTCAATGTAATTGGTACGACGAAAGCCCCGGCGCGAATAGTCTTCTCAACACATCTCGATACCGTTCCACCGTTTATTCCATCGAGCGAGGATGAAGTAAACATCCACGGCCGAGGTTCGTGTGATGCCAAAGGAATCATCGCGGCGCAGATCTTTGCCGCTGAACGATTACGCTCCGAAGGATTTCAAGAAGTTGGGTTGTTGTTCACCGTAGACGAAGAGCTTTCAAGCAAAGGCGCTCAGCTTGCCAATCATCACCCACTTGCCAGTCAATGTCGTTATCTGATCAACGGTGAACCGACGGACAACAAACTTGCGGTTGGCACCAAGGGCTCGATGCGTTTCATTATCAGAACCCAAGGCACGCCGGCACATTCGGCATATCCGGAAGCTGGTGATTCAGCGATCGAAAAGTTGTTAGACGTGCTGAACGATCTCAGAAACGTTGATTGGCCAACCGATCCTTTTTTTGGTGCGACCACGTGCAACATCGGCGTTATCAATGCGGGTACACGTCCAAATGTTATTCCTGCCGCTGCGACAGCGGAGCTACAGGTCCGCGTAACAGTCAGTGTTGATGCAGCAAAGAAAATCGTCGATCAGGCTGTAGCTGGGCGAGCGTCGGTGGAATACGCTTCCGCACATGATCCGTTGAAGCTGTTTTATGTTCGCGGTTTTGAAGAAACCATAGTACGGTTCACGACTGACATCCCGTATTTATCAAATTGGGGGCAGGCAGTTTTGCTTGGCCCGGGATTGATATTGGACGCGCATACCGATCATGAACGCATTTCGAAGCGTGAACTTGAAAGAGCAGTGGGTTTATACGTCGAACTTGCGCAACATTTATTAAAGCAGAACTAAGTGCTGGGAGCGCAGGCATCCGCGCCTGCTTGTTACCAACACGAAGCTAATTGGGCACCCGGGCAGGCGGGGACGCCTGCGGTCCCAGTAATTGCACGTATGAAGATTGCTTTGATTGGAAACGGTGCGATGGGCCGGCTGGTGGCGTCGAAGGCTAAGAAAGCCGGCGACGAGATCGCATCTATCATCACATCAAAAGAGGCTGACGCAAGTGGGAGGGAACTTTCATCAAGGCTGAGCGGTCTCGATGTAGTTATTGATTTTTCAGTCGGTGATGCAGTGCAGCGAAACATTGAAGCAAGTGTTCGTGCCGGTGTGCCGATAGTTGAAGGCACCACGGGTTGGAAAAGCAAAGAGAACGAGATTCGCCAATCGGTGAAGCAGTTCGACGGTTCCCTTGTCTATGGGGCCAACTTCTCGATCGGCGTTAACGTCTTCTACCGGATTGCAAAGCAAGCGGCACAACTCTTCTCAGCAGTTGAGGGCTATGCGCCGTTCATTGAAGAGGCGCACCATTCCCGCAAGAAGGATGCGCCGTCTGGAACTGCTTTGAGGCTTCGTGAATTGATGGCCGAATATTTCGGTGACAACATACCGACATCATCAACTCGAGCCGGTTTCATTCCAGGAACGCATTGCGTAGGGTTTGACTCAGAAGCGGATCAGATCCTGCTTACACACACAGCACGTTCGCGTGAAGGATTTGCCTCCGGCGCATTGTTGGCAGCGCATTGGATCAAGGATCGAAAAGGCGTTTACGAGTTTGGAGAAGTGATTGATGAGATTATTCGCCACAGATAAATGAAGCCGATTGCCGATTGCCGATTGCCAATTGGCGATTTGAGGAAATTCGCATTTCAGAAACCGTGGCAAAACCAAATCGGCAATCGGCAATTGGAAATCGGCAATACACTGAGGAGATGAGCCATGACTATATCCGTTGATTGGTTACGCGGTTGCGCTACGGCGTTGGTTACACCATTCAAGTCAGATGGCGCGGTTGATGTCGAACGATTGCGTAGTTTGATCGAATATCAGATCGCGGGTGGTGTCCGCGTCCTGGTGCCGTGCGGCACCACCGGAGAAAGCGCAACAATGACCGACGAAGAAGATCAGTTGGTTATCGGTACAACCGTCGAAGTTGCGCGTGGCAGAGCGAAGGTAGTTGCAGGGACTGGCAGTAATGCGACCAGCGCGGCCATTCAATATTCACAAACGGCGCGTGATCTCGGAGTGGACGGCGTCCTTTCGGTTGCGCCTTATTACAACAAGCCGACTCAAGAAGGTCTCTATGCTCACTTCAAAGCAGTCGCTGAGTCTGTTCCTGGCTTGCCGGTTGTGATTTACAACGTGCCTGGCCGAACGTCATCAACTATTGCCGCGCAAACGACTCTTCGCCTGGCGCGCGATTGCGAAAACATTGTCGCTGTGAAGGAAGCTTCTGGAAATTTGTCTCTGATCATGGAGATTCTTAGGGAAAGACCAGAGGGGTTCAGAGTGGTCTCTGGCGACGACTCATTTACACTCGCGATAATTGCACTGGGCGGAGACGGATTGATCTCCGTAGCATCGAATGAAGTGCCCGATTTGATGTCACGCATGGTTGATCTGGCACTTGCCGGAGATTGGGAAGAAGCGCGTGCTCTACACTATCGATTGCTGCCTTTGATGGAGACAAACTTCATCGAGTCGAGTCCAGGTCCGGTTAAAGCGGCAATGGCAATGATGGGATTGCTCGAAGAAAACTTCCGATTGCCGTTAGTTCCCGTACAAGAGAAAAGTCGTGTTCGCTTGCGCGAGGTACTTATCGATCTCGGCGTGTTGAAGGAAACGTCACATGCAACTGCGTGAACAGATCGAAACGATTTCAAAGCGACAAAGCAGTGGTTTCACATCCGATGATCGCGCAGTATTTGAAGAGTTCAAGCGAGCGCTGAATCGCGGCGAGGTTCGCGCAGCGGAGAAGACGGCGACTGGTACCTGGCAAGTAAACGCTTGGGTGAAGCAGGGAATTCTCCTTGGCTTTAGAATGGGGAAACTGATCGATCAATCCGCTGCTTCTGGTCTCAAATTTTTTGATAAAGATACATACCCCGTTCGACCAACTCAGATTCAAGAGAACATTCGAATCGTTCCCGGTGGCTCGAGTATTCGCGACGGCGTCTACATTGCGCCCGGTGTAGTTTGCATGCCACCGATGTACGTGAATGCCGGCGCGTATGTTGATGAAGGTACCATGATCGATAGTCATGCTTTAGTCGGGTCGTGCGCGCAGATTGGCAAACACGTACACATTTCCGCTGCAGCTCAGATCGGTGGCGTGCTCGAACCGGTTGGTGCTGTTCCCGTGGTCATCGAGGACGATGTTTTGGTTGGTGGGAATTGTGGCGTTTACGAAGGGACTATCGTTCGTGAACGAGCAGTGCTTGCAACGGGAACCGTTTTGACTGGTTCGACTCCAGTCTACGATTTGGTGCGGGATCAGATCTATCAGCGAACAACAAATGCGCCCCTGGAAATTCCTGCCGGAGCCGTTGTTGTTCCGGGTGCGCGCGCAATCAACAAAGAGCCGGGTCGGAGTTGGGGCCTATCTTTATATGCGGCGATTATCGTGAAGTATCGAGACGAAAAAACTGATGCGGCGGTGCAACTCGAGGACTATCTACGTTGAAGAATTTTTCGCCGCCGAGACGATTGCAGGGAATTGAGAAGAGCCTTATTCGCCAGGTGTTCGATCGTGCGTTACCCGGTAGTTTGAATTTGGGACTGGGAGAACCAGATCTGCCAACTCCCGACGTTGTTCGCGAAGCTGCAATTCGTGTGATTCGCGATGAGCAGAACGGCTATACATCGCACGCCGGATTGCCCGCTCTGCGTGAAAAGATCGCCGGCGAGTATGAATATCTGAACGGCGACAGAGATCGGGTTATCGTCACCGCAGGTTCGCAGGAAGCTTTATACCTTGCGCTCCTTTCGATAGTTGACGAAGGTGACGAAGTTTTATTACCGAACCCAGGGTTTGTAGCCTATCCAACAATAGTTCAGATGGCCGGAGGTAAAGCAGTATTCTATGAACTGCCGGCTGCCGAAGATTTTAGTTTTGACATTGAAAGTTTTCGACGTGCCTTGACTCCACGAACCAGGGCCGTAGTTTGTATCAGCCCATCAAATCCAACAGGCCGTGTGCTCTCTAGGGACGACCTTGCTGCAATCGCGGACGCACTGAAGGATCACGATGCGTACCTGATCAGCGACGAGATCTATCGCGAGCTTTACTATGATGGTGAAAGACCCGCCTCGGCGACCAGTTTTCATGATCGGGCGATTGTAATCAGCGGACTTTCCAAATCGATGAGCATGACAGGTTGGCGGTTAGGCTGGATTTGTGGTGAACCATCAGTCATCAAAACAGCGTTGGTGCTCCACGGCTACGTGACAACTTGTGCTTCCGCTGTTTCACAAAAGGCATCATTGGCGGCATGGAGCGATGAAGCTGAATCGGCACGCGCCGGTTTTCGTCAAACCTTCAAAACGCGACGGGATCATTTGCTTGACCTGATAAGGACCCAAGTGGACTTGAGGGCAGTCACACCGGATGGAGCGTTTTACACGATGGTAGATGTAAGCACGTATGGCTCATCAATGGAGGTGGCTGAAGCGTTGTTGCAGGAGCGATTGATCAC
>DASYPT010000195.1:0-71540 GCA_036006355.1 Pyrinomonadaceae bacterium | reverse complement strand
GTGGACGATTTTGTAGTGACCACTAAAATCTCTTCCCTGGTAAAACCATTTTGCCGCGTCGTGAGCTGACAGGACGGAAGTGTCTCCCCAAATTCGCACAGTGACATTTTCTCGGTTTATGTACTCCACCCTTATCACTCCTGAAGTTACATCGTCGATAAACTGAGTTTTGTCGTCCCCTTCCAGCGGATAAGCGAAATAAAAATCATCCGCCATTATGCGGTCGAGTGTTTCGCCATCACCGCGGACAAGGGCTTTGACCCATTCGTCGTTCATCTGACGCAGGAGTTGTTCAGTTTCTATGCGATGTCTATCAGTCGCTGGGTTCGACATGGGAGGTGTCACTCCTTTCGCAGTTGGGGCTAAGGATATCACCAACTGTCCGATATGCTTTAGCTTGTCGTGACACAACCAAGTGAGCCCCGTACATCGTGAAAACATCTCGTCTTTGGGGGCTCGGTTGGTTGCATCACGACAAGCTAAAGCATATCGGACATTCGTTCCGCCGCCGCTTCTCCACTCTTAATACAGTCCGGAATTCCAGCGCCGCGATAAGAATTGCCTGCCAGTGTGAGGCCTCCAACCTTTGATGATTCGTGCTCGATCTTAGCAATCCTTTCAAGATGGCCGACTTCATATTGCGGCATCGATTTGTTCCATCTCGATACTTCCGTGAATAACGGTTTACCAGAGATGCCTAACAAATCTCGAAGATCCGCCTGGACTTGTCTGTCGATTCCATCGTCATTCAATTCCAACATCTCCGGCTGCAAGGCGCCCCCAACAAAAGCGCGAAACAGGATGTTACCGTCAGGTGCGCGCCCGGAAAATTTCACGCTGCTGAAGGTGCATGCTATCAATGATCGCTTTTCGATAAAGGGAACTACGAACCCAAACCCATTCAAGGCGTGATTGATATGACTTCGTTTGTATGCAATGTTGACTGTTGCAGTTGAGGCAAACTTGCTTTGATTCAAAAGGGAACTAAGCGACGGCGACACTTCTTTGAGAAGCGAAGCGGCAGTGAAGGCAGGGACTGCTAAGCAAATCGCGTCAAAGGCCAGATTGGTTCCAAACTCAGTTGTCACTGACCATTCGCCACCTGGATGATGCTCGAGTCTGGTTACTCGAGTATTCAAACGAACATCACAGTCAGTTTCACCAATCCTCTTCGTCAAAGCATCAACCAGCACTTCCATTCCTTTGTCGAAAGAAAGAAACAGACTGTAACGAGCACCGCTCACGCCGGTCTCATTCTTTATCCGGCGTCCTCTCCGCCACATCGCGATGATCAAACTTCGATCGCTTTGTTCCATATCCAGGAAACGAGGTAACGTTGCGCGCAAGCTCAAAACCTCGGGATCTGCGGTGTAGATTCCGCCGACCATTGGTTGCGCCATCCGTTCAAGAGCTTCGTTCCCGAGACGGCGCCGAACAAAACTCGCGAGAGATTCATCGTCGCGCCCGTTTCCTGATCGGCGCGGCAAAAAAAGATCGGCAGCCATTCGCAGCTTGCCGCTGAACGAAAAGATGCCGCTTGTTATAAACGGCCACATGCGTGAGGGCGCGAGGAGCTGAAAGCCTTCGGGAACCGGCCGCAGCCGTCCGTGCTTGACGATAAAGCTACGACGATGGTGTTCGTTGGTTTGAATGATCTGCGATTCGATTCCCAGGCGCCTTGTTAACGCGAGAGCCTCAGGTTTTTCTGAGATGAACGCGTCAGGCCCGCGTTCAAGAAGAAATCCGTCGTTGTATGTTGTTTGGATCGTGCCGCCGAGGCGAGAACTGGCCTCGAAGATCGTAAGACTAATTTGTTTTTGTTGCTGGTTAGCTAGTTCGATCAGACGGTGACCGGCCGCAAGTCCCGTAATTCCACCGCCAATGATCGCGATTCGTTTCATGACAAAGGCTTCTTCTCTGAGATCCTTCAGACACAGAGAATCACAGAGAAGACTGGAGACAACAGTCATCCGCACAAACATCGTGACTCGGGCCATGCAGTCCAATGACGCTTGCCGGTGTTCCAAGAGTTCGTTCAAGGAGAAGTTCCCGAATCATCTGCACAAACAATGGATGGGTACCCGCTGTTGCTGCACGAACCATTCGGATTCCGAGTTCATCCGCAACTTTCTTTGCCTGCACGTCGAGATCGTAGATTACCTCCATGTGATCAGAGACAAACCCGATTGGCGCCACAACCACATCGGTAACTCCCTTGGCCTTCAGCTCTCGCAAGTGGTCGCAAATGTCCGGACCCAACCACGGTTGCGTAGGAGAGCCGCTGCGACTCTGATAAACGAGTTGCCAGTCTTCCTGGCCTAGTGACTCAGCGACCAATCGAGAGGCTTCAGTTAGCTGCAACACATACTCACAATTTCCCGCCATCGATTCCGGAATACTATGCGCCGTGAAAACTAACCCTGGATGTTCACCGGCTGCTGACAGCGCCTTACGAATCTGATCGATATTAGCTTCAATGAACAACGGGTGGTTGTAGAACGCACGGATCTTATCGACTTCTGGCGCTGTTGGTCCTACAGCCGCCTGGGCATCGCGAATGTTTTCTCGATACTGACGACAACTTGAGTAAGAACTATAGGCAGAAGTGACGAATGCAATAGCTCGCTTGATTCCATCGTCAGCCATTTGCTTGAGCGTGTCTGGCAAGAGTGGATGCCAGTTGCGATTGCCCCAATAAATGGGAAGGTTCGGACCGTTCGTGGTTAACTCCGTTTTGAGCGCTGCAATTAGATTTCGGTTCTGTTGATTGATCGGGCTCACACCTCCGAACAACTCATAGTGTTTTGCAACCTGGAGCATGCGCTCAGGCGGAACGTTGCGACCACGCAGCACATTCTCGAGGAAGGGAATGACGTCGTCCGTTCCTTCCGGTCCACCGAAGGAGACGAACAAAACTGCGTCGTATGGATTCATTCCTAGTGAGTCAGTTATGCGACCAGGCACAAACATCACCTTCTACTGACTTCAAAATACGTCTCAACTGCTTTATGCGATCCATCGTCAACTCCTCCCGGGCCATACATTCGCACATTGTAAACACCGAGCCGTACGCCGCTTTCGGATCTGGGTCTGGGTAGATAGCCTCCAATTGTGCATCACGAAAAGCGACCCAGGCTCGTTCCGAGATTTTCAGTTTGTCGATGAAGTTGGCGTCTGACGCGTTCTTCTTTAGCAACTGCTGGTAAACGTCGTTCAGTTGAGCGTCGGCTTTTTGGGCGCGTTCACAGAAGCAGGCATTGAGACTTGCTTGAGTCATTGCCTTTGAGCACGGCACCTGGTTTTCAGTCTTCTTTTGTTGCGACCGGCCGACTGGAAAAGTACCGAATAAGATCAACATGGCTATACTTACCTTTAGGCGCAACGTTCCCATTCTTTCAGATGTCAACTCGATTAAGCCGCTGGGTTGAGCTCAGTTCGTGGACCATATCGACCAGAGCTATCACATTCTCAACCGGAGTGTCTGGCAGGATGCCGTGTCCGAGATTGAAGATGTGGCCGGGCCTTCCGCCCGCGTCGTGGAGAATTTGACTGGCATAAGTACGAAGGACCTCTTTCGATGAAAACAGCAGAACCGGATCGAGATTTCCCATGACTGCTTTGTGTTCTCCAACTCGTTTCCATCCTTCGTCCAACCGCACTCGCCAATCGAGACCGATCACATCGCCTCCAGCCGCGCTCATCAACTCCAATAGCGATGAGGTTCCAGTTCCAAAGTGGATTACGGGCACTCCCGATTTCACGTTTTGAATAACTTCGCGAGTGTGCGGTAGTACAAACTCTCGATAGTCGTCAGGGCTCAAACAGCCGACCCATGAATCAAACAACTGCACCGCCTGGGCACCGGCATCGATTTGAGCATTGAGATATCTACTGAGACCGCGTGCGAGAATCGACATCATCGCGTGCCATGCGCCCGGGTCCGAGTACATCAGGGTTTTAGTGTGGATGTAATTCTTGGAACCACCACCTTCTGTCATGTACGAGGCGAGGGTAAACGGTGCACCTGAAAAGCCGATTAGCGGGATGTTTGCCTTGAGTTCGCGTCGAGTAATGCTGATCGCTTCGAACACATAATCAAGTGCCTCTACACGATCAACTTCGCGTAATCGGTCTACGTCAGTTCCGCTGCGGACAGGATTGTGAATCACAGGACCTTCACCATGGGCGAACTCCAAATCGATCCCCATCGGTTCGAGTATCAGCAGGATGTCGGCAAAGATTATCGCGGCATCGACCCCTAGTCGCTCGGCCGCTGTGACCGTAACCTCAGCTGCCAGTGAAGGCGTCTTGCAGAGTTCAAGGAAAGACGTTTTTGCTCGAACCTCACGATATTCCTTCATGTAGCGTCCTGCCTGACGCATTAGCCAGATTGGAGTGTATGGAACGGGTTCAAGCCGGCAGGCTTTAAGAAAGGGGCTGTCTTCAAGAGCTTGAAGTTGATCTGTGTTCATCCGTGCGATCTGTGGCTACTTTGGCAGAACTTTCAAAAATAAATGGGCGTTCAACGAAACATCGTGCGCTTTTTGGGCACTTACTAAAGATTTCGCTCGATCATTGGTGCAAATCGCATTTGAGACTACAATAATCCGCACAAAAGCTGTAGCGGACTGGCTTGGGACTGTTGGACACCTAAAAAGTTGTCACAAGTCAGTAGTTTGCGGTGTTTGCACTGTTGAGAGAGCGGTGATTGATGAACGGACAAGCTAGAGCTTTGATCGAGTCCATGCCTAACGAACTCGGGACTGAAGCGGTATCTCCGCTTAGTTTCGATGAAGCGTTTACCCTCCATCACCGCGCGGTTTTTCGAACCGCCAGGGCGGTCGTGCGCGACTCTGCCCTGGCCGAAGACGTGACGCAGGAAGTATTTCTCAGACTTTATCGCAATCTCGACTCCACGCCTGGTGAAGAACTTTTACGTGCGTGGCTTCTGCGTGTGACTCTCAATGTTGCGCGAAACACTATTCGGGGCAACACCCGTTCGATGGTTCGCGACAACGAGTATCACAAGGAGAGTGTTGAGACCGGCTTTTATGTCGATGCCCCGGAAGAAGACTACGAGCGCAAGATAGCAATCGAAGAGGCGCGCCGGGCACTCGACAAAATAAAAGAACCTATGAGGAGCTGCCTGCTTCTAAAACAGCAGGGACTCTCCTACAAGGAGATCGCCACCACGTTGTCCATAAAAGAGACGAACGTTGGAAGTTTGGTGGCGCGCGGCCGGAAAGAATTTGCGAGGGTCTACGGTAAGATCGGAGGCAGACGATGAAACAGTGTTTGGATGAGGGAATGCTCCAGAGTTATTTCGATGGGGAGCTTCCCACTTCATTGATGGAAAGTGCGACTTCGCACCTCGCCTCTTGCGCGAGTTGTGCGGCAGCAGTGCGTGAGCTCGAAGAAGAGAACGCGCTGTTAAGTGAAGCTTTCGCGCTCGAGTTTTCAGAGAGTGTTCCTACAGAGCGACTGCGCCGTCGTGTCGATGCGGCGGTCGCAGGTCTGCAGGTTGTTCGTCCCCTCGTTCATCAACCCAGTGCCATCTCCGGTTTCTTCAGTTCACTTTCAAATCTATTTTCCTTCGCACCACAGCGTGCATTGGGTTATGCCGCTTTGATGGTCGTGTTGGCGTTCGGTCTGATTTTTGGTTTGGTTAAGTTGCGGAGTTCTGGACCAACTGCACCAGAAAATATTGCGAAGCAGGGGACGCCGAGTGACAAAGTGGCGGTAGTTCCACCTCAAGAGAGCGTTAAGCCTGATGCCGGTGGATCAGCGCCACCAACCGCTCTGACGCCCAAAAAAGCAAGCCCACCAATTCGCGCCTCGTACAAATCTACAGTAGCGAAATTAATTGCCCCCAAGCCAGCTCCAGTGAAACTGTTGCCGGGTGAGAGGGCCTACTTGCAGACAATCGCTAAGCTTGACTCGACAATCAAGCAAGACGAGAACAATATGCGGCCGGCTCTTCAGGCCGAATATCAGCGGAATCTCGCAGTCGTTGATCGCGCGATTGCGGCTAGTCGTACTGCTGCCAAGAAGAATCCAAATGATCCTGATGCGGCAGACTTCATGTTTGCGGCCTATCAAAGCAAAGTAGATTTTCTGAATACGATCGCCGATGCGCGAGTTTACAATGGCCGGCACTGAAAGGGCGGGATTCTAAGTTGATATGAAGTTTTCCCTCGTCCCTGCAGTGCTGGCTGTCATCATCTCCCTCGCAGGTTCCACCCAAGCTAACAACGACAAAAGCGACGCAAAATCGTCTGAGAAGATTGAGCGCTCAACGCCAGTCGATCCTCATGCCTCGATAACCCTCTGTGTCATGTCAGGTAAACTCGTTGTCCGAGGTTGGGACAAGAGTGAAGTTCATGCACGTTCTACCGATGCGGACCAACTCCGGTTTCGCAGAGTGGATAAAAGTAAAGATCCGTCATCTGTGCCTACCCGAATCGATGTCATGGTCATCGACAAGCAGAATCAGGGAGGCGATTGCCAGGCAATCGCTGATGTTGAAATGGACGTGCCTAAGGAGGCCACTGTCCAACTTCAGACGCGCGACGGAGACATCTATATTTACGGTGTTGGCGGTGCGTTTGCCGGATCTCAGAACGGCGACATAACGATTGAACGTGCGTCAAGGTTCGTCGAGGCCGGAAGTGTTGGGGGCAGCATCCTGCTAAAAGACTCGAGCGGCCGCGTGAACCTGAGTTCGGCTGGCGGTGGCGTCGAGGCTTACAACGTGAAGCCCGTTTCTTTGGATGACACATTCGAAGTTGGAACTGTCAGTGGCGATATCCAACTGGAGCGGGTCAGCAATGCCAAACTTTCAGCCAAGACTGTTAGCGGTACCGTAACGATGACTGGACCGCTTGCCAAAGCAGGAGATTACGGCTTTACAACTATGGGCGGGGATGTTGTTTTGATGTTGCCTCGCGATGCCTCATTTAGACTGAACGCTCGAATCTCGGCCAACAGCGACATCGTTTCAGACTTTCCACTAAAATACGTAGCTGAACCTCCGGCACCACCCGCACCAAAACGAGAACCCGTTCCCGAACCGAAGGCAAAGACGCCCAAGGCTGAAACGAAGGAATCGAAAGCCGAGATGAAGGGCGACAAGGGTTCAAAAACCGGTCCGATAATCGCTCCGATTATCGTACCCAGGGTAGTGGTCGTTAATCCTTTCAAAAGAATCACCGCGATATGTGGCTCGGGTGATGCCAACATCACACTCTCGTCCTTTGGTGGGACGCTGCATCTCAAAAAGATGTAGGCCTTTCGTCTTGGGCCTTTGGCCTTTGACCTTCGACTTTCGTCTTACACAAAGGCCAAAGACCAAAAGCCAAAGACCAAAATTCCCGAAAAACTTGTCACAACTGCCGGACGGTTGGTGTTCTGACTATAGAGCAACGCAGAAGGGCTGGGGGCAGTTATGACGAGTAAGAACAGGCTGGCTGCTCCCGGCCCTAAAAACGTAAGAGGTCCCAACTAATGAACAACATACAAGGACAGCAAACCGGCGAGCGAAAGCTATATCGCGTTCTCCTTCTAATGATCGTTAGCCTGGCGGCCTTTTCGAGTGCGATGAACGAGCTGAATCAAGTCCAGGCATTTGCAAGTCAAGTTGGCAATCTGGTGGCATCCTGGTCGGATGTTATGGTGCCCACAGCGAATGCCAGCACTCCGGTTATTACTCGTTCATGCGCGGTCACGGATTTGTCTTCGCAGGAAGCGAGTCGTTCCGATGAGTTCCGATGGAATGGAACAGTCGCTGCGGGTGCGGCTATCGAGGTTAAAGGGATCAATGGTGAGATTGTTGCAGAACCGACTGGCAGTTCGGAAGTTCAAGTCATTGCTTTGAAGACTTCGAGAAGGAGTGATGTTAACTCAGTGAAGATGAAGGTGGTAGAACACGCGGGGGGCGTCACCATCTGTGCACTTTATCCAAATGAAGACGGCGAGTATCCAGCTAGCTGTGGGCCGGATAGTGATGGCAAAGGCCGTGGAAGAGTAAAGAATAATGATGTGCAGGTGAACTTTACCGTGCGAGTGCCGCAACGAGTGGGCTTTGTGGGCAAGACTGTCAACGGCAGTATTACCGCAACATCGCTTAACGGTAATGTGATTACTCAAACCATCAATGGCTCAATCAAGATTTCGACCAGCGGATATGCAGAGGCTAAGACAATCAATGGCGACATTAGTGCTCGACTTGGCGACTCGAATTGGTCCAATGCTCTAAACTTTCAGACCATAAATGGTGGAATCAATCTCGAGCTGCCATCAGGCTTGGGTGCCTCTATTGATGCTGAAACATTGAACGGTAGTTTCAGCTCCGACTTCCCGCTGTCTGTCACTACATTAACAGGTCGTAAGCACGTTAAAGGTGTGATTGGAGCCGGTGGTCGTGATCTGGTTTTACGAACAATAAACGGGAGTATTAATCTCCGTATCGCAGGTTAAGTTTTTGGGACGTGCCTTTATCGAAGTAATACAGGATTGAAAAGAGAAAACATGTTGAAGAAAGCCCTCATTACAGCAGTACTAATCGTGATTGCGCTGGCCAGCAATGGTGCCCGGCCCGCAGCAGCACTGAGTCTTGTTACACAGGATCTTCGGCCTGTGCCATTGGAGCCACGCAGCGTTGACAGATCAGGCGTTCCTGTTGATTCGGGCGAGGAGTTTCGCGAAGAGTTCCACCAAACTTATCCCCTGTCAACCAGTGGTCGCGTAGGTTTGGAAAACATAAATGGCGGCGTTCAGATCAAAGTTTGGGATCGAGCGGCCGTACAAGTTGACGCAATAAAAAAGGCCTGGCGTAAAGAGCGTCTCGCCGAAGCTCGAATCGAAGTGAACTCTACTGAAGATAATCTTCATATAAAGACAGAGTACCCGGACTGGAACCAAACCTTTCATGGTGGAAACGATCGTTACGACAATCCGGCGACTGTTGAATATATCTTGACGGTCCCTCGGAAAGCGGCCCTCGAGTCAATCGAACTCATCAATGGCGCAATTGACATCGAAGGTGCTGAAGGAAGCGTGAAAGCGTCGTCAATAAATGGCCCGGTTAACGCACGTGGGCTGCTTGGTGACGTGAGGCTCTCGACGATCAACGGGCCTTTGAAAGCGATCTTCATTCAGCTGGACGAAGCTCGTCCTATTTCACTCGGCTCAGTTAATGGTCCGGTCGTTCTAATTATTCCATCAGACGCTAATGCATCGGTTCGTGCGGGTACGGTTCATGGCGGGATCAGCAATGACTTTGGTTTGAAAGTGAAGCACGGAGAGTACGTTGGTCACAATCTCAACGGCCAACTGGGTAACGGCGGTCCGCGCATCAAGCTCGAAAACGTGAATGGACCGATAGACATCAATCATGCTCAAGACGGAAAAACCTTGAGTCCGGCGACCTCGGTTGGGGCTTCTGACTCGGATGAAGAGGACGAAAAGGGAGAGGTTGATGCTGATGTCGCCCGGCAAGTCAATCAAGCCGTTGCCACCGCAGTTAACGTGAATACAAAGATTGCACTTCAAGCTCAGCGAGAGGCACAGCGTCAAGTCGAAGTTGCATTGAGGGATGCGCAGAAAGAAATCGAACAGGCTCAACGTGAAGTTCAACGCGACAATCAACGACAGGTGCGCGAGCAGATGCGTACTGCCAACGTGGCACGTATTCGGATCAATAATGATGACGATCGGGCTACTGCTCAGGAATCCAAAACATTTACGGTTAACGCTTCTCCTAGTGTGAACGTCAGTACCTTTGACGGTGCAGTGAGGGTTCATGGCTGGGACAAATCTGAAGTCATGTACACCGTCACTAAGAAAGCCGAAGACGACGAAGGCCTTCGTGAGATTTCAACTGAGGCGACCCAAAACGCCGGCCAAATATCAGTGATTACCAGAAGCGATAACAACGATCGTAATGGCACGGCGACAATCGAGGTCTGGGTGCCACGTAAATCAACGCTTCATGTCTCTTCGGACGACGGCAGTCTGAAACTTGATGGAGTCTCTGGCGAAATAACTCTTCGTACTGGTGATGGTTCCATTGAAGTGAATGATGCGGGTGGTCAGCTGAAAGTGAACACCGGCGACGGTCACATTCATGTCATCAAGTTCGACGGCCAGTTAGATGCCGTGACCGGAGACGGGTCTATCCAGATGGATGGCAATTTCAATGCTTTGGCGGCACGCACAGGAGACGGTGCGATCTCTTTAACGGTGCCGTCCGGATCAGACTTCACCGTTGAAACAAACGCAGATGGTGACGTAACGAACGAAGGCTTAACCCTCACGGAAGATATCGCTCCTTCGAAGCGAGTTAAGCGCTGGCGAGTTGGCAATGGCGGCAAAGTGTTTGTCCTAAAGACAGGTGACGGACAGATTGTTCTTCGATCACGGTAACCAGGGATCTCAGATTTCAGATCTCAGATCCCAAATCTGAGTTCACGATAGTTCATCTGGGATCTGGAATCTGGGATTTGAAATTTGTGATCTGAGATCTTTGGGTTTTTGCTCGGGAAGGTTCTTGGGATGCCCCGTCCCGACGAGTGGGAAGCTTTCGAGCAGCTTTCGAAACGGCAACTAACAAAAGTTTCAAACTGCGGGTGATTCTAATGAAAGCTGCCTTACTCGGTATTGTAATTCTAGGTTTGTCTGTTACCGGGGTAACAGCACAAACCTCAAATCCCGCCGCCTCGCCCGCCTCGTCACCGACCGCAGAAAAAATTGCTCAGAAATCCACTGCAAGTACAGCTCCCGCTTCGTCAACAACCGCCATTAAAGTTGGGAAAGCGGCCGCCCTGGCCTTGCCTCCCGAAAAGTCCAATCCGATTAAGATGGTCTTGTTTGATAAGCCGCCGGTTATCGACGGCAAGCTCGATGATGAAGTGTGGAAAACTGCAACTCTCCTCAAAGACTTCTATCAAGTTCAACCTGGCGACAACATAATTCCGCAAAATCGAACTGAGGTCATGCTCGGTTACGATTCTCACAACATCTACATCGCTTTTCACTGTTTCGACGAACCTGACAAAGTGCGAGCCAACGTTCCTAAGCGCGACCAAATCTGGGACGATGATTATGTGGGGATTCTCTTCGACACCTTTAACGACCAACGAAGAGCTTACGAATTCGACTTCAATCCACTTGGAATCCAGGCAGACGGTATCTGGACCGAAGGCAAGAGCGAGGACATGAGTCTTGATCTAGTCATGGAGTCGAAGGGCATCGTGACTAATGATGGCTACACAATTGAGGTCGCCATACCGTTCAAATCACTGCGCTACGTTGCTGGAAAAGACAAACTCTGGGGTGTCCACTTCTGGCGTCGCACGAAACGACTCAACAACTCGCTGGACATGTGGATACCAATGGATCGCGATAAGAACAGCTGGTTAGCTCAGGCAGGACACATCACCGGGCTTGAAGGAATATCTACAGAACGAACACTTGAACTAATTCCCAGCTTGACGGTTTCGCAGACAAGCCGGCGAGCACGAACATTCGGACTAGCACCGGGCTCCGCCGCATTCAACGCGGATCCTGGTCGAATGTTGAATGAGCCGGTGAACATCGATCCCGGTCTGACTGGGAAATACACATTAACGCCAACCGTTACGCTCGACTTCGCTATCAATCCGGATTTCGCACAGGTTGAAGCAGATCAATTAGTCGTTACTGCAAACCAGCGTTTTCCAATCTTCTTCCCGGAGAAGCGTCCGTTTTTCCTTGAAGGTGTTGATATCTTTCAGACTCAGATTCAGGCAGTTCATACGCGAACAATCGTTGACCCCGATTTTGCAGTGAAGGCCACAGGCAAGCTCGGCCGCAATACGTTTGGATTAATGCTTGCCAGCGATAATGGTCCGGGAAACTTCAGCTCGGACGAACGAGGTGAACTAAACGCCTGTCTCGATACTCAGAGAGTTGATCCTACCACGGTATGCAGTAACGAACGGCTTGTTGACAAGAATGCCAACGTTGGAGTCCTGCGCCTCAAACGTGACATAGGCAAATCTGATTCTTTCGTAGGTTTCCTCGGAACCTATCGACGCTTCGTCGATCAATACAACGAACTCGGTGGCTTCGATGGACGGTTTCGCCTGAACAAGCAGACGACGTTTAGTTGGCAGGCGCTGGCCACTCGCACGCGAGATAATTTCTTCTATCCGGACGAAGGCCTCTCTCGTGATAGCGTTCGCAACGCTTTTAGCTACGCCGTCGATTACAACCAGTCTGGCAGGCATTTCGGCCACGAGTTCTCAATGGTCGGTCGCACGCAGTACTACAGGGCAGATGTAGGTTTCAATCGTCGCACCAACACAAATAATCCCAACTGGTTTATTCGTTACAGCTCTGAACCAAAGCCCAAAGCAAAACTGTTGATCTCCTGGCGGGTGTACACCGATTTCGATGCGAATTTTGATTGGCAGGGTAACTCGCAGCACATGAACAACGAGTCCCAGATAATGTTCAATTTTGTAAAGCAATCGTACTTGGGAGTTGGAGTTGATAACGGCTACGAACGCGTGTTTGAAAGAGAGTTTGGGGCAACTCGGCAGCCGGGTTCGGATTGTGTGGTAAAAAACACCTGTACGTTTGCGGGAAACGACAACGAGCGATCAACTCCCACGAAGGGTATCTATACGTTTATGGGTTCGGCGCCGAGCAAGAAGTATAACTTCAACTTGTTTGTCGGCAGGTTCTTCGGTTCTCTCGATTTCGATTTCGGCGCTGGCTCAAAATTTCCGCGTGTAAGTCCAGGGGCTTTGTCGCGGGCCGATGCCATTGCCGCGGGTAAATGTAAAGACAAAGATGCCAATGGCAATCCTTTAACGCCACCACCGGTTTGCAATGCGCCGCAGGATCCCGGGCCGGGTGATTCGTGGCACATCGACGCGGGCTTTACATACCAGCCGACTGCCGCCTGGAATACAACCATCAGCTACACAAAAGACCGTTTGACCCGCTACGACACGAATCGCGTCGCATTCGATGAAAATATCTACTCAGTTCGCACGACGTATCAGTTCACGCGGTTCATCTTCGTGCGCGGTCGCGTTGATTACGACAATCTTGCCTCAGCAGTGAAGGGCCAGTTTCTTTTTGGTTGGACTCCAAATCCCGGAACCGCCTTTTACGTTGGCTATAACGACGACCTCAATCGAAATGGTCTTAATCCTTTTACAGAACAACTGGAGCCAGGTTTTCGTCGTAACGGTCGCACGTTCTTCATCAAGATGTCGTATCTCATTAGACGAAGTTTTTAGTTAAGAAAAATTTCCGCGAGTTACGTGTTAAGCTTGGATGCAGTCAGTACCACCTCGCGGTAGCGGGTGGGTGCGAAGCCAAAACTAAATGGACAACAGAGCTTCGCACCCACCCGCTACCGCGAGGTGGTACTGACTGCATCCAAGCACGAGACCCTAGTAAAAGCCTGCCGCGTTGCTCATGAAACTTCTGCTACTGATCTGTTGTAGTTTGCTGTGTGCGTTTCTTACCAACGCGCAAACTAATGACAGCGCCACAAAATCCAACTCAAACACTAAACGCAAAGTCGAAGTCCCACCAGATAAGCAAAAGCCCATCGTTGTTCCGCGTCTCGACAAGCCTCCGGTAATCGACGGACATCTTAATGAAGACGAATGGCGGCAAGCAGTGGTCCTGAAAGATTTCTACCAGACCAATCCAGGCGACAACACGGAACCTACCAAGCCAACTATTGTTTACATTGGGTATGATTCAAGATTCTTCTATTTGGCCGTGCACGCCTACGACGATCCTGACAAAGTACGAGCCACGGTCGCACAACGTGACCGGGTTTTTGGTGAAGACAACTTCCGTATCTTCCTCGATACCTTCAACGATCAACGAAAAGCTTATTTGCTTGGGTGGAATCCACTAGGCGTTCAGGCGGATGCCATTCACACGGAAGGCGAGGGCGCAGACTTCAGCGTTGACATTGTGATGGAGTCAAAGGGGATCCTCACCAGCGATGGTTGGACACTGGAGGTTGCTATACCATTCAAATCTCTTCGTTATGTCGCTGGTAAAGATAAACTCTGGGGCTTTCATCTTTGGCGAAATATCGATCGCAATAACGACGAGATCGATTCGTGGGTGCCGATAAGCAGAGACATTTCAGGGACGCTAACGCAGGAAGCACATCTTACCGGGCTCGAGGGCATTTCCACGGAACGGACGCTGGAGATAATCCCCAGTATCACCTTCTCTGAGACCGGCAAACGTGTTAGCGCACTAGCTGCCGGGGCAGGTTCGGCGGCGCTTGATCCTGGTCGCATGCTGAATGAACCGATTAAAGCCGACGCCGGTGTGAGCATCAAATATGGTTTGACTCCGACCGTCACCCTCGACATGGCGATCAATCCGGATTTCGCTCAAGTCGAAGCCGATCAGACTGTCGTGACCGCGAACCAACGTTTTCCAATCTTCTTCGAAGAGAAGCGGCCATTCTTTCTCGAAGGCATCGACATTTTTCAGACACCCTTGCAGGCAGTTCACACGCGCGCGATCGTTGATCCAGATGTGGCTGTAAAACTAACGGGCAAGAGTGGGCGCAATACATTCGGCGTTTTGTTGGCCAGCGACAATGCGCCAGGAAACTTCACTGACGACGAACGAAACGATCCCTTAACTTTTCCTTTGATTCAGCGCTTTGTCGATAAGAACGCCTACATCGGTATATTTCGACTGCGACGCGATGTTGGAAAGGAGTCAACTCTTGGCTTCCTCATGACCAGTTACAATTTCATTGAGAAGCATAATCAGCTGGCAGGAATTGATGGCCGATTCAAGCTGAGCGCACAGAAGACCTTTGCATTTCAAGTTTTGGGAACCACGTCACGTGAATGCTTTTCAGATCCGAAAGCAGATCTCTACACGCCTTTGCCATCAGAACCTTGTTATAACGGCGACGAAACTCGCGAGTCATACCGCACCGGAAATGGCTTCTCCTACTCGATGCGCTACAACCGGGATGGCAGGCACTTTTACTACGGAGCAAACGCAAGCGGTCGCACTAAAGACTATCGCGCCGAGGTGGGTTTTACTCGTCGTACTAATACAAACAATGCGGGCTTCTTCACGGGATACAATTCAGAACCGAAACCAAAAGCTAAGGTGGTTCAGTGGAATCTAAACATTTCAGGCGGTATTAATTTCGACTGGCAGGGACGAAGTCAGGCCACTAACCTCGAGTCCAACATCCAATTTAATTTCCAACGAAATTCGTACTTTGGTTTTGGTGCAGCAGTGGGTTCTGAGCGCCTGTTTGAAGAGGAATTTGGCGCAGCGAGAACGACCACTCAGGCTGGCTCCTTTTTCGGTAAGCCCGAACGCTCTACACCTCAGTGGACGCCATACTTATTTACCGGCACTCGTTTTAGTAAGAAGTATCATGCCGCATTTCTCCTTCAATATTTTCAGAACTCCTTCGATTTCGATTTTGGTGCAGGTCCAAAGTACCCTCGAGTGAGTCCCGCGGCTTTAATTGATCCTGATGCTCCTCTCGATCCAGGGCCGGGCGAGCTCTGGGAGGCTAATGCAACCTTCGAGTACCAGCCGATCAATGCGCTCAACACTTCAATCGATTACACGTTCAATAAGCTGACCCGCAACGATACTCACCTCGTCGCATACAAGGACAACATTATTTCTTCGCGTACTACGTACCAATTCACGAGGTTCCTCTTTACCCGCGCGCGTGTGGATTATGAAACACTAACCTCAACTGCTCGTGCGCAGTTTCTTCTAGGCTGGACGCCGAATCCTGGAACGGCGTTTTATCTCGGCTATAACGACGATCTAACGCGCAACGGGTTTAGTCCATTCACCGGACAACTTGAACCCGGCTTCCGCCGCAACGGCCGCACATTCTTCGTGAAGTTCTCATATCTGATCAGGAAGAGCTTTGGGGGACAATAGATCTCAGATCCCAGTGTCCGATATGCTTTAGCTTGTCGTGACGCAACCAACCAGAGCCTGACACTCAGAGCTTCTTTGAGACTTTGGGGCCTGGTTGGTTGCGTCACGTACAAGCTAAAGCATATCGGACACTGGGATCTGAGATCTGAGATCCTCCGGCTGCGTGCTAAACTACCGCGGTAAGTCTGCCCTCTTCAGAGAAATCACTATAATTAACGACCTAAGCGGGCATCGTCAGACACTTAGCGCCCATATGATTCAACCTGAAAAGTCCCTGGCCTGTTTTTCGAGCGCACCCCTATCTTTCCTGACGCTTGCTGTATTTAGCCTGGGTTTCTTTGCCTCTTGCAAAAGCGATTACCCCGCGTCGGCCAAGCAGACTACGCCCGGGCAGAAGTCCGTTCGACAAGTGAAGACTACGATGGTGGTAGAGACTCCGTTTGGCGAAAGCGTCACCGCAAACGGCACGCTTGCGGCATTTGACCAAACCACCGTCAGTGTCAAAGTACCCGGCAGACTGAAAACGATCGGCGTCGACCTCGGTTCAGTTGTCTCCCAGGGACAGGTAATTGCGGAAGTGGAACCTGAGGATTACAAACTCCGCGTGCAACAAGCAGAAGCGGCGCTGGCCCAGGCACGGGCACGTTTGGGTTTAGCTCCGGATGGAACCGATGACAATGTCGATCCTGAGAAGACAGCAACGGTAAGACAAGCCCGAGCGGTTCTCGATGAAGCCCGTTACAACCGCGATCGTTCACAGAAGTTGGTAGAACAGGGAATCATTGCCAAAGCCGAGTTTGAGTCGGCGAACGCCACATTCAAAGTTGCTGAGGGACGTTACCAGGATGCATACGAGGAAATTCGCAATCGTCAAGGCGTTTTAGCTCAGCGTCGATCCGAACTCGCGCTCGCTCGACAGCAATTAAAAGATACAGCAGTCGTGGCTCCGCTTAACGGCATCGTACAGGAGAAGCGCACGAGCGCTGGTGAATACCTCGCCGCCGGCGCGCCCGTTGTAAACATCGTGCGAATGGACCCGCTGCGATTGCGTGCAGAAATACCTGAACGCGAGTCGCACACAATCCACACCGGACAGAATGTGCGAGTCACAGTTGAAGGAGACTCGAATATTTACGTAGGTCAGATAACTCGGCTAAGTCCTGTGATTGGCCAGCAGAACCGGATCCTGGTGGTTGAGGCTGATGTACGTAACAATGGAAAATTGAGACCGGGCTCATTTGCCCACGCCGAAATTGTCACAAATGATTCGAAGATGGCTGTGACAGTTCCGAATAGCGCTATCGTTACATTTGCGGGAATCGAGAAGGTGCTCGTTGTGCAGAATGGTAAGGCGTTGGAGAAGCCAATTACGACGGGTCGCAGAAATGGTGAATTCACCGAGATCGTTTCGGGTATTAACGTTGGAGAGAAAGTGATCCTTGAGCCCGGGAATCTGCAGACCGGGCAGGATGTTCAGGTGGTTGACTAATTGGTCTTAGGCCTTTGGCCTTCGGATTTCGAAGGAACGCTGCCGAGTCGAAGGCCAAAGACCAAAAACCAAAGACCGTTCTTCGAATGCAAAAACTAGCCGAAATCTGTATTCGCCGTCCCGTGTTTGCGACCATGATAGTGCTGTCGCTCGTCGTGGTGGGTGCGGCTGGTTTTTTCAAATTAGGCGTTGACCGTTTTCCCTCTGTTGATCTTCCTACCATCAGTGTCAGAACCAATCTTCCCGGTGCAGCTCCCGAGGAAGTTGAAGCGCTCGTTAGTCAACCTATTGAAGACGTAATCAATACTGTCGACGGTATCAGTGAGCTGCGCTCTGTCTCGGGGCAGGGCACTTCAATCGTCATCGCCACGTTCAAACTGGATCGCAATCTTGAATCAGCGGCACAAGACGTACGCGATCGCGTTGCCACTCTCGGACGACAGTTGCCCGAAGACGCGACTCCACCGGTGGTACAGAAGTTTGACAATGACAGCACTCCAGTCATAACGCTTTCACTTACCGCCGATCGTTCGATTCGTGAATTAACTGAGCTCGCCGACAAAACCGTACGCGTGCAACTGGAACGTGTTGGCGGAGTTGGTGAAGTACAAGTTGTCGGTGGATTGGATCGGGCAATCAACGTTTGGATCGACGCTGAACGACTTGCAGCTTACCAGCTTTCAATCTCAACGATTCGACAGGCGCTTACCAGACAAAATGCTGACGTTCCCGGTGGTAATGTAACAACCGGCAAAGAAGAGTTAACACTTCGCACACTTGGCCGGTTTACTGACCCGCGACAGTTCGATGACCTCGTAATCGCCAATGTTAACGGTTCGCCTGTGCGTCTTCGCGACGTTGGTCACGTCGAAGACGGAACAAAAGAACAACGGTCCTTATCGCGTTTGAACGGCATACCAACGGTTACGCTGGACATTCGACGGCAATCTGGCGCGAATACCGTCGAGGTAATCAACGGTATCAAAGCCGCACTTCCCAGAGTCATCGGTCAGTTACCACAAGATGTGAAGGTTGAAGTTATTCGCGATCAGTCGCGCTACATCGAGGCCGCACTTCATGAAATTCAAACGCACCTTGTTCTAGGCAGCATCCTCGCCAGTCTCGTGGTATTGGTCTTCATGAGGTCATGGCGCTCGACCTTGATTGCGGCAGTCGCGATTCCTTGTTCCGTAATCTCGACGTTTGGAATGATGCGCGCGCTCAACTTCACGCTAAACAGCGTAACGATGTTAGCGCTCGTGCTGATGGTCGGTGTCGTTATTGACGACGCGATCGTTGTATTGGAAAACATCTTTCGATTCATAGAAGAGAAACGCATCGCACCGAAAGAAGCCGCGCGCGAGGCCACGAAAGACATCGGCCTAGCCGTACTCGCGACGACATTGTCGCTGGTTGTCATCTTTCTACCGGTGTCATTCATGTCGTCTATTTCGGGACGGTTTCTTTATCAATTCGGAATCACTGCCGCAGTGGCCATCATGGTGAGCTTGTTAGTGTCGTTCACTCTGACACCGATGATGAGTTCACGTTTGATCAAAGTCAGCGACGTAAAGGGCGGCCATGGCGCACCAGCATCTCGTCGTGGGTTTTATAGCTGGATTGATGGTGGTTATTCGTGGCTGTTGGCGTTTGCCCTGCGACATCGGATTGCGGTTGCGGTTCTCGCCATCGCAGTAGTCGCTACAAGTGTCCCGCTTTATCGAGCCGTAAAACAGGAGTTCATTCCGACAAATGTAGACGAAGCGGAATTTGAGGTCAGCGTCAATGGTCCCGAAGGTACGAACCTCGCGGTGATGAATGAAACATTGAGTGCGATGGAAAAAGACATGCTCACCACGCCGGGAGTGTCTATGGTTCTTTCCTCCGTTGGTGGCAACTTCCTTGGCGGCGTTAATCAGGGCGGCGCCTATGTGCGGATCAAGCCACACGAAGAACGAACTTTCTCACTGACTAAACTTTGGCGTGAAACGATGAAAGGACATCCGCTGGATGCACTTAAAGGAAATTACACTCAGCAGGATGTTATGACCGAGATTCGCCGGCGCTTACAGAGATATGCCCCAATGCGTATCGGCGTTCGTAACGCTCAATCATTCAACTTTGGAACAGGCGGTCGAACGGATATCGACTTCGTGCTTCGCGGTCCTGAGTTAGTTCCATTAGCCGGCTATGCAGATGAACTGATGGAACGATCAAAAACGCTTGGCGGCATCGTAGACGCAGATACGACACTGAAACTTAATAAGCCTGAACTCCGGGTTGTCATCGACCGCGATCGTGCGGCGGACCTGGGCGTTGATACCTCGGACATCGCCACGAGTCTGCGCTTGATGGTTGGCGGCGAGGAACAAGCCTCCAGGTATCGAGACGAGCAGACAAACGAAGATTACGACGTTGAGCTGCGACTGACTGAACATGATCGCAATGATGTCGGAACAATTAGCCGTCTCTATGTTCCTTCCAGCCGCGGTGGGTTAGTTCGACTGGATAACCTTGTAAACATCAAACGTGACACCAGTCCGTCTCGCATCGATCGCCTGGATCGCGAGCGGCAGGTTTCCATGCGTGCTTCAGTTGCACCGGGCTATGCTTTGGCCGATCGGATTGAGGCCTTGCGTAAGGCGACGGCCGAAATGAATCTACCCCAAGCCTACACAACAAGTGTTTCCGGTCGAGCCCGAGAACTCGAAAGAACCTTCACCGAGTTTATCTGGGCGTTCATTCTTTCCATCATCTTCATGTATATGATTCTTGCTTCGCAATTCGAAAGCACAGTGCATCCTTTAACGATCTTGCTGAGCTTGCCATTGTCTGTTCCTTTTGCGCTGCTATCGCTGTGGGGAACCGGAGACACACTGAACTTGTACTCTGCGCTCGGCATCCTGGTGTTGTTTGGTGTGGTTAAAAAGAATGCGATTCTGCAAATCGATCACATGAATAACTTGCGAGCGAAGGGAATGGAACGACATGAGGCGATCATGCAGGGTAACCGCGATCGACTGCGCCCAATCTTGATGACTACGCTCGCACTGGTGGCGGGCATGTTGCCGCTCGCGATCGGCACTGGCCCCGGAGCGGAGGAGCGACGTTCGATCGCTGTCGTGGTTATTGGCGGCCAGAGTTTGTCGCTGCTACTGACACTTATTGCAACGCCGGTTGTTTATTCACTCCTGGATGATTTGCGCGCGACTTCGAGATGGCGACGACTGGCATCGATTACGGGAAGCGTATCGCAATCTGTCGTTGGAAAACTGAAGCGACCGAGACGTGCGCGCGCGCGTGAAGCAACTGCGGAACGACCTGCGGTTGATGCCTCGCGCGAACAAGCCAGCGCGGGGGGCGACTGATACCATTGCCGATTTCCAATTGCGAATTGCCAATTTGCCGCGTGTGGTATTGATCTTTCAATATTCAAACGACAGCGCAAATCGGAAATTGGCAATCGAAAATCGGCAATCAGTTCAGTCCTGATAATTCGAACCAATCCTATCCAATCGCCTTAACAATCCCGGCCACGCAAGTTTTCCCCGGCCGCCTTGAGTGACCACAGCTTCCTGAGCTGGGATCTGCGCCAGTATCTGTTTACCAATCGGAATCAATTCGCCGCCACCCGATTGAGCCAGGATCTGGATTCGGCATGCACGCTCGAGGAGGAACATTGAAAGGAATGCGTCTGCGCATGACTGGCCAACGGTAAGGAGGCCATGATTTCGCAGAATCAAAAACGTTTTGTTACCGAGATCGTTGACGAGTCGTGGCTTTTCCTCGTCATTCAACGCCAAACCCTCGTAATCGTGATAACCGAGTGAAGCCAGCACGAAAAGCGCTTGCTGCGAGATTGGCAGTAGTCCGTCTTTTTGTGCTGACACCGCAATACCGTTATCGGTGTGCAGGTGCATGACGCAAAGCGCGTCTTCACGTGCAGCGTGAACGGCGCTGTGTATCGTGAAGCCGGCGGGGTTTATGCTGTAATCCGTCTCCATCACGATGTTGCCTTGAAGGTCGACTTTGACCAGGCTCGAAGCGGTGATCTCTTCGAACATCATGCCGTACGGATTGATCAGGAAATGATGTTCGGAACCTGGAACACGTGCTGATATGTGCGTAAAAACAAGATCGTCCCAACCATAGTCGGCGACCAGTCGATAAGCCGCGGCAAGATCAACTCGCGCTTGCCACTCTTCAGGGGAAACCAGATCGCGAACGTATTGTTTACCTGCTCTTTCAGGGGCGCTCATGATGATCCTTTCTTAGTCGAGCATACGTCCAATAGGTCATATTGGTCCTATAGCCGAACATTTAGTTCTGGCATCGCTAAAATTTCTTCCCAGCCGGAATTGTCTTCGCGCATGCGTTCCGTCAATCGATCGCGTAACTCGCGAAGCTGAGTGCTCAATTCGTGTGGGTACGCTTTGATATCGCCGAACCGTTTTCGTTGATCTCCAACGAAAGCCTTCTGTTTGGAGATCGAAGGAATAGCCGAATGCTGTCCGTTCTCCCAGAAAGGCACGAGTAATCTTTCAATGGCAGTGGCATTTGGAATGTCGATGTCCTCGCCATCCAGACCGATCACATCTCCAACATAGTTACCCTTATTATCACTCCCGCGAAATAATTGTAAGCGACCCGGTAGAGTGATTTTTTCCGGCGAGTTTGAAGCCTTCAAAGTTGCTCGGCCGTTTATCAAACATTGCTTGAAAATCACACCAGCAACTGCAGGAACTTCGCTCGACAATTTCGTACCTATTCCAAAGCCCGCCACCTCCGGAAACTCCGCAACTATCTTTCTGACTTTTTCCACGTCGAGATCGCCAGTCAGATTGGGGCGCAGTCCAGGTAATCCATTGGCTTCAAAGAACCGCAGGCACCACTCTCCTAATTCCGCCAGATCTCCAGAGTCAACGCGAAAACCTTTGAAGGCTTTGCGGCGTGACTCGGTCGAAGTCGCAGCCATTGCAGCATGCACCGCTCCCATGTACACATCGATTGTGTCTAACAGCAGAGTGGTCCCGTTTGGATTTGCGTCCAACCACCGCTCGAACGCGACCTGTTCAAAGTGCTTTGGCTTGCCAGTTCGAGACTCGATCTCCGGATCGTCCATGTATTCCAGGTAAGCCTGTTGCCAGTAATGCGCTTCGGTACCAACTGCGGGAAGATCCAGACGGTGAGCGGCTTCCATGTTTGAAGTATCGTTGAATCCTCCAATGAACGCATAGACCGCGATATCAACGGCGCGTTCAATGTCGCCATTACGTCGCAAAGAAAAGTCAGATAGCCAGCGGTGATCACCGGCAGCCATTCTGAATTGCATCGCCGTGGCGGCAGTTGTCATAGGCAGATCAAACGCATGTTCAAACTTGATCTCCTGAGCCTGCGTCAAACCGAATGTGCCAGTGATGTCGGCAAAGGGTTCGTTTGCGAAAACGATCGTACCTGGTCGTACGGCTCTGATTCGTCCCACGAATTGAATGTCTTCAATTGCTTTAGCGAAGAGTTGTAGTCCGCCGCGATCCTGTTCGAGGAACCTCAATCGAGGGCGGTCTATTTGGCTATCGACAAGGAGACGAACCAAACGTTCATGTCCCAGGCAGGGAGCGAACGGAAGTTTTCGTTGTGTGATGTAGAACGTAGCTTCGGCATCACTTAATCGGCCATCGTGCAGACGGGTGACGTCTTTGAAGGAGGCGTCGCCCATTGCGGCGTGGTAGCGATCGATGTTGAGGGTTCCCATAGAAGCAGTGATACGTGATAAGTGATGAGACTTTGTTGTTACCTCGGCACAATTTGAGATTGAATGTTATCGCGATTCGTTCTTTAGTCTTCTTGTAAGACCAACGATCATCCGACCAATCTCATCCAGCTCGCCGTTTACCTCCGCATACTCTCGCGAAGTTACATAACCCAAGCGATACGCTATCAATAACTCGGTCGACAATTCACTTGCTGAGCCTTGAGCGTTTGAAAGGAAGTACAAGAATTCCTTTTGTGATTGCCTGACAGCTCCTTCCGCAATATTAGCTGGAACGGAAACCGCAGCACGCCGAATTTGAGAAGTGAGTCCAAATTTTTCCTCTTTCGGAAACTTGTTTGTGACCCGGTAAAGTCTGACGACAAAATCTACTGCTCTTTTCCATAAGGTGAGTCTCTCGTGAGGTCTCATAATGTAAGGTCCTTTCTGTGTTTTGTCTCATCACTCATCACTCATCACTAATCACTATCAACCACTTCCGCTCCCGCTTTACGCATTTCTTCGATCGCGCGGTCGCCGTCTCCCGGTTCAAGATTGACCGCACGAATCGCATCTTTCAAGACTTTTACTTTGAATCCCTTCTTCGCCGCGTCGATGGCGGTGGTCCTGACGCAGTAGTCAGTGGTGAGTCCTCCAATGAGGACCTCTTCAACATTCTCTTTGTGAAGTTGTTGGTCCAGGTCTGTTTCGTCAAAGCCCGAATAACAGTCTGTATCGCCAAGTCCTTTGGAGACGACTCGAATTCTGGGATCGTCTCTAAGTTGTGGGTGAAATTCTGCGCCGAAGGTGTTCTGTACACAATGGACAGGCCAGGTTCCTCCGTATTTAGCGAAGTGTTTTGTGGTAGCTGGATGCCAGTCTCGAGTTTTGAATACTGGTTTGCCTTCAGCGAGGAATTTATCGATTAGTTGGTTCAGCGGTGGTACAACCTCATCACCGTGATCTACAGCGAGAGTGCCACCGGGGCAGAAATCGTTTTGGACATCTACAACAATCAGTGCTTGCTTATTCTGGTCTGGCATGATTGGTCAAACTCTAGCTCAGGTGGTTTGAAAGTGAAAGCGTGGTCCTTGATGAGATATGAACTCTTCGTCGGAGTGCGTTCGTAACAGGCCGCCCCGTCGAACAGAAGTCCCTTGACCGGAGACACGCGAGCTCTTCTGTCGGAGCGCGGCCGTCCTCGGCCGCCCCCGTCGATAGAAGCCCGTTTCATACGACGAAGCTGTTACATCGATTTGCGGATGTGCTCAGAGGGAACAGAGTGTGCTGGTCAAGTGCTTCTGTTCGACGGGGGCGGCCGAGGACGGCCGCGCTCCGACTGAAGAGGTTGCTGTCTCCGGTCAAGGGACTTCTGTTCGACGGGGCGATGGTGGTTCGGTGCAATCCTGGTTTTTAGGGCGACCGCCTCGCGGTAAAAACATCAGCAAGTGCTAAACTAACTCAACCCAGGACAAACATAAGACCGGAGGTCTGTTATGACGAGCATGGAATGTGCGCTTGGTGAGCTTGAACAGCGAACAGATCAAGCCCTTCAAGCTGCCGCTGCTGAGGATGTGGTAAAGCGAATCTGGCGCAAGGATGCCACACTTTGGAAAGACGACGAGGCAAGCCAGAAGGTCATTCGTAACGCACTGGGTTGGTTGACCGTGCCAGACGAAATGATCGGCGTTGTTGATGAACTTACCGAGTTCGCTGAATTGATTCGGCAAAGAGGTTTTCAGACTGTCATGGTATGCGGGATGGGTGGATCATCACTGTGTCCCGAAGTATTCGCCAGAACATTTGGACGCCAGCCTGATTACCCGGAGTTACTTGTTCTCGACTCAACAGATCCGGACGTGCTAGCGGATTTGCTGAAGCGGATTGATATTCAAAAGTGTTTGTTCGTCATCGCGTCAAAATCCGGATCCACGACCGAGCCCAATACCTTTTATAAATTCTGGTACGACCAACTGAGCAAACAAACAGATTCTCCTGGCGCAAACTTCGTAGCGATAACTGATCCAGGCTCACCGATGGTCGAAACGGCAGCCAAACTCAGCTTCCAGCGAACGTTCCTCAACCAGGCTGACATTGGCGGTCGTTACTCTGCGCTCTCGTATTTTGGAATGGTTCCGGCGGCCTTGATGGGCATCGATGTGCGCAAGTTTCTGAGTAATGCGAAAGAGGCTGAACAATCATGTGCACCGGTAATGCCACCTGCAAAAAATCCAGCACTGCAGTTGGGAATCATTATTGGTGAGGCAGCGAATTCTGGTCGCGACAAACTTACGTTCGTTATCGAAAAGTCAATCGCGACTCTTGGACTTTGGATCGAACAGCTGATTGCCGAGAGCACTGGCAAGGAAGGCAAAGGAATTCTGCCGGTCGCTGGTGAGGAACTGGGAGATGTTTCAGAGTATTCAACTGACCGATTGTTTGTTTCGATTTCTATCGATGAACCATCGCCAGAAACGAGTGCAAAGTTAAGTGAACTGAATAGAGCGGGGCATCCAGTTATCTATCGCAAACTATCCGATCTGTATGGCCTTGGCGCGGAATTTTTCGCCTGGGAATTTGCGACAGCGTGTGCAGGTTGGAGCCTGGGCATTAATCCTTTCGATCAGCCGAATGTGCAGGAATCGAAAGATGCGACGAAGGAATTGTTGAGTACGTTTGTAAATCATGGCAGCCTGCCTGAACAGAACAAACTGGTAGCCGACGAACTAATTACCATATATGCGGAAAGTACTGCCGATAACCTTTCGGCGATGTCAACTCTGCAAGCCATCCGGAGTCTCCTGGCTTCCGTCAAAACCGGCAATTACATCGCTCTCTTAAACTACACGGAGGAAACGCCCGCCATTGATGAAGAACTGCAAAAGATTCGAATTACTTTGAGAGACGCTACGAAGTGTGCGACGACTGTTGGTTACGGTCCGAGATTTCTGCATTCGACCGGACAACTGCATAAAGGTGGACCGGATACTGGAGTGTTCTTTCAGATCACGGCGAACGATACAGTTGACTTCGCAGTTCCAGGGGAACCGTACACGTTCAGCATACTCAAACAAGCTCAGGCGCTCGGGGATTTTCGCTCATTAGCCAAACGTGGCCGTCGTGCAATTCGCGTCGATGTTGGGAACGACACTTTGAAAGGTCTTGCGCGTCTGCAGGATCTGATTAGTCAAGCGACAAACGAAGTTGCAGCGACTGGCGGAAGTTAAGGTCCGACGAGTTTAGTTTGTCGTGCTTTCGGTCAAGGCCCCATGAGTCCGAGACGTAACCCGACCACGACAAACTTGAAGTTCGTCGGACATCAAATCCGTCACCTTGAACGCCTCAAACTCATACAACCCGGTGGCATCTTCGCCTAGTTGTCATACGTTCTCTGGAAACCCTCCGCATTAGTCATTTCATAGTTTCAAAGCCATTCCCCTATACCCCGACGGTTACGATCTTCAGGCATAAGAGTTGCCGACTGAAGATGGATTTAGCTGCTCTCGAGCCCCTGCCAAGTTGGAGGAGAACGATCGCCATGAAGTTCATCGAGAAGTTTTTTAAGCAGGAGTTGGCTATTGACCTCGGAACAGTCAACACTCTCATCTACGAACCCGACCTCGGAATACTCCTTAATCAACCATCGGTAATCGCAGTCGATCAGTACGATGGCAAGGTTGTTTCAGTCGGTTATCAGGCACTGAAGTTACTCGGCCGTGAGCCACGCGGAATCGAGGTTCTGCGACCGATTCGTTCAGGCACAATCTGCAATTTCGAAGGCACCGAGAAAATGCTTCGGGCTTTCCTGGGACAGGTGACTGACCGCTATCGACGTGGTCATTTCGTTGTCGGAACTCCTGGTTCTGCTACGGCAGTTGAACGCCGATCTGTTCGCGCAGCCGCGCACGATGCGGGTGGAAGTCGGATCGATCTCATGGACGAAGGCTTAGCGGCCGGGCTTGGAGCGGGAATAAGCTTTGATGACGAGCGGGCCCATCTGGTGGTTGATGTCGGCGGTGGTACAACAAACATCGCGATTATTGCTTCAGGCGGAGTGGTTGCTTCAACCAGTTCCACAGCGGCCGGAAATTCGATGGATGAAAGTATTCGCGACTATTTGCGATCTAACTATTGTGTGCAGATTGGTGAGTACACCGCGGAGGCAATCAAGAAAGATCTCGGCGCAGTTATTGAAACCGATGCAACTGACGAAGATCTTAAAATGACAATTGTTGGCAAGCATCTGATCGATGGCTCACCCTGTGCGGTAAAGATCAGCGCTGAAGAAGTTAGAGATGCTTTGGAGCCAATACTCAATGAAATTGTGAATGGAGTCCGCAGGGTAATAGAAGAAGCACAGCCGGAAGCAGTCGCTGATATCTATTACTCGGGTGTGATTCTCACCGGCGGTGGTGCGTTGTTGAAAGGAATGAAAGAGAGGCTGCAACGCGAACTCAAGCTGCACGTGAGCGTTCCTGAAGATCCGATCACAACGGTTGTAGTCGGTGCGGGATCGCTACTCTCGCGTCCAGATAAGCTCCATCGTTGCACGATTCGACAGAATCTCCCGGTGTGGCAAGCTTCAGAAGAGTTGGTCGTGACTTATTAAGAAGGACACCACCGGCTTTAGCCGGTGGTACTTCAATTTCAAAGCTACAACACACGCCCAAATGTAATGTCTTGGACACCACCGGCTTTAGTCGTTGGTATTTCAACTTCACAGCTACAACACGCACGCAAACGAAATCTTTTGTATACGAGCGGCTTTGCCCTCGTGGAGCAGTAACTTGACTGCTGCCCCACGTCAACTCCCGAGTGATCGGAAGCTGCAAAGTTGAAGTACCACCGGCTGAAGCTGGTGGTGTTCTAGCAGCGGACATATCCCAGCAGCCAGAAGACTATGATGAAAATGAGGATCGTTGAAATGCATCCTCCTCCAAATTTCCACGCTGCCGCGCCCGCTAAGATTCCCCGTAAAGGTCCTTGCATAAGTTCTCCCGCTGTTCGTTAATCGCTCGCTTGTTTTGATTGTCGTAGTTCGATGGCAAGACAGGTGCCAGGTGTCTGAGTTAACAAGATCCCGTTTGCTTCAGAAATCGCACCAGTGACTTTTCGGCAGGATGCAATTGGGATCCTCGATAGCGAAGAAAACTCTCTAAGGAAGGAAAATACTTCGAAACTACTTGTCCTTGTTCGTATGCCTCCAGAATGGCAGGACAGATGTAGGACTTCCGACAAACTGCCGGCGTGTTCCCGAGTGCTTCAGATGTCTCCTTGATCGCCGCAACGATCTTCTTGTGTCGTGCAGATTTCGAATCCTCTTTGTTTATCCCAACCCGAGCGAGTGCTGATGCGCAAATCAACGTGCCAGCCCAGGTGCGAAAGTCTTTTGCACTAAAATGTTCACCCATGACCTCCTTGATGTATTCGTTGATGTGCCGACTAGTAACGCGCACCATCTCACCATTGCCGTTCTCAAATTGAAAGACTCGTTTGCCCTGTTTGCGCAATAGACTTCTGACTACCTTCGCGATCCTTTTGTCTGTGAGTTGACGTTGTTGGCGCACTCCTGACTTCCCTGGAAAATCGAAATAGATAACATTGCCTTTAACTTTGAGGTGCTTGTTGCGCAGCGTTGCGATTCCGTAACTGCCGTTCTCGCTGGCGTAAACTTCACTGCCGGGTCTCATCGAGCACCTGGAGAGAATGCGCAACACGCAAGCAAGCACTCGCTCTCGCCCTAAACCCGGATCTTTTAGTTGCCGTTGAATGGTTTGCCGTAACTTCGGAAGAGCCTGCGCAAATTTGGTTAGACGCCGAAACTTCTTTGCTTCCTGGGCCCGAGTGTGACTCTCGTGATAACCGTACTGCCACCGTCCCGCTGCATCCTTCCCAACCACCTGAACTCGGCCATTTGCCGCTGAGTTGATTGCAACTTCAGTCCATGCTGGAGGAATCACGAGTTTTCTAATGCGAGCCAGATCCTCTTTCGTGACGGGTCCCCCGCCGTTGAGATGGTAATAACGAAAACCGCGGTCAGGTGAGCCGGTTCGACGAATGCCAGTGGACTGTAAGCGTTCAAGGTTTGTCATGAGGAAGTAAAGATTTCACTCAAAATTCACTTAAGGAACAAGAGTTGTCTATGAAAGTCTCGAATACTCCTTTGCAAGGTCAGTCACGATGGTTAGATTCACGAAGAAAGCACCGAGAAAGAAGATCAGTGATCTGCGTTCAGGCGAGTCGCAGAAGCCAATTAGCTGTGCGTCGTGTGGTGCCTTGATTAGATCAAACATAAATGACGACGTGGAGCAGCTTTGCCTGTTCTGTCATGCTCGAATGCTTAGCGAAAAGTTTCATAGCCTCAAGAGAAGAAGCGACGAGGATCGGGAAAGACTCGCCGCTTCCGAATGATCACTGCGTAGCGCGCTACCTTTTCTTCTGATCTCCACGGTCACCCTGACCCGGCGGTACTTTCGTCTTTGCTGTCTGCTTTCGATCTTGGGCGAGCGAACGCCCCACATCTGAAACGTCGTCGAACTCACCACGGTCATCCCGACGTACGAACCGTTTATCTCTGCCGGTATCTATCAACTCACGATGACTCTTAGTCTTCTTGTCAGCCATTCTGCCCTCCTAGAAGTGTAACTTTCCTGTACAGCGCCAAGACCTCTGTTGTTTAGATCTCGACCACTCAAACTTCCGCATCGTCACATTTAGTGATAACCCGCAACCGCGATGCCAACGCCGCGACACGAAAACCCGACATAGGAGAAAAAGGCGCGCGGTTTGCAACGCAAAATCTCCGAGGATTAGTCAATGGGGTCATCTGGTTTCATAAACAACGCTGCTGATTTGGAAGCGGGAGCCGCTGACGATGTCGAAGCCGCGCTGGCGGAAAGGGATCGTGGAAGTTCACCCTTCTCAATCGAGTTGTTAATCGACGCAGCACAAAAGGAACGGAAGAGTTTGGAGGCGATTGAGCAGAGTATTGAGACGCTACGTCTCTCACTCGATCAACGCCGCCGGGCTATCGATCAACAGGAAGAGATTTTGAGAGATCTCTCCGCTTCTTTGACGCAAGAAAGGACTCAAAAAAATGCCACGAGGAGATAAATCGAGTTACACCAGTAAGCAGAAACGACAAGCGGAACACATCGAGGAAGGCTACGAAGATCGAGGTGTTTCGAAAAAGGAAGCCAAGAGCCGCGCCTGGGCAACCGTGAACAAAGAATCTGGTGGTGGTAAGAAGAGCGGCAGCGGTCGCGGCAAGAAGGAAAGTCACAGCTCATCACGGAAGGGCGGCAAGAAGGGTGGCCGCAAATAAATCCACTAATGGTTCGTAAAACAGAGTCATCGAGAAATAAGAAACCGAGCAAACCAAGAGCTCGTGGCAATGGGGCTTCGACTGCTAATGAAGTTCACAAACTCGAGCAGCCGAAGTCTCCAATGCCCGAGCAGCATCAGCAGAAACCGGGTGAGGAGGCGCGCCTAAAACCACGACCTAATTTCAAAGCGCCAGCTTATAAAGGAGCGGGAAAGTTAAATAAGAAAGTCGCTCTTATCACCGGCGGAGATTCTGGCATTGGTCGAGCGGTGGCTGTGCTGTTTGCCCGCGAAGGCGCCGACGTTGCTTTCACATATCTCGAACCCGAAAAGCGAGACGCAAAAGAGACTCAACGTGCAATTGAGGCAGAAGGACGACAAGCGTTCGCGATGCTCGGGGACGTTACAAAGCCAGGAGTGTGTCGAAACCTGGTTGCCAAGACAGTCAAGAAGTTTGGCAAGCTCGACATTCTTGTTAATAACGCAGCCTTTCAACAACATCAGTCCGATCTGGAAGATCTCACCGAAAAGCAGTGGGATCGAACATTCAAAACAAATATCTACGGCTATTTCTACATGACCAAAGCTGCACTTCCTCATCTGCAGGAGGGTAGCGCCATCGTCAACACAGGCTCGATTACAGGACTCGAAGGCAGTAAAGAGCTGCTGGACTATTCGGCCACTAAAGGCGCCATTCATGCCTTCACAAAGTCTCTCGCTCAAAATCTTGTCAAACGTGGAGTACGTGTGAACTGTGTAGCGCCGGGTCCTGTATGGACACCACTTAATCCAGCCGACCAAGAGGCAGAGGACGTGGCGAAGTTTGGAGCCGATACTCCGCTAAAGCGTCCTGCACAACCTGAGGAGATTGCACCAGCATTCGTCTATTTCGCTTCTGAAGCGGATTCGAGTTACGTCACGGGGGAAGTCTTAACTTTACTGGGCGGTGAAACAACTGCGGGTTAACGCAGCATTCAATCAAACCAACAGGAGGATAAGAAAATGGCTGACAGCAGTAGTAGCAGCGCAGGTGTTGTAGCAGTGCTCGTGATCTTCGTGATTATCGTGTTAGCAGCACTGTTTGTTTTTGGCGGTAGGATTTTCAGTGGTAACAAACGAATAGATGTAAATATTCAAACTCCCTCGAAGTGATGATTGCGTGAAGAGTCTTTGGACTTGGGTCTTTGAAGACTCAGGATTTGCCTGCGTTCTTCAAAGGCCAAAGGCCAAAGACCTTCCCACTGCTCAGATTTAGACTGCTCGTCTTCCCGTCAACAGGTTGATGACAAGAATCACTGCAGCGATAACGAGAAGCAAATGGATCAACCCGCCGCCGACGTGCCCAATTACGCCAAGTAGCCAAAGCACCAGCAGTATTACCAGAATCGTCCACAACATGATTAAGTCTCCTTTCGGTTTAGTCCGAATTTCTTAAACTAAGGGGGAGCAACGACTATGCCAGTACAGTCTTAGTGGACATTCCTGTGGGCGCGCAAAAATCCCAAGTAAAATTCTTATTGAGTGTAGAGGAGGTCTCTTTCGAATCTGCATCACATCAGTTCGTTTTTCTTGTCAGACCAACCGTTCTGTTTCGAATCCGTTCAAGAGTGCGGGTCTTTGGTTTTTGGCCTTTGGTCTTTGCTCTTTGATCTTCGACGACAAATCTTGAATGGCTTCAACCGTCAAAGAGGACAAAAATCAAAGATCATGTACCAAAGTCCAAAGACCGAAGGCCAAAGACCAAAAGCCAAAGCCTAAAGCGCGAAAGTCCTTGTAGAGATTGAAACAAGTGACTATGATTTCCGTCGTAATTCGATCCCATCTCTTTGTGGGTTTCGCTTTTCCCCCAAGCTCCAGCCCACCTCGGTACCTGAGCATATGAGCCGCGAAACAGAACAAACGTCTGTAGAATCTGTGCCTGAAGGCAAGTACGTTTACTGCATCATCGAAACAGATGAACCGCGATCGTTCGGTCCCATGGGAATAGGAGGGCGAGGCGACGAAGTCTCCACAATTCGTCATCGAGGATTAGCTGCGGTCGTCTCGAACACACCGCTGGTTGTTTATGATCCCACGCGTGAAAACGTTTTCGCTCACGAGCAGGTAAACGAAACAGTCATGAGGGAATTCACCGTATTGCCCATGGCCTTCGGCGCACTGTTTCGAACCGACGACGACATCATCGAGCTCATTCGCGGCACTTATGACGCGCTTCGCGATGTGCTCGCGAAAATGGAAGGCAAAGTCGAGTTTGGATTAAAGGTGAATTGGGACCGCGACACGGTTACCGCCGAACTGGAAGAGAACGACGACGAAATTCGTCACCTTAAAGAACAGATCACGTCGAAGACAACAGGCTCGACTTACTTCGCTCGCATGCAACTGGGTCGATTGATCGAAAAGGCGTTGACTGATCAGGCAGACGCTTATATTCGAGAGGTCTACTCTTTGTTGCGCGACACAGCCGTTGCGTCTCGTGCCAACAAGCCTATAGGCGATCGAATGATCATGAACGCTGCATTCCTGATTGAACGCGATCGAGAAACTGAATTCGACCAGAAGGTAAAAGAGATTGCTTCCAAGTACGAAGGCAAACTTTCTTTTAAGTACACCGGTCCCTGGCCGCCGTATAACTTCGTCCATATTCGACTGAAACTCGAACGCGGCGAAAGCACGACCGAAGCTGTCGCAAGTTAAAAGTCGAAAGTCCAAAGTCGAAAGTCCAAAAAAGGAAATGTTCCTAATCGACGACATTCTTTTAGCGCCGGTAAGTGGATTCAAGTTCATTCTTGGACAGATACAGAAGATGGCTGACCAGGAATTGAACGACGATACGGTTATCAAGGAACAGTTACTTGAACTGCAAATGCGATTGGAATTGGAAGAGATCTCAGAAGCCGAGTATCAGGAAAGAGAAGCCGAATTGTTCGCCCGTCTGCGAGCATTGAAAACCAGACAGCTCGAGTTACTTCACCAGGTACACAGTGCGGAGTCATCAAGCTTCGTGATTGAAGTCGGTGGCGACGAACAGAGTGAGTTTTGGGAACCAGGCGAAAGATAAATTTGTACAGCAAGCTCACTGCCGTAATTTGGTGGACAGCATTCGTTGGTGTGAGTTCGTGTGATGCGCGTGGATCGCTCTTTGGCTTGTGTAACAGACGATCCACGCGCATCACACGAACTCACACGAATAAAGACGAAAGCGAATGACTCGCCACGCCACCAAACCTACACTACCAGCCCATCTCTCCTCATCAAGATACTTTTTCTTCGGCGGCAAGGGTGGTGTCGGTAAGACGACGGCGGCAACGGCAACTGCTCTGTTACTTCTCAAACTGGCAAAACCCAACGACAAGATCCTTTTATTCTCCACTGATCCCGCGCACTCGCTGTCAGATAGTTTGGGCACAACAGTCGGTAATCGATTGGTTCAAGTCAGCACGTTCAGACGAGCCCGTCTGGTTGCTTTTGAGATGGATTCGAAGACGGCTCTCGCGGAGTTTCGAAAAAAGCATGGGCCCGTACTCGCTGAAATTGCAGATCGCGGAACGTTGCTGGACAAATCTGATATCAATGAACTACTGAATTTGTCGTTACCTGGTCTTGATGAAGTGATGGCCCTGTTTGAGCTAAGCGAGTTGGACCGCGCATCAGACTATTCGCATATCGTCATCGATACCGCGCCCTCAGGACACACCGCGAGGTTGCTCCGTTTGCCGGAAGTCTTTAGCCGCATGGTCACAGCATTGGATCGAATGGCTGATAAGCATCGTTTCCTGGTTGCACATTTCGCGCGCCGCCGGATGGTGCTCGACGAGGTTGGTTTGTTCTTACGCGATCTGAATGAACGTATCCAGACCGTCAGAAATCTGCTGTACAACTCCGAGGAATCCAGTTTTGCACTTGTAGCGATACCCGAAGCGTTGAGCGTGAATGAGACCAGGCGCTATGCGGCGGAGCTACGCGCTGACGGCGTCTCTGTTACAGATCTGATTATTAATCGCGTTGAGCAGGAACATGACAACTGCACTTTTTGTCGCGTGCGAGTAAAAGCACAAAAGCGATGGCTCGGTGAGCTATCGAAGCACTTTACGTCTTTAAAGCTTCACAAAGTCCCCTTGCGAGCGAGTGACGTGCGTGGCATTGAAGCATTGAAATCATTTGGAGAGGAGATTTGGATCGGAAAGGAATCGCAACCCGAAACCCTCGGCAAGCGAGAGAAGCAGGTGAAGCTTGACCCACAAACGAGAGACCTTTCCTTTGACGATCGTCGAGTCTGGATTTTTGGCGGGAAGGGTGGCGTAGGAAAAACAACTGCCGCAGTGGCTCTTGGTTTAGCTTTGGCAAAACGAGCAACGAAGAAAAAAATTCTGATCTTTTCAACTGATCCGGCCCACTCGCTATCGGATAGTGTCGACGAACGAATAGGCTCGCTGAAGACTGGTGTTGCTGGCTTGCGCAACCTGGATGCGATGGAGATTAATCCAGGTGAATGGTTTGAAGATTTGAAGCAGCGTTATCGATCGTGGACCAATGAACTATTTGACTCACTGATGAGCGGATCTCGCCTCGACATAAAGTTTGATCGCGAGGCGATGCGTGAATTGGTCGAACTGACACCGCCCGGGATTGATGAAATTGCTGCGCTTGGAGTTATCAGCGATCTCATCGATGAGAATAAGTACGAAGTAATAGTGCTTGATACAGCGCCAACCGGACATCTCGTTCGCTTCCTGGAGTTACCGCAGGTGGCGCTCGATTGGATCCGAACGTTTATAAAGCTTTTGCTGAAGTATCAGAATGTAGTTCACGCCGGCAAGATAGGTGAAGAGCTCGTTGCGCTTTCAAAGAGTATCAAGCGAGTTCTTGCTCTGCTTACCGATCCAAAGCTATGTGAGTTTGTCGGAGTTGCTATTCCGGAACGGATGAGCTTTGAGGAGACCGCAGACCTGGCGCGGTCATTGAAAGAACTCGGTGTTCCAATGCAGCGGTTACTTATTAATGGTGTGATTCCAGAGTCTGCTGCAACCAGGTGCGACTTCTGTGCGACGCGGCGCAGATCTCAGGACGAGGCTATTGCGAGCTTTCAGCGGCGGTTTGGAAAATCGATGCAGTTGTTCGTGGCGCCTCAGCAAGATCGAGATATTCAAGGCAAGGAGCTATTGATGAAACACTTCAAGGGCTGGAAGAGCCGGTGATCAGGAACTTAGATTTAAGTTTGGCTGTGAATAGGACCAACACGACCTATATGACCCGATGCTGCCGATCAAATTTCATTAGAGGTTGCTAAAGCCACGCGCAAGAGGTGAGAATCGGTCGAGAAACAATGAGCGAAACCGAACAGAAGCAGGGGAAAGATGGTGGCTATACTGCGACAGGGCCTGAGGGCTATTACGTCTACTGCATCTCAGAGCGTGGTCCAGCTTTGGAAATACTCACAACGGGTGCGACTCCCTCGGCAATGGAAGAAAACACTAATCTCGAAGTTATAGCGGAAGATGAGCTGGCGGCCATTGTCAGTCGCGTGCCGCTTTCGGTGTTTGGTGAGGAGTCTCTCGATGCTAAATTGTCTGATGCTCCGTGGGTAACCGTTCGAGCGATGCGTCATGAACAGGTTGTGGAACACTTTGCACGTAAGACAAGCGTGGTTCCTCTCCGGTTCGGAACGATTTACCTGGATGGAACAGGCATCAAACAGATGCTTTCAGACAAGGAAGCTCAACTTCACGTCATCCTCGAGCGGGTGAAAGGTCACGAGGAATGGGGCGTCAACGTCTATTGCGACAGAACAGTGTTACTCGAGAACATCACTAACATTAGCCCTCGCTTGCGCGAAATGGCAGCGGCAGCAAAGAGCGCCTTACCCGGTCAGTCGTACCTCTTGCAAAAGAAGATCGAAGCGCTGCGAGCCGATGAAGGTAAGTTGGAAATTGAACGTACAACGAAACGGCTCGAGGAACGACTGTCGGGTCTGAGCGATGGTGTCTCTCGTTTGCGCGTCTTGAAAGTGGAAACCACCGAACATGGTGAACTGAGATCGAAGTTTGCTTTCCTGGTATCGAAGGCAAAGCTTGAAGATTTCCGAGACGCAGCTGAAGAAATCGCTCGCGAAATCGAGAGTGCTGGAATTCGAATCGAATTGACTGGACCCTGGCCGGCGTACAATTTCGCAGCTGCGTAGACATTTCGATGAGCTCAACATTTGATCAAGTAATTGTGGGAGGTGATGTCGAGGCGCTCGAAGAAAGCGAACTCTCATTGCTGGAAACTCTTGATCATGTGCTCAATCGTGGTCTCGTTATTGCCGGTGAGATAACTATTTCAGTTGCAGATGTTGATTTGATCTTTGTAGGGTTGAATGTTCTGGTGAGTTCGGTGGAAACAGCGAACGAAGTGTTACGTTCAAGAGAAGCCCGCCCGGTATTATCAACAGCGCCCACGGAAAGGTCAGCGGATCATTAATGAAGTTTTATCTTTACTGTGTTACTGATGCTGATCCGAATCTGAAGGATGATCCAGGTGGCCTCGCTGAACAGATCGTAGAAGTCATTAACAGTAAGAGTCTGTTTGTTGTTGCCAGTAAGTTTGATGGTGAGGCTGTGCCCGTTACCAGAGAAAATGTTCTGCAACATGAGGCAATTGTCCGCAAGAGTTTTTCTAATACTACGGTGCTTCCGTTCCGTTTTGGGTCTCTGATTACTGAATCTGGATTGGAAAGCTATTTGAAGACGCGTGAGCATGCTTTAGTGGAGCGTCTGGCACAAGTAAGCGGTTGCGTTGAGATGAGCGTAAAGATTATCTGGCAGAACTCGGCGGGGATTGAAGACTCAGAGGTAACGGTACCGGACCTTGAGGAGGTTGGTGCTGGGACTGCTTTTCTCATGTTCAAGCGCGGGGAGTACCGGCTGGAACAAGAGGCGCGAGAGTTGGAGGCGTGGCTAGCGGATGGGCTGAAGGATGTTGTTCGCCAGGAGCAAATCACAATTGAACCGACACAGAGACTCGTACTTTCGGCCTCGTACCTCGTAGAACGGGCTCGGTTGACCGACTACCGCCGGGAACTCGGTCGATTGCAGGCCGAACGGACAAATCTTCATTTCTTATCAAGCGGTCCCTGGCCGCCGTATACCTTCGCGAACATCGATCTTGAGTTCGGAACGCATTTCGGAGTAAGCTGATGCCGTTATCCCCCGAAAACCCCCAATCGGCTGAGCCAGCAATAGAGACTTCGCATACTGAGGAGTTTGTTGAGCAACTTCGTTGCGTCGCAGACACTCTTCCCTCGCGAATTAACGTTGATCCACAGAGCGTTGAACAGGGGCTGGCGAAGCTAGTGCTCACTTTGATCGAGTTCATACGTCGGTTGCTCGAAAAACAGGCAATCAGACGAATGGAAGGCGGCGATCTCTCACCCCAACAGATCGAAGATTTGGGACTCGCGTTGATGAAATTGGAAGCCAAACTCAATGAGCTAAAGACTCAATTTGGCTTGGAAGATGAGGACCTCAACATCGATCTCGGTCCTGTCGGTCGTTTGATCTAAATGCCAGAACTTTTACTCGGTTTATCAACACCACGATTGCGGTTCGCCGTTGTTTGCGAAATGAAACCGCATTCGACTAGTGGAGGGCAACAGTGTCCAGTGAGCGGTCTACCCTGATTACCGCCCGTCCCCCGGGACTGGTTGATGTTCTCGATCGAATTCTCGACAAAGGGCTCGTGATAGCAGGTGACATCAAGGTGTCGCTGGCCAACGTCGAACTGTTAACGCTTCAGATTCGCCTACTTGTCTGTTCGATTGATAAGGCTGAGCAGATTGGATTGAACTGGTGGCGTTACGACACAAATCTAACAACACGTGCGGAACGAGCAGAAGCGGAAAATGTTGAGCTGCGAGAACGGCTCGGCGAGCTCGAGCGCGAAATTAAGAAGCTTGGTGCTGCAGCAGCGGTTTCGACCGGTAGGGAGATGCCAAGTCGCAGCAACAAGCTGACAACAAGACGAAAACAAAGACGTTAAGTGAAGCGAACGACGGTACCGATCCGATAAACCGATTCGTTGCTGCGAACGCTTTTAACTCGATTCTCTAGAAAAGGAAGAGACGCAAATGGCTGTCGAAAGAGCACCAGGCGGTACTAGTTTGATTGATGTACTCGATCGTGTACTCGACAAAGGCATTGTTGTTGACGCCTGGGTACGAATCTCGCTAGTTGGTATTGACCTGATCACGGTTGAAGCACGTGTAGTGGTTGCCTCCATTGATACGTATCTCAAGTATGCAGAGGCTGTTGGCCTGACGCCCGCTGTTTCCCGGCCGGCGCTATCTCCTGGAGCTGAGCCATTGGACGAAGGAACCCGGCGCCGCGTGACAGTGGAAGTTGAGAAAAAGTGAATGTTCTAGTTAACGAGAGAGGAAGTCTCCTGCTAGTTGTTTGTTGATATGGCAGAAGCCCCCACAGAATTCGCAGTTCAGTCAGGGCCGTCCGTACAGGATCCGGACGCGCTGAACTCATATCTGCGTCAATACGATGTTTTCATCGAAACAACGACGCAGATGCTTGCCACACCGAAGCTCCATGAGCGTCTCTTGCTGGCACTCGAAGCTGTTACGAACGTCTTCGGTTATCAGCAATCTGCAATTGCTACAGTCAATGAGAGAGAAGCGACGCTAAAAATTCGTGCGGCGGTAGGGTTTGACACCGACCTCGTTTCTGCTCGTGTGGAAATGCCACTCGACTCGAGCGCTGCCTGCGTGAGAGTTATCCATGATGCTTACCCGCTATGGATCTCCCTCGAAGACGATCTGTCTTCTCGGGCACTCTTTGATCAGATGAATTGGCACAGGGATGTGCTGGCGTTGCCATTGTTTGGCCTTGCCGAAATCTCGCCAAAGACTGGCCGCGACGCTGGAACTGGTCCGTTGTTAGGCGATCATTACTGGGCGTTTGAACCAGGTTCTCGGCTCGGTGTGCTTTACGTCGGCGCGTATAAAGACAACATCGATCCAATTGCGTTGAAGTTGTTGAAGCGCTTTGCGGATCGAGTTGGCGTGATCGCATCGCTTGCGATTCAGCAGGAACGACTCGTCAATTCAATAACGAAACTACAAAGAGAGAGGCAATGGATCGAATCGATCATGAAGTCGGTCGCCGATCCAATCGTTCTCACCGACCTCGATAATCAAATCCTCCTTCAAAACAGAAGAGCCGAAGAGTTGTTTAGCGGATCGGCGAATGCTGGCGAAGGTAAGCGACGAGCTCTGAAGATGAATGACTTGCTGTTCTCCGCTTACCTCTCGAGTGCAACGGTCTCGTCGTCTGACCTTGTGCAGCGTGATATTACATTGGTAGATCCCCTTGAAGGTTCTGATATCCACTTCGAAGTCATTTCAACTCCGGCCGTAAATGCTCGAGGGGAGCCACTGGGCCTGGTTTCGATCTTCAGAGATGTGACTGATCTGCGGGAAGCCAATGAAGAATTAGCGCGGAACTTTGTAAAACTTCAGCAGGCCGAACAGGAGTCCAGTCGTGAAAGAGATCGTTTGGATTTGATTCTCGAGAATGTTGGACATCCAGTGGCGGTCTGTGATGTTTCCGGTAATTACATTCTGTTGAATCGGCGCGCCGAGTTGTTGTTTCAGGACAGCGAGATATTTAGTGCCCGGGCAGCCGCAGCTGTTCGGACGAACGCGGTGAAACTCACCTCGTTCATATCGGGGCTCGCGTCATTTGCTGAGACCGGTCGACAGGCTGAGATAGAGCTCATTGATCCTGAAACGAACCGGTCGTTACCGATGGAAATAACTGCACGCGAGGTCCTGGATCCGGCTGGACAGGTCACAGCAGTGGTTTCGGTGCTTCACGACCTGACCGAAATCCGCGAACTCGAGCGTCGTCGTGTGGAGCAACAGCTCTTTGAATCTGAAAAGCTGGCGGCCGTAGGACGACTGGCCGCGTCAATTGCACATGAAGTTAACAACCCGCTGGAAGCAATCAAGAATGCTCTCTACTTGATGCAATCAGACTCGGGACTAGAGAAGAATGCTCGCTTTCTTGAGATTGCTCGGAAAGAGACTGAGCGAGTCTCGCACATCATCCGGCAGATGCTCGGCTTCGCGCGACAGCCCGGCGAGGTTGATTGGGTCGATGTAAATCAATTGTTGGAAGAAACACTTGTGCTCCTTGAGAAGAAGCTCAAGCAGTCGAAGATTCGACTTGTTCGAGAGTTTGACGAGCATTTACCAAAGATCCGCGCGCGTGCAGATCAGTTGCGACAGGTTTTCCTGAACTTGATCATTAATGCGCAACAGGCAATCCACAACGAAGGCGAAATCCGGATAACCACCGTTCCGTATGAACAAGCTCTGCAACCATCGATTTTGATTCAGATGAGCGATACCGGAGTGGGCATCAGTGAAGACGATCAAGCACGCATCTTCGAACCGTTCTTTTCGACGGGCAAGAAAGGAACTGGTCTTGGTTTGTGGGTGACTCAGGACATCGTAAGACAGCACGGTGGACGTATTGAAGTGGTTAGTGAGGTAGGTATTGGCACGGTCTTTAATCTAATTCTTCAGGTTGAGCCACCGGTTCTTGAAGATGAGGAGAAGAAATAGGTGAGTCAGGAATTCAACACCATGTTTCCACATTCCTTGGAAGACACTTCAAGCGACAACGGAGGTGCGCGATCTTCCTTTCCCAAAGAGGCCCGCTTGCTGGTCGTAGACGATGAAGAGAGCCTGCGAATCACAACGGCGGCCATTTTTGAAAAAGAAGGGTATGTTGTTGACACCGCCGCGACGGGTGACGATGCAATAGGTTTACTGCAAGGATGTGAGTACGACCTTGTATTAACAGACTTGCATATGGAAGGCGGTGACGGGCTTTCCGTATTAAGTCAAATTAGAAAACAGGCCCCGTTGACAATTTCAGTTGTTCTCACTGGATTCGCCTCGGTCGAGTCAGCCATTGCCGCCTTACAGGAAGGTGCATACGACTATCTCATTAAGCCGTGTGATATTGACAACATGAAGCACACGATTCGCCGAGGTGTAGAACATCGGCGTTTGATGCTTGCAGAGCAAAAAGCGCGGGCAGATCTCGAACAGCTCAATAGAGATCTGGAGGAACGTATCAAAGAACGCACAGCACAACTCACCAGAGTGAACGAAGAGCTTTCAGAAGCAAACCGCGCGAAAGATGTGTTTCTCGCCACGCTGTCGCATGAACTCAGGACCCCTTTAACTCCGGTCGTTGGCTGGATCAAATTACTTCGGAGTGGAAATCTCGATCCGAAGGGCGTGGCGCAGGCACTCGACGCGATCGAGCGAAACGCATGGCTGCAATCACGTCTAATTGACGATCTGCTCGATACGTCTCGCATCGCCACCGGCAAACTTCACTTTGAACCGCGTGCGACCGATCTTAATCACGCGGTTTCGGCTGCACTCGATACAGTCAAGGCTTCAGCCGCCACAAAGAATATAGAGCTGGCGATTCATCTGCATTCGTCGCCTTTGGTTGTTATGGGTGAACCGGTGCGACTTCAACAAATCGCATGGAACCTCGTTTCCAACGCCATAAAGTTTACAGAGGTTGGCGGAAGAGTCTCTGTTTCTACCGATAGAAAGAACGGGGAAGCCCTGTTTGTCGTAACCGATACCGGTATTGGAATCTCTCCAGACTTTATCCCTCATGTCTTCGATCGTTTCAAACAAGCTGACGGATCCACATCCAGAGTCCACGGTGGGTTGGGCCTTGGTCTGGCCATCGCACATGCGCTGACGAGATTGCATGCCGGAGAACTTTTAGTTGCGTCCGAGGGAGTCGGGCATGGCGCGTCGTTCACGCTAAAGATCGGGTTGGCGCCGGAAGCAAATCTGGAGGTTGAAGTCTCAGAGAAGAGGACACATTCGCTCTCAGGGATGGAGATTCTCGTGGTTGAAGACTCGGAAGATACGCTCGCCTTACTGAGTACCATGTTTGGACAGGAAGGCGCAGTGGTTGTCACGGCCTCATCCGCATTTGAGGCGATTCGGAAAGTTGAACAAAGCCGCCCCGATCTCATCGTGTCAGACATCGGTATGCCTGACACGGATGGATACACGTTTATGAAGAAGATCAAAGGAATGCCTGGCTTGAAGGAAGTGCCAGCAATCGCGGTTTCCGGCTACGCCAGTGAAGAAGATCGAGCCCGTGCGCTCGAAGTTGGATATATTGCGTTGATTCCAAAGCCCATCGACGTCGACAGCCTGTTTCTCCTCATTCAGAACCTGCTCCGTCCCGCAGTCTCGGCAAAATAACTGAAAAACTTAACGAAAGAACGTTGGGAATCTACCTGTTTTCGAGGTGCATCTCAGTCTTGCGAGGAGCGATTAGCGCCCGGTTGGTTGTCACGGAACGACCACAGAGGCTCTAAGTTCAACATTTATTTGACAAAACTAAAACTGTAACTATAATTGTTACAAAACGGATTGGAGTTTCCGACCAGCGTTTCTAATTTATGTCAACAAATAGCCGGTTTGCAGTAGCCGTTCACGTTTTGACGCTAATGGCCTGGTCAGGCGAGGAACCGCTCAAGTCTGAACAAGTGGCGGAGAGCGTCAACACCAACCCAGTGGTCATTCGGCGAATGCTGTGCGAGCTGGCGGAGGCTGGTTTAGTGGTTTCGCAAACGGGTTCCCTCGGTGGATCTCGATTGGCCAGCGACCCGGCGAAGACCACGTTGTTGGATGTTTACCAGGCTTTGGAATGTGGCGGCGTCTTTTCGTTGCACCGCCAGCCTCCCAGTAGGGACTGCCCGGTTGGGGTAAACATCGAGACAGTGCTTGGTGATGTGTTGTTGGAGGTTGATGCTGCGGTCGAAGCAGTGCTGGCCAAGATCACAATAAGTGACGTAGTACAAAGATTGAAACCTTGTGTGTCAAAGGAAACGAATACAACGGTAGGAAGGATAGAAAAGAAAAACGGTCGTCAGCGGATTACTTTGTCCCAAATGCGCGCAGGGACAAAGAGCAGGAGAGTCAAAGCTCTCCGTACAGCCTAACTATCGCGAGAAAGGAATATTAAATTTGTCCAGGCTTGAGAAAGATCAGAATGGCATTGATTTAATCAATAAGGGTGAGTTCGTCAATCTTAGTGAGGAACTTACTGACGATGCCGTGTCCATTCAAGACATAGACGAAGTGCTGCAAACATTGGAACGAGCCACCAGTGTCGAAACTGAGACTGAAGAGCCGTTAATAGAGGAGAGTACGTCGTCTGTGGAGTCCGATGAAGCGTTGAGTGAAGAAGTTGAACTCGACCTGTCGGCCGGTGAAATGGATAAAACGTCCGACCCAATTCGCGTCTATATGCGCGAAATGGGCGTAGTGCCTTTGTTGACCAGAGAACAGGAAGTCTCGATCGCAAAACGTATCGAACGAGGTCAGAAGCGAGCGGAGAAAGCTATCGCTCGTTCGCCAATTGCTGTAGTTGAACTGTTTCGAATAGGTGATGAGCTTGCTGAAGGTAAGCTCAACATTCGCGATGTCGTAGCTTTTTCAGATCAGATGGAGACTGAGGAGCACGAAGATCGAAGTGAAGAATACCTGCAGTGGACAATTGAAGGTCTGCAGAACATTCGACTGCTATATAAAAGAGGCTTGAAGGAATTCGAGAAGTTTGCGTCTGAACTAAAAGTAACGCGCGGCAAGAAGACAAAGAAACTGTTGCGCTATCGCAGGAAGCTGGCGCGAACCAGACTTGAAATTGCGCAGGAAATTCGCGGCCTGCACTTGAAAGAGGCAGCCAGGCAGCGACTGATCGCTGCGATCGGCGCCGTCTACAAAGAAACACGCACTCTCGAACGAGAGGTTGAGCAGTTTTCAGAGAAGTTAAAACGGAAAGGGTTGAAGCCCGATAAACAGAAAGAGTTCAAAAAGGTTATTGCAACCGCGAAGAAGCGGCTCAAAGATATTGAGACTGAGCATCACCTTTCGCCGCTTGAGATCAAGCGTTCTCATCAAATGATTGCGGTGAGTGAGGCTCAAACTGCGCAGGCCAAACACGAATTGACGGAAGCCAATCTGCGACTGGTGGTATCGATTGCAAAGAAATACCAGAACCGCGGTCTGCAGTTTCTCGATTTGATCCAGGAAGGCAATCTCGGATTAATGAAGGGGGTTGATAAGTTTGACTGGCGGCGTGGTTACAAGTTTTCGACTTACGCTACGTGGTGGATACGCCAGGCAATCACTCGAGCTATCGCTGATCAGGCGAGAACAATCAGAATCCCGGTTCATATGATCGAAGTGATCAATAAGTTAAAGAACACTTCAAGGGAACTGGTTAGAGAACTAGGCCGTGAACCAACAACCGAAGAGATTGCGAAGAAGATGGACACGTCCGTCGATAAGGTGCGCAAAGCACGCAAGCTGATGCAGGATCCAATATCGCTGGAAACACCGATAGGTGAAAACGGCGATTCGCAACTTGGCGATCTTATCGAAGACAAGTCGAGCGAAAGTCCGGCAGCGCGAGTGATCACTTCAAACTTGCGTGAGATTGCCGGCGACGTTCTGCAAACACTAAGTCCACGTGAAGAACGAGTTATTCGCTTGCGATTCGGGTTGGACAATGGCGGTCATGAACGAACGCTCGAAGAAGTTGGTCAGAACTTCAACGTGACGCGTGAGCGCATCCGTCAAATAGAAGCAAAGGCCCTGCGAAAACTTCGTCATCCTTCGCGGGCCCGTTTACTTAAGAACTTCCTCGAAGGCGAGGGTTGATTTAGAAAGATAACAGTAAATTAGGAGCGACAAGACATGAGTGAATTTGTTAAGGAAGTGAGCGACAGCTCGTTTGAAAAGGATGTGCTGACCGCAGACAGGCCGGTGTTAGTAGACTTTTGGGCAGAATGGTGTGCGCCTTGCCGAATGCTTGCGCCTACGGTTGCGGCCGTCGCAGAACATTATGGTGATAACGCTACTGTTGTGAAACTCAACGTTGACGATAATCCGTCAACTGCACAACGATACGGGATCAAAGGAATCCCAACCCTGATCCTTTTCCGAGAAGGAAAAGAGGTAGAGCGAGTCGTTGGCGCGACAAGTAAAGAGTCGATTACCAGAATGATCGAAAAGTACGTTACGGTTAAAGCTTAAACGACCAGCAAAGGTTCGTATTGAACGAAAGGCCAGGCGTCAAAGCCTGGCCTTTTTTTTCATGGTGAACCTCTCACCTCCAATGCCTTTGCATCTGAGTTGCTAGTCCGCGACAATACAAGGCGACAATCATATGGAACAGCCAAAACCAACGCGCCTCATCGTCGGTATCACCGGCGCAACAGGAACCATCTTCGGTGTGCGTTTGCTGCAATTGCTCCACGGCTCCGGTGTGGAGACGCACCTTGTGTTGAGTAATTGGGGAGCGAGAACCCTTGTTCACGAGACTTCTTATTCCGTCAAAGAGGTACAGCAACTTGCCACGAAGACTTATAGCATTGGTGAACAGGGCGCTGCGATTTCGAGTGGTTCATTCGTCACGATGGGAATGGTCGTAGCCCCCTGCAGCATGCGAACGGTTGCCGCGATTGCTCACGGCCTGGGTGATAACCTGATCCATCGTGCCGCCGATGTCGTTCTCAAGGAGCGCAGAAAGCTGGTTCTTGTCGCACGTGAATCACCCCTTAGCGAGATCCATCTTGAAAACCTCCTCAAGCTGGCGAGAATGGGCGTTGTGATTCTTCCGCCCGTACCTGCGTTCTACAACAGTCCCCTAAACCTGGACGATATAGTCAACCACATTGCCATGCGAGTTATCGATCAGTTTGATATCCATCTCGACGTCATGAATCGATGGGACGGTGTCATGCTCGATCAAAAACGTTCGCAGACAGACGTACCGTAGGAGATCGATCATGGGAGAGAACGTAACCTTTCACAGTAATGGCGGCCAGACGAATGGCTATCTGGCGGCGCCAAAAACAGTACAGGGGCCTGGCGTCGTAGTTATTCAGGAATGGTGGGGACTAGTCGATCACATCAAGGATGTATGTGACCGCTTTGCAGCGGAAGGATTCGTGGCGCTCGCGCCCGATTTCTATCACGGCGAGATTGCGAAGTCGCCGGATGAGGCCGGCAAGATGATGATGGCGCTTCGCATCGACGAAGCCGAGAAAGATCTAAAGGGAGCGATCGATTATCTATTGGCGCACGCAGCCACCTCGTCGAGCAAGGTAGGAACTGTTGGATTCTGTATGGGTGGAGCATTATCACTTTACGCGGCTACGAAGAATGACAATGTCGGCGCCTGTGTTGTGTTCTATGGCGGTCACCCGAACGTCAAACCGGATCTTGCCAATCTAAAAAGTCCTGTGTTGGGCATCTATGGTGAGCGAGACAGATCCGTATCACCCTCAGTTGTCCATGAGCTCGAACGAAAACTCAAGGAGCTCGGGAAGAGTTTCGAGTATCACATCTATCCGGATGCTGATCATGCATTCTTCAACGACACGCGTCCGACGGTTTACAACGCTGAAGCCGCCGCGGATGCCTGGACACGAACGGTGGAGTTTTTGCGGAGCCATTTGCAGGAATAGTTGAGACCCTGGATTCAGACACCACCGGGCTTTAGCCGGTGGTACTTCAATTTCACAGCTACTCAAATCGAAACGAAACACGGAACGGTTCGAGATGGGTGTAGTTATAAAGTTGAAGTACCACCGGCTAAAGCCTGGTGGTGTCCGAGCGACGCTTTGCCGGAATCTAACCCAAAATGTTACTTTACCGCTTCCAGTTCTAAGTTCTCTTGATACCCGTAACAATGTGATTCGATCAACCGGCACCCATTCGGGAGTCGATACCGGGAAGCACGCTTCCGCCGTGCTCTTGTATTACCCAAAAGCACTAATCAACTTGAGGAGCCACTTATGTCTACGTCTGCCCGAGCTGCTGCGAAGCTCTCATTTAGCAGAATGTTGATCTCGTTGTCTGTATCTTGTTTGCTGATTCTCACGCCGTTGTGTGTAGCCGGCCAGCCACAAACGCCATCGAGTTCTGCAGCCAAAACACAAGAGCCGTCGGCCTCTCCATCGCCCACTGCCGCGCCAAAAAAACCCGAAGACGAAAAGAAACCTGACGATGCCACTCGACCAAGGGAACCGATGTCAACGCCAACATTCAATGGCTTGCGGTTCCGTTCCATTGGTCCGGCATTTACTTCAGGCCGTGTCGTCGGCTTTGCGGTGGATCCAACAAGCGCATCTCGTTACTACGTGGCCGTGGCTTCGGGCGGCGTGTGGAAGACCGTTAACAATGGCACTACATGGACACCTGTGTTTGAGAATGAAGGGTCATACTCGATTGGCGCCATCGCAGTCGACCCAAAGAATCCTTCTACGGTTTGGGTTGGAACAGGAGAAAACAACAGTCAAAGAAGTGTCTCGTATGGTAATGGCGTCTATCGGTCCGATGACGGAGGTCGGAGTTGGAAAAACGTCGGACTGAAAACGTCCGAACACATTGGTCGGATTGCAATCGATCCAAAGGACTCGAACATCGTGTACGTCGCAGCACAGGGACCGCTTTGGGGGCCAGGCGGTGAGCGCGGATTGTTCAAGACCGCTGACGGAGGGAAAACCTGGAAAAGCGTTCTCAGTATCAGTGAAAACACAGGCGTGACGGATGTTGCGATCGATCCAAATGATTCCAACACGCTTTATGCCGCTTCTTATCAAAGGCGCCGCCACATGTGGACACTTATCGATGGAGGCCCTGAGAGCTCGCTCTACAAATCGACAGATGCAGGCGCAACCTGGAACAAGTTACGTGCCGGTTTGCCAACAGTCGATTTAGGACGAATCGGGATTGCAATTTCTCCCGTCGACTCGAATGTGATTTACGCGATTGTCGAAGCTGCCGATCGCAAAGGTGGAATTTTCCGTTCCTCTGATCGGGGCGGCAGTTGGGAGCGGCGCAATGAATTCGATAGTGGCGCGATGTACTACGCTCGCATCGTAGCCGATCCCAAAGATGTGGATCGGATCTATGTGATGAATGTCTTTCTAATGGTTTCCGACGACGGCGGTCGGACCGTTCGCCGGCTGGGAGAAAAGTCAAAGCATGTCGATAACCATGACATCTGGATTGATCCCAAAGATACGGATCATTACCTCGTTGGTTGTGATGGTGGGATTTACGAGAGTTTTGATCGAGGGGCCAATTGGGACTTCAAAGAGAACCTGCCAGTCGCGCAGTTTTACGACATCACGACCGACAATGCGAAACCCTTCTACAACGTTTATGGCGGGACCCAGGACAACTTTAGTTTCGGTGGTCCCTCACGTACTCGCAGCGCTTCGGGTATCGTCAACTCAGATTGGTACGTCACACAGGGCGGCGATGGTTTCCGGACGCAAGTCGATCCAGAAGATCCGGATACTGTCTACGCATCATTGCAGCATGGCGTGATTGTTCGTTTCGACAAGCGAACTGGGGAACGCTTAGGCATCCAACCTCAAGTGGACCGCAATGAAGATGCACTCAGATGGAACTGGGACACGCCATTTATTATCAGTCCGCATTCCCACACACGTCTCTACATGGCGGCAGACAAACTTTTCCGCAGTGATGATCGTGGTGAAAGTTGGCAGGTGGTAAGTGGGCAGCTCTCACGCGCAATCGATCGCGACAAGCTGCCCGTGATGGGAAGGGTCTGGAGCATCGACGCAGTGGCGAAGAATGCTTCGACCGCGTTTTATGGAAACGCGTCGGCACTCGCTGAGTCACAAAAAAAGGATGGCCTGATTTACGTTGGAACCGACGACGGCTTGATTCAAATCACAGAAGATGGCGGCAAGAACTGGCGCAAGCTCGATAAATTCCCGGGTGTACCAGAGAATGCCTACGTTAGTCGAATCATTACCTCGAATCATGATGCGAATACAGCCTTCGTTGGATTTGATAACCATCAAAATGCCGACTTCAAACCTTACTTGCTAAGGACTACTGACGCCGGTCGCACATGGACTTCAATCAGTAGCAACCTGCCCGCCAATGGCCCGGTCTGGGCAATTGCTGAAGATCATGTGAACCGAAATCTCTTGTTTGTTGGAACCGAATTCGGACTCTTCTTTTCAGTTGATGGCGGGCAGAAGTGGATTCAGTTAAAAGGTGGATTACCAACCATCGCAGTGCGCGATCTGAGTATTCAGAAACGCGAGAACGATCTGGTTGTGGGAACTTTTGGTCGTGGTATTTACATTCTCGACAACTATGCGCCTCTGCGCTCGATCACTGCGGACACTCTGAAACAGGAATCAATCCTGTTTCCGGTGAAGGATGCGATGATGTACATCCAGTCGCAACCACTTGGTGGACGTGGAAAGAGTTTTCAAGGCGAAACATTTTACACAGCAGACAATCCTCCATTTGGAGCGGCTATAACCTGGTATCTCAAAGATCCGATCAAAACTCGGAAAGAGAAGCGACAGGAAGCAGAGAAGGAGGCGGAAAAGAAGAACGCCACTGTTGGCTGGCCAACGCAATCAGAGTTGCGCTCGGAAGATGAGGAAGAAGCTCCAGCTTTAATCGTGACAATCACTGATGCAAATGATCGAGTGATACGGCGACTCACTGGGCCGGTTACCGCCGGCATGCAACGTGTGACGTGGGACTTGCGGTATCCCGCGGCAAATCTGGCCGCACCTGCGCCGCCGGATGCAGATTTTGATTTCGAGCCGCCATCGGGTCCGCTCGTGATGCCCGGCTCTTACAAAGCTTCAATTGCAAGACGCGTCGATGGTGTTTTGACTCCTCTCGGTTCGCCGCAAGCGTTCAACGTAGTCGTCGAGGGACAAGAGAACATGTCGACGTCTGATCGATCTGCATTGGTTGAGTTTCAACAGAAGGCTGTGCGTCTCCAACGTGCGGTAAGTGGGGCGACACAAGCAGCAACCGCATTAAAACCACGTCTGGCTGCGATCAAACGAGCGATTAACGAAACACCTTCTTTACCGACGCGGCTTCAGGATGATGCGACCACTCTGGACAAGCGCGTGACCGAAATACTGCGAAGTCTGAACGGAGATACGTCTGCACGGCAACGAAACATGAATACACCACCTTCAATTAACGACCGGGTCGGGTACGTTGTTGGTGCGCAACGCATGTCTACATCGCGGCCAACTCAGACACAAATCAATCAGTACAGCGCAGCAGCACAGGACTTTGAAGGAGTGCTAACGCAACTGCGTCAGTTAGTGGAGGTCGATCTGTCGAAGCTTGAAAAGCAATTAGAAGCTGCTGGGGCGCCATGGACGCCGGGAAGAATTCCTGAGTGGAAAGACCAGTGAGTCTATTTAAGATTTAAGATTTCAGATTGAAGATTTTCGTGTATTTCGAGGCAGTGCGTGGGTCGTTCTTTTTTACCGGACAAAAGAGGACCCACAAATCACACGAATCATCACAAACCGACTCACGCCAGCTCGCCGACCGAAGGTCCAATAAACCGCAACGTCGACAGGAGTAACACATGATTCGATTTGCATTTGCATTCTTAATCTTGTTGATCTTGTTCACTCCTGTCTTTTCAGAACAGCGATCTGACTCAGTCAAAACTCCGAATATCACTGAGAAGGTTGCAGGCATGGAGAAGTTTCCCGGCTATTTCACGTTCTACTGGGAAGCAAAAACGGGAAAGCTCTGGCTCGAGATCGACAAGTGGAACACTGAGTTCCTTTACGTTGAATCACTGCCCGCAGGCATCGGGTCAAACGATATCGGCTTGGATCGTGGACAACTAGGCCAAAGCTTCATCGTTCGTTTTGATCGAGTGGGTCCACGAGTTCTGCTCGTCGCTCCTAATTATGACTTTAGAGCAATCACGAACGACGTGGACGAACGATTAGCAGTAAAAGATGCTTTTGCTGAGTCCACGTTGTGGGGATTTGAAGTTGCAGCAGAAGAGAACAACAGGGTACTTGTTGATGCAACGTCCTTTTATCTTCGCGATGTTCATCAGGTAACCAACACACTCCAGCGCAGTCAGCAGGGAAACTATCGACTCGATCCAACGCGTAGTGCCTTTTACTTACCCAATACCAAAAACTTTCCTCTCAACACTGAAGTCGAAACGACACTAACGTTCACGGGGGAACCAACGGGCCAATTTGTCAGACAAGTTGTGCCAGCTCCCGAGGCGATCACGGTCCGCGAGCGGCATTCGTTCGTGCAACTGCCTGGTCCAGGTTTCAAGCCGCGCGTGTTTGATCCGCGTGCCAGTTACTCAGGCATTAACTACATGGATTTTGCGACGCCAATCGAGGAGCCGATCACGAAACGTTTCATCTCTCGACATCGTCTGCAAAAGAAAGATCCGAATGCGGCAGTTAGTGAACCAGTACAGCCAATTGTTTATTACGTCGATCGGGGAGCACCGGAGCCGGTTCGTTCGGCGTTGATTGAGGGAGCGAGTTGGTGGAATCAGGCGTTCACTGCGATCGGATACAAGGATGCATTTCGTGTCGAAGTGATGCCGCCCAACGTTGACCCAATGGACGTACGTTACAACGTGATTCAGTGGGTGCATCGTTCAACACGAGGCTGGTCTTACGGTAACTCGTTAACTGATCCGCGAACTGGGGAGATCATTCAAGGTCGCGTCAGCCTGGGTTCGCTTCGCGATCGTCAGGACTTTATGATCGCTGAAGGGCTATTGGCTCCTTATGAAAAGGGGAAGGCGCTATCGCCAAAACTCCTGGAGATGGTTTTGGCTCGCTTGCGACAGCTCGCTGCTCACGAGGTTGGTCATACGCTCGGCCTGCAGCACAACTACGCTGCGAGTCCTGTGAACAGAGCTTCAGTAATGGACTACCCCGCGCCTTATGCAAAGCTTGGTGCAGACGGCATCCCGGATCTTTCGGACGCTTATGCGAAAGGGATCGCCGAGTGGGACAAGGTTTCGATTGCCTACGGTTACCAGGATTTTCCAGGCAATGTTGATGAAAGGTCGGCGCTTGATCAGATTCTGAGTCAGGCATTCGCTCGTGGGTTGATGTATTTGACTGATCAGGATGCACGACCAGCGAGCGCTTCCAGTTCAGTTGCTCACCTGTGGGACAACGGCGCAAATGTCATTGATGAACTCAACAACGTGATGAAGGTTCGCGCGGCCGCGCTACGACGCTTCGGTGAAAACAACATTCGCGATGGCGAGCCGATGGCGACTATCGAAGATGTGCTGGTTCCCATTTACATGTATCACCGTTACCAGGTTGAAGCTGTTGCTAAAGTCGTTGGTGGCGAGGACTACGTTTTTAGTTTGAAAGGTAAAGGCGATCGTAATCCACAGATCGTTTCACCAGAGGAACAGCGACGTGCGCTTGCGGCGGTGTTAGATACTATTAAGCCGGATTCACTGATGTTGCCAGAGCCTCTCTTGCGTTTAATACCACCGCGGCCTGCCGGATATCCACGAACGCGTGAAGACTTTCGAATCCGGACTCAGCCAACATTCGATGCGTTAGCTCCAGCCGAAGCCATTACAGATCACGTCAGCAATTTCCTTTTCAATCCTGAGCGTGCAGCGAGACTGGTGCAGTTTCATGCGCGTGACATTCGCAATCCAGGTTTAGCCGAGGTTATTGACAGAATTATCAATTCTACATGGAAAGCGCCAACCGCAACTGGTTATGCAGGTGAGATTCAACACACGGTGGACATGGTGATTCTCGGCGACTTAATGGGATTGGCATCGGCTGAACGGGCTCCCAATCAGGTGCGTGCGATTGCGGAACTAAAACTCGAGCAACTAAAGAACTGGCTGGGCACTCAACGAACGCTAACGAAGGATGAAAGCCACCGAGCGTTCTTGTTCTACGCAACGCAACAGATCAAGCGTTTCCAGGACGATCCGAAGAAGATGAACCTGACCCGGCCGCAAGACCCACCGGACGGGCAGCCGATTGGGAGTTTCGCGTGTGATTGGTAAGAAGGTTCAGTAGGAATAGGACCTGTTGGACCCTATAGGACCTATTCTGCCTGCTCGCCAAATTGACAATGTCCAATGAAAACCTTCAGCCCTGCCTCCTCGTAGCAGACACTGTTGTTTAATTCCTGTAGCATGTGCTTTCAATGACTGGCCTCGAGAAGTACGTTGGTGAGATTCTCGACGATAAATACCGCCTCGAGCAGCTATTGGGTTCCGGTGGTATGGGAGCCGTGTACCTCGCGACACACCTCGGCACTGAACGCTATGTTGCGCTGAAGTTAATCGCGCCGCAGTTCATGCGTAACGAGGAGTTTGTCGAAAGATTCAAGCGTGAAGCACGCGCAGCCGGTCGTCTTCGTCACCCTAACGTTGTTGATGTCACTGACTTCGGGTTTGCGACGGTTACTAACGGCCGTGTCGCTTACCTCGTGATGGAGTATCTGGACGGTTGCACGCTTGGCGACGTTCTTGCCGAGGAACAAAGATTACCGCTCGATTGGGTCGTCGATATTCTCGAACAGGTTTGTTCTGCTGTTCACGAAGCACATCAGCAGGGAATTATTCACCGTGACTTGAAGCCGGATAATATCTGGCTCGAACCAACGCGCTTGGGTGGTTATCGCGTTAAGGTCCTCGATTTCGGTATAGCAAAATTGGGTGAAGCGAGTGTGCCGATGCTGAGCGACGATTCAGCAGCGACGATCATTGATGGTGTCACTGCAATCGCTAACGAAGATGCGCCGGCACCCGCCGGCGATTCAGAGAAAGCGACACTCATTCAATCACTGCCTGACGATGTTCGAACTCAACATGCGGGAGGTGGTAGTGGCGCGGCCGTGAAAACGGCAGTTTACGACAGCTCAGAAGAGGCCGGGACACGAATCTTTGCCGCAAAGACGGGTGTGCACGGTGCGCCAAACCTCACTGCCAAGTTTGCCGGGGAGCACGATGAACTTCACGAGAGCGACGGCACGTTGCTCTTCGACAACGGCACACACTCTTCAGGTACGCGTTCAGCTCATGCAACAACCGCTGAGGCCGGTTCTGCGCTCACTCGCGTCGGCGCAATCATGGGCACTCCTTTATATATGTCGCCTGAGCAATGTAGTGGTGGACAGATTGATATGCGATCAGACATCTATAGCCTCGGCGTGATCGCATATCAGATGTTGGCTGGTGAGCCGCCGTTTTCCGGAAACACATCAACCGTGATGCGGGCACATCGCGAAGAGCCGCCAACTCATCTGCGTGAACGTACAACGAAGATTCCAAAACGCGTAGCTGGTGTTGTGATGTCGTCGCTTTCAAAGACGCCATCAGAACGACCGGCGACGGCGTTTGCGCTTGCGAGTTCGTTGCGCGGCCAGGCAGAGGGAGTCGGTGCGCTCTATCGTCGTGCCTTCTCGTTGTACAGCGAGTACTTTCCGAAGTTTCTCAAGCTGTCGTTTCTGGCGCACATTCCCGTGATTGTCACGAGCATCCTGTTGTGCGGAATGCTGATACTTGACCACGTACTGCCTCATGGTGGGATCATTCAAAGAGTTGCAATTATCGGTGTCACGGCAATTATCGGGCTCTTGAACCTGGTTGCTTACTTCATCGCCACGGCTGTGATCTCCGGCGTAACTTCAATCATCGTTGTGCAGTTGGGCGTTGCTCCGCTACGTCCGGTAAAGCTACGGTCGGCAATTGCGATTTTGCGAAAGAGGTGGCGACCGTTTATCAGCACAATGATCAGATTGATCTTGCGGATTATTGGTGGCTATCTCCTGTTCATAATTCCTGGGCTGATAATGCAGGTTCGTTATGCGCTTTGGGCGCCGATCGTTCTGATAGAGGGTCTGGAAAAGAAGGCAGCTCTAAAACGTTCGCGAGAACTGGGGTCACGCTCCTGGCGAACACTTATTATCGTTTCGATACTTCAATTTCTCATTCCGATGGTAGTCAGCAGTTTGGTGGGTCGAATTAGATTCGGCTTTGGTAAAGGCCTGGCGCCGCCTAAACTGCAGGAACAGTTGTGGCAACAGGCTCTGGCACTGATCAACATCTTTATCGTTCCATTGATTTCAATCGTGCCAGCCCTTCTCTATTTAAAGATGCGACAACTTGGCGGGGAACCTCTCAGCGCGGCGTTAACGCAAATGGAAGAAGTGGATGCGCAGCGGAGCCAGTGGCAACAACGGATGAGGACCAGGTTGACTCTGCACACACCGATAAGTGGAAAGACCTCAATGAGCAAAGAATAGGTCGCGGCCTGTTCACTTTCCTGAACAAATCACCCGATTAATCGAACCTTTGATTTCGAAAGTGGGATTCGAAAGTCCCGTAAGCGAACCAGTTTTGGGCCTTTGGCAGGATGCGAAAGGTTATGGCCGTTCGCTCTATGAAGGAAAAATTGGCCGAATAATTGGGATTTTGCGAACGAGACGGCATAATAGCTCGTATCCGGGAATGCTGGCACAGTCCTTGAATCGCTTGGTTCCCGGAGAACTGTATATCTGCGCGAAGTTGATGATTAGGTGCATCGGCCTTCGCGTAAATCGCCGCTCTCTCAACAAGGCTTGTACAGCTCTCCAATAATTTCTAAGAAGTATGGATATAAAGCGACCTCCAAAATCGAAAATCAAGAAGAAGATTCGCACCGCGATTCTCGTTGTCGTTGGACTTGCGGCTATAGGCGGCATCACGTATGGCTTAACTAAACTCAAGCCAGCCGCCCCGACAGTCGAGCGTGCAACTGTTGTCATTGAGACCGTGAAACGAAGCGAGATGCTTCGCGACGTGCATGGAGTAGGTACGCTTGTCCCGCAGGTCACGCGCTTTGTTCCGGCTCCGGCTGACGGCCGCGTTGAGAGTGTCTTGCTTCAGGCTGGCGTGGAGGTCCAAGCGAACACTGTCATCGTCGAATTGACGAACCCACAGATGGAACAGCAGGCGGCAGACGCACAGTTCCAGGTGAAGGCTGCTGAAGCTGACGAAGAGAACCTGCGCGTCAAACTTGAAAGCGACACGATGACGCAGAAATCTGCGATTGCGAGTATCAACGCGGAGTACAGTCAGGCAAAGCTTCAGTTAGACGCGGATGAGGTTCTTGCAAAACAGGGACTCGTGGCTGACCTGGTTTTGAAGATCTCGCGCGTTCACGTTCAAGATCTCGCTAATCGTCTTAAGGTCGAGCAAGACAGACTTGCGGTAGGTTCCAAAGCAACAAAAGCACAACTCAACGCCCAGAGTTCACGCGTACAACAGCTTAGAGCGTTAGGAAAACTTAAGCAGGATCAGGTTGATGCCTTGAAAGTGCGAGCTGGGACTGCCGGTGTACTCCAGGAAGTAGCCGTGAAGGTAGGGCAACAGGTGCAGCCCGGCTTCAATATCGCCAGGGTTGCTGATCCCGCATCACTGAAAGCCGAGCTAAGAATTCCAGAGACTCAAATCAAAGACGTACGGATTGGCCAGACAGTTCAGGTTGACACTCGCAACGGCATCATTCAGGGGCAGGTCGCGCGAATTGACCCCTCAGCTCGAGAAGGCACATTCACAATTGATGCAAGTCTGGAGGGACCTTTACCACCGAGCGCACGGCCGGATGTGGCCGTTGATGGAACTGTTGAGCTCGAGCGGTTGAAAGATGTCTTGAATGTCGGCAGGCCGACCTTTGGTCAGGGACAAACAACCATTGGAATGTTTGTTTTGACTCCCGATGGCCAGGAAGCTGAACGCCGAACTGTGAAACTGGGTCGTTACTCCGTCAGCAAGGTGGAAATCCTTGACGGCTTGCGAGAAGGCGACCAGGTAATTGTCTCCGATACTTCCCAGTACGACAGTTACCAACGAATTCGAGTGCGATAAGTCCGCCGAGGGCGGTGTTTACATTAAAAGGTCTTGGGTTTTTGGTCTTTGGCTATTGGTTTTTGGATCCGTGTGAGGAGCCAAAGACCTGAGGCTAAACCTAAGACTAAAGACCAGGTCCAAAGTCCAAATCTCTTAAGGAGCAAATTGATGAGTTCATCGGGCCCTCTCATTCATCTCTCTGATGTGAAGAAAGTTTTCTACACTGACGAAGTGGAGACCCATGCACTTTCGGGTATTCATCTCGATATCAAACAAGGCGAATACGTCTCAATCGCCGGCCCTTCCGGTTGTGGCAAGTCGACGCTACTTTCCATTCTTGGATTGCTCGATACACCCACTGATGGCGAGTACGTCCTGAACGGTCATGCGGTAGAGAATCTTTCACTTTCGGAACGTGCGCGTATTCGTAATCGCGAAGTTGGGTTCATCTTTCAAAGTTTCAATTTGATTGGTGATCTCACGGTTTACGAAAATGTTGAGTTACCGCTTACATATCGCGGCATGAGTTCAAGCGAACGGAAGAAACGCACTACCGAAGCGCTCGAGCGCGTCGGCATGGCGCATCGCGCGAAGCATTTACCCAGCCAGCTTTCCGGCGGTCAGCAGCAACGCGTGGCAGTTGCTCGTGCGGTTGGTGGACAGCCAAGCATCCTCCTCGCAGACGAGCCAACTGGTAACCTGGACTCAACCAACGGTGAGGCGGTGATGGAATTGATGCGCGAATTGCACCGTGGCGGCGCAACAATCTGCATGGTTACGCACGATCCACGCTACGCGCAGCACGCCGATCGCATCGTTCACTTGTTCGACGGCTTGATCGTTGAAGAAGAAGCCGGTTCGGAACGACGTGAGATTCACGAACAACAACTCAAGGAAGCAGGGTTCGGAGCTATTTCATGATTAGTCTGCGGGGCATCGAGAAATCGTTTCCGCATGGACCTACGAGGACTTACGTCCTGAGGCGGATCGACCTCGACATCAAGGCGGGTGAGTTTGTTTCGATCATGGGGCCTTCGGGAGCAGGGAAGTCAACGTTGCTTCACATTCTCGGAATGCATGATCAATCGTGGAGCGGCGAGTATTACTTCGATGACGTTCCGGTCCACAAGCTGGACGGCAAGAAACGAGCGCATCTACGGAACAGCAACATCGGTTTTGTATTCCAGAGTTATCACCTGTTGGACGATCAAACGGTCTTTGAAAATCTCGAGTTGCCTTTGTCTTACAGAGATGTGAGTAAGAAAGACCGGCAATCGATCGTCTGCGATACTCTCGACCGTTTTCAGATGGTCGGCAAAAAAGATCTTTTCCCCACGCAGCTTTCAGGAGGTCAACAGCAACTCGTCGGCGTTGCGCGCGCTGTGGTTGCGACTCCCCGGATCATCCTGGCTGACGAGCCGACCGGAAATCTACATTCAGCGCAGGGTAAGGAAATAATGGACATGTTTAAGCGCTTGAACGAGGAGGGTACGACCATCGTTCAGGTTACGCACTCGGAAACGAATGCTGCTTACGGCAATCGAATAATCCAGCTTGAAGACGGCTGGATTGTAAACACTTAGTTCTTAACCTGCAGTTGCTCTGATTCGACAAAAAACCCGTGGACCGCGGGCGCCTCCTACTTCACCCCGATGGCGTCGACGTCACTAGTGTGTCTGGTCGCGGATCCTCGGAATTGGTCTTTGGAGGCCGGTTCGATGGATACACTGCTCAAGGATCTTCGTTACGGTGTTAGAAGTCTTTTAAGACAACCGTCATTCACCGTCGTTGCAGTTCTGACGCTTGGACTCGGGATCGGCGCGAACACTGCAATTTTCAGCGTTGTTAATGCCCTCGTCCTGACCCCGCCGTCGATCTCCGAACCTCAACGCGTGGTCGCCATCTGGGAAACCACAACCGAGAAGCGAGTCGAAGGATATTTCTCCTATTTAGATCTGCTTGATTACAACTCTCGTAATCGGAGTTTTGAGCTCATTGCCGGGTACAAGCCAAACGGCTTCGTCGTTAATGAGAACGGCGATGCGCAACGCATCGATGGCATGCGCGTGACCGCAAACTTCCTACCTCTTTTGCGAGTGTCGCCAATTCGCGGTCGCAACTTTCAACCTGACGAAGAAAAGGCTGATAGTCAAAAAGTAACGCTACTCAGTTACGACTATTGGCAATCACGTTTTGGTGGTGCTGAAAACGTCATCGGTCAACAGATCAGTCTGAACGATGAGCCTCACACAATCATCGGAGTCTTGCCTCAGCATTTTGAGTTTCCGCTATCGGTGAAGGATCCCGCGGTTTTCACTACTGTTGCCGGGGAAACCGGCAATCTAAAACAGCGTGGCGCACATGTTCTGTTGGCGGTCGGGCGTTTGAAACCCGGTGTTAGTGAGCTGGCTGCTCAAGCGGATCTCGAAAACATCGCAGCGAGTCTCAGTACCGAATATCCGCGCTCCAACTCCAAGATTACAGCCTACCTGCGGAGTGCTCACGAACAACTTGTTGGCCGCGACATGCGGCAAGCCCTGTGGCTGTTACTGGGCGCTGTTGCTTTCATTCTTCTGATTGCTTGTACAAACACGGCCAACCTCTTGCTCGTTCGAGCAACTGCCAGACAAAAAGAAATTGCAATTCGAGCCGCGTTGGGCGCGGGCAGATGGCGGATCGCGCGATCGTTGTTCACCGAGAGCATCGTACTGTCGCTGTTAGCTGGTGCGACCGGAGTATTCTTATCAGTTTGGGGTCTTCGCATAATTAAGTTCTACGCTGAGGATCAGGTTCCACGAATTAGCGAAGTTACAATTAACTCCCCCGTCTTGCTGTTTACGTTGGTTGTTTCAATACTGACGGGCATTCTTTTCAGTCTCGTTCCGACACTGAAGTCTTCACATCCAGACGTTAACGAGGTTCTCAAATCCTCTTCCAAATCAGCGACCAGCGGCAAAAGTTTACGTTGGTGGCGCAACTCGCTTGTCGTATCCGAGATTGCGCTAAGTTTGATTCTGTTGGTTGGTGCAGGTTTGATGGTTAAGAGCTTTGCCCAATTGACGAATGTCGCGCCAGGGTTTGACCCAAACAACGTTCTCACAGGTCGTATTAGTCTGACGAGCAGCACTTATAACTCACCGGAAGCCTGTGTTCTTTACGTGAATCAAACACTGGCTCGATTGAAATCGATGCCTGGCGTGGAGGCCGCATCATTCGTTGCGCCCATGCCGTTCAGCGGGGGAAATGTGGGTTCTGATTTTCGTATCGAAGGGCGCCCTGAACCTGAACCTGGCACAGAACCAACCGCGAGAAATCGCAGTGTCACGCCTGAATATTTCGCGTCGATGAAGATCCCGCTGCTTAAGGGACGCTACTTCACCGAACAGGACGAGCGAGGACAGATCGGTGCAGCAATCATCAATCAAACCCTCGCACGCACTTACTTTGAAGGTCAGGATCCAATCGGTCAAATCGTTTCTCACATAGGTGCAAATCAGAACGAAGGGGATCCTGAGAAATGGCAAATCGTTGGTGTTGTTGCCGACGTGCATCACAGTAGTCTGACCACAGCGGCCAATCCAGAACTCTATCTCCCGTATAAGCAGAACAGTTGGTCGTGGGGCAACTTCCTTGTCCGCACAACTGTTCCGCCGGCTACGCTGACCGATTCGTTTCGACGCGAGATCAAATCCGTGGATCGAGGCGTTGTGCTGACCAATGTTCAGCCGTTGACCGAAGCGATCTCAAAGTCTGTTACGGAGGCACGCTTCTACACCCTTCTGTTTGGAGTCTTTGGCGGCATCGGTCTGTTGCTGACCATGACCGGTGTGTACAGTTTGATCTCCTACACAGTTGCGCAACGCACGCAGGAGATTGGAATTCGAATGGCATTAGGCGCTGGTCGCGGTGATGTTGTGCGCTTGATTCTGGGCCAGGGGATCATGCTGGCAGTCGTTGGCTCGATTTGTGGTCTGGCCATTTCGTTCTGGCTGACACGACTGATTGTGAAACTTCTTTTTGAAGTGAAGCCCACTGATTTGCTGACGTTTGCGATTGCGACCCTGGTGTTACTTGTTTCGGCAGTGCTCGCGAGTTATTTGCCGGCGCGTCGCGCAACTAAGGTCGATCCGTTAGTGGCGCTGCGTTTTGAATAGCGAGTGATTTGGTCTTTGGCCTTAGGACTTAGGTCTTTGGTCTATTCAGTTAGTTCGAAGAGGCCAAGTCCAAAAACCAAAGACCAAGGACCAAAGACCCGATTCGGCTAGGGAAATATTATGGACAACCTTCTCAGCGACATTCGATACGGCGTACGCAACCTGATCAAACGACCAGGCTTCACTCTGATCGCGGTTGTCACGTTGGCCCTTGGCATCGGCGCGAATACTTCAATCTTTAGTGCCATCAATGCCCTGTTGTTACACCCATTACCGATTCCGGATCAAAGTCGCATCATGGCGATCTGGGACAAGAACCCTAGTCATGGTCTCGACCACAATGAAGTAACAGTGGCTAACTATTTTGATTGGCGCGCGCAGAACAACTCGTTTGAAAAGCTCGCACTTTACCGATGGTGGAGCGTTAACCTCACCGGACTGGAGACTCCCGAGCGCATTCAAGGATTTTTGGTAACAGGCAATTTCTTTGACACGCTTGGTGTAAAGCCGACGATGGGTCGCGCATTCACCGAAGAAGAGAATCAACCAGGCAAGGACGCGGTTGCGATCATTGCATACAGTCTCTGGCAACGCCGCTTTGGTGGTGATCCGAACATTATCAATAAGACGATCAATGTAAACAGCATCACTCGCACTGTTGTTGGCGTGTTACCCCCAAAATTCAACTTTCCTAAAGGCGCCGAAGTTTACGCTCCAATCGCTCTGCGACCGGAACTGGTCGCTAGTCGTCAAAACCATGCGTACTACGTGCTCGGCCGTCTCAAGCCGGGTGTTTCTCAACAAGCTGCACAAGCAGACATCGACGCGATTGCCGCTCGTCTCGAACAGCAATACCCCGAAACGAATACTGGTCTGGGTGCTGTTGTCATTCCAGTTTTGAAGGACACCGTTCGCATGTACGACGTTGCGTTGTGGATGTTAATGGCGGCAGTGGGATTCGTTTTACTCATCGCGTGCGCAAATGTCGCTAACCTCATGCTTGCACGCGCGAGCGGAAGACAGAAAGAGATCGCCGTACGTGTTGCCCTGGGTGCAAGCCGGTGGCGTGTTGTTCGCCAACTCCTTACGGAAAGCTTAATTGTTGCCTTCATCGGTGGTGGATTCGGTGTTCTCATCGCTTTTTGGGGAATCAATCTTCTTCGAGGTGCGAATCCTGGAGAAGCCGAAAAGTTTGCGCCCGGCTGGGACCAGTTAGGCATCAACTTTCCAGTCCTCGCCTTCACTTTGATCCTGTCGTTAATAAGTGGCTTGGTGTTTGGTCTCCTTCCGGCGGTGCAGGCGTCGAATCCAAATCTCAACAACTCGCTAAAAGAGGGCGGGCGTACTGGCGGTGGTGGATCCCATCGCCTGCGCAGTTCGCTGGTTGTGTTTGAGATCGCTCTTTCACTGATTCTTCTTGTTGGTGCCGGCTTGCTGGTTCGCAGTTTTCTTTCTTTGCTGAAAACAAACCCTGGCTTTGAACCGGATCACTTAATGACGATGAATCTGTTGCTGCCATCTGCGAAGTATAAGGAAGACGCACAGGTCGTGGCCTTCTATAAGGACCTCGTTCAACGTGCACAACAAGTTCCTGGCGTTAAAGATGCTGCGTTGGTTAATTACATCCCATTAGGTGGTGCGAATTCATCGGATGGATTTTTGGTTGAAGGAGTTCCAGAACCGCCACCCGGGCAGGAATTTATCGGGCGATACCGCGTTTGCACGCCAGACTACTTCAGAACAATGGGCATATCTGTTCTGAGGGGACGCGCATTCACCGACGCAGATAAAGTGGGTTCACCACGAGTTGCGATTGTAAATGAGACTATGGCTCGAACGTATTGGGCCAATGGTGATGCAATTGGTAAGCGCTTCCGTTTTTACGGGCCATTGGATAGGAGTCCATGGATTCAGATCGTCGGCATCATTAACGATGTACGACATGACCTGAACACACCAATCAATCCGGAGTATTACCTGCCACACGCCCAGGACACGTGGAATGCAATGGTCCTTGTGGCGAGAACTAATGTTGAGCCCGCAAGTACGGCATCGGCACTTCGACAACAAGTCTGGGCCATCGACAAAGACCAGCCAGTCTTCGACGTGAAGACGATGACGGAAGTGCGATCCAATTCCGTTGCGCTCTACTCATTCTCGTCAGTGATGCTCGGGATATTTGCTGGCGTGGCTTTGCTCCTGGCCGCCGTGGGAATCTACGGAGTACTTGCTTTTGCAGTGACGCAACGTACTCAGGAGATAGGAATTCGCATGGCCCTCGGTGCGAAGTCGAGCGATGTTTTGCGTCTGGTACTGCGACATGGAATGGGGATGACACTGCTTGGAATTTGTATTGGCCTCGCAGGAGCGTGGGGTCTGACACGATTCATAGCCGGATTGTTGGTTGGGGTTTCAAGCACGGACTTGGTGACTTTTAGCGTGGTCACTTTCACTTTGCTGTCAGCAGCGTTGCTTGCGTGCTACGTGCCGGCGCGGCGAGCGACGAAGGTCGATCCGTTGGTGGCGCTGAGATATGAATGAGGAGATTTAAGATTGAAGATTTCAGATTGAAGATTGTGCTTTGTGCTTCGTGCTTTGTGTTTGTTCGAAGCCTTTGTTGAATCGTTCAGAGATGCCAGTACAAAACACAAAACACAAAGTACAAAGCACAATCTTCAATCTGAAATCTTCAATCTGAAATAATTCTATGGACACCTTAATCAAAGACATCCGCTACGGACTGCGAAGCCTGATGAAGAGACCGGCATTTACTGTAGTCGCCGTGATCACGCTTGGCCTGGGGATTGGAGTTAACACCGCAATCTTCAGTGTCATCAATGCTGTATTGCTTAGGCCCTTGCCCTACGCGAATCCGGAGCGACTGATTACCTTCCGCTCGAATCAGTCGGCGCCCGATCTCGCAGACGTCGAAGCACAAAGCAAAACGATCTCAAGATTTGGTGGAATGGTGATGCAACCATTGGCGTACACCGCCGGCCCTGAACCCATTCAGTTCCAAATCGGGCAAGTCACTGGTGGATTCTTTGAAACGCTTGGTGTGCAGCCGCAAATCGGCCGCTACATCACTACCGAGGACGACAAGGTTGGCGCTCCGTTCGTTGTAGTTTTGGGTCACGATCTATGGGTCAAACAATTCAATCGCGACGCGCAAATTGTTGGTAAAACCATCCCACTCAGTGGCAATGTCTACACAGTCATCGGTGTGATGCCCGCATCGTTCATTGCTCCTCGCGACACCACCGAAGCCTGGACTCCGGTTCATGTCTCAAATCCACTCGCTGCTAATTTCCGCGGCGTCCATTTCTTACGGACGTATGGTCGATTGGCCGACGGCGTAAGTCTGGACCAGGCTCGCGCTGAGATGACGGTGATCGACAAGAACCTTGCCGCCCAGTATCCGGCTGACAACAAAAACCGCAGCTCAGTTTTGTTCGGATTACATGAACGAATTGTTGGCGATTCGCGTCGATTACTTTTGATCTTATTTGCGGCAGTTAGTTTCGTGCTACTCATAGCTTGTGCGAACTTCGCTAATTTGTTGCTGGCACGTGCAGCTGAACGTGAACGCGAATTTGTAATCCGAGGCGCTTTGGGAGCAGGCCGCTGGCGTTTGATTCGTCAACTACTCACAGAAAGCGTTCTCGTTTCACTTGCCGGTGGCGCAATTGCAGTTGTACTCGCTATCTGGGGCACGAGTTTGCTCGTCGCTTTGAAGCCCGAGAATCTGCCACGACTACGCGAGATTGGTGTTGATAATCGTGTTCTTGTTTTCACTCTTGGCGTTTCTCTGTTGACGGGTTTGCTCTTTGGATTGTTGCCGGCGTGGTCTGCTTCGCGAAGTGGCGTCGGCGAAGCATTGAAAGAAGGCGGCCGGAGTTCAACGGCTGGTGGCGCACGACAGAGACTTCGCAGCACGTTCGTTGTCGTCGAACTTGCTGTCGCCCTGGTCCTGCTGGTTGGTGCCGGTCTTTTAATAAAAACCTTCTGGAAACTTCGCTCAGTTGAATCGGGCTTCAATCCGGATCATTTGATCACGATGCGGATCGAACTCCCTGAGACTCGATACAAAGACGTCGCCCCTCAAACTCGTTTCCGCACTCAAATCCTCGCCGGTATGAACTCACTTCCCGGTGTACATGCCGCGATGGTCAGCGAGCTGCCTCTTAGTGGGGATTCACTTGATCACGACTTTGTAATCGAAAATCGGCCGCCAATCGCACCCGGTGATGAACCGAGCCTGGAAAGTCGCAGCGTGCTCGGTGACTACTTCAACGTGATGCAGATTCCGCTGCACGCCGGTCGCGATTTTGGACCGCAAGACTTAACCGAGAACGCGCCGCTTGTTGGCATCGCGAATGAAGAGTTGGTGCGCCAGTATTTTCAGAACGAGGATCCAATCGGCAAACGAATACGCTGGGCACGTAATCCACAGATCGAATGGATAACAATCGTTGGCGTGGTTGGCGACGTCAAGCACTTCGGTTTGGATCTGCCTGAACAGCCCGCGCTCTATTCACCTTACACGCAGATCAATCCCTGGAAACGCTGGATGTCGATCGCGGCTCGAACCGACGGGAATCCGAATGCGATGTCGCAGTCAATCAAACAGGAGATCTGGAAAGTCGATTCGCAGTTGCCGGTGACCCGAGTTGAAACGATGAGCGAAATGGCGGCGGAGTCGTTTGCCTCGCGACGTTTCAACATGTCGTTGCTGACACTCTTCGCAGGTTTGGCTCTGATACTGGCGGCGATCGGGATCTACGGAGTGATGTCATACGCCGTCACTCAACGAACCCAGGAGATAGGAATCCGAATGGCCTTGGGCGCTCGCACGTTTGATGTGCTGAGACTAGTGCTTCGCAACGGGATGACTTTAGTGCTCATTGGAATCGCGCTTGGCCTGGCGGGGGCGTTCGCTCTAACGCGCTTGATGGTAACGCTGTTATTCGGAGTTACCCCTACTGACACGCTAACAATTGGCCTCGTGTCAGTGGTTTTGATTGGTGTTGCGTTCCTGGCGTGCTTCATTCCGGCGCGCCGGGCAACGAAGGTCGATCCATTGGTGGCGCTTAGATATGAATAGATCTCAGATTAAAGATCTCAGATCTCAAATCGGATGTCCGACGAACTTTAGTTTGTTGTGCGTTCGGTCCAGTTACATCGGAATCGCAGCAGGATCAATCCCAACGCACGACAAACCAAAGTTCGTCGGACATAAGACATCGGCAATCGGAAATCGAATATGAACAGGATTCTTTCAGATATTCGCTATGGCTACCGGATGTTGATTCGTAGGCCGGGATTCACGGTGATTGCATTGCTTACCCTGGCATTGGGTATTGCGGTAACGACGGCAACTTTCACCGTGGTTGACGGTGTGCTGCTCCGGAAGCTCCCTGTTAACGACCCCGACAACGTGGTTGTTGTGCATAACCAGTTGCCCGCAATCAATTTGCCTCGCACGCCGGTATCTGCGCCGCAATTCAAGGACTACAGTCTTCAAACACAAGCCTTTGAATCAACTGCTGCCTTAACAACTCGCAATTTCAATCTTTCCGGGGTTGGTGTGCCTGAGCGCTTACAAGCAGGAAGAGTAACCGCAAGCTTTTTCCCGATGCTCGGCATTAATCCGATTGCAGGACGAATGTTCAACGCTGAAGAAGATCGTGTTGGCGGCGAACATGTAGCGGTTCTCAGTGAAACACTCTGGAGAAGGATCTTTAGTTCGAATGCGTCTGTAATTAACAGTTCAATCCAACTAAACGGCGTGAGCTATCAGATTGTCGGTGTGGCGCCCCGTGGAATTGAGGAGATCTATCCCAATCTTGATCTGTGGGTCCCGATGGCCTTCACGGAAATGGAACTCCAACGACGCGGCAGTCTGTTTCTTCAAATGGTAGCGCGCCTCAAAAAGGGAACGAACATTAAGCAGGCGCAAGCCATCATGACTGGCGTAGCTCGCTCGATCGGCGATAAGGACACCAGTTTCGGAATTGAAGTTAGATCGTTGAACGATGAATATGTGAGTGACGTTCGCCGTCCATTGTTTGTGTTGTTGTGCGCTGTCCTCGCGGTCCTTTTAATTTCATGTGCAAACGTCGCCAACCTGTTACTCGCGCGAGCATCAGTTAGGGGACGTGAGATCGCGGTACGTGCAGCACTTGGAGCGGGTCGATGGCGCATCGCTCAACAACTTCTCACCGAGAGTTTGCTTATTGCGATCATCGGCGGTGTGCTCGGGATTCTGTTTGCCTTTTGGGGCACGAAAGCAATCCTTTCGCTTGCACCCAGTACTTTGCCACGTGTTTCTGCAGTCCACCTCGATCTGAGAGTCTTGCTATTTAGCGTACTCGTAACCCTTGCATCGGGACTTGTTTTTGGCATTGTTCCGGCCGTCACTGCTTCAAAAACGAATCTAGTTTCATCGTTGAAAGATGCCGAGCGAGGTGACTCAGCGAGTTCTTCTCGACAATGGTTGCGTCGAGGTTTCGTCGTATCGGAAGTCGCGCTCGCCCTCGTGTTACTTGTTTCAGCAGGTCTTTTTGTTCGGAGTTTTGGCAAGCTTCTCGACGTTAAGCCAGGCTTTGATCCACATAACGTCCTGACTCTCCGACTCGCCCTTCCCGGATCGCAATACAACAAGGGCGCCAAGGTTGATGCGTTTTACGACGACACCCTCGCCCGAATCTCAGCCTTACCGGGAGTTGAACACGCATCTACAGCCTTCCAAACGCCATTCACTTCGGGTGGCGACAATTCAATTTTTTCAATCCGCGACAGGAGAGCGGGACCTGATGCCCCTCCTCCCCACGCCGATTATGCATTCGTTTCGTGGGACTATTTCCAATCGATAGGTCTTCCAATTCTTAAAGGTCGCGGTTTTCAACCCGCCGACATGAGGACCGCCAACCAATTTGGAACGAATTCGGTGGCCATTGTTGATGAAGAGCTGGCGAAGCGATATTGGCCCAATGGAGATGCGCTGGGTGGGGGCCTCGGTTGGGGAAGCAATGGTCCATGGTGGACTGTTGTTGGCATTTGCGCAACCGCTCAGTTGAAGGACCTAACGACAGTGTCGAAAGGGACCTTTTATCTTCCGGCTTATTACTCGGCTTCCACGATTGTTGTTCGTACCACTGGGGATCCTCGCGCGCTCACCCCACGCATCCGAGAGCAGATACTGGCGGTCGATCCTAATCAGCCTGTTTACGACGTTAAGACGATGGACGAGCGCGTGGCATCTTCATTAGAGACGCAACGCTTTGCCGTGGTGCTGCTCGGAGTCTTCGGAACACTCGCGTTACTGCTTGCGGCAATCGGGTTGTATGGCGTGCTGGCATTCACTGTGTCGCAACGCACTCGCGAGATTGGCATTCATCTGGCGCTGGGCGCTCAGAGACTCGACGTTTTGACGATGGTGATTAGACAGGGAATGTTGCTCGTAGTCATCGGCGCGGTTTTCGGAGTGATGGCCGCTTATGCCGTCACCCGGTTGATTCAGAGTTTGCTTTTCGGAGTCAGCCCGACTGATCCATTGACATTTGTTTTAGTGCCACTCGTGTTGGGGGTTGTTGGTTTCATTGCTTGCTACGTTCCAGCGCGGCGCGCAACGAAAGTCGATCCATTGGTGGCGCTGAGATATGAATAAAAACATTGCCGATCTCCGATTGCCAATTGCCAATTTGCACGTCGGGATTGAGCTAAATCGGCAATTGGCAATCGAAAATCGGAAATAGAGAGACATGTTCAAACAAGACATCACTTACGGTCTGCGTACGTTGCTCAAGAATCCGGGGTTCACACTTACTGCTGTGCTTACGCTCGCACTGGGTATTGGAGCAACAACAGCCATCTTCAGCGTGGTGTACGCAACATTGTTTGAACCTCTGCCATATCCAAAGCCGGACCAGTTAGTAGTCGTTTGGTCGAAGGTGCAAGGTGAACCTCGAAACGAAGTCTCACCGGGCGATTTCTTCGAATGGAGAAAGCGAAGCCACTCATTTCAGGCTCTAGAGGCCTGGACTGGCGGCTCTATCAATGTTTCGACCAACGATCATCCGGAGCAGGTTTTGGGCTCTGCACAAACACCAGGGTTTCACCGGTTGGTTGGCGCAAAAATGTTTCTCGGTCGCGATTTCCTCCCGGAGGAGGGTCAAACCGGGAAGGACAAAGTCGTAATTCTGAGTAATCGATTATGGAGAAATCACTTCGGATCGGACTCGACCATCATTGGGAAAGATGTACGGGTGAATGGACAACCATACACAGTCGTCGGTGTTACACCTCCGGGATATCAAGATCGTTTGCCGTTTCAGATTTGGGCTCCTTTAGCGTTTGCTCCCGCCGACGTTACTCATGACCAGCATTGGATTTCTGTCATGGGCCGGCTTAAGGACGGCGTAACCATCGCACAGGCACAAGCCGAGATGGACGGGATCGCGCAACAACTGCAGCAGGAATTTCCAAACTCAAATGCAAAACTCGGAGTCAGCATTGAGCCGCTGCATCTGGATTGGTTTCCCGTAGAGAAGCAACGGAATCTATGGTTACTCCTCGGCGCAGTCGCCTTTCTTCTGCTGATCGGCTGCGTCAACGTCGCAAATCTAATGCTTGCCAGGGCCACGACGCGCCGCCGTGAAGTTGCGTTGCGCGCAGCCTTAGGTGCAAGCCGGCGGCGCATCTTCGGGCAATTGATAACTGAGAGTCTGATGGTTGCTCTTGCCGGAGGTGTACTTGGTGGGTTGTGCGCTGCCTGGATGACTAAAGGCATTGTTCTCGCCATGCCCGAAAACCTACTGCCTTCCGAAGCCGACATTCGAATCAGTTTGCCTGTTCTCGCCTTTACAGTTTTGCTCACGATGTTGACTGGATTGTTATTTGGGACGGCGCCCGCCTGGCAGGCATCGCGTCTCAATCTTGTTGAAGTCTTGAAACTGGGAGGACGAACGGGTAGCGGCGGTGCACAGTCGCGATCTCGAAAAGTCCTGGTCGTTGCAGAGTTTGCTCTTGCACTAACGTTACTTGCCGCAGGCGGGCTCTGGTTAAGGAGTTTTTGGAATCTCAGTCATCGCGATCTCGGTATTAATACAGAAAACGTCGTGACTTTCTTCGTGCCAGTCGGTGAAGGAAAGATCAAGGACGATGCCCAGGCTATCACCTACTACCAACGCATTCTCGACAGCATCAAGTCGGTTCCGAATGTAGATAAAGCAGCAGTTAGCACAGCCATGCCGTTGCGAGGCGCTAACTTTGCCAGACCGTTTCGAGTAGTGGGCCAACCTGCCGACCCGTCACAGACGCAGCGCGCAACTTTTGTTTCGGGCACACCTGAATATCACCAGACATTTGGTATTCGAATTATTCAGGGGCGCGACTTCAATGAGTTTGATACTGAAAAAACTCAAAAAGTGGCACTGGTAAATGAAGCGTTTGTAAAGCGACATCTCAACGGCGTCAATCCGGTTGGACAGCGAATTCTCATCGATCAATTTTCGCGGGAAGGCGAGCCGAAAAAAGAACCACTTGAATGGCAGATCGTCGGTGTGTTCCACAACGTTCGCGTCGGGGAACTTCGCGGGACAGACGATCCGGAAATTGATGTTCCATTCGCGCAAAGTCCCTGGCCATGGAGTGTAGTTGCAGTTCGCACGCACGGCGACACCCAGGAAATCGTCAAGCGTCTTGCGACTGCCGTCAACGTCGTGGATCCGGATGTTCCCATCGCCGGTGTGAAAACGATGGATGAAATCCTGGGTGAGTCGTTGGCAGTTGATCGACTTGGAACGTTGCTGTTCGCGTCGTTTGCCGTTCTGGGATTGGTGCTTTCAGCAATCGGAATTTACGGAGTGATGGCATTTGCGGTCACTCAACGTACTCAGGAATTCGGAGTACGTCTCGCTCTAGGTGCGCAACGTTCGAGAGTAATCAAACTGGTACTGAAAGAAGGTTCGTTGTTGGCGTTGATTGGAGCACTGATCGGTTTGGCGGGCGCATATCTAACCGGTCGTGCTTTGCAAAGCACACTCTACGGGGTTGAGGCTCTT
>DASYPT010000194.1:0-84198 GCA_036006355.1 Pyrinomonadaceae bacterium | reverse complement strand
GCGGCCATTTTTGTCCCACGGCTGACCAAAACGAGAAAAGCGCATACCGTAGTAGAGCGTAATGTTGGGCCTAAACCGCCATTCATCCTGGGCGAATGCCTCTACGCTTGAGGCACTTAGATCGGCGGTGAGGTCAAACTGATTCTGTCTAAAGAATTGAAAGTTACCCATCAAGAAATTAGCCCAGAGTTGGTTGGTTGTGCTTGTACCCGTAGGTCTAGCCGGCGTAGAAGACACTGCGCCATACGTTCCCTCATTCGTCCCACCCAGAGAGTTTTCATGCTTTCTGATTTTCGCAAAATTAAACCCATACTTAGTTGTATGCGATCCAAAGACCTTTGATACTGTAACGAACGCAGACTTGTTGTATGAGAAATCGCTGTATGGTCCAAACGTAATCAAACCGTTAAAACCATTTCGTTCCGCGGTAGTGTTGGAGATGGACGGAACTCTTCCCCTGGTTACTGGAAATGCTAACTGCGGTACGGCTGCAGCAATATCCGGTGAATTCTCATTGGCGAGGAGGCCTATGACTTTACTCGGCACGTCACCCCAGGAGTATGAGCCACCGAACTCAAACACGGTTGTGGGCGACTGCACCCATGTTGCTCGGCCGACGTGCGTGCGTCCCGGAGAGTTGGTCTGGGTAGTCGAAACGAAAGGCTGTCCGGCTCCTTGACCAAACACGCCGATTGGATCGACGGTCGGAATCGAGTCGTTTTCAAAACGATAATAAACTGAGAGGTTGTTGCTGAATTTGTGATCGACGCGGATCAACTCTTGTGTGAAATTGAAAATGCCTCGCGCCGGGAAAAATAGATTCCCAGCAGAATCGGGCAGCGGTAGCTTGTTGTAAATGTCCTGCACATAAGCAGACGCTAGCTTACTTCTTAGATTTTGGGGTAGTGGCTGGCCGGCCGGTAGAATCGTCGAACACGGACTGGCAACCGGGCCGATGCAAACATCTTGAGCGAAGATCCCCTGGCGTTGATTTGCATTTGGTACGGTGGTGCTAAAAGTCGGATAGACGATAACTCGTCTCAACTCTTCTGAGAAAAAGAAGAAGGTGTTTTTGAACTTCTTGTAAGAAGGTCCGCCTTCACCGAATCGAGGCAAAATTACTGGACCTCCAAACGTGCCCCCGAAGTTGTTGTACCGGAAAGGAACGCGATTGGCCTTTCCATCAGCATCCCTACCAAAGGGAATGTTACGGTTCGTCAAGAACGAATTGGCATTCAACCAATCGTTACGGAAGAACTCATACACATCACCGTGGTAGTCGGCTGAACCGCTTTTCGTAATAACATTGACCTGCCCTCCGGCGCTCCTCCCCGACTCTGCCGGGTATAGACTACGAAGAACCGAGAATTCCTGAATTGCATCGATTGAGGGGTACGTCTGTACTGTAAGGTTTGCGCCTCGGTCCGTCGTATCCGCGCCATCGACAGTATACGTGTTGGAACTTGACCGCACGCCATTCACAGCAATTTGCAGTGCGTTGGACTGCCCAATTGGATTTGTCGACCCAACATAAATCTGGTCAGCAATGTTTGCAGAAACTCCGGGCGACAGAGTGATCAGTTGCGCCCAGTTGCGGTTATTTAAAGAAAGCTCTCGCACCTGAGTCCCATTTATTATATTGGTGGCCGCCGGCGACACAGTGTTCACCTGCAGAGCTTCCGATGTCACGTTGACGGTTTCAGAGATACTGCCAGCCTCTAAAACGACATCGACGGTTCGCCGCTCATTCACACCTATTTTTACACTCGTCTCCACATGTTTCTTGAAGTTCGCAGATTCGACAGTCAGGTCGTACAGTGCAACCGGGAGAAGTGCTACAGAGAATTCACCGTTCTCGTTAGTGGTAACGGTTCGGGCCACAACCTTCTTAGCAGTATCGGTAAGCGTCACGATTGCACCGGAAACGGCAGCCCCATTCGCGTCCTTAACAGTTCCGGCAAGACTCCCTGTAATCTCCTGCGCCGATGCAGTCGATCCAATCACGAGCAGCGCAATAACAAAAAGCACGACGCGTACAAACTCTATGTGATGTCTCATATTTTCCTCTTTACGAATGATGATTCGGGTAACTGTGGCAACATGGCTTGCCTGTAAGCCCTGGCCAAGTAGAATTCAACAGATGTGTAATCAGGACAGGCACCTCTCATAGCAATCCCCGGACTTTGGATATGCAGTTGTTCGAAAACATGGACGCGGTTTGGATTTTCGGAGAAAGTGTCCGCACCGCGGGCTAAGCGATTTGATCACTTAAAGCCCTCTAATCTCGTATATCGCAGTGAAATCGCCTGTACCGCGACTGATTGGATGGAGTTCTGTCTGGGAGTCGTCATAACTGACAGCAATCAGTCTTTTACAGGCAATCGCTGTGCTCCGCGTTGCCTTGTGCACCAAGCCTTTCTCATCGCCCGCTGCTCTTTATGTTAAGGGATTCATTGGCTCTCCGCAGGTTGTCGATCTCGGAATGCTCCAGGTTCGTCTGCTCGAGAGTTCCCTAAGTTGCAAAGGCTTTCCAGTTACCTGAAACTCCTTCTCTTAAATGGACCCGCGGAAATCACGAATCTATTTTCCGAGACGATAAAGTCCACGCAAAAGCACACGAGCCTTCCAAGCGGAATGACGATGCTCGTTAGCTTCGGGCGAAAAATAGTTTCCGGTTTTTCCTTTAAAGATATGGCGCGTGACCCGATGCTAAATTTATTTTCGCATCGATATGCTCGCGATTATAGTTTTTGCGCCGAGATAATGGTAGCTAAATGTTCTTATCCTTTTGATAAGGATCTCTGATGAAAGAAATCGCAGTCGGGACCGCCCAAACTCAAGAAATAGGCACCTCCCTTTTCGGATGGCCGGGAAGCTGCAATGGCTGGTCAGCATCGTTTTCGAGACCTTCGTCAATCCTGACCGCAAGGAATCTTGATGAAGTAATACCTTTATTGCAATGCGCAGAAAAGGCGGCATTGGCCGGGAATTATGTGGCTCTGCTCCTGTGTTATGAAGCCGCACCGGTCTTCGATCCTGCGTTCTTGACTCACTCCCCATCATCACTGCCTCTCGCATGGGCAGCAGTGTTTCCATCAATCTCCGAAGCAGGACTTCCTTTTCATGTGGGTTCATATTCAGCGGGCGAGTGGTCAACCCAGATCTCGCGAGGTACATACGACACGGCGATTGATCGGATCCGCGAGTCGATAGCCGCGGGACACACATACCAAGTGAATTTCTCGATTCCGCTCAATTCTGTTTTCTCCGGCGACTCACTCACCTGGTACCAAGATCTGTGCCTCGCGCAGGGTGCACAATTCTCAGCGTTTCTCGACATTGGTGACTATCAAATCCTATCCATCTCACCCGAACTGTTCTTCGAAAGAAACGGCAGTGTCGTTCGTGCTCGTCCAATGAAAGGAACAATCAAGAGGGGTCGATGGTTCGCAGAGGACCAGGCGCTCGCATCATGGTTGGCCACTTCAAGTAAAGACAGAGCCGAGAACGTAATGATTGTCGATCTACTTCGAAACGATCTCGGCAAGGTGTCGGTAAACGGAAGCGTCAGCGTGAAATCACTCTTTGACATTGAACGCTTTGAGACTGTTTGGCAGATGACCTCAACAGTTGAATCGATCTTGAAACCTGGGATTGGCCTCGTTGATTTGATGCGAGCTCTATTTCCCTGCGGTTCAATCACCGGCGCGCCAAAGATTCGAACGATGGAGATCATTCGCGAACTTGAGAGGAGCCCTCGTGGTGCCTTTACCGGCACCATCGGTCTGTTGAGACCAGGTGGAGACTGCACATTCAACGTTGCGATCAGAACGGTTGTTTTAGACAAGCATCGAGGAGAAGCGACGTTTCGTGTCGGTGGCGGCATTACTATCGACTCGACCGCAGATAGTGAATACGAAGAATGCCTTGCCAAAGCGCACTTTCTCAGTATCGCACCAAAGACGTTCAAGTTATTCGAAACGATCTTGCTTGAAGAGGGCGAATACTTTTTGCTCGACAGCCATTTTGAACGACTCCGAAATTCAGCCGCGTATTTCGGATTCGAATGTCTCGATAACAAAATAACTTCGCAGTTGGAAGGACTGCGAAACAAACGACGAGAAGGCAAATGGAAAGTAAAAGTTACACTCACGAACGACGGAAGTATTTATTTGGACTGCAGTGACCTATCGCAGCTTAACTACGGCTGTTCCCTACGGCTCGCTCTTGCTCGCTCGCCTGTTGACTCATCTGATCGTTTCCTTTTCCACAAGACTACACTTCGAGATTTTTACGATTCCGAACTCCAGGTTCAGCCTGACTGTGACGATATCTTGTTCTATAACGAGCGTGGTGAAATTACCGAATCCACAATTGCGAACGTCGTTGTTGAATTAGACAACAAGCTGGTAACTCCGCCGATCGAAGCAGGACTGCTCGCCGGAACATTTCGCAACGCACTAATCTCAAACGGCGAGATCGAAGAACAGACGATCAAGATTGAAGAATTAAAGAAGGCGAGCCAAATCTTCCTGATCAATTCGGTGAGAAAGTGGATGGGTGCAACTATGTCCGACGAAGTTTAGTTTGTCGGACATTACTGATACAGCAGAAACTCGGCCCGCGTTTTTCTAAATTCTTCGAGTTGAGCATTCCACGAATTAACAATATCGCGCGCGCTATCCCCTCGCTTCAAACGTTCCAACGCGCTTGCGTTCACGAGCAGACGCAGATAGCTGTCGATCTTCCATTCGTTTGGATAAAGCATGCGAAGTGCCACGGCAATCTCTACACCTGTCGAGATTGGTCGAAATCGATCGCGCTCGGTCACGATGATATTAATGCCTTCACACTCCACGTCCTTAAAGACTGACGATTTCGGGGTGAATCGCAGAGGCACAAATCTCACACCTGGCAGCGCGCGTTGATTGAGATATTCAGCAAGCTTATCTCCACGAATCCAGGGTGCACCCAATACTTCAAAGGGCGTATCAGTACCTCGACCCACTGAAACATTCGTCGTCTCAAGTAGCCCGATGCCAGGGTAAAGCGTCGCTGCACTCAAGCTACGCATGTTTGGTGAAGGATTGATCCAGATGAGGTTTGTTTGATCAAACCACATGGAGCGTTGCCAGCCTTCCATCTTGATCACCCGTAAGTCTGCGCCGATATTTCTTTGCTTGTTAAAGAGCTGCGCCAATTCGCCGAATGTCATTCCATGACGTGTCGGGATCGTGTGATATGCAGTGAACGATAGCTTGTCAGCATCAGCAATTGGTCCCTCAACATCAAGGCCACCAATCGGATTTGGACGATCCAAAACAAACAGCGGCAACTTGGCCTTGGCGGTTTCTTCGAGCAAGTAACCGAGCGTCGAACTGTACGTCCAAAAGCGAACGCCAATATCCTGAATATCGAAGACGAGAGCATCAAGATCTTTTAGCTGCTCCGGTTTTGGACGGCTCGTCTCACCGTACAACGAATAAATGGGTAGCCCGGTTGCTTCATCTTTGGAATCAGAAACTTTTTCATCAGCGGTTCCACGTATTCCATGTTCGGGGGAGAAAAGTGCGACCAACTTCACACCAGGCGCTTTGTTTAGAATGTCGATTGTAGATTTACCCTCACGATCGCGACCTGTTTGATTAGTCACCAACCCAATTCGCAACCCTGCAAGCTGTTTGAAGTTATCTCGTTCAAGCACGTCGATACCGGTTAGAACTTTGGCCGAAATTGGAGTCTCGTTTGCTGTCTTCTCAAGAGCCTTCACGACGTCGGCATAGTAGGTCGCGGATTGTTTTCGCGCTGCATCGATTGCGATATTGTCAGTGACTGACGATGCAACTATGGATGCAACCCGGCCGCGCAGCGGACCAACATCGCCCTTGCCGTTCGGATGCACTCGATTACTCAAAAAGATCAAAAACATTTGGCTGGATGGATCGATCCAGATTGACGTGCCGGTAAATCCGGTGTGACCAAAAGAGCCCAGGGGGAAAATATCTCCGCGATTACTTGAAAAGCTAGTGTCGATGTCCCAACCAAGCCCGCGAGTTCCGCCGGTGCTCGTCACCAAACGAGGCCGTGTCATTTCAGCGACTGTTGCAGGCGCAAGAATGCGAACTCCGCCATACTGCCCACCGTTAAGGATCATCTGACAATAAACCGACAAATCACTTGCGGTGGAGAACAGACCAGCATGGCCGGCGACTCCATTCATCCGAAACGAGGTCGGATCGTGCACTTGCCCACGTAACCAAACATCAGCGTCCGGGCCCGCATTTGTTTCGGAGTCGCCAAGATAATTCAGTTGTCCACGGCGTTTCTCGGTGGGAGCAATGCGAGTAGTCAAAGAATGCGCTGGTCGAAAGCCGGTGTCGCGCATGCCGAGCGGCTGGAAAATATTCTTTTGCGCAAACTGATCGAGTGTCATTCCACTGGCTCGATGTACAACCTCACCTAGCGCGATGTAATTGATATCGCTATATACGAAGCGAGTGCCTGGCGGTGTGCGGAGGGGCTCTTTTATCAGATGCTTGATGGCTTCATCGTAACCACCCCATTGTTCGCGCAGATCAAAGTCAGGCGCGTATCCTGATTTATGAATCAAGAGTTCCTCAATCGTAATTCTGTCTCGGCCCTCGCCCTTCAGTTCGGGAATGTAAACGGAAACGGGATCGTCTAATCGCACTTTGCCGCGTTCCACGAGGATCATGATGCTGGTTGCAGTCGCTACAACTTTGGTAAGGCTTGCCAAGTCGAAGATAGTATCGACCGTCATCGACTCGCGCGTCGGCTCAATCGCCCGCGCCCCGTATGCTTTTTTCCAAACGACTTTGCCTTTGCGACTTACGAGAACGACGGCGCCAGGGAGCTTGTGCTGGTTGATCGCTTCCTGGATCACGTTATCCATCAAAGAGAGTTGAGACGAAGAGACCGAGACAAGTTCGGGTTTGACTTGGGGCGGTTGCGCGCGAAGAGATTGGCTTGAGACTAGAAGAATTAGAAATGTGAGAAAGACTTGTCGTACGGGAATCATCTTAGTTTGAATCAGTGCGAAACTTGAATGCGCTGGACGGATCCTGCCGAAAAAAATGCAACAAATAAAACTTCAAAAGCAAGAGTGCAAGAGAGAAAAGTACAAGAGACTACCCCCGCTGTCTGACCTTCAATTACCCCGATGGTCTGAGTTGGGCAACCAGCGGGGGTAAACCGCCCTTCTTACTTACTTGTTCTGTTAGCAGAGTTGTTTGAGACTCTCGTCAATAAACACGAGCGCCACTTCTATTTCGAGTCACTAGATTTTGATACAGCCTTTAACTGTATCCCAGTCCCGCGTGGATAAAGCCCTGGTAATGAAATTGGCAACTTCCCAACAACATCAATCTCGCCCAGCAACGCACGGGCTGCGGCTTGCTGAAGACTTGGCATGTCGCCATAAGCAACCATGTACGTTCGTAGACCCGGAAAACGCTCGAGTAGATATGGATTGCCGAAACTGATCGCGATGATTGGTGTTTTGCTACCGATCAATTCATTCAGGACTCTCGAACCGGAGTCGGGCAGACCAGCACTTCTCACCTGGCCGGTGCGAACCTTTCCGTACAAGGATGCGATGATTAGATCAGCGGATTTTGCCGCTTCGGTTGTTTTCCGAACTTCAGCTTCTGACGAACGATCATCAAGCGCGATTGTGTCTACCTTTCGTCCTGACTGAGCCAGGCGCGTCACGAAAGAGTTTGCTACAGACAGTCGATCGTCCCCGTTGGTAATTGCAATGTTTAGAACCTTCGCATCAGGTTTCAGTGCATTGATTGGAATGAGTTTGTCCTGATCTCGTACCAGAGTGATTGCATGTTCGCTAGTTTCTGTAGCCAACATTCTGGCCTCCCTGCTTGCAACCGTACGATCGATTGACTCTATCGGTGCCAGTCTCTGCGCAACCAAACCGAGATCATATTTCGCTGCGAGCACTTTGCGCGCCGATTCGTCAATTCTCTTTTCTGTCAAACGACCATTCTTCACTGCATCCCGAACGCCTCGAAATGCCGCTTCGACATCTGACGGCTTCAAAAGCATATCGGCGCCTGCTTCAAGCGCCCGAACCGCAGCTTCGTCCTGACTGAAATAAATCGTTAAGCCACTCATGTCGAGTGCGTCAGTAACGATCATTCCTTTGAAGTTCAAATCGTTTTTCAGAATGCCGCCGATAACAGGTGACATCGTTGCGGGCATCGTAGCTTTTTCTTCTGTGATCTCACTCGCCTCATCGGTGTCGGTTGGTTTGGACTTTACCGTTTTTGGTAAAGGTTTGATCGGCGACGAATCTATTTGCGGCAAAGCGATGTGTCCGACCATCACGGAACCTACACCCGCTTTGACTGCAGCCTCGAATGGTATTAGCTCAACAGAGTTCAAACGACTACGAGCAACATTGATCTCGGGCAGACCTCGATGCGAATCAACTGCCGTGTCGCCGTGGCCCGGAAAGTGTTTTGCTGTAGCGATGACTCCGCCAGCTTGCGCTCCTTTGGTAAAAGCGGCAGCGAAGCGAGCAACGTCAGCCGCGTCTTCACCGTAAGACCGGACGTTTATAACTGGATTGGCAGCATTGTTGTTGACATCGACAACCGGCGCAAAGACGTGTTGGACTCCCATAGCGCGCGCTTCACGAGCAGTGATCTCGCCTTGTCGCCGCGCATAATCCGGATTACCGGTTGCAGCAACTGCCATGTTCCAGGGGAAACTGACAGTATCGTCGAACCTCATTCCCGATCCGGACTCCAGATCAGCAGAGATGAGCAACGGGTAATGTGCGAGCTCCTGCATTCTGTTTACTAGAATCACAGATTCGTAGACGGGGCCGCGAAATAAGATGATGCCGCCAATGTGAAGATCCTCAACCTGATGTTTGAGTGTTTGGAACGCCTCACTGTCCTGATTGAGAAATGTCGCGTTGACGCCTACAGAAAGGAGCTGACCAATCTTTTCGTCGAGGGACATCCGCTTCAGTTGCTCATGGGCCCATTTGACTGCGGAAGGTGACGGTTCAACGTTGTATGGTGCAGGCGTTAGAGTCTTCTGCGAACGGACTGAGCTTACCAAAAGCGAAACGCACAACAATATGGTTGATATCAAACCTATATGGTGTTGGAATCTGTTGTTAAGTCTGACTTTCATTTCTTATTGAGCTTCTCTCTGCGTAACTCAGCGTACTCTGCGTCTCCGCGGTTTTTTGGTGCCCTGGATACTTATTGAACCGCAGAGACGCAGAGTACGCTGAGATGCGCAGAGCGATTCCGCCTACTCCTCGCTAACTACCACCGGTGATAATTCATCACGCATAGACTCGGGCGCCGGACTAAACGCAAAACTCGCCACCCATGCCACCACCAAAGTAATCAGGCTGCCCAAAAGCACGTACCATGTCCATGCAATTTTGGTTGCAAAGAAGACGTACAACATCGCGGCGATACTCGCGAGCATTCCAATCAACGCAGGAGGCTGGCTGACTCTTCGCAAAAATGTTCCAACCAAAAACACGCCAAGCACCGGGCCGTTAATCAGTGAAGCAATCGAGAGCGCCTGGCTCAATGCCGAACCAGCCTGGTTGCGCGCGATCAGTGCCACGCCGATCTGTACTATTCCCCAAACCAAAGTCAGCACGTGCGACACCTTCAAATAATGTTTGTCATCGCGATTCGGCTTGAAGGGTTTGTAAAGATCGTTGACAGCAGTGGCGGCAATGGAATTAAGCGATGAAGACATCGCGGCTGCAAAGATCGCAGCGACCACCAGACCAGATAGTCCGGTCGGTAAATGTTGCGTGATGAAATCGGGAAAAACACGATCGCCGCCTGTAAACGGAAATGCCGCGGATGCGGCTGTAGCGTATTCCGGACTGGCGAAGGGTCGATAAAACGCGAACAATAAAACACCGATAAAGAGAAAACCAATGAACTGTGCCAGGACGATCCCGCCGCTGGTAAGCAATGCCACGACGGCGCGTTTTGGTCGGTCGGTACATAGATATCGCTGCACAAGATACTGATCTGTTCCGTGCGTACTCATCGTCAGAAAGCAACCGCCAAGCAAACCTGACCAGAACGTATAGGTCTTCGTGAAGTCCAACGAGAAATCAAATAATGAGTACTTGCCGTATTGAAGCGCCAGACTGTTTGCCGTTGCGAGCCCGCCGTTGATCGAACTAATTAGAACAAGCGCCGCAGCTAGAGCGCCCGCGATGTAAATTCCCAGCTGAACTACTTCGACCCAAATCACCGCCTCCATTCCGCCGAAGTACGTGAACACCAGCATTGCCAGGCCGATCAAAACAACTGAAACGATAGTGATCATTTCAACATTCGCTGTTGGCTGAAATGAAACATAGACGGCCGCCAGTACGATTGCAGTCAGCAACAGGCGAATTCCGTCAGCGATGTTTCTCATCACTACGAACAGCGATGCCGCAAGCATTTTGATCTTGCCGCCAAATCGGCGATCCAGAAGTTGATAGACTGTCATCAACTCGCCGCGGAAGTATGAAGGAATAAACAACAGAGAAATGACGACGCGACCAAGAAGGTAGCCAAAGACAAGCTGGAGGAACTGGAAATTCCCGCCACGCGCGAAAGCGATTCCGGGAACGGAAATGAAAGTGATGGTTGATGTTTCGGTAGCCACAATGGAAAACGCTACGGCCCACCACGGCACCGATCGATCACCGAGGAAGTAATCCTTGGTTGTTTCCTGCTTTCGGCCAAACCAGGTTCCAAAGACAACAATGCCGATCAGGTAACCGAAGATGATGATTAGATCGAGGGGCTTCATAACGTCGCCGATTTGCGATTGGCGATTGGCGAATTTGATTAGGGGGCGCTTTCACTCCGCTAGGAGTGGAATGTTTATAGCCACCGCCGCAAATCAGAACCTGCTCCGTTCGGAAGAGCGGCCTTTGGTTCGATTCCAGTCCCGATCGTTTTGCCGCTCTTCCGAACGGAGCCGGAAGTATCTGACGTCGCGAGCTATAAACATTCCACTCCTAGCGGAGTGAAGCTACTTCACCTGCCCTAAAAGCTTTATCGCGTCTCCTACATTTCCTTTGGTTGCACTCAATGCCTCGGCTGCTTTATCTCTGGATGCGTTTGCCTTTGCCATCACCAAGGCCACACTCAAATTATTCTCAGATTCCTGAAAAAGCGTCGCTGCCCTATCAGAATCCAACCCGGTCTCCTGCATCAATATCCTCAACGCACGGTCTCGGAGTTTGGAGTTCTTCGCCTGCAAGTTCGACATCCGATTGCCGCTTACATATCCAAGTCGAACCATTGTGGCCGTTGAAATCATATTAAGGACCATCTTCTGTGCAGTGCCGGCTTTCAATCTGCTGGAACCGGTGACAATCTCTGGTCCAACGACGGGCACGATGCTGACTTCAGCCGCGTGCGTAATTGGAGAGTTGGGAACACAGGTTAAGCCAACCGTAAACGCGCCGAGTTGCCTGGCAAACGCAATCGCACCGACCGTGTACGGCGTTTTACCTGACGCTGCGATTCCAACCAAAGCATCACCTGAACCAAACGAACGCTCCTGCAAATCTGTCTCAGACGCACGTGCATCATCTTCAGAAGCCTCTACAGCACGATAGCAAGCGTCATAACCGCCGGCGATGACAGCCTGCACTAACTCAGGCGGCACACCAAAAGTTGGAGGACACTCAGACGCGTCTAGTACACCTAACCTGCCAGACGTCCCGGTGCCGATATAGAAAAGACGACCGCCTGACTTCAATCTCTGCACAATCGCCTCAATAGCCATTGCAATGCTCGGAAGGACACGTCTGACTGCATCAGCAACAGTCGCATCTTCGTCATTCATCAGCTGCACAATCTCGGCAGAGGAGAGTGAACTAAGGTTTTCTGATCGGGGATTCGCTTGTTCTGTTATTGGAAGTGAATCGACGTTTTCGGTGTTCATCTGGTCTGTAGGCTAGACCGCGAGAGCGATGTGATTAATTCGTTCGCGAGCCATTCTAGCGGCCGCGACCGCCGGAGCGAAATGCGGCGGCTCAAAGTAGGCACGAGGAGCAACTCTTTGTACTTCGGCTTTCAGCGGTTTCAGCATCATTTCCCCACTCGCGCGAAACACGCCACCGACGTAAGCAATCTGAAACTCTTCTCTTTCCATCTGCAGCGCCTTTATCACAGCGACGCCAGCCAATCCGAGTTCTCTCCCACCTTCAAGGATGATCCCTTCTGCAATTGGATCTTTTTTCTTCGCTGCTTCCACAACATCCTTGCCGAAACCGGCGATGCGCTCATTGGTGATGGTTGGGGCGTAAATCGCTGTGGTAAGGTCGTCAGCGGTCGACACGTGGAAGTAGTTACAGGCGAGTTCGGTCAATAGAGTTTGTGGACCACGGCCGTCTGAGGCCCACGCAATTGCCCGCAACGCCCGTCGCGCAATCCAGGCTCCAGCGCCTTCGTCACCAGCAACAGGTCCCCAGCCGCCCGCGCAAAACTTTTTTCCTCGCGCGTTCATTCCACAGCAGATGGATCCAGTGCCCGCAATCACCACCAGTCCCGGCGCGCCATCGGTCGCTCCGTACAAAGCAATGTCCGCATCGGTGACGACCTCGAGATCGTGAATGCCAAGAGGCAAAAGAGTTTCACGCATTCGTTCGCGCAACTCTTTTCGTCTTGCACCGCCTAAACCCACCTCCGCTGCCACGAGATCAGTTCGACGGACTTTTGCCGCTGCACACGCACTGTCAATTGCTTCTCGAACCGCAGCTGCCGCATTCGTAATGCCCACCCTCAGCGGGTTCGAAGCACCCGAGCGACCTTCGCCAATAACGCGAAAGTCCGCATCCATGATTACGGCTTCGGTTTTCGTTCCTCCGCCATCCACGCCGACGACTGCGTGCTGCGCCCTCATCCGGCGCGCATTCAGTAAATCGTCCTGTCGTCGTTCAGTGCTCACAGTTTTGGCAGGTTCGGGCTCAATTGAAGTGGTCTGAATTCGTGGTTGCTCATTCTAGGTGTACTGCACTTATAATGGAAACTAAAAGATTTTATTATTCCGATAACCCATCGTGATATGCGGAGACTAACGTGGAGATTCGACAACTGAGGGCATTCGTTGCCATCGCGGAGTCTGGAACTTTCACATCCGGCGCACAAAGGGTGCACGTAACCCAGGCCGCCATCAGCATGCAAATCCGTCAGCTCGAAAATGAAATTGGAGCCAAGGTATTTGTGCGCGCGCCCCGGCACGTGATTCTGACTGAAGCCGGCGAGCATTTGCTCCGGCGAGCGCGTCAAATTTTGAGAGAGCACGATGCGGCCGTCGATGAGATTGCAGAACTTGCCGGCGCCGAACGTGGACGATTGCGTATTGGAAGTGCCTCGGCAATGGTGCTGACCGATCAACTGCCGGCGATTCTCACGGAACTCCGCAAACAACATCCACGTGCTGAAGTCGCGGTCATCTCAGGAACAAGCGAGGCACTGGTGGAACAGATTCTTGCCGGGGAGCTTGATATTGCTTTTGTCTCTTTACCCGTTGACGCGCGCGGCATACAAACTGAACGACTCAGTGAAGACCAACTCGTGGCCATTGCTTCGCCTCATCACAAGTTGGCCAAACAGAAAACGATCAGTGCCTACACACTTGCCGGGGAGCGACTCATTCTGGGAGAGCGAGGCGGAAATACGCGACGCCTTATCGATCAGTTTTTTGCGCAAGCTGGCGTAACGCTGAAGGTCGCGATGGAGCTGAGCAGGCAGGCAGCAATTCGGCGGATGGTCGAAGAGGACATGGGCGTGGGGATTGTTCCGTTTGAATCAGTGCGAGAAGAAGTCGAAAAGGGGCGACTTGTTCGCTGGTGGATCGAAGGTGCGGAGATCAATTGGGAGTTGGGATTGGCGCAGCTTAGTGGTGGTTACGAGTCGCCAATCATGCACAAGTTTGTGGCGTTAGCGAAGAAGACGTTTGCGAGTGATAAGACCGCAGAAGTTTTACCGAAGGCCGCAAGTAAAACCAAGAAACCGAGCGCCAAAAGCAAACGCAAGCCTAAGAAATAGTCTGATAGAACAATGCAGTTGGGAAGGGGTACCAACTACAAACCACAATTGAAAGCGCAGTTGGGAAGGGGGCAAGCGACCAAACTCAAGCCAAACCCAACCAGACCCCGAGCGCGCCCCCGCAGGTTCCAAGCCCCTGACCTGAACTAGTTCTTTTGGTGAGCTAATGTTTTTCAAAGGTGAGGGCTTGGAACCTGCGGGGGCGCGCTCGGGGTCTGGTTGGGTTTGTTGGTTGAGTTCGCCGCTTGCCCCCTTCCCAACTGCGCTATTCTGGTTAAGGTTGGTTTAGAAGTCACGGCTTCAACGCTTCGATCAACTTCTCAACATCATCTTCATTATTAAAGAAGTCAGTCGCCACTCTGAAGCCTTGCGGTTTTTCTGTTACCAGGACTTTGTGTACTGCAAGTGCAGAAACCACTTGCGCAGGATTCTCCGCAGCAACCAAGGTCTCCGCTGATCTGAAAGATTCCTCCTTCAGCGGCGAGAGAACCCTCCAACCAGTCTCAGTTAATCGATTCGTCAGGTACTGACTTAATTCCAGCACACGCTCTTCGATCGATTTCAATCCTATGCTCTGCATCATCTCTACTGATGCGCCCAGCGCAAAGATCCCCGGAAAGTGCGGACATCCAAGTTCCGCACGGGCCGAAACATCATGCCGCAGATGCACCTCGTTGTTCCTGTCCCCATAAGGATCCTGCACACTTAACCAACCAATCATGCGTGGTTTGGACTGAGCCTGAAGTTCTCTGCTGATGTAAACAAAGCCGGAGCCGTATCCAGAAAGCATCCATTTGTGACCAGTCGAACATAACGCATCGATCTTCATTCGCTTTACGTCGATTTCAAACGCGCCTGCTGCCTGACTAGCATTCACAACTAACGCGTGCTCTCCTTTGTTTTCGCCGAGTTCCTGTAGATTTACACGCAGACCGTTTGAGTACTGCACATAGCTGATAGAAATGACTCCACTCCGAATGTCTCTTGCACGTCTCAGCGCCTCAGTTGTCACCACTCCGTCAACTGACTTAACGATATGGACCGGAATGCGACGATGCATCCACGGAATAATCGTGACCGGAAACTCCAGATCGTTTGAAATGACTTCGCCATGATGCTCCAAAGCATCAACAATCAGGTTCATCCCGCTTGAAGTGTTGGTCGTGAACCCGACCTCGTCAGGTTCGGCGTTAATAAAACTCGCAACCTGCGCCCTGATTGCTTCGCGTCGTGCCAACCAATCGTCCCAATGGACATCGCCGTCGTTCATCATCAACTGGTAATACTCGCTGGCAGCTTGTTGAGTGGATACAGCCAACGGACCTGCGGCAGCAGTGTTCAGATAAACCGAACGCTCCGTGACAGGAAACTGTTTTCGAAGGACAGACCATTCAGGCATGGATTCTTCTCTGCGCATCCTCTGCGTTCTCTGCGTCTCGGCGGTGAGAAAACGATCCACGAATCAACATGAAACACACGAAAAGTACGACTCAAACTACTCCAACTCAAACCACAACGTACTTAACGGCGGCAAATCGATCGCGACTGAATTGTCACGTCCAACTGCGGCCACGCTCTCGCTTTCAAACGCCTCGGGAACACGCTTTCCTTTTCCACCATATACCTGATCATCGGTATTCATTATCCGTTTGTACTTACCTGCTCGTGGTAACCCCAATCTGTACCCTTTGCGTGACACCGCCGAAAAATTCCCGACGCAAACTAATTCATTCGCGTCGTCTTGAGGCTTCCGTACAAACGCCACGATGTTTTCCATTGCATTGTTAACGTCGATCCACTCGAAGCCTTCAGATTCTGAGTCACACTGCCAAAGCGCTTTGCGGTAACTGTAAACTCGGTTTAGGTCGCGCGTTAGTTTCTGCAGTCCGCTGTGCAGATTATCTTCAAGAAGATGCCAGTCTAAGCTCTGTGTCTCCGTCCATTCTCGCCACTGTCCCAACTCTCCACCCATGAACAACAACTTCTTTCCGGGATGCGCCCACATGTACCCATACAGCGCCCGCAGGTTTGCAAACTTCTGCTGAGTTGTCCCGGGCATCTTATTAAGCAACGAGCCTTTCATGTGCACCACTTCGTCATGAGAAAACGGAAGAATAAAGTTTTCACTCCATGCGTAGAGCAGTCCAAAAGTCAGCGCGTTGTGATTACCAGCACGAAAGAGTGGGTCGGTTTGGAAATACTTCAAAGTGTCGTGCATCCAACCCATGTTCCACTTGAAATCGAACCCAAGGCCGCCGGCGTAAACCGGTCGGCTAACTGCGGGCCATGCCGTCGACTCTTCGGCGATCATCATTATTCCTGGTGACGATCGGTGGGTAGTCTCGTTTAGCTCCTTAAGAAATGAGATCGCTTCGAGGTTTTCACGTCCACCAAATTTGTTGGGAATCCACTCACCTTCTTTACGGCTGTAATCGAGGTAAAGCATCGAAGCGACAGCGTCCACGCGCAACCCATCGATGTGAAATTCCTTGAACCAGTAGAGTGCATTGGCCATCAGAAAATTGCGAACTTCATTGCGACCGTAATTAAAGATGTAGGTGCCCCAGTCAGGATGCTCGCCCTTCCGCGGGTCGAGATGTTCATATAATGCGGAGCCATCAAAACGGCCGAGAGCAAACGCATCTTTCGGAAAATGAGCTGGCACCCAATCCATGATCACTCCTAACCCGCGTTGATGCAGGTAGTCGATCAGGTATCGCAGGTCGTCTGGTGTTCCATATCGAGCTGATGGCGCGTAGTAATAACTAACTTGATATCCCCACGAAGGACCATACGGATGCTCTTTCAAAGGAAGAAACTCGACATGCGTAAAGCCTAGTTCCGTGACGTAGTTCGCCAAAGCCTCGGCCATCTCACGGTAATTTAAGGGCCGGTTGTCTTCTTCGATTTTTCGACGCCATGAGCCGAAGTGAACTTCATAGATCGACATTGGTTCGCGAAACGGTTCACTCTTCGCTCGGGACCTCATCCACTTGGCATCCTGGAACTTGTAATTTGATTGATAGACGATCGAGGAGGTGTTCGGAGGAACTTCAGCGAGTTGGGCGTAGGGATCGGCTTTCAAGAACGGTAAACCGCGACGACCTCGTATCTCGAATTTGTAGAGCATGCCGGGCGCGAAGTCTGGAATAAATATCTCCCAAACACCCGAACCTCCAAGCATTCGCATTTGATTCAAGCGCCCGTCCCAATTATTGAAGTCACCGACAACGCTGACGCCTGCAGCGTGCGGCGCCCACACCGCAAATGCGACCCCACTGACACGACCAATCTTCGTAACGTGCGCGCCGAGTTTGTTATAGATCTCCTCGTGCTTTCCTTCGCCGAAGAGATGAAGATCTAATTCGCCAATCGTAGGAGGGAATGAGTAAGGATCACGCAACGTCCTGACAAAACCGCCTGGCTCGTGCACGATGAGTCTATAGGAGGTGCTGTTCTCCGATTTGGGATATGAAAACTCAAAGAGACCCGCTGGATGGATTTTAAGCATCGAAGAGCGACGGCTCTTTCCAATTTGCACTTCGACTGACTCAGCATCCGGACGAAAGACCCGGATGGTCTGCGTATCGCCCTGGGTATGAACGCCAAGTATGTGATGTGGATCGTTGTGCCGGAGTGCGATAAGACGATTCAGATCCTGTGTGTCGAGACGAGATGAGGTCACAGCACTAACACCCTTGCGCCTTTTTCCCTGAGGCTTTCCGCTCGTTGATTTTTTTGGCATCAACCTTCAGTCAAACCCGCGCTGCTGTGTAATTCGTGGACCGTCTCTTATGTAACCTGCAACAACGATCCACGAATCACACGAAGTACACGAAAAAGAGCTAATGAAGATCCCAATCTACACGACCGTAGGGTCGGCAGTCCTGTCCTGTTCAGCAAACCTCACAAAGATCTCCGCGCCATTTCCTTTCCTCGGATCATTACTCTTCGCTTCAGCCAACATTTCAAGAAACTGACTTCGGGAGCTATGTATGCCAAGTTCCTTCTCCAACTCAAGTACGCGTGCAGAGTATCTAAGAATCTGAACGGTTTCGATGCCCGCGAGGTCAGAGAAGAACCAGCCGCAGCTTGTGAACATAAACAACGAGAACCTTTGAATTTCGAGAAGAGTTCTCGCGCGCGCTTCTCCAGTGGTTGAAAGCACTCGCGATTGCTGAGCTGATAAAAACTTCGACCACGAGTCCGGATTCAGTAACACTTGAATGTATTCATTGCGGGCTTCCCACGGATCTCGAAACAGGTCAGTGCCTGAATCCTCAAAGTTGTTCGCGGCTGAATCCCGCAAAAAGTTGAGTGCAATGCGAAGTGGTTCCCGCCATTGCTGATTCCAGCCCGGCTGGCCGCCTGTATAGCAACCGCAATCCCGCGTCCACCTGCCAACACCATGCGCACAACTCCAGGAGCTGCCTTCACCAAACTCGCCAAGACCGATCTTTACATCAAATTCTGGCGGATGACGATCCAGATATTCCGCGTAGTTGGTGATCCAAAATCCCGATCGTTTCGCTTCAACTTCAAGAGCGTGGGCGAGACACAGATCACCAAACTTGAAATGATGACCATATGTTTCACCATCAGTCGCGACGTTCACCAGATCTCCAGTTCGCGCGACTTCAACGAAACGATCAACCAGGCCGCTACTTGAAGTCAGTGCTTTTTCAAAGGCAATCGCTCGCGCTAACCCGCCGTGATAAAAGAAAACTGCGATCGATCGAGTTGCATCGTCTTTATGCGTGTACTTGTACGCGCGAGTGGTATCTATACCGCCGGCTGGAACTGCAATCCACCTTTCACCGCGTTTTTTCCGCACGTGACCCGCTTGTTCCGGGGCTAAGATTACGTAACGCAGCCCTTGCTCAATCAGCAATGCCAGGGTTTCGTCATTGCACGCAGTTTCAGGTAACCAGAGTGATTCTGGATTACGACCAAAGCGAAACTGGAAATCGGAGATCCCCCACGCAACCTGAGTTAGTCGATCGCGATCGTTGCAGAGGGGCAAAATTGCATGACCGTAGGCTTGCGCGATCGCGTTGCCGTGTCCCGATCGTGTCGATGCACTTTGTCGATCAGCTTCGATGACACGCTTGTAAGTGCGTGGCTGATGTGTTTCGAGCCAGGAGAATAAGGTGGGACCGAAATTGAAACTAATGTTGCGGTAATTGTTGATTACTTCCGTCTCGGTTCCGATATGCGCAAAGGCGTTTGGTCCGTAACACTCACTATGAATTCGCTCATTCCAATCGTGATAGGGTGCGGCGCTCGGTTGTCTATCGATCTCACCCGTCCAGGGATTCTCGCGTGGTGGTTGATAGAAGTGTCCGTGAATGATTAGTGCGGTCATTAGACGAAGGCCTGGATCGGCCGGTTAAATTTCAGATTTCAGATTGAAGATTTAAGATTGTCAGTTGTGCGCAGCAATAGGTCGAATACGTCCTATAGGCCCTATGTTCCTGACTACTGACCACGGACCACGGATAATCTTAAATCTGAAATCTCAAATCTGAAATTTTTCTGACGTCCACGCCAGACGCGCCGCTCCTAATAGCCCTGCATTATCTCCGCACTCTGCGGGTTTGATTTCAACCGCAGGCGTCAACGCACGGAAGGCACGTTGCAACACCTGCTCCCGCATTGCCTCTTCAAATAACGTCCAACCATTGGCGACACCTCCCCCAATTACGATCAGTTCTGGTCCGAGAATGTTTATTAGATTTGCTATTCCCGCTCCAAGGTAAGCGCCGACCGTTCTAAAGACCTCAATTCCGAGTTCGTCTCCCTGCATGCCTGCTTCGTACACACCCGCGGCAGTCAGATTTTCATCACGCAAAATTGTATCTGGATAATTGCTCAACCTCTCACGAGTCATTCTTACAATCGCGGTGGCTGATGCAAACATCTCAAGACACCCTCTGTTACCGCACTTGCAATTCGGCCCATTAAAAGCGTCGAGCGTCGTGTGTCCTAACTCGCCCGCGGTACCGAACGTTCCGCGCAAAAGTTGGCCGTTGAGAATAACGCCACCTCCGACGCCAGTACCCAGGGTTAGACAAACGATATTCCGTGCGCTTCTCGCAGCCCCTAACCACATCTCGCCCACGGCTGCGGCGTTCGCGTCGTTTTCCAACAACACTGGAATACCAAATGTGTCTTCAAGAGCAGACTTGAAAGCGAATTGATAGAGGCTGGGAAGATTTGGCGCCTGGGTAACTATTTCGCTTGCACTATCAAGGGTTCCAGGAACCAGAATGGATGCTGCATATAAAGTTTCAACGCCCAAACGCTGCTGACATTCGTCGGCAACGTTCCTTAAGGCTTGAATAACGCACTGAGGTGAACTCCCCTTTGGCGTTTCTTGTTTTGATTGCGTATGGACAACTCCATCCCGATCTACAAGAGCTCCTCGCAAATGAGTGCCACCCAAATCAGCAGCAAAAACCAAAGTGTTCTGTTCAGTCACGAGTTTAGTCGGGGCGCCACAAACTCCAAAAGAGTACGACAGGCTGTCAGCCGTCGTACAAACGAATCGCGCGGGCTAGGCTGGATTATCTGACGGCTCCAATTCAGAGTCAGTTCCTGTATTCCATCCAACGCGCGATAGATTCCACGATATTAGGACACCGGCCGAAACAGCAACCGCTAAATACACAAGAGCTGTTAGCCATTCTTTGAAGATCAATTTACCAATTCCAAAGAGGGAGCCGTAAATCAGTGCGCAACCCAGGAACCAATTAAAAAACTGTGTAGCCAATCTTCCTTCGGCGTGCGCCCCGGCAAAACCTGCGATGGCAGCAACTCTGTTCCAACCTGGCCCTTCGGGACGCACCCGACGATAGAAGACCGTGAGAGTCTCGATCGGTTCAGGCCGAGTTAGGAAAGTCACCGCGATCCAAACAACTGAGGTGATCGCCACCGTCACCAGCATCAAGTAAGCAAACTCCCGCGGCTTGTCACTATCCCATTTCCACACCAATTGAAGAGACAGCGACACGATGGCGGCCGTGATCATCGCCGACACTTCAGACCATGCATTGATTCGCCACCAGAACCAACGCAGCAAGAGAACTGTGCCGGTCCCTGCACCGGTGACGAGCAGGAGCTTCCACGCACCGCTAATTGACTCAAGGTAGAACGTGACGATCAAAGAAGCAACCATCAGGATTAACGTCACGACTTGCGAGGCAATCACGTAATGCCTTTCACTGCCGGTTCGTTCAACAAACCGGCGATAGAAGTCATTGATAACGTACGAAGCGCCCCAGTTCAATTGAGTGCCAATGGTTGACATGTACGCTGCCGCAAAGGCGGCGAGCATGAAGCCACGTAAGTAAGTCGGAAAAACATTTGGATCTACTAAAGTCTGGATGTAACCGGATTCCTTGTCGGCGAGTTGTGGATACAGAATTACCGAAGCCAACGCGGTCAGAATCCATGGCCACGGACGAAGAGCGTAATGAGCAATGTTGAACCAGAGTGTCGCCAACAGACCGTGCTTTTCGTTCTTCGCCGAAAAGATCCGCTGAGCGACGTATCCACCGCCGCCGGGCTCGGCACCCGGATACCAGCTGGCCCACCAGTTGACTGCCAGAAAAACAAACAGAGTTATAGCCGGCATCCAGGCGGAATCATAGGAAGGAAAGAAAGCGAGTCGCGACCCAGCCTCGGCGCTTGCTGCGTCGAGCGCGTTGATCTTCGTTTTGAGTGAATCGATTCCACCTACAGCATTCACCGCGAGGACGGCAAGTACAATGACCATTGCCATCTTCAGAACAAACTGAAACAAGTCGGTTACCAGCACACCCCACAGGCCTGAGATAGCGGTGTAAAAAGCAGTGAACAACAACATGCCTATGACAACATACATCGCATGTCGTTTATCCAGCTTAAGAGTTATCTCAATGATCTTGACCATCGCGAGATTTACCCAACCAAGAATGATGCAGTTGATTGGTAAGCCCAGATACAACGCTCGAAAGCCGCGAAGAAATGCTGCGGGCTTTCCGGAATAGCGAACTTCCGCAAATTCGATGTCGGTCATTACGCCGGCTCTTCGCCATAAGCGAGCGTAAAGAAACACCGTCAGCATGCCGCTCATGACGAAATTCCACCAAAGCCAATTGCCGGCAATTCCGTTTCGGGCCACTAAGCCGGTCACTGCAAGCGGGGTGTCTGCGGCAAAGGTTGTAGCGACCATTGAAGTGCCAGCTAACCACCAGGGAACGTCGCGACCCGAGAGAAAAAACTCGGTAGTACTTCCTCGGGCACGACGCGCGTAGTAGATGGCAATACCAAAATTGAAGAGGAAGTAAGCGGCGATGACTGACCAGTCGAGTATCGAGAGTGTCATAGCTAAACTGTGGCTTTCATGAATTTGTTATTCATCCTGGCGCAACGGAGAATAACTGGGCCGGGATCGGTGCAAGATCACGTGGTGTTGCTTTTCGCCGCTTACTCTCAGTGCAACGGGCGAATCTGTCAAGTCGAAAGTTGTTACCACACTCACTACGGAGTCGCGGGGCAGTAGCCCGACTGTTAAGGAGGGCTCAACTCCGTCCGTTTTGCATCAACGGAAAGTGAACCCTCCTTAACAGTCGGGCTACTGCCCAATTCAGTTGTGCGAGAGTCTGTTCACCGCTAATATCGGCCTCACCAATCGCAACACGTGATCCATCCGTGGCGCTGAAGAGACTTCAGAACTGTGGTCGTGATCAGGTTGAATCCACGTCTGCTTAGTCAATCATTCGAATGCGAATCCTGGGCCTAATAGGTGGTATCGCATTAATCGCAACGATTCTCTGGGACACCTTTGAAACGATTATTCTTCCGCGTCGTGTCACGCGACGAATCCGACTTACCAGCCTCGTCTACCGTTCGGCATGGAAGCCATCCTTTGTTACTGCAAAGAGAATTAAGAATCCGCAGCTGCGTGAATGGGTGTTGAGCATCTTCGGACCATTGTCGTTGTTTATTCTTTTGGCAATCTGGACCACCGCACTAATATTCGGCTACGCATTCGTGTTTTGGGGAATTCACGAACGCCTCGGCGTGTCTGGTGAGCCCGTAAATTTTCTGACGTATCTGTACATGAGTGGAGTCACGTTCTTCACCCTTGGTTACGGAGACGTCACGCCGGTTTTGCCCGTGGGAAGGTTCCTCGCTGTCGTTGAAACAGCTAATGGCTTTGGGTTGTTCGCGGTCGTCATTAGTTATCTGCCCGTACTTTATCAATCGTTTTCGCGACGTGAAACCAGCATCTCTTTGTTAGACGCTCGGGCCGGTTCTCCATCGAGTGCGGTTGAATTGATCCGCAGACACTGCAGGAACGGTGACTCTGCGGAGCTCACCAAATTGTTGGAGGAATGGGAGCGTTGGTCTGCAGAGCTTCTCGAAAGTCACCTCTCATATCCTGTCCTTTGCTACTTTCGTTCGCAGCATGATAACCAATCCTGGTTACGGGCGATTACTACAGTTCTCGACACTTGTGCGCTCGTGATGGTTGGGTTGGAGGAGCCCGCATGGCAGGCGCGCATGACTTTCGCAATGACGCGCCACGCCGTAGTCGATATTGCTCAGGTGTTGAAAACGAAGCCTCGAAAGAAGAAGCTCTGCACCGAGCGCCTGAGTGCGGAAGATTTTCAACGAATTCGGGCCATCCTTTCGGAACATGGTATTGAGTTACAGCCCGGTGAAATCGATCGTCGGCTAAGTGAACTTCGCGAGATGTACGAACCTTACGTGTTTAGCTTGGCGGATCAGTTGTTGATGCCCTTGCCGCCGTGGATACTGCCGAAAGATGCTATCGACAATTGGAAAACAAGCGCATGGGGACGGATTCAATAGGCCTTTGGTCTTCGGCCTTTGACCTTTGTTGTTTGAACTTTGATCCTCACTCCGGAGGAGTGGGATGTTTATAGATCCAAAATCAAAAAAGACTCAGGCACTCCTTTAGCAGTGCGATGTTCCGTGAGCAACTATTCTCGAAAAAAGAGAGTCAAGGTCGAGCGTTCAATTTCAAAAGCGGTGCCTTTATGACGAACATGCCACTCCTAAAGGAGTGGGAAGCTCTGGCACTCTCGAGAACTATAAAGATCGCACTCCTACGGAGTGACTAAAACCTAATTGGCATGCGTAATTCGAGATTCTCCAACTATCTGATTATAGTGTGCGCTCTGCATTTCACAGGCACATCGATTCACATGGCTGAAAATCAAAGCTCATCAGTTCCTGCCCGCCACCGCGCACGCGAGCTCGGCATCAAAGTTGGCATCTTGCCCACCGGACAACTCGATGCAATTACCGACGTCGCAGGAGTGCTCGTCGGTCACACCACGGTCGTACGTGGTGACAACGTTCGTACTGGCGTCACTGCAATACTCCCACACAACGGGAACCTGTTTCTGGAGAAAGTGCCCGGTGCAGTGTTCGTTGGCAACGGCTTTGGAAAGCTCGCCGGTTCCACCCAAGTAAACGAACTCGGCGAAATCGAGACACCGATCCTGTTAACGTCCACATTGAATGTTCCAAAAGTTGCGGATGCGCTCCTCGACTACATGCTCGGATTGCCTGGGAACGAAAAAGTCCAGTCGGTAAACCCACTGGTAGCTGAAACGAATGATGGATATCTCAACGACATTCGTGGCAGACACGTCACGAGCGACGATGTTTTGGCCGCGATCAAAAACGCCAAAGGTGGGGCAGTCGAAGAGGGCTGCGTTGGAGCAGGCACGGGAACGGTTGCGTTTGGATTCAAGGGTGGAATCGGTACGGCATCGCGCAAACTTCAAGAAAACCTCGGGGGCTACACGGTCGGAGTGCTGGTGCAATCAAACTTCGGCGGGATCCTGACCATCAACGGCGCTCCTGTCGGTCGCGAACTCGATCGGTATTACTTGAAAGACGATCTGAAAGCCGAACAGCCCGCTCCGCAATCAATCAGGGAGAACTACGCAGATGGCTCGGCGATTGTCGTAATCGCAACCGATGCACCAGTTGACTCGCGAAACCTTCGAAGGATGGCGGCTCGGGCAATGATGGGACTGGCGCGTACGGGGGCAGCCGGATCTAACGGTAGTGGTGATTACGCAATTGCATTCTCCATCGAAGGCCGAACTCGTCCGGCCCAGACAAACGAGAAGAATGTGGTCCGAACAGTCAAATCACTCTCTAACGATTCTGTGTCACCGCTCTTCCTGGCAGTAATCGAAGCGACAGAAGAAGCGGTCTACAATTCCCTGTTCAAAGCCACTACAACCTCTGGGAACGGACACACAGTGGAAGCATTGCCCCTGGACCGGACCATCGAACTACTTCGCAAACACGGTCTAACGATACCCAACCAATGAATCTCTTTCACGACAAAGTCACGGTGGTCTAACCTTTTCCTAGTTGAGAGATAAGTTGTTTGACACTCAAAGTAGTGCTGCTTAGAATCAACACACCCCTGGCAATAAAGAACCCCCTGTCGCCCTACACAGAGATCCCTGATGAGGAGCAACGAAAGTGAAACTTAATGTTCGTGTCAATCGCAAGCGACCTGAATCTATGACCAGACAGATTCGGGAACAGCTGAACACATTGATTGATGCAGGTGCTTTGGCTGCCGGTACTTTACTCCCAAGCGAGCGCGAATTGGCAAACACGCTGAAGGTCGCACGCAATGTTGTCCGCGGTGCGTACGAACAGCTGATGTCTGCGGGAAAATTGCGAAGCGAAGGTCGTAAAGGAAGAAGTGTAAGCCGTGGCGGAAGTAAACGACGAGCTGCCGCGAAGAGCACTTCAAAGGCCCGTAAAGCGCGGAAGAAATAAACATCCAACGTGTCAATTGCCCAGTTAGTCTCGTGTGATCGCCCGCGCACGACCGAGGGCTAGAATCTCGTTTCTTATTGCATTCCGCTCTGCCAGCAGCCTGACGAAGAAACGTCTACGCATAAGGAAGAACAACAAAACGCGCATTCCTCCAATAGATTTATCCAGCTCTTCGTAAAAGAGGATTGCGATATACCCAAAAAACGGCATGGTCACGAGCGCCGCCGCAGCGCCAATCCAACCAAAGGGCGCGTATAAAACGATCGCGACCGCCAACCATGTGAGAGGGAAAAACAGCATTGCAGAAATGATTTTGATCGTTGATATGACGTCATCTGAGTTCTGAGAAAGCTTCGTCGCGAGATAGCCGCCGAGTCTGTAAGCGGGAAAATGTATTACCGTACCTACTAGCGCAGGACCAATCATCAGGAGAAACTTTATCGACTGCTTCACGATTCGGATAAAGACATTAAGTGTTGAAGAAGGGGGCGTGAGCTCTTCTGTGTCCACGCCCGCCTGCCTTAGTTCCTCCTCAAAACGAATCAGTCGAATCTCCAAACGACGCAAGCGCGCCGGCTCATTCTGCTGCAGGGCAGCATAGGCTTTCGTGAAAAGCTGTTGCAGTTGCAACTCTTCGATAAGACTTTCATCGCCGCCATTTGCTCGAACTGAAGAAAAGATTCGTTCCGCAAGGGCAACCGTTTGCAAAGCTTCGTTCTGCTGTGCATCAAGGATCACTTCACGAAGTGATTGCTCGATGCGATCTGACAGTTCACGGACTTGATCTCTTGGAGGATTACCGTGTTCATCCAATTCGACAGGTTCGACTCCGAATGGTTTGCCGAAGTAAAGCAACGCCGAACTTCTGAAGCTTGTCTTGGACGTGTAGTAAAGCCCTGCAGGTACGATTTGCAAATTGTTTACTTCCCCAGTCGATACTGCTCCAAGTGAGATTCTGGCCGCACCGGTCTTGATTCGTTTGAGTCCGGGATCATTGTGTGAAACTCCTTCGGGGCAGATGCCGATGGTCCCGCCCGCAGCCAATAATTTTCGCGCTGCAACAAACGTCTCCTGATTTTTGGAGACGTCTTCACCTTCATCCTGCTTCCGATAAACTGGTAACGAATCTAGCTGCCGAACGAAATACCCGATAACTGGCATTCGGAACAGCGGGGCCTTGGCAAGAAACGACACCGGGCGAGGAGCCAAACACAGCAGGAAGACCGGATCGACAAGGGCGTTTGGATGATTGAGGACGAATATTACCGGTGAATCCGTGGGAACATGTTCGACGCCTGTAACCTCGATTTTCTTGAAATAGATTCTGAGCGCGAATCGAAGCAGCGCAGTGATGACTCGTCGGATCATAGCTTCATTGTATAGGACCTATTGGACCTGGAGGACGTATTTCCGAACTGAGGCCTCTTAGTGTAATAATGAACCCGCTTTCCCAAACAATCTACATCCCATTAATCGAGGACTCACATGAAGCGTTTTGCTCTTCTGATCCCTGTTCTACTGCTCGTCACCACTGCTGCCATTGCTCAAACCCGCACATATACGATCGAAGATTTATTGAAAGTTCGTCGCGTTGCGGATCCCCAGGTCTCGCCTGATGGCACTCGCGTGGCGTTTACCATTGGCGACGTCAATTACGACGCAAATCGAGTCGTGAACCAGATCTATGTTGTCTCGATCGATGGCGGCAACCCAAAGCAGCTTACAAACGGACAAAGCTCCTCAAGCGCTCCACGCTGGTCTCCCGACGGAAAGAAGATAGCTTTCACAACTGGCGGCCAGGTCTGGACTATGGATAGCGACGGCGATCACAAAGACCAGGTCACGAAGATCTCAACCGGTGCCGCAGCCCCAGTGTGGTCGCCAGACAGTAAATGGATCGCGTTCACGTCAGATGTCTACCCTGATTGTGCAGATGATGACTGCAACAAAAAGAGAGACGAAACGAACGAAGCTAGTAAGGTTAAAGCCCACATAACTACCCGCCTCTTGTTTCGACATTGGGATGAGTGGCGTGATGTGAAGCGAACGCACGTCTTTGTCGTCTCGAGTAAAGGTGGGACTGCTCGCGACATTACCCAGGGCGATTTCGATTCCCCACCTTATGCGGCCGCGTCAGGAGTGGACTTTGCTTTCTCTCCCGACTCGACGGAGCTTGCCTACCTGCGCAATCCCGACAAAGTCGAAGCAACTTCCACCAACAGTGACATCTATGTTGTTTCACTGAACGGAGGTTCAGCTAAGAACATTACTCAGATTAATCATGGTTACGATGTTGGACCGATTTATTCCGCAGATGGACGCTTTATTGTCTATCGCTCACAAGCAACGGCAGGGTTCGAAGCTGATCGCTGGCGGCTCATGGTCTACAACCGTGCCAACGGTACGAGCACTGAAATAACTCGCGGTTTCGATCAGCAAGTTGATGAGGCTGTGCTTTCAAAGGACGGCAATGTCTACTTCACTGCTGGTGAACGAGGCAAGTCGCCGGTCTTTAGAGTGCCGCTCACAGGCGGAACTGTGCAAAAGGTGGTTCCAAATGTCTTCGCTTCGAGCTTGAGAGTCACTGCGGACGGAAAAAGATTGGTCTTTGCCGGTAGTTCACTTGCTTCGCCAGCAGAAATTTATGCGGTGAACGTTGATGGCTCAAGCCTTAATCCACTCACTTCCGTCAATGCCCAATTGATGAGTCAAGCGAATCTCACAAAGGCTGAGGAGATCGAATGGACCGGAGCACTTGGTAAAAAGATTCATGGGTTCATCGTCAAACCAAACAATTTCGATCCAAGTCGTAAATACCCGCTGGTGGTTTTGATTCACGGCGGTCCCCAAGGCGCGTGGAGCGACAACTGGGGCTACAGGTGGAATCCACAAGTTTTTGCAAACGCTGGCTACGTTGTATTCACACCAAACCCACGCGGCTCAACCGGGTACGGTCAACAATTTGTTAACGAAATTAGCGGCGACTGGGGTGGGAAGGCTTACGTCGACATCATGAATGGTGTGGCCGACGTGCTGCGTCGCAGTCCATTTATTGATCGAAATCAAATCGGAGCGGCCGGTGCGAGTTACGGCGGTTACATGATCAACTGGATCGAAGGTCACAACAACGACCCACGTTTTCGATTCAAAGTGTTGGTATGTCACGACGGCGTGTTCAACTTGACGAGTATGTACGGCGCAACTGAAGAACTTTGGTTTCCGGAGTGGGAATTCAAGGGTACGCCGTGGAGTAATCCGGCAATGTACAGTCGTTGGTCACCGCACAATTTCATTAATAACTTCAACACGCCGATTCTGATTATTCATGGTGAGTTGGATTTTCGTGTGCCGTTTGGCGATGGGCTGCAATTATACACGGCAGTACAACGCAAAGGCATTGATTCGAAGTTTCTGAGTTTTCCAGATGAGGGGCACTGGGTCCTGAAACCGCAGAATTCGAATTTGTGGTATCACACGGTGCTTGACTGGCTGGACAAGTATCTGCGGTGATTTGTTGGAGTCATTTGTCATTTTTCATTTGACATTTTTCAGTTGGTCATTTGAAAGAAGTCTTTTGCTCATTTTGCGCAAAACGTCGCGCGCCAACCTCTTTCAAATGACCAACTAAAAAATGTCAAATGGAAAATGACAAATGGGATCGTTGTCGGATCATGGGAATAGATCGTTTATCCATTCGATCGCGGCCAAGCGGTCACCCCTTGATGCATCAGAATTGGGGCAAGCTCCTCTTCATGCATTGGCCAGTCGAACCTTCAGAGCTTCGCCCACTCATTCCGAATGGCCTGGAGATAGATACATTCGATAACCGCGCGTGGATAGCAATCGTTCCATTCACGATGTGGGACATTCGCGCCTTTCCACCTTACGTTCCAGCCGTACCACGAATGAACGCGATGCACGAACTCAACGTGCGCACCTATGTTCATCTGGATGGAACGCCCGGTGTTTGGTTCTTTTCACTTGATTGCAACAACGCAGCCGCCGTGTTTGGCGCTCGCACGTTTTATTACTTGCCGTACTACAACGCTGAGTTAACGCTCAGTCAATCCGAGAACAAAATCGATTACACCTCTAATCGAACTGACAAACCTAAAGCGACATTTCAGTCGACCTGGAACATCGGAAAGCCGCTGCCAATGTCTGAACCTGAGTCGCTGGAGTTTTTCCTGACGGAGCGCTATTGCCTATTCAGCGAACACAACGGTCACCTTTATCACGCGAGAATTCATCATCAACAGTGGCCCTTGCAGAGTGCCACTCTCGATGGGCACTCATCAACAATGATCGAAGCTCTCGGAATACCAGAACCGACAGGCGCGCCAGTGCTTCATTATGCAGAAGAGATCAGCGTTGAAATCTGGCCACTGCACAAGCTGACGTAATGCGGGGAATTTCAGATTTAAGATTTAAGATTTCAGATTTCGGAGCCAAGGACAATTTGTCGAGGTGGCAATCTTAAATCTTAAATCTTAAATCTGAGATTTCCTCACTCCGGCCTTTCCGGTGGCGGCACCACAGCTACGAAATCATCGACGAATCTGTGGGCATAGTTGTTGAGCAATTCGTCAACTCTTTCAATACGAGGTGATCTCACAATGAGCCCGGCGTGATGGCGCTTCTTAACTCGATAGACGATTTCGTCATCTGTGTACGCGGACGTGTCCGGCTGCTCTTGTTTTGCAAGTGAGAGAATGATGCCGGCGTATTCTTTCCGCGACGGTTTCAGCGATCTTGTCGTTTGATTGACTTCTATCCTGGCCCATTCACGCCAGAGGTTTATTCCTGAAGCGGCCTCAAGCACATCAGCTATGTAGGCACCCCCAACCCGAGCCGCGATTTCAAGAAAATAAAACCTTCCATCTTCCATACTCTTTATGAACTCAGCGTGAGTCGCGCCGTGTTCGAGACCGAGAGCTTTGACCAGTTTCTTATTGATATCGACGAGTGTTTTTTCGTCAGTGGATCCATGCAAGACTGTTCGCGATATGTAAGCACCGCCCTGATGCGCCACTTGCATTGGAGGGCGACCGTATTGGTTAACTCCTGAAAATGCTACTTTGCCGCGGTTTACAACTGAATCCACATGAAAAACCTCACCTGCAATAAACCGAGCTAACACGTAATAAGACGCTCGTTCACGAAGGTTCTCGCGCTTATTCATCTCCTCGATTGTTTGCCAAACTTGTTCAGGCTGATCGACCTTCTTAATTCCGATCGCTGACACATCCGAACGCGGCTTGATGACCCATGGTGCTGAAATAGTTTCCATATAGTGACTGATGTCATCCGGATTGATGAGCGGAACAAAATCGGGAACGGTAATCCCAGCCTTCTGAGATCTAACAGCCATCAAGAGCTTGTCGCGAAAAACCTTTGCATCAGACGCACTAAGCCCGGGCATACAAAGGTGTTCGCGAATCAAAGCTGCGGTAACGACGTCGAACTCCTCGAGTGCGATGACGCGATCGACCTTCATTCGCTTTGAAAGGAATGCCACTAAATCGATGAACAAAGGCGGGCCGGCATCGTTTGGAACGGCGTAAAGATCGTCGAGACTATCTCGCGGCCAGTCTTCATTGAGCATCTTCTCTTTAGTGATCAGCACTACGTTGCAGCCGTGTGCTTTACACTCGCGAATGAAATCGACGCCTTTGAAATACGTGGCAAGGCAGATAATGTTGAGAGGTCTTGGAGTGGTGTCAGCCATCTCGCCGAATATAAACTCTTTTCAACGACGAGGCCATGCTAAGATGTTTCTGATTTAAGGCTTAAGGTTGCAGATTGTGCGATGGCCAGTTGTCAAGCGATCCTCAGAACAGGTCCAATCGGTCAAATAGGTCCTATACCACTGGCACCGCGCAACAATCTTCAATCTGAAATCTTAAATCTGAAATCGCTTTCCCTCCCAAACACCGAATGATCATCAAGAGCCCCTTTCCGGATGTCACTATCCCTGAAGTGCCCTTAACGACATTTGTCTTCCAGCGAGTGCAGGAACTCGCCGACAAGCCGGCGCTGATTGAGGGTCCAACTGGACGAACTCTTACCTATTCACAACTCTACGATTCTATTCGGCGTGTTGCCGTCAATCTTTCAAAACGTGGCTTCAAACAGGGTGAGGTGTTTGCGATTCTGAGTCCTAATCACCCTGAGTACGCAATTCTGTTTCATGCAATCGCCTCACTTGGCGGGATTGCGACAACGCTTAATCCGCTTTACACGGATCGTGAGATTTGTCATCAGCTCAAAGATTCAAATGCTCGGTTCCTCGCAACAGTGCCGGCGTGTTTGGAGAAAGCTAAGGAAGCAGCAACGGCAGCAGGTATTGAAGAAATCTATATCTTTGGTGAAGCAGAGGGAGCAACACCATTTGACTCGTTGCTCGCCGAGACACATGAACCGCTTCCTGTCGTGCAGATTAACCCCCTCGAAGATCTTGTCGCCTTGCCCTATTCGAGCGGAACAACAGGTCTTCCGAAAGGTGTGATGCTCACTCACCACAACCTCGTTTCAAATCTGAAGCAGATGGAGGGTCTGGATTATTTCGATGAGATTGACACTTTGATATGCGTGCTTCCCTTATTTCATATTTATGGACTCGTTGTCGTATTGAACATGGGACTCTACGCGGGCGCAACAATCGTAACGATGCCACGTTTCGATCTGGAAGCCTTCCTCCAGGCCCTGCAGGATTATGACGTGAGCCTGGCCCATCTCGTGCCACCTATTGTTTTGCAATTGAGTAAGAACCCGATCGTCGACAATTACAAACTGCCAAAGTTGAAGACGATCTTTTCCGGGGCCGCACCACTCGGAGAAGACTTAACTCGCGATTGCATGACGCGTCTGGGTTGTTCTATTCGGCAAGGCTATGGAATGACCGAGACGAGTCCTGTTACACATTCGTCGCCGGCCGATCCGAAGCAGGTGAAGTTCGGCTCAGTTGGTGTTCCAGCTCCGAATACCGAATGCAAAATCGCGAGTTTAGAAACTGGTGAACCATTGCCACCGCGACAGGAAGGTGAGGTGTGCGTTCGCGGTCCACAAATAATGAAAGGTTACTTGAACAGGCCCGATGCAACAGCAAGCACAATAGATCCAGACAACTGGTTGCACACTGGAGACATTGGTTACGTTGATGAGGACGGTCACTTCTTCATCGTCGATCGGTTAAAAGAGTTAATCAAATACAAAGGACTTCAAGTACCGCCGGCCGAATTGGAGGCTGTCTTGTTAACACATCCAGCCGTTGCGGACGCTGCCGTGATTCCTTACCCCGATGAAGAGGCTGGTGAAGTGCCCAAGGCGATTGTCGTTTTAAAAACTCCTACAGAGGCAGAAGCGATCATGGAATTTGTTGCCGAGCGCGTCGCACCTCACAAGCGAATTCGACATGTAGAGTTTGTCACACAGATTCCAAAATCGCCGTCGGGAAAAATTCTGCGGCGCGTGTTGGTTGAACGCGACAGGGCGAAACGGGCGACGGGGTAACGTATTGCCGATTTCCGATTGCCGATTGCCAATTGTAATGCTGAAATCTATGATGCTCTTAAATCGGAAATTGGCAATCGGCAATCGAACTTGACACCCTCACCCTGTGCGAATACATTCGCGACAGCACAGCCCTGCAACTCGTCACCCCACAATTCGACTCCGGAGGTAGCGGACATGAATTATCGACGTTCCTATTGGTTATTTGCAGTCTTGTTTGTGACGCTCGCAGCAACAGCCGCGGTCGGACAGACCAAAACCACCGCTACGACCGAGTGGGACACGCTCAGTCCGGAAAACGAAGAATTTTCGGTTCTGATGCCGAAGGATTTTGCCACGGATGTTGGCAAGGTTCCGTACCATCAGTTTGAACTAAGTCTGAGACTCTACCTCTCCGCGCCGGCGTCAGGTCCTGTATTAGGAGTGGCTTCGGTGAGTGGCATTAAGACGAATCTTGGATCAGATTTCGTCCGCTTTAATTCCTACGCGGACGCCTTTAAGACTTTCTTTCCATCCAGGGTAAGAAAAGACGCAGTCGGGAAAATGATCCTGGTAAGCAGCAGGCCTTTTCACGGATATACTTCGCGCTCGTACAAGTTGACGGTGGGTGACTTGACGGGATCAGTATGGGCCGTTTTGACGCGAAAACGTTTCTATGCGGTTGTGCTTCTCAACACCAAGAAAGACGATGCGCTCGAAGAAAAATTTCTAAGTTCCTTTACAGTTCCGGATAAACCTGCAGAACAAGTGGCAACTACCGAAGGGTCACAGGATCCAAATGCTGCGAACGCCAACAACACACCGCAAACTTCCCGTGACGGACGCAGGCCTCCCGCAGAGGGAGAAGCCGCTAACAGCGGGACCACTCAGGGCGAAACTCCAAAAGAGGATCGTGTAGATCAGCCGACCAACAACACCGATCCCAATGCTCCACCAGTTGCGAACGCTCAAAAACCCCCGCGCGCTCCAATTTCGGGCGGGATGCTCAATGGCAAAGCGATCTACTTGCCCGTACCCGAGGTCCCTGCCGGCCAACCTGCAGGTGTGGTGTTGGTTCAGGTTTTGATCGACGAACAAGGGTCGGTTATTGATGCTAAGCCAGTTTCCGGTCCCGCCCCACTTCAGGCAGCAGCAGTCAACGCGGCACGACTCGCGAGGTTTATGCCAACCGTACTTGCTGGAGAACCCGTCAAAGTGTCAGGAACTCTGTCGTACAACTTTGCGCGTTCGAATTGAGCCAAGGATCTATTTCAGATTTCAGATTTTAAGATTACGCGCCACATGGCGCGGCCGACGACTCGCGAATAAATCTGAAATCTTAAATCTTAAATCTGAAATAGATCGGCTGTCTTCAAGCTTGACGCCTCTGTTACCACAGTCTATCTTCACTCGACTTTTCCGAATATCACTCTGGAGTCATTTTTGATGTCATCAAGTACAGCCGCACACTGTCCGGCCTGGTCGATTCCCGGATATCTCGAGGTGCGGGACGGTCATCTTTCAATCAACGAGGTCGATGCAATCGATCTCGTCAAACAATTTCAGTCACCGCTTTTCGTTTTTTCAGAAAGCCGCATTCGAGAAAACATCAACCGTCTCAAACGAGCGACCAACGTCGTCGACCGACCCATCAAGTTCTGCTATGCCTCCAAAGCAAATTCAAATATGTCGATTCTTAAAGCCGTACTTGATTCCGGGATCGACTGCGAGGTCAACAGTGGCGGCGAACTCTTTAAGGCACTGCGTATAGGATTCAAACCAGATCAGATTATCTTTAACGGCACCAGCAAATCAGATGAGGAATTAGACGAAGCAGTACGAGCACAAATCTATTCCATCAACGTTGATTCAATTTTTGAGATCGGCCTCGTAGAACAATCAGTTGCGCGACTGCGATTAAAAGGTGAAGACATTCCGCCTGCGCGAATAACCCTTCGTCTCGTTCCGGAGATTGGTACGCGTTCCCACCTTGGTCTTCAAACGGCACTGCTGACTTCCAAGTTTGGCATCTCTTCGTCGGAAGTACTCGCCGCTTTTCGACGCGGACTTCAAAACCCGGATTTAGTTCACATCTGCGGAATTCATATTCACGTCGGCTCACAGACGCCGGATGTTGAGCCGTTTGCCGAAGCATTCCGCAGCATGTGGGAACATTTGGTAACCATCCATCAAGAGACGGGTCACACGTTAGAACATATCAATCTCGGTGGCGGGATACCGGTCAACTACCTGCGCGACCGTTCGCAAGCTGATCAATTGCCCGAACACGAACGAGACATGCTGGGCGCAGAACTCGAACCTGCGGATGTTTTGAAAGAGGCGATGAGAGTTGCACGAGAATCAGCACGAACTGCAAATGCCGAGCATCTGCTCGATCAGGTGTCGATTCTTTTGGAGCCAGGCCGCAGCATCATTGCCGATGCTGGTTTGGTGTTGACTACCGTGAACAACATCAAAACACGTCCTGAGACTGGTGATGTTTGGCTCCTGGCGGATGCTGGTTACAACATCATGCTCTCGATGAACAATTACAAATGGTACTACCACCTTATTTCCGCTTCGCGTGCCGGTGAGCCTTACGCGCATGACTACAAAGTTGCCGGGCCGTTGTGTGATTCCGGTGATGTCTATTTTGATATCGAGCGTGAAGGGCGCTTACCTGATTATCGAAGATTGCCTGCCGATGTTACTCCTGGTGAAGTACTGGCCTTGTTGAATTGCGGCGCTTACTCGTTAGCCCAGATGTTTCACTACAACGGCCGCCCGCTGCCCGCAGCGGTCCTGATTGCCCTGGATGGAACACCAAAACTAATTCGCCGCCGGGACACGTACGACGATCTGATCGCGAATGATGTTTTCTAATTGGCAGTGGTCAGTGGTCAGTAGTTATAGGACCTATTCGACCTATCAGCCACCAACTGAGTACGACGACTAACCACTGACCACTGACCACTGACTAAAATGCAAGAACACAATCACCTCGTTCGTGGACTGGGTTTAACGGCGGCGATAGCGGTCAATGTCGCAAACGTTATTGGAACGGGCGTCTTTCTAAAAGCGCGCGTAATGACCTGCAACGTTGGGACGCCCGGAAAGGCACTGGCAGTTTGGGTCTTCGCCGGCGTGCTGTCGCTCGCTGGGGCTCTCACATATGCAGAACTGCTCGCGATGCGTCCCAAAGATGCTGGTGAGTACGGAATCATCCGCGACGGTTACGGCCCCGTCTGGGGATTCATTTATGGCTGGACCCAGTTTCTACTCGCGCGCTCTGCATCGGCTGCTGCATTGGCTGTTGGTTTTGCGATCTTTCTCAACGATTTTCTGAAAGGATTCAATCACTCCCTTTCAACCGTCTATTTCTCCTTCACAGTTCCCTTCACCGATCACGTCGTCCCGTTTGGACGACTACAAGTCGTTGCCCTCGCAGCTATCGCCATAACGACACTGATCAACTGTGCGGCAGTTAAGGTCAGCGGGAACTTCGCCACCGTGATGACGATTATCAAGGTCTCAGTATTGATCCTTGTTGGGGTGGGCGCGTTTGTTTATAGCGGTGGTGATTGGAGTCATCTTTCACAGGCTAACGTCAATGGCGTCTGTGAAGGGGTGGCTGTGACCACGGGTGGATTTGCAGGATTGGCGGCGGCAATGCTCGGCGCGATGTGGGCTTACGATGGTTGGAACAATATTGCCTTTATGGCCGGTGAAGTAAAGCAGCCAGAACGCAACCTCCCGCGAGCATTACTCGTTAGCATGCTCATCATCATGGGCCTTTACGTGTTCGTAAACCTAAGTTACTACCACGTGTTGTCACCAACTCAGATCGCCAGCGTTCCTGCCGGTTCGTCTACGGCAGCGGAAGTCATTAGACGTCTACTTGGCGCCACAGCTGTAACTCTAATGGCTGCAGCCATGATGACTTCTTCGTTCAGCGCACTACATGCCTCGATTCTGGCCACTGCGCGGGTTCCATATGCAATGGCCAAAGACCGTTTATTCTTCACCGGCCTGGCCAAGCTTTCAAAGGCACACGTTCCTGTTCGGTCATTAATTGTACTTGCGATCTGGTCGAGCGTGCTGGCGCTTTCCGGTTCTTACGATGTGCTGACCGACATGGCAATTTTCGCGCTCGTAATGTTCTATGCATTGACTGCTGGAGCTATATTCATTCAGCGAAGACGTAATCCCGACGAAGCGCGGCCGTACCGCACATGGGGCTATCCCGTTGTGCCCGTTCTCTTCATCGCGATTTGTACGTGGCTGATCTTGACGACGATTTGGAACAATCCAAAGCAGTCGGCAATCGGGTTGGCATTGGTCGCGCTGGGTCTGCCGGTGTATTTGTATTGGCGGAGAACTGTGAAAGGATGAAGGATGAAGGCGGAAGGATGAAAGCTGTTCTTTGTACTTTGTTCTTCGTGCTTTGATCTTTGTATTTCGCGTTTCCAACTTGGCTCGCTTTGGGTACTTCGAACTGAGCTAAGTGCAAAGAGCTAAGCACAAAGTACAAAGAATGGCTTCATCCTTCCGCCTTCATCCTTCATCCTTACCGGGTTGCCGTTCTGACTACCTCGAAGATCGCCGAGCCCTTCCCTTCACTCGTTCCCAACAGAGCTTGTCCATCAAGTCGATAAGCAATCGATTCGCCCTGTTCTCGCTTCCCAAAATTGAAACTCACTATCGGTTCTTTCCAAATATCTGCGAATCTCGTGCTGGTCGCTGGAAGTGCTAATTCATACGCCTGGAAATAATCGCAAAGTGCGACACGCTTTCCATCCGGTGAAACACTGCCACCTGTGATCACGCCGCCGAATGGATTTGGAATTCTTAACTCATTCAACCGCTTCAACGTGATGACATCGCTAAACGGTGCCGCTGCTTCGTACACGGATGGTCGACCTAATGGGATCTTCGTGACGATGTACATATCGCCGGTCGCAGGATCGACGAGCAGAGCTTCTGCATCGTGACTCCCGTCTGGATAACGCAACCGAATGGCTTCGGCGGTTTCGGTGACTTGCGGCTTTGCCTTACTTGAGTTGCCGTTGTCTTGCGCCGGCTCAGCTACTCGATACACAACAATTTCTTTTCGTACTGAATCGTTGTCACCGATGTCTGCAATATAAAGATAGCTCTTTCCAACTTCGGGACCCGGACCAATGGAGATGTCTTCCCAATCAATCGCCTGCGCTCCGGTTACTCGCCAAACACCAAACAACTCACCTTGCTCGCTGATCAGGTAAATAAACGGACCATCTCCCGAATCGTTGTGTGTCCAGTATTTGCCCGGCATTGAGCGCGATGCGACCAGGCCACTGCTTTCATCGAGTGCTTTGCTCTTGAGTGAACCCACCTTCTGCGGCGGACCGTAGAGTTTTGATTGTTGCGGCTCTGGAGGCGGCTCAGCCTTCACGCTCTTTGGTACTTGCCGGCACGAACACAGCAACAGACAAAGGCTGGCAATCAGACCCATTCTGAGAGCTTCGCCACTGCGTATTCTTACTTCTTTTATCCTAGGCATCGACGCACTGGCAGACCTGTTTGCTCCGGAGGAGCAGCATGTTTATAGCTTTCGACTATTTTAAGAGACGAGCGCTCCGGAGGAGCGCAATGTGAGCAAAAACGAGAATATTTCGCTCCTAACGGAGCGGGAACCATTGGACAGACTTGCTGCTATAAACATGTTGCTCCTCCGGAGCAAAGCGCAATGCGAGTCCATCACTGTATTTCAAGCCCTTTGCGCCAACGCTGCCCGCGCTACTTCTTTGTCGTCAAAGTGAAAAGTCTCGCGGCCGATGATTTGATAGTCCTCGTGCCCCTTGCCGGCAATCAACACGAGGTCACCACTGCGAGCTTCAGCGATGGCTTGATTGATTGCTTCGGTACGATCGGAGATCTTCCGGTATGGCTTTCCTGTTTTGCGAATCCCTTCTTCCGCATCGCAAAGGATCTGTTCAGGATCTTCTGTGCGAGGGTTGTCCGACGTCAGTATTACAACATCGCTTAGTGTCCCTGCTGCTTCGCCCATAGGTGCACGCTTGGAACGATCGCGATCGCCACCACAACCAAACACCGTAATTATCTTCCCTTTTACAACTTCGCGTGCTGTCTTCAAAACATTCAAGAGCGCATCATCGCTGTGTGCGTAATCGACAACCACGGAGAAATCGCCGGCATGCGTTACGCGCTCAAAACGTCCGGGTGCTCCGGTGCACTTTTCGAGTGCGGCGGTCACAACATCGAACGAATAACCCAGGGCGAGTCCACTTCCGACTGCTGCCAGCGTGTTGTAGATATGTGGCGGCCCAACGAGTGGAGAGTGAAACCGTGTTTGACCTTGCGGGGTAGAGAGATTAAACGTCATTCCGTTTAATGAAAACTCTGCGTCAGTCGCCTTAACATCAGCCTCTGAGTTCACTGCATATCGAATAACACGCAAGCCCTCTTTCTCTAATTTTTCAGCCAACTCAAGTCCATATGGATCGTCTACATTGATCACAGAAATCTTTGGTCGTGAACCTAAACGACCATCGAACAACCTTTGCTTCGCGTACCAGTAGTTCTCCATCGTCTTGTGGTAATCAAGATGGTCACGCGTGAGATTGGTAAAGACAGCAACGGCGTATTCGAGTTCGTCGCAACGATGAAAATCCATCGCCTGCGACGAACACTCCATCACCGCAGTACGACATCCGAGCTCGACGGCGTCACGAAGTAAACGCTGCATATCTGGTGCTTCGGGCGTAGTGCGATCGGCTTTAATTCTTTTTTTGCCCAGGCGATATTCAACGGTACCCGTCATCGCTACAGGTTCGCCTGCCTCTTCAGGGATCGATGCAATCAGGTATGCGGTAGTCGTTTTGCCGTTGGTGCCCGTAATACCAACTAATTTCAGTTCGCGCGATGGGTGATGCTGAATGTCTGCGGCTGCGACGGCCATCGCGCGACGTATCTCGGGCACCTGCAACCACACTCCCTTGAAGTCTTCCGGCGCCGGCAATTCAGAGATAACTCCTGTCGCCCCTTGCGAAATCACCTGGGGTACGAACTTGTGCGCGTCAAATAGCGCACCCCGAACCGCCGCGAAGAGACTTCCTTGAGTCGCGCGACGAGAGTCGTGGGTGACATCTGTGATAACAGCGGTTTTCTCCCCAGTGAGTTTAGCTTCTGTTTTTTCGGCGATTTGTTGGGCGGTGATTGGTAATCTTTCCAGACTCACGTTGGCTCCAAAAGAATGTGGTGCTGCGATTCTAGCAGAAAGAATAGGAACCATAGGACCTATAGGACCTATCCTTTTCGAAAGTCTTTTCTCATGTTGTAGAGCCGCTCAGTGAAACCGCCCTGCTCCAGGAAATCTCGTTCAAGTTGACGAAGCTGCTGGTCAAGCAAAAAATTTGTCTGATGAATGAGGCAGATGATCGTGTTGGCAGCCACCTCAGCGGAGGATGATTCAACATAGGTCCTATAGGTCAAATAGGTCCTATTCTCTTGGTAAGCAAGGGCCCTAATTGCACGCGAGGTTGAATGCCCCTTCTCCCAGAGCACAAATCCTTTTTGCCTAATGAAGTCTTCGTAATCCAAAAGAAGTTCCTCGAGACTCGCGCGAGCAACACCTACCAATTTCAGCTCAGTCTTTTTGGAAGTTCCCGATGCCTGACTGCCTTCTGCAATATTCTGTCTTCCGCTTCGAGCAGCCTGGACCATTTGATCATGCGTTCGTGAACGTCTGTCGATGAACCGGTTGCAGAATTTCACTGTCGCATCGTAGACAATCTCGGCGCTTTGGAATGATTTGAGCTTTCGATAGCCGCCATGAGACGGGATCAAACTAGAGCCAGCAGCTTGTGAGGGCTTGCCTTTCATTGTGAGGTTCTCCTTAATAGCGTTTCTTTGGATAGGTCTTATAGGTCCTATTCGTCCTATAGTCAATCTACTTCTAATTCAAATGCAGAACCCAACTCGCCCAACCATCATCTGCATTGCCACTTTTTTCAAAGGCAACGACTTTATCCGCGAATGTAAACGTCAGGGCGCAGCGGTAGTCCTCTTAACCCGAGAAAAACTGGCGACCGCAGATTGGGCTTATGAATCTCTGGCTGATTTCATCGCGATTCCAGGGAAGATTACGGACCAATCGTACGCAGCGGCCGCGGCTCGTGTCATGAGACAACGCAATGTAGAACGAATCGTCGCTCTGGAAGAATACGATGTGGTCACAGCAGCCCAGCTTCGCGAATTCTCATCCATACCAGGACTCAGCACAACAACGGCCCGACGCTTTCAAGACAAGTTGGTAATGCGTATGAGAGGTCGGGAGACCGGAATCCGACAGCCCCAGTTTGTTCCTCTACTCAACCACGAGACTGTTGCGGATTTTATGAGAAGAACCTCACCGCCATGGATGCTAAAACCGCGCCTGGGCGCCTCGGCGATGGGAATCAAGAAGCTTCGCACAGCGGACGAGGTCTGGCACACGCTCTCAGAGCTCGATTCAAGAAACACCTTCGAGGAAACCGCCGCGTTCCATTTGCTTGAGCAGTACATTCAAGGCGACGTCTATCACGTCGATTCGTTATTGAGCGAGGGCAAGATACTTTTTGCGAGTGTAGAACGTTACTCAACAACGCCATTCGATTTATCTCAGTTTGGCGGTATCAGCATCTCGCATTCGGTCCGACGGGGTTCAAGTGAAGAAGAACAACTGCTCGAGTTCAATCGACAGTTGCTTGAGCGATTCGGGATAGACAGAGGCGTCACTCATGCGGAGTTTCTCCGCGCTGGTGACGCAGAACATGATCTTTACTTTCTTGAAGTGGCGGCCCGAGTCGGCGGGGCGTACACAGCAGAAACGATCGAGGCTGCAAGCGGTATCAATCTGTGGAAAGAGTGGGCCAGGATCGAATTGTCCACCCCTGAACATCCTTACCGGTTGCCTGACGTGCGTCGCGAATATGGTGGAATCGCACTGTCGTTGACGCGTCAGGAATATCCGGACACAAGTGCTTACAGGGATTCGGAAATCGTTTATCGAATCGATAAACCCTGGCACGTTGGGCTTGTTGTTACCTCACCATATTACGAGCGAGTCATGGAGTTGCTCGAACAATATCGTCGCAGATTTACCGAGGACTTCGCGGCTGTGGCGCCGCCGGAGGAAAGACCGGGACAGTACTTGTAATAATTTCAGATTGCAGATTTAAGACTTCAGATTTGTTCGTAGTCAGTAGTCAGTGGTCAGTTGTATAGGTCGAATAAGTCATATAGGTCCTATACGACCGACCACTGACCACTGACACCGAACAAATCTGAAATCTTAAATCTGAAAGAACCGCCAGTCGTCCGCCTTCAACAAACTCTGCAGCAACACATTCGCTCCGTTCGCGATGTCTTCTGGTTTTGAAAACTCTCGTGGACTGTGACTGATCCCATCGCGGCTGGGGATGAAGATCATTCCGATCGGACAAATATCAGCGAGCTCCTGTCCATCGTGGCCTGCGCCGCTTGGCATTAACTTTGTCGACAAGCCCAACTCTTTTGCCGCTTCACTAATTGCTTTACGAATCCACGGGTCGGTTGGTGCTGGCTTCGAGGAGTTTACTTGTTTGAACTCGAATTTAGTTCCTGTTGATAGTTCAATCTGTCGAACTTCATCTTGTATCTTTTGAAAAATCAACTGCACTTTCGACGCATCAAGATCGCGCAGCCCCAAACTCGTGATCACTTTACCTGGAATCACATTGAACGCGCCCGGAAATGCCTGGATCTTTCCAACCGTTCCTACTTGTCGTCCCGGGATTGAAGTAACGACGCGATTCACCGCCTCGATGTATTTTGCCGCAGCAAGGAGTGCATCTCGCCTTTGATTCATGGGTGTTGTTCCGGCATGATTGGCGAAACCCTCGACGGTGACATCCCACCAGTAAACTCCAACAATTCCTTCGACTACGCCAATGTCTACCTTCTCAGCTGATAAAACTCCGCCTTGCTCTATATGTAGTTCGAGATACGATGCGATGTCGCCTTTCTTCCGCACCACACTCGACAAACGATCAGGATCGCCCCCAATGAATTTTATACCCTCGCGAATTGTCTTTTTGCTGTTAGTAACGATCTGAAGATCTTTTTCAATTAAGCCTCTCGAAATTGCTGCACTGCCGATCGTCCCGCCTTCCTCATTTTGAAAGATTGCCACTTCGAGTGGATGCTTCAGTTGGATCTTGTTTTCGACGAGTGTCTGCGCGACTTCAATCGCTCCCATCGAACCAACTTGTCCGTCATAGCTTCCACCCTGCGGAACCGAGTCGATATGTGATCCCATCATCAGCGGCTTTAATGAACGATCACTTCCTGAACGTTTGCCAATGATGTTACCTGCCGCATCGATACTGACTTCAAGCTTCGCCTCGCGCATCAACTTCATCGCGTAATCACGCGCCTGAACATCAAGATCGGAATACGCGACACGATTGGTGCCGCCTTCAGGAGTTTTACCAAACTGTGCGAGTTCGCTCAGATGCTGATTGAGCCGTTGACCATTAATGCGGATTTGTGATGCTGATTGATTGGGAAGAAGGTACAACGCGGGAACGGAAGACAATAAAGCGATATTGAATTCACGTCGGTTCACGTCCGCAGATTACACAGATTACGCAGATTTGTCTTGACTAAAAACAGTGCGTTCGAAACTTGGTTATCTGCGCAATCTGCGGATTGGTTTTGTCTTACGCAGCTACTTGAGTACACGGGTGCAGGGTAAACGCGGGAATTGGTTCTGCAGCCGATGCCATCTCAAATACAGAATTCAACTTTGTGATCTCGAATACTCTACTTAACGGCTGGCCAATGTTCATTAGTTTGAAACGCATTCCAGTAGAGAGTGTCTGTTGTCGCAAATCCAACAAGACTCCTAATCCATGCGCATCGACAGTTGTCACGCCCTTCAGATCAAGAATGATGGCAGTAGCACCTGAAACATTACGCACCGCTTGTCGCAGTTTTTCCGTTTCGCCATTGATGATCCGTCCGTATAGACCAAGAACGGCAACAGTCTCCAGTTTTTTGGCGTGTACGTTCAACATAACCTCTTCCCTTCCGGTAAATCGCTGGTCAGTAACCCGATTCCTACGAGTTGTTTCGTTACTAAGACTACATAGGTTTCACTTTTGTTAACGCTGCGGTTCCACTTTTCTTAACGGTGCCGGGGCCTTTTTTGTTCCTCGTAGCATTAACACCGCGGAAAGGAGATTTGAGGACAATTATTTTTCTCAGGCCTTTTGTCTTAGGACTTTGGCCTTTGGCCTACGGTTTTTGGTCTTTGGACTTGGAAGATTAGATGCCAAGGCTCAAAGGCCAAAGACCGGAGGCCAAAGACCGGAGACCAAAGACCCCAAGGCCGTTTATGACAGACCGTGTGAATGCGGCAAATCAGACATCGGGCCTTCAGGCTGACGTAACAACGTTTCAGCCGGCACACCATTCTTATACTGTTCTAACAGCGAATCGAAATCTACCTTTACCCCTACCGGATTCGCTGCAAATGCGTCACTGTGCATAAAAGCATACGCCTCTTCCGCATTGGCGCAGCAATCAACCTGAAACTCCATCCGATTTCCATCGGGATCCTGATAGTACATGGACAGAGTTACACCATGATGAATTTGCCAGTACGGCTTGATGCCAAGTTGTTTCAGCCGGTCATATGTTTCGAGAAGATCGCCGACACTCTTGTATGTATATCCGACGTGATTGACTCCAATCTTCGAGCTGGCATTACTCTCTGTGCCGTTCGGACTGAGCACCGACATGTTGGCAATGGCGAAGCGATGATGTTCATCATCGTAAGTTAGAAATGCCAGTGCGGGGTTTTTGTATTGGACCTTGGTTTCGAAAACCTTTTCGTACCAATCGAGCATTTCATCGTAGCGCCTGGTCATGTAAACGACGTGGGCAAGTTTTGATGGGGGTGCCATGGGAGGTGCTCCTTTTTATTTTGGTTAAGACAACCAGACTATTTGCAAACTCCAATTCGGTTTCTCTGTGCTCCTCTGTGTCTCCATGTCTCTGTGGTGAGATGAATTAAACCACAGAGACACTGAGACACAGAGGAGCACAGAGAAATCATTTTCCTTGCGGTCGAATGCTCAAGTTAGTGTGCTGACTTCATCGTGTTGCTGAACGAGTACAACGCATTTCGTGTGCGGATATACAGGTTGTTGCCGGCGATGGCGGGCGTGGCCCAAACTTCTTCACCCAGATCGTTTGTCGCCAGGACTTCCCATTGTGCGCCTGCTTTCAACACAGTCACCTTTCCGCTCGCGCTCACCATAAAGACTTTGCCATCCGCCGCGATGGGAGATGCATAGTATTCCTCGAGCGCATCAGGTGTACGTCCCTGCTTCAGAACCTGTCCACTGATTGGATCGAGACTGGTAACTACGCCGCCCTCTTTCATTAAGTACATCACGCCACGATAGACCAGCGGCGCGGGAATACTCGGGTAAGACTTTTTCAGGTTCCAAACAACATTGGTCGGCGTCAGGTCGCCCTGACCTCCCAAACGAACGGCAGTAAGACCGTGACCTCCGGTGGTCGTGTTGCGAACAAAGTCATATTCCGCACGCTCAACAGTTCCATCGTTGTTCCGGTCCAACCAGCCAAAGTGTTCATAGAATTCGGCCACTGACTTTACTTCTTCGTGTTGAAGTTGTTGGTCCTTATTGCCGTCCATCTTCAGAGCTTCGTCGAACGGCGGCAAAAACGGGTCATCACCACCTTCCGCCAACACATAGACCACGTCAGTTCCGATGATTGGCACACCTTTAGGGTACGAACCGATCTTAGACACCCACCACAGTCGCTCTCCGTTATCCAATCCGTATGCATCGACCATGTTTGAACCGACTACGATCACTTGTGGGGGTCCATCCTTCGGCTTGTAGATAGCCGGAGTGGAATACGCTTCGTAATTGAGGCGGCTCTTTCTCCAAAGCACTTTTCCATTGCGCGCATCGACCGCAACTATGAACGAGTCTGACTGCTGGTCACACACCATGACCAATGTGTTTCCGGAAAGCACAGGCGATCCACCCATGCCGTAAAAACTGTTGAAGGGGCCCAAGGGCAGACGCCAGAGCTCTTTGCCATTCGCTGTGTAAGCAATCAGTCCCAGCTCTGCAAAAAATACGATGACGTTTCTTCCATCGCTCACAGGTGTCGGTGAAGCTGCATCGTTGGCCTTGTAGATCTGCATGTGTCGCGGACGAACAACGTCACGTCGCCACACAACCTTTCCTGTTTTGCGATCCAGGGCAAGCGTGATCAACTTGTCGCCCTCGCTTGCCGTAAGAAAAATGCGATTCGCGGTAACCACTGGTGAGGATCGTGCAAACGGCACGGATGTTTTCCAGGCTACATTTTTCTTGGCGCCAAACTCGGCTGGAACATTAGAGGCTTCGGCGACACCCGCCCCGTTCGGTCCGCGGAATTGCAGCCATTCATCGCCGCGACTCGCTCCTTGTTGTGCGAATACGGATGACGACATTGCCATCGCCATTATAAAGAATGAGAGAGATCTTCTTTTCATCTTCTTAATCGTGGTCAGAGCGAAATGTCCGAGCACGTCCTTTCAAGAACTTTGGGTCGAGATTATGAACCTGATCCGTTGTTTCTCAAAGGTTGCCTTACTCCGGAAAACGCATCCGTCGAGCGTAGGCTGTATCTTTCTCGACCGCCCGCTTGAAATACTCGATGCTCTTGCGGAACCTTTATTTGGATTCGGCTTTGCCAGCTGTTGTGAGGCATGGCTGCGCCCTGCCGTAAGCGAGCTTAGATTTCAATTGGGCTACGCCCTCAAGCTCTTACACTAAAAACCCATTGACGGCGAAGCCCAAAACCAATGCCGCCGGCACACGGCAGGGCGGAGCCATGCCTCACAACAGCTGGCAAAGCCGAATCCAATGAAACTGGGATTTTGAGGCAAAGCCGTCTAATTACTCCCACGAGTGTTCGAGCTCGACGACGTAAACGTGCACGACTTCGGCGCGACCACCTCAGTTGGCGTAAGCTTCAGCGGCGCCAAATTGTTCTTCGTCAGAAGCGAATTGAAGTCTACCAAATCTGCGTCGAGCATCTTCTTCCATCCATTCGCCGTGGAGGTAAACTCACCGCAAGCGGATTGCAGTGTGTCTAACTCAGCTTTGGTTGGCCCCATGTCGATGCCATTTTGCGTGAGTGGCCCAAGGACTGTGTTGAAGAGATTGTTGACTGCGATGAATGACAACAAGCTGCCCGGAAGTCGAACAACCGCGCCGAAACCTCCGCCACCTCCGCCACCAGGTCCACGTCCTGCGCGTTGTGGCCCGCCGAACGTGGCCAACTTCGTATCAAGCGCACTCGCCGCGGTCGCCACATCAGCAGGCAACGAGCTCTTGGGGATGGCGGCGAGTTGTGCGCGCACCGCGGCGACTTCGCTATTGGCGGCATAGCTGTCCTTCATACCCTGAACGGCTCCCATTGCGAGTTTGTCCTGTGCGCGCAGCGCCGCCATCATCGAGGGGCTCTCACCTATACGAGGATCATTTCGGACGACCAGCGGCTGAGAATACGTCTGACCGTCTACGATTAGTTTAAGTGTGTACGTGCCAGGTAGCGCGAGTGGACCATGCGGCGCAGGAGTCACGGAACCAGGCGACGAATTCATCTGGTTGTTAATGTCGGGATTGAATCCAGGCGGATCGTCATAGCGAAGATCCCAATTGATCCGCTGCGTGCCGACCTCAGTTGAGAGAGCACGCTCAGACGCCGGCATGAGCCAGTAATCGGGATAGGGCGGCCGCGAATACATTGGTGGTTGTGTGCTCGTGATCGTGCGTATCAATTTGTTCGCAGAATCGAAGATCTGCAGCCTGATCTCGCCGGCTGGTTTCTTACTCAGGTGATAGTAGATGAGCGCGCCGTACGGAGGATTAGGTGCGTGCGGCATCTCCAGGTTCATCGGCTGATCCCAGTTGGCGTTTGCTCGAGCGCGGATTGCGTCACCCGGCTTGAACAAGTAAGCGGCCGCCGCCGCTATCTGTTGTCCCTTCGCCGCGATTTCGCGCAGCGGACTCATGTCGTCGAGTACCCAGAATCCTCGACCGTACGTTCCAATAACGAGGTCGCTCATGTTGTGATCCGAGTGAACAACCAGATCACGGATTGAAGTACTCGGCAGATTGAGTTGTAGCGACTGCCAGTGATCGCCATCATCGAACGATGCGTACACCGTCGTCTCCGTGCCGGCAAAGAGCAGCCCCTTCTGTTTAGGATCTTCTCGAATCACGTGTAATTGTGTGCCGGTGCGCTCATCGGTCGGGAGACCGTTGACGATGCGCGTCCAGGTGTTGCCACCGTCGTGCGTGCGATAGATGTAGTTCTGCTGTGCGCCCTCCGTAGGTCTTCTGCTAAAGCCGATGTTGGCAAGAACGTAGGCGGTATTGACATCGCTGTGACCTGCTTCAACAGTTACGAAGCTCGTGCCCGCCGGAAGATCGGTGAAGTTCGTCACGTTGTTCCATGTCTTGCCGCCGTCCATAGTGTTATAGATCTGTCCGTTGCTGCTGCCCGACCACACAACACCCTGCTTAACTGTCGAGATCGAGAAATCCGCAATCGAAGCGCGGAACGCAAACGGATTCGGAGTTGCTCCGGGAGTCGGCGTCGGAGTAGGAGTGGGCGCCACACCGCACGGTACCATCGGTTGACCTTTAGCTGTGGTGAGATCGGGACTGAACGTTTTCCACGTCTGTGCCCCGTCACGCGTTACGAGAATGCAGTTGTAACCGACATATAACGCCTTTGGATCGAACGCGGTGTCAAACCGCTTCCAGAAATCAAATGACTCCGCATAGAGATTCCTGTTCGTACCAAAGTTTGGAGCGACATTGCCCCACTGGCCAGTAGCAAGATCGATCTTGATCATCCCGTTGCCCTGGCCATTGCCATAACCGACGCCGTAAATCGTCGTGGGCTTGAGCGGATCAGGCATGACGGTGCCGAATTCGGACGACGGCAATGGATACCAATCTATCTGGGTGATCTGACCCTGATCGCTTCGACTGCGAGTCATGATCGCGCCAGTGTCTTGCTGCGAACCCATGACCCAGTACGGATACTGCGAATCTGTGGCGATGTGATAGATCTGCGCAATCGGGATCTGATAATAACCGCTCCATGTTTCACCGCCGTCGAGGGTGATGGCAGGTCCCTGATCGAATCCGAAGAAGATACGTTTGTTGTCGGTCGGGTCGAACCATGCGACGTGCGGATCCTCGCCCCCTGGTGCACCTTTAAATGCGCTAAACGACTTGCCGCCGTCGGTCGATCGATAGACGGTTGTGGCGATCGTGTAAAGGATGTCGGGGTTCTCTACATCCACCCAAACACCAGAACTATAGTTACCCTGACCGTTGGAGATTCGAGTCTCATCGCCTGCCATGTGTTGCCACGTCACGCCTCCATCATCGGATCGGGATAGACCAGAGCCGCCCTGGAGCGGAGTTCCGATCACATAGACGCGCTGGCCCTTCGTATGCATCGCGATCGCTACGCTGATGCGTCCGTTGTATTGCGGCAGGGTTGTTATTTTGGTGAACGTCTTACCTTCATCGATCGATTTGTAGAGCGCTGTTCCATTAGGTCCTTGTGGTGCGCCTCCGCCGAATCCGCCAAATCCGCCGCCCCCACCCTGTGCCGTTGCGAAGATTACATGCGGCGCGTCAAAGGCGTACTCAACATCACGGGTGCCGTTCGCGTTTTCAGGTCGGAGCGTGTTCTCCCAGGTTTTGCCGCCGTCAGTCGTTCGATAGATGCCCTTACCGTTGTGCTGCGCATCGCCCTGCGTTGACACAACGACGATGTTCGGGTCTTTAGGATCGACAACCATCTTATTGATCTTGGTAGTTTCTTCGAGACCGATATGCGTCCACGTCTTACCGGCATCCGTCGATTTGTACATCCCGTCGCCCGACGGACCGCCAACCGAGTCGCCTGTTCCGGCATACACAATATTGGGATCGGATGGTGCTACCTGAATAGCGCCGATGCTATCGACATTCGTGAACTGATCGAAGATCGGGTACCACGACACGCCGGCGTTGGTCGTTTTCCAAATACCGCCGATCGGTGCTCCCAGATAGAACGTGCCTGGTTGACCGATGGCGCCGGTGACCGCTGAAACGCGGCCGCCGTGAAATGGTCCAATGTTGCGCCAACGAAGGCCTGAGAAGAGATCATTGGGAACGGTCCCATCGACCTCAGCGCGAGCGCCAACTACACGCGGGATAATCGCTCCTGCAAGAAGTGCTATTGCAAACACAGCAATAACCAGAAACGCGCGGTAATTTGTTTTCATATCTCGTCCCTTATTCCGGCAAGTTCATTCGTTTAAGCAAATCCTTGTATCGGGCGTCGTCGCGGAGAGAGTCAAACTGAAGTTGCCAGCGGATCTCCGGCAGCTTCCCGTCTCGCGCCTGGAAGTCTTTTTCCAACCACTCGAACGCCTTGTCTTTTTCGCCAAGGCCCAAAAATATCGGAGCGATATATTGTCCAATCGCTTGTTTGCGCTCGTATTTGTCTTCCAGCTGTCTAATTATGGTTAGTGCTTCGGTCCGTTTGCCTGTTGCCGCATACACATAACCCAAATCTCCGAGTGCAATGCTCGATTCACCGGTTAACTCCACGGCCTTTTTTAGCGCCGTGATCGCTTCCGCATTACGTCCCTGTTTCAAGTATGAAAGTCCGAGGTACTGATACGCCGGACCGAAATTCGGATCTAGTTCAATTATCTTGAGACTATTTTCAATGCTTGCCTCGTGGTTCTTTTGAATTTGGTACATCCTGGAAACATTTACGCTGATCACGCTGGACAGCGGATCAAGCTCATGAGCTCGATTGATCATCTTCGACGCTTCGTCAATTCTTCCGAGGTCTTTGAGTAGAATTGAATACCAATGATACCCCGTTGGATAATTCGGATTTAGTTCGATCGCTCGTTTGTATTCCCTTTCGGCTTCCGCATATTGCCAAGCCTGATTGCTAACTTGCCCTAAGGTAGCGTGAGGTTCTGCCAATTGATTATCGAGTCTCAACGCTCGCTCGGCATAACTCCGCGACTGCGGGATCGTTTCGCTGGATGGGGTACCGGCGTACTCGTTTAAAACTGCGTAGCAATCCGCGAGACCCACGAAGGCCAGCGCGTAATTCGGGTCTCTATCTGTTGCCAGCTTGAATTGCTCTATTGCTTTTTGGAGATTCTCAGTTGTCCGTCTGTTCCAGTAATAACGACCTTTCAAATATGCTTGATAAGCTGCCGGATCCGCAGTCGCGATTTTGGTTACTTGAGTTTCTTCAACGCCGGATAATTTACTCTTCAATTTAGTCGAAACATCGCGGGCAATTTCACTTTGCAAGGAAACAAGGTCGGACGTTTTGCGCTCATACTGCTCCGTCCAAATCACACTCTCTTTCTGTGCGTTAACCAATTCCAAGCTGACGGTTAGCTGATCGCCTCGCTGCACGACCCTGCCGTTCAGTATCGCCTGAATGTTCAATTCTTTCGCGATCGTCTTTAAGTCCGTGTCCTTCCCCTTATAGCGAAAGACCGACGAACGGGGTTTGACACTCAAGTTGGGCAGGTTTGACAAACTCTTAATCAGCGTTTCAGTCATGCCATCCGAAAGATATTCAACGTCGGCGTTACCACTTTCGTTGACGAACGGCATGACGGCAATTGATTCGATTGCTCGTGTTTTCTCACGATCGAGATACCAGTAAACGGAGCCAGCCACAATAGCGATAAAGACGATCGCTCCAATCACTACGGCGACAGGTCGAAACGATTTCGACCGTCTCAGCTCGTTGGTCGTTCCTGAAAAAGGTTGAGCGGGAAGAACAGTCGTTGGCGCTGTTGGGCGATTCAGGTCTGCATCGGTGCGATGTGGAAGGAGGCTCGTCTCAATTTCATTTACTACCGGTGCAGAGCTGAACTTCGCGGTACCAACATCCGCGACAGCACCCGCTTCGGTGATCAGAGCGGTTCCATCAACGCGACAAAACGTGAGAGAGTCGTCAGGCTCAACACGCTTACATGCAGGACAACGTTTCATTCTTTACTCCGGCAAAATCAGTCGCTTGGCATTGCCACAAAAGTTACACTTAGCTTGCACAGAAATCTTTTCTGGTTGGTGTTATTTCGTGTGACGCGCGTGGATCGTTGCTTTTGTCCAGGAAACCAGACGATCTACGAAATCACACGAAACAACACGAAATTCGCTATTGCACTTTAGTTCGCGGCTTCCATGTCGTGAAGTTCCGGGGCTGATACTAACTTCGATACCCAATTCGGCGCAGGAGATCCGTATAGCGCGGATCCGTTCGCAGCAGATCCCAAATCGGGTCCACTCTAAGTTCTACCAACCAACTCGAACGTTCCCGGTAAGCCTTTTCGAGCGACTCGAAAACTCGATCCTTCTCACCAAGACATGCATAGTCAAAGGCAATAAAATATTGAGAAACGTATCGATGTTTGGATTCATCTTCCAGCAATTCAATGTGCTTCCGCAGATAACCTTCAATGCCTGAACGCTTGAAGGCATCACGCAGAACCTGAGCAGACTCCACGGTTTGGCCTTCCAGAGATGAGCCTTTTAGCCATGCATCGACTGCTTTGTCCCCCATTTTCTTTTTCATATAAATCGCACCTAGTAACCCATAACCGAGGGTGAAGTTCGGATCCTGATCGTGAATCGTAGCGAGCTGGGCGATGGCTTCGTCATATTTGCGATTGAAGTACAAAAGCGAACTCACTTGGAAACTGACCGGGAGTGACAACGGATCCAGCTCCTGAGCAGTTTTCTCTTCCTGCATCGCAGCTTCGAAGCGAGTCGGATCAGCCAGGTACAGGTGATACGCATGCCATTCGTGCGCTGGAAGATAACGAGGATTAAGTTTGATTGCCTGCTGATATTCAAGCTCAGCGCCGGCGAAGTCCCAATAGTATTGAAATTTCGTCATTGCGATCGCCGCGTGCGCTTCTGCGAGAGTGTTATCCAACTGAAGCGCTTTCTCAGCAGCAGCCTTGGCTCTGGGAAACGACTCATTGGGTGGCAGCATGGCCCAGAGTCCAAGATGATTGTAGGCGTCGGCCAAACCTGAATATGCCAGGGCGTAACCAGGATCCTGTTCAGTTGCCTCTCGGAAATATTCGACGCCTTTGGTCAAACTCTGTTCTGTTCGCTTGTTGAGTTGGTATTGGCCCTTCAAATAAAGCTGATAGGCTTCGTTGTTCTCGGTTTCCCGTTTGGCAACTAACGAAGCGTTCTCACCTGCCAGTTTCACTTGCAGCTGCTTCGCGATTGCGCCTGCGATCTCGCGCTGAATCGCCAACAGATCAGACATCTTGCGTTCATATTGTTCAGCCCAGATGATTTTGTCGTTCCGAGTGTCAATAAGCTGTACGCTGATTGAAAGATCGTCACCTCGCTGCGTAAGTCGCCCAGACATCAACGCATCGACTTGAAGCTCCTTTGCGACCGACGAAACATCGGCTTCTTTACCTCTGTATCTCATCACCAGACTGGTTGGCGTTACTTTCAAGTTAGGAAGTTGCGACAAGCGATAGATGAGTGAATCTGCAAGTCCATCGGACAGGTACTCGCTATCCGAACTACCGCTGCGGTTTTCAAATGGAAGCACAGCGATTGATTCGATCGAGGCATTTGGCTGCTTTGAGAAGCGCGTGTAAATAACAACTGACAGGCCGGCGAAGAGCGTGATCACAACTACAACGATCGTGAGTCGCCGCTGTTTGGGTTTGTTCGCCGATGCCGGTAGCTGCTGCGCTACGAGGACGGTAGTTGGACCTGATGTACGTGGGGTTGCGGCGTCTGTCGTATGAGGAAGGATGCTAGTCGCGTTCTCCAGTGACGTGGAATCCAATCGTATAGTCTCCGCATCACCACGTGAGTCTTCCACTAACAAAGTGCCGTCGACGCGACAAAAGCTGAGGGCTCCATCGGCTTCGACGCGGTTACATTGAGGGCAGCGTTTCATTCGATTCAGGACAGGATTACAGAATTAACAAGATGGAACAAAGGAAGTAAACCAACGTGAACCCTTTGCCGCTATCCTGGAATCCGATGCTCTCGTACGTCATCATGTTTGGCCCAGCCCTCTATTCAGGAAAACCCGCTCTCTTCAGCAGTTCCTGAAACCGCGGATCGTCACGCAAGGGATCAGTGAATGGGTCTACGAGACGCGAGTCGTGTGCGCGACAAACCTCGCCCATGCGTCCTGCTCCGATTTTGGAGACAGTAGTGTATTGAGTGATCATGGTGTTGGGGGAAATGGTTTCGTTCAATTCGTTATTAAGAAGGCCGAACCTTTCGGCACATTCGGATGTTTCAACCTTTACCAGAAACCGGAGGCTTTTCCGCAATGGGAGCAGCAAAAGCCGCAGAGGGCCAAACCCCTGCGATTCATTCCGGTAGATTCAAACGTCTTAGCATGTCCTTGAAGCGTGGGTCGTCGCGCAGTTCGTCAACTCATCGTATTCACCTATATTAACGACAAAACTGGTGATCCCGGGTCATTAGTTGGCTTTGCTTGCGTTGTAGGACTTGTTCAAAATTGGAGATCCCTACTGCGGTAATCCCATTCGCTGGCGAAGGTCTACCATCCGAGAATCATCTCGCAAAGCATTAAGAGGTGGGAAATCCATCCAAGCGACCAATGTCGAGTTTCTATTTTTAAAGTCTTTCTCCAACCAGGAGAATGCGCTGTCCTTATCGCCTAATCCGACGAATACGCCTGCGAGGTGATAGCCCGTAGCCTCCCGCCTCGAATACATTGCTTCGAGTTCTTTGAGTACGTTCAATGCTTCCTTTCGGTTGCCGGTTTGGGTATAAATGAAGCCCAGATTAGATAAGAAAAAGCCGGTCCGCGATAACTCTACACCCTTTTGAGCGGCCGCGAGAGCCTCGTTCTTTTTTCCTTGCCTCAAATATATGAAACTCAACGGATGTTGTGCTTCCGCATAACTTGGATCGAGATCGATCGCCTTGTTGACCTCTGCGTAGGCTGACTTCAAATCGCCGCTATCCAAATAACGGTCAGCCAGGTTTACAGTGATGATGAGGGACAACGGGTCAAGCTCCTGCGCCTTCTTGAATTCCCTCAGAGATTCATCATCGCGACGCATGTCCTCAAGATAGTTTCCGTACCACTTGTGACCGGTTGCATAGTTCGGGCTTAGCTCAATTGCTCGCTTGAGCTCCGGCTCGGCTTCAGCCCAATTCCATAACATGTAGTGTGTATAGCCCAGCGAAGCGTGTGCTTCTCCCAAATTGGGATCGATCGCGAGCGCCCGTTCCGCGAACGCTTTCGCCTTTGCCAGCACGTCTTGAGATATCGCTGTAGTTTCGTAAAACGGAAGTATGACGTAACAGTCCGCAAGGCCCACGTAAGCTAATGCGAAGTTGGGGTCTTTTTCTGATGCTGCAGCAAATTGCTCGATTGCTTTGCGAAGATTCTCGCCCGTACGCTTGTTCCAATAAAAACGTCCTTTAAGGTACAGCTGATACGCCTCGTTACTTTCGGTATACGACTTGGTCAAGCCTTTTGCTTCGCTGCGAGACAGCTTCAACTGCAGTTTTTGCACGATTGTGGCCGCAATCTCACGTTGGGTAGTCAGAAGATCGCTCGTCTTGCGATCGTATTGCTCCCCCCATAGCAATTTGTTACTCGACGCATCGATAAGTTCGACACTGATGCTGAGGTCGTCTCCTCGCTGCGACATTCGACCCACCATCACTGCACTGACACCAAGTTCGCTCGCAATTGTCTTTACATCAGCGGCTTTTCCTTTGTAACGAAAAACAGAATTCGCTGGGCTTACCTTTAGGTCGGGTAGTTGCGAGAGCCGATAAATCAGCGACTCCGCAAGACCGTCGCACAGATATTCCGAATCGGCGTTTCCGCTCTTGTTTTCAAACGGCAGGACTGCGATTGAGTCGATAGCGTTGGCTTTATTAGTGCGTGCATAAAAGTAGCCAGCGGCAATTGCAGCCACAACAATAACAGCCGTCAGCGCAATGATTAGTGTCGACGACTTTCGTTTGGCGAGTGGACGAGTGTTTTCGTTTGTGTTTGGCGATGGTAGAACTGTTGTTTGTTGAACGGGACGATTTCCGGGATCGGTGAGCGCTGCTGAATGGAGCACGTTGGTCTGGGCATCACCAGACACAGGAGCAGAGTTGAACCTTATCGTTCCCGAATCTTCGTTAAGCGAATCCTGAATGAGCGCGGTTCCGTCAACTCGACAGAAGGTAAGTGAGTCGTCAGTCTCACCGCGATTACATTGAGGGCAGCGTTTCATATTCTGATCGTCGGGGCAGCGCCCTCCGTAGCGGCCCAATCTTGCATTCAATTGCCGCGCGTAATCACCGCAGAGAGTGGCCAGGAGGGTCTCATTGGCGATTTCGCCTATCTATGAACACGTAAAAAAGCGTGATACCGGGTCAATTGCCTGTACGACGAGGGAAAGCTCTCATGCGTAACCGGTTTTTTAGTTGCTCGTAACGGGATTAATTCCGTTAAAGAGAATCTTGAAGTGCTAAAGAGAAGTTCTGGGCGAGTCATTCTAGATCACTATTGGCGGCAATAACTACCCTCGGCTGTTTATGTTGGGTCTTTTAGCGGTATGAGCCTGCCTAAGCGACTGCGCTTTTCGATCGAGGAATGAAGTGAGTGATACTCTCGAGTAGTGCACCAAAATCAGGCTTGATTACGTAAGTGATGTGTTCCGACATCATCTACGAGATTACGTGTTTGGCTGCCTTCTTTGTGCCCCGCCCAAAGTGCTTACCCGCGCGCCCCATGTGTTTTCCAAAATGTTTGCCCCCTCGCACCAAACGGCCATGCTTGACGTTTCGGCCCATGCTTCGGCCAGCCCTGCCAACCTCTCTGCCGCCGTTTTTCATCTGTCCGGAAGAAGTGTTGCTGTTTTGTTGGGCAATAGCGCACAGCGGGGAGAGGGCTAAAGAAAGTGCGATTGCCACCACCATTGAAACTATGATCAATTTTTGTTTGATATTCATTCTTTCATTATGCACTACTGAGTTTGCGGGTCGGTGCGCTACTACACTTAGCTTCGGACACCAAAAAGAAACATGAAGCGTCGCGGGACGTATGAGAGCGGTCGATCGACAATATGGCGAGCTTCCTCAACCGACCTTAGTTAGCCACCGTTGATTAGCTGTCTCAAATCCTTGGCTTTCGAATTGCTATCTGTTTGAAGCGTAACGAGCATTCTTGTAACGATTACGTGACTGCGCTTGCGAGGTGTACTTTGGATGGTCTTCGCCCCTGCCGAATTGGTTTAAGGAAATAATCGAAGTTGAAGGAGAGAAGATGAAACGAGAAGTAAGTTTGCTTAAGGGGGCTGCCGCCGGACTAGTGGCCGGTTTCGTTGCATCCTGGGTAATGAATCAGTTTCAAGCGAAGTTGGGGGAATCTCTCTCAGGGCGCCAAAAGTCTCATGGGGCGCAATCAGAACAAAGTGGAACTCCCGAAGGTGGTGTGGGAGAGTTTCTCAAGAAGCGCGGCGCCGAAGACTCTGAAGATAATGCAGCAGAGCGTACTGCGAATTTTTTGAGTGTCGCGGCTTTCAATAAACCGCTGTCAAAAGGAGAGAAGGACTTGGGAGGCACAATTTTTCATTACGCGTTTGGTGCCGGTACAGGTGCTTTATATGGCGCGGCATCGGAGGTGGTTCCGTTCGTTAGAACTGGCCTGGGATTGCCATTTGGCTTAGGCGTTTGGGCGATCGCAGACGAGTTTGTTGTTCCCGCTCTGGGTCTTTCGAAATCTCCTTCGGAATATTCAGCTTCGATCCATGGGTATGCATTGTCTTCGCATTTGGTTTATGGATTAGCCACGGAATTGACTCATCGCCTCACACGACGTGCACTGAGTACAAGGGAAGTTTTCTAACCGCCATCTCACACTCTCAAACGCATGGACAAAAGAATTAAACGCTCCAGTATCTTGTTCTGTAAAAGTACGTGCGTGTGAAGTTAGATTTGTCGAGGTGTTCGAAAATAAGATTGGAAAGTTTTAATTAAAAACCTCACCCTTCGCATCACCGACATAGATTAGTAAAAGAACACTTGCCTTTCACGCGTCCCGCGAACAATTCCGTCAGGGGTCACTCCTGGTTGTGATGTCGTCGACAACAATCGACAACAATCGAACTGTTCCGATTTACGCGGAACCAAAGTTGCGAGACCTCTAACGCAAATTGAGAGGAGTATCGACAATGAATGCTTTTACTTTACTTAAGGAAGATCATGAAAAAGTGGCCGGCATTTTAGAGAAGATCGATGAAACGACCGAACGAGCAACAAAAGGTCGTGAAGAACTTTTCACACAACTCAAAAGTGAACTGGACGTTCATACTCGAATCGAAGAGGACATTCTTTATCCAGCTCTCGAAGAGTACGAGGAGACGCGTGCTATATCACTCGAAGCCTATGAGGAACACGCAGTCGTTAAGCAACTATTAGAAGAGCTTTCATCCCAACCCAAGGATGATGAACAATGGACAGCGAAGTTTACAGTGCTTAAAGAAAACATTGAGCACCATGTGGAAGAAGAAGAAGGCGAGATGTTTAAAAAGGCCCGCAAGGTCCTCAGCGAAGACGAAATCGAAGAGCTAGGAGATCGCTTACAAGAAGCTAAGCGAGTTCAAAAGTCGGCAATGGCGGGATAAGTTTCGCCGGGGTGTGAACTAATCATCATTCGGCCGATAAGCGTAGCCGCAAGTATCTGAAGCGCAGTTAGCCTGCGATACCAAGAATAAAGCGTGGACTCAGTCTCTCCAAGGCGTAGCTGTCTTCTGTCATTCAAGTACAAGGGGTAACGTCAATGAAAAGAACTCACAAGTCAGAAATCGGTGGACGAGCGACTCTGCCTGCAATCGATAGTGCAGGGATTGATTCACGTTTTGTTCAGCGATCCATAGAGAACGCATCTAAACACCAACCCGACTTAGTTTGTTTCTCACATTTGCGATGGGATTTTGTCTATCAACGCCCACAACACTTGTTAACGCGTAGCGCTCGAGACCGTCGTGTGTTCTTTGTCGAAGAGCCCGTGTTCGATCAGGGTTCTATGCGACTTGAGGTAGCAGAACGTGAGCGTGGTGTGCGGGTTGTTGTTCCCCATCTGCCTGAAGGTTTAAGAAGCGAAATCGCCACTGCGGCGATAATGAAGGATATGACACGTCGGTTATTCCTGGAGCACGGAATCCGCGAGTATGTGTTTTGGTACTACACGCCGATGGCTCTAACTTTCACTGATGACTTCAATCCGATCGCTTCCATCTATGATTGCATGGATGAGCTTTCCGCCTTCAAAGGCGCCAACTCGCGTTTGCCGTACTTGGAAAAACAGCTCTTTGAAAGAGTCGATCTGGTTTTCACGGGTGGCCATAGTCTTTATCAAGCGAAACAGCACGCACATCCTGCTGTTTATTCATTTCCGAGCAGCATTGATCGATCGCATTTTGGTGACGCTCGATCTTTTAAGCCCGACCCATTGGATCAAAAAAATATTGCGCACCCTCGTTTAGGTTTTTTCGGAGTCATAGACGAGCGATTTGATATCGCGCTACTCGATGCCGTTGCTGGAAGGCGTCCTGATTGGCAGTTCATCGTGATTGGCCCAGTTGTCAAAATTCACCTCGATTCATTGCCAAAACATCCGAACATCCATTATTTGGGTCCCAAGAAATACCAGGAGCTTCCCGCGTATCTTTCGAATTGGGACATAGCGTTATTGCTTTTTGCGCGCAATGAGTCGACGCGCTTCATAAGTCCCACAAAGACTCCCGAGTACTTAGCTGCTGGCAAGCCCGTCATCTCCACATCCATTCAAGACGTTGTCACGCCGTATGGAGAATTGAATCTTGTGAGCATTGCGGATGGTCCGCTCGACTTTGTCCGTGCGGCAGAGAAATTTCTGACCAAGTCGTACGAACAAACTGATTGGATAAATAGGGTTGATCAGTTTCTCGCAAACATGTCATGGGATAAGACCTGGCAGGAAATGAGTGAACTTATTGATCAAGCAGTGGAAATAAAGCGACACCCGAGCACCGTACGGACGCGAGTTGGCAAAGCTGAGCAAAGAGCAACAGCCACGGTCGCCTAAAGAACAAGGATCGAACAAGGGGGAAAGATTATGTTTGACTATTTAATTGTGGGAGCGGGTTTCGCCGGCAGTGTGTTGGCTGAGCGACTCGCCGCTGGCTCAGACAAGAAAGTTTTGATTTGCGATAAACGTCCACATATTGGCGGTAACGCTTACGACCATTACAACGAAGCCGGCATTCTGGTACATAAGTACGGTCCGCACATATTTCATACGAATTCGCGCGAAGTCTTTGAGTACCTATCCAGATTCACTGAATGGCGACCTTATCAACACCGAGTGCGCGCGAGTGTGGACGGGCAAATCGTTCCAATTCCAATCAACCTCGATACGATCAATAGTCTCTACGGACTAAGTCTAACTTCATTCGACGTCGAAGAATTCTTCAAAAAGGTTGCTGAGCCTGTTGATCGAATACTTACATCCGAAGACGTGGTTGTCAGTAAAGTTGGTCGCGAGTTGTATGAAAAATTCTTTCGTAACTACACACGCAAGCAGTGGGGCCTCGATCCTTCTGAGCTCGATGCAAGTGTGACCTCGCGTGTACCCACCCGCACCAACCGCGACGACCGGTATTTTACGGATACTTACCAGGCTATGCCTCTGCATGGCTATACACGCATGTTTGAGAACATGCTTGATCATCCCAACATTAAGATCATGCTGAACTGCGACTATCGCGAAATCGAAAAAGAGATTTCGTTTCGCGAGATGATCTACACCGGCCCCGTAGATTCATATTTCGATTACTGCTACGGAAAGCTGCCGTACAGATCACTGGAGTTCAAACACGAAACGCATGACATGGCGGAATACCAATCTGCGCCGGTAGTGAATTATCCGAACGAGCAGTTATACACGCGCGTCACTGAATTCAAATATCTGACAGGGCAGGAACACTCCAAGACGAGCATTGTGTATGAATTTCCCCAGGCGCACGGTGACCCCTATTACCCTGTACCGCGCAAAGAGAATGCTGACCTTTACGCGAAATATAGAGCACTTGCGGTCGTAACACCGAAGGTTCATTTTGTCGGCCGCCTGGCGACCTACAAGTACTACAACATGGATCAGATCGTCGCTCAGTCGCTTACGACGTATGGAAAGATGATGAGTGTTAAGCGAGCGCAAGCACTCGCGATGACACCGGATCGCTCAGGCAATGGCAACGGTAAACTCTCGAACGAAACTTTATTGCGTCAGGGTTTAACTTTGACCGGCGAACGGGGAAACGTTCATGGTGAAGTACGTTCCGCTCTTTGATAGTTTCTTCCAGGGCGGCTTCGAATGTTCGACTCATCGGTTGCGGAGTGGTAAGCGACTTGACGAGATAGCTGCTACACGTCACGACACGTTCGCGCGCCAGGATTATCAACGTCTGCAGCAACAAGGAATGCGTACCGCTCGTGAAGGTTTGCGATGGCATTTAATCGAAGCCAGCCCTGAGAAATATGATTTTACCAGCGCGTTAAGTTTGATTCGTGCGGCCAATGAATCGGACATGCAATTGATTTGGGATCTATGTCACTACGGCTGGCCTGATTGGCTCGATATTTTTGAACCGCGCTTTATCGATGCCTTTGCCAAACTTGCACGCCAATTCGCTAAGCTCCTCGTGAGCGAGTCCTACCGCTTTCCCATAATCTGCCCAATCAATGAAATATCTTTTTTCTCATGGGCTGCAGGCGAACTGGCTCATATGTATCCGTTCGCTCTTGGACGTGGCGACGAGTTAAAAGAACAACTCGTCCGAGCGACAATTGCCGCAACTGATGCGATCTGGGACGTCAATCCAGAGGCGCGTATAGCCCAAATAGATCCGGTCATCAATGTATTACCCGATGATCCGGCGAACGAAACTCAGGTGAAGGCCGCCGAAGCGTATCGACTCTCACAGTACGAAGCCTGGGACATGCTTGGTGGACGTATGAAGGCGGAGCTTGGTGGCGCTGAAAAATATCTCGATATCATGGGCATCAACTACTACGATCACAATCAATGGATCCTGGGTGGTTCATTTATCACTGCGAACAATCCTCGTTACCGACCTTTTCGCAAAATCATCGAGGAAGTCTACCAGCGTTACGAGAGACCATTGTTTGTGGCCGAAACCGGAATTGAGGATGATGCGCGTCCAGCATGGCTGCGATATATAGGATCGGAAGTTCGCGCCGCAATGTTGTCAGGAACACCAGTTGAGGGAATTTGTTTGTATCCAGTAGTCAATCATCCGGGTTGGGAAGACGATAGGCACTGCCACAATGGTCTTTGGGATTATCCGAACGATAGCGGAGAGCGAGAGATCTATCTTCCCCTCGCAGAAGAACTGAACAAACAAAGGACCGGCTTCGAGCAACTATTTAAGTCTCGGGGAAACAAGGGATGAAGACACTCAGATTGAGTGCCAGCGAGCCAGGGGGTTGCAATGGTTTTCAGAGAGCGGGGTATTTACTGTTTGCCAAATGGTCGTGAACTAATCGTTATAAGGCATGACCAGGAAGGTAGCGTCTTATTTAGTCTAATGGGCGAGTTTGTAGTAAACGAAGCGGGGCGATTGGTGTATGAGGGGAAACTGACCGCCTGGGACATTTCGAACCTGAGCGATACAGGGCGTACTTCCGTCGATAGCTTCGTCCCTTAAGAGTTTGCGTCAATCGGAAATAGATGGATCATGCCTAATAATCCCGACATTCCCCGAGCCGAATATCCGCGGCCAGACTTTGTGCGTCCACTTTGGATTAATCTCAATGGCGAATGGGAATTTGAGTTCGATGATGCGAATGAAGGTTTGCAGTCAGGTTGGTATGATGGACGAAAGCTAACTCGCCGCATTGTTGTACCTTTTCCTTACCAAAGCCAACTGTCTGGCATTAATGACAAGAGTATTCATGAGTGTGTTTGGTACTCCAGAACGATTGAGCTTTCAGAAAAGGATTCAGAACGCGATCTACTTTTGAATTTTGGGGCAGTTGATTATACGGCTACAGTTTGGATGAACGGTCATGAAGTAGGACATCACCAGGGTGGCCATGTACCTTTCCAGTTCGATGTTGCGCCTTACGTAGAGCCTGGAGAAAACCGTTTAACTATTCGTGTAGAGGATTTCCAGGATCCGCAACAACCGCGAGGCAAACAGTCGCACACTGGACTGCCTCACGGAATAGACTATTACTGCACTACCGGTATCTGGCAAACAGTGTGGCTTGAGCCGGTTCCTCCAATCAGAATTGAAGAATTAAGGCTTAATACCGACGCGCAGCGAAGTATTTTGGACGTGACAGTTTTTCTTCACGCACCCTCTTGCGGATGGCGTGTTGAAGTCGAAGTTCTTGAGGAAGGAGAGTTCATAACCAGAGCTGAAGACACAACAGCAGTTGCGACTGGACGCCTTCGTTTGACTATTCCCTACGCGAGACTCTGGTCACCTGAGAATCCCAATATTTATGATCTGCGAATAAGTTTGTTTGATGGCGAGACCTTATTGGATCAAGTTACTTCCTATGTTGGTTTACGCGGAATTGAATTACGCGAAGGAAAGCTGTTTCTTAATGGCAAGCCAACTTACCTCAAGATGGTGTTGGACCAGGGTTACTGGCCTGACGGTCTATTGACGGCGCCCTCTGACGAAGCACTACAAACGGATATCGGCTGGGTCAAGATGCTTGGATTCAATGGAGTGCGGAAGCATCAGAAGATCGAAGATCCGCGATGGCTCTATTGGTGCGATCGGTTGGGGTTGATGGTCTGGGAAGAAATGCCTAACGCTCGAGAATGGTCTCCACAGGGAGAAGAACAGTTGTTAGCTGAATGGCAGGAGGCCATAAGGAGAGACTACAACCATCCGTGCTTAATTGCCTGGGTGCCAGTAAATGAAAGCATGGGTTTTCCCGGTCTCGCCGAACAACATGCGGGGCAGTACGCTTTTATTGAACGCATGGTCAGAGCTACCAGACGCCTGGATTCGAGCCGGCCCGTTATTGATAACGATGGGTGGGAGCATACGGACATAACAGACATCTGTGCCATTCATGACTACACACCCACAGCCGAAAAACTTAAGAGACGCTACGCGGAGATGTTGGGCGGCGGAGGATTACCTCTCAAAGTTTGGATTAGCGAAAAGCCGCTCTTTGCGCGCGGCTCGAAATATCGAGGTCAACCAATTGTTCTTTCCGAAGTGGGCGGCTTTCTCGCGATACCCCCGGACATTCCAGCCGAAAAACGCGACACGCTCTACCAGTTTTATGATTCATTTCAAACACCTCAGGAACTGTTAGACAAGTATCGCGACCTTATGAAGGGCTTGACAGCACTAAATTTTCTTGCCGGCTTCTGCTACACGCAGCTGACCGACATCGAGCAGGAAATTAATGGCCTACTTACCTACGATCGAAAACCAAAAGTCGCAAGTGAGGAGATTGCGATCATTCATCGTGAGTTTTTCAGGAATCAAAGGTAGAAGATCGCCATCCTGCTAAACAAGAGTCGCCTGGTTGCCGCCTGTTACAACTCAGAAAAATGCATTAAGAATGATCAACGAACGGGACCTTGGGGTTATCGTGTCTGACATTGGCGTCGGGTGAAGATGGGTTCCAGTATTTGTTTGTTTGAAACACACTCATTTGAGTTTGGTCTATACGAAATGGGACTAAGGTTTCAGTGTAGACAGTGATTATGACTAAAACAACCGCATTAATGTGACGCCAATCACGGCACAGCCATTGCCATTCTTTCTTCACAAGGAGACTGATACGAATGAGAACAATCAACTATGGGAGCAAGGTCGCGGGAACTATCTTGGGTCTATCTTTACTAATAGGAATTGGAATGATGTCGAGCATGACTGCTCAAGCTCAGGATCGGGATAACGATCAATGGCAGCACAGGAATCGGAATCGCCGGGATGACGACCGAAATAGAGAGTGGCAAAGAAATGAGAGGAGACGCAACGATCGTTACGAGACTCGATCACGCGATGATCGCTACAACCGCAGCAATGTTTATAGGAATGACGGCTACCGGAATAATGGGACTTATTATCCCAACAGAGGTTATGGGAACGGTGGTTACAACGGCGGCTATCAGATTGAAAGCAACCAGGGTTATCAAGCCGGCGTGAATACCGGCGCCAGCGATGCACAGCGCGGACAGAGTTACAGCCCGCAACGTTCACACTACTATCGAGATGCTTCATCACAGCAGTTTCGCAACGCTTTCGTGCAGGGTTATGACATAGGCTATCGACAGTACGGTGGTTATAACAACAATGGTGGTTACCGCAGAGGCAATTCAAGCAGCATTCTCGGCAGAATACTCGGTGGACGTTAGGCCACGGAGGAAATTAACCAAATACGGTAGACGCCGCGACTTTGAATCGCGGCGTCTTTTTTCTTCTAACCATGATAACTGCCAAACTCATCCCCGGCGCCTGAACAGCACAAAGATCACAGCAACCACCAGGAATATAACGATACTTCCGGGCCACAGATACCATCCTCGTCCGCTGCTGTAACCACCGACCACCACGCACCCTGAGGTTAGCATCAGGATGATTGAAACAATTCCAATTTTTTTCACAAAGACCTCCAGGCGATTAATCTTCTTCGCGCTCTTTAATTTGTTTTACCAGTTGCTGCGGTTTCGTTTCTTCACTCATTGCTCGAACCTGTTCGTCTTGACCCAGATTGGCGCCGACTTTTTCTGCAATCGCCCGCAACATCGTTAACATCCGAGTATTTTCCTGTTCACTCAACAGATTGATCTGCAAGTCAAGATGGTTTCGTCTTTCACTAATCTTAGTGTCGTGATTCTGGCTGATAAGAATGAATGTCGATAGAAAGATTGCCTCTAGAGAGACGACGAGAGTGAGAAAAGTGAATGGAAAGGGGTCGATGTGTGGTAAGCCAGGCATCACATTGATCAAAACCCAAATTCCAAACCAGGCAACATGTACCCACACGAATGTCATGCTGCCGCAAAATTTAGCAATAACTTCCGCGACCCGGTCTGAAGCGGTGCGTTCCTCTTTGGCAGCTTCCTCGAGTTGACGAACTGCTTCAATATTTCGCTGCGTCAACTGATCGACGGAACTAGCTGAATCCGTTTCGAAGTTGTGCTTTGATTCCGGTGCATTGCTCATGGTCCAGGCTCACGCTCCCAATGTCGGTGTAAAGCAATGGCTGAGACAAAAGCCTCCGCCAGGGATTTGATCGATCCAGCACGACTGGTCACGACACCCTTATCGACTGCTATTCTCTCGCCAGCTTCATTAGACTCAGTAAAGTTTCCGGCAAGCGAGGTTGCCAACAATCCGACACCTGCGCCAGTACCTGCAATCGTCTTACAGTGCTTGTAGGCTTCGGATAGAAATTCAGCAGCATCTTTCTCCGCCGAAAGAGCGGCGATGCTCGGATCACCTCCAGGCACAAAGACCGCATCGAACAAAACTGAAGATGCCGTTAGAAAACTGAAGTCGGCTTTTACCTGGATGCCGTTTGCACCTGTCACTACACCAAGTCGCGGCGCGACCGTTTTCGGCATTGCGCCCGCGGTAAGCAAAGTCTTATTCATCTGATCCACTGCCGTATCATCGAAGCCATCCGCGATGAGTAATGCAATCTTGCGAGTTTTGATCGAATCTTTTGGGAAGTTTGGATTGTTAACCATGCTGAGCGCCGGAGAGGAATCTATTTCCTGCTCGACCTTTTTGGGTTGGAACTTACGGGGATCGACACCGCCCGGGACGCTCATATTCAACGGCTTGTCGAGCTTCGCAGGAATCTTGGCTCCTAAACCTTCAGCAACGCTGTTGGCGAGCTCTTTATCGACTTGGGCTAATAACGCCAGCATCCGTTCGCGAATTGGTGGTGTCTCGACTTTGCCTAACTCAAAACGCAGCGCTCGAATAATGTGCCGTTTCTCAGGTTCGGTCTGACTGTTGTAGAACAGCGTCGCTTGACTAAAGTGATCAAAGAAACTCGCGCTTCGTGCCCGAATCTTCTGGGCGTCGATTCGCTCAGCAAAACTCTGAAAGCCTCCCATGTCCACGCCTGCCTGGAATGGACAACCACCTCTGAGACTGTTTGGTTCGTAACTTGTCTGGCCACGATTTACCGTTTGGCGCATAAAGCCATCGCGCTGGTTATTGTGCACTGCCGCCACGGGTCGGTTGATTGGAATCTCGTGAAAGTTTGGACCACCCAGACGGATCAACTGAGTATCGGTATAAGAAAACAGTCGCCCTTGCATCAGTGGATCGTTGGTGAAATCAATGCCGGGCACGATGTTGCCAACGTGAAACGCCACCTGTTCGGTTTCCGCAAAAAAGTTGTCAGGATTACGATTGAGAATCATCTTGCCGATCCGACGTACTGGAACAATTTCCTCCGGAATAATCTTTGTTGGATCAAGCAGGTCGAAAGCAAACTTATGCTCGTCCTTTTCTTCTACGATTTGCACTCCCAATTCCCACTCTGGAAAGTCGCCGTTTTCAATTGCCTCCCATAGATCGCGGCGGTGAAAGTCGGGATCTTTTCCAGAGATCTTTTGTGCTTCGTCCCAAACAACTGCATGAAGACCAAGCAAGGGCTTCCAGTGAAACTTCACAAACCGAGATTTACCCCGCTCGTTGATTAGCCTGAACGTATGAACGCCAAATCCTTCCATCATGCGAAGACTTCTCGGAATCGCACGATCTGACATCACCCACATGATCATGTGCATCGATTCGGGCATCAATGAAATGAAGTCCCAGAACGTATCGTGCGCTGAGGCAGCCTGCGGTATCTCATTGTGAGGCTCGGGCTTTACAGCGTGGACCAGATCGGGAAACTTCATTGCGTCCTGAATAAAGAAGACCGGAATGTTGTTTCCAACGATGTCGAAGTTTCCCTGTTGCGTATAAAACTTGACGGCGAAGCCACGAACATCACGAGCGAGATCGGTCGAGCCGCGAGAACCGGCGACAGTCGAGAAGCGAACGAAGACCGGCGTCTTCACCGCAGGATCCTGTAGAAATCCTGCCTTCGTGTATTCCGCCATCGATTCGTAGACTTGAAAATATCCGTGAGCCGCGGAGCCGCGCGCATGAACGACACGTTCTGGAATTCGTTCGTGATCGAAGTGTGTGATCTTCTCGCGAAGAGTGAAGTCTTCGAGTAAGGTGGGTCCGCGATCACCAGCTTTCAGTGAGTTTTGATTATCGTTTATGCGAACGCCTTGATTGGTGGTCAGAAACTCGCCGCCACTATCTTCAGTGTTCTTTTGCAAGTCGTCTGTCTTGGCGTCGTTGTTTCGAGGATCAAGTTTTCCGTCACGCCTGTCAGAGCTTCGAGGTTCCTTAGCTTTGGTGCCACCTTTGCTCGATTTCTTACTTGCTTTTCTCGTCGACATTCTCCCCCCTTGAATACCATGAACACTGACATGTACTTACGTTAGTTTTCGCGCGAGTATGTATTTACGCCTTCTGGGCCCGCGATTTCTTCGCCCGTGCAGCTTCGATGGCTGTATGCACGTCCTGCTCTTCCTCGGGAGGAGGCAACACTGCAGTCATTCCGAGCGCTTCGATCCAAAGTTCGCGCGTCCATCCGCTCGTGTGATAGAGATGTTCATCTTCTTCAGGCTCGACCTGATCGTGTGCCTGCTTCAAAATCTTTGAGCCATCGGTTGTTTTACTCGCAATCTCACCAATCAATTCCCAGTTGAGGTGATCTTTGGTTTCGGCGAGCGTTACACATTCAGCTGCGACGATTTGCGCGGCAGCAATGTCCGGTCCTCGCAAAGCCATCTCCATCGCCTGAACCAGTGAATCACCGATATGGCGTACGATCTTCCGACCGGGTGTTTCCGTTTCGACGTCGAGGTTCATGGCGGTCAAGATGTCAGAAACAACTTGGACATGTGTCTTCGTTTGTTCGAGATATTTGTTCCATTCCTCCTTTAGATCTTTATTCAAGGCACAGCGCAGTGCGGTCGTATAAATCTGCACGCCGCCCTTTTCCGTTTCCAGCGCCTGATACAAGAGTTCTGCTACGTGATTAGTACTGACAGTGTTGTTCTTCATATCCCCCTCTGCTCGTCGACCAAGTTAATAAGAACTGAGGTTGTCAAAATCTCGCTACGATCTTTCGAGAGGCCACGTCCGATAAGCAGACGCTAAAGGTCTCTGAGGGAAAGAAAACCGTTCGAAAGGAACCACTCAAGTTAGGTTCGAAACCTTAATTCCGGTGATTGCAAAATACGAACCACACCGACCGAGTTGAAAATCGAAGCAACACGATTGCCTGAGGTTGTATTCGTAAAAAGAAATGCTCGGCAGAGAGTCTGAAGCCTCTCAAATTCCGAGCATCGTCTTGTTTTCTTTCGGACTACTGATTCCTATCAGAGCCTGCGACCTTAACGATCTTGTTATAAACGCCAAGTAGCAGGAATGGCGCGACCCATTGACCCAGAAACAAACTCGCCTTCGGCTTCTTCAGCAATTGGAAAACAGCCGAAGTGGCAATAGCACCACCCGCTGCCCACAGAAAAACATCCGACGGAATTTTAGCTGTTTGTTGTTCAATGGACTTCGCCACCGAACCTTCAGAATGTATCTGCGCTTCATCCTCAATAATCGGCTTCGACATCGTTGCACTCATCTACTCACCCCTTTGCTCGTTCTAGATATGTCATCGACTGACTTGCCAGGAAAATACGTGAAAAGGATCATGAAGTCCTTAGTACGAGGTTACGAAAAAGTGTTTTTGATGATCAGCATTAATTTAAGTTGGGGCTTCACTACAATCTTCACAACTACGTCCAGCGACGTTGCGCATTGGCCATCGTGAGGTCGAAGCTGATCGTCTCACGCCACGCTTTGAGCCTCTTCAACCGCCACTGGCTTGAACAGTATTAGACCTCTCTTCAACTCCTCAAGCGCGATGCTCGTATTCCTTCGCTTTAGTCGATCGGCTACGATCCGAGGCTGTGCACCTAGTAAGAGTTGCTTGCTTCTGTGGGTTGCCAGGATAACCAACTGAAATCTGGACACGATACCCGGCCACTCCCTCGGTGTCGTATTGTTACTGCTCACTTCTACTATTCCAGTCATTCTTTAATAGCCCTCCCTTAAACCGATGTGTATTGACCCAGTCAGCACTGCTGACCGGATAAAACAAGACTTTGCTGCAAATCTCTGCGAATACTTTCCGAGTTTATTTATTGTCATTGCTACCGTGGCCAGCGTTTTCCTGACTGGCTACGTCTGTAGTAGAAATACATTATCGCGGACATCACAGCTAAACTTTCAATGACGGTGATTAGAATGACTATTTTCATAGCGCCGCATCTCCCTCTGACCTCACTCGAAGTGCGGTGTTATGTCGCCGTGCTTCGCTCCGCAATCGGTCCTACCTACCTCGGACCACTCGCACGAATTGTTAGTTCTGTGCCGACCGGCAGCTCGAGGTTGTCTTTACCCTGAATAAAAACTGTACCTGCTCCCCCTGCAGCGCCAATGATTCCACCGATCGCTGCGCCTTTCCCACCGCCGGCAATTGCGCCGATGATGGCGCCGACAGCAGTGCCAATACCGGCGCGTTGGATCGTCTGCGTAGTCTGGTTGCCGCCTTGCGCGCTTCCTTCGTTGTCAACCTTGACTGCGTCGCCATTGAGCAAGCGCACATTCCCGAGAACGCCGGAAAATTTATAGGTCTGACCGTTCCTTAACCGAATCCTGTCGAAGTTGAGCGACATTCCTGACCGACCAGTTAAGCGTCCTCCCTGATCAACACTGCCCACCCTGCCTTCGATAACTGCCCCCTCGAATTGACTCGGATCGCGCACGGTCATCGTGAACAGGTCACCCTGCTGCGACAGCTTTGTAGTCAGATCATTGTTCAAGATGGCCACTAAAGTCTCACCATCTCGTACGATGAATTCACCGCTGGTCGCACTCACGTTACCCAGAACTGGGCGGGAATCTTTATGAATGCTCCACTGCGCTACATCGGAGGTCCGGTCATAAACACTATCAACGACTACCGGTTGAGTTAGTCGGTCGGAATAGATCTGCCGCCGCACTCTTAGACTGCGGTCGTTTTCACTTGCATCGAATGTGACATTGAAATCATTCTCTTTGTAACCGTTCGAATTCACTACTAACTGCTCTCCACGAAGCGTCGCTGTTACCTTGGTCCATCTGCCGTTGGAAAGTTGTTCCTGGCGCTCGCGGCCGTCTGCCTCAAAGGTTGATTGTGGCGCCAGCGACGAAGCAATAGTCATCGTTGCATCGCGACGCTCAATCATCAGCATCTCAGGAGATTCAAGTCGCGCCAGAATTTGGTCAGTGACAGCATCCCGTTCGTCGATAGGTAAGTTCTGAGTTGCACGCAGCGCTTTATTGCGCGGGTTGTCACTGCGAGACGAGTCCAATCTAAAAGTTCCGGTTAGGTGATTAATGGTCCTGTTTCCAGATGATGAAATTGGGCTGTGTCCCCAACTCGGCGCTAAGTCATACGCGGTGGCCAGGACGCTTAGATCCGCGCGCAATGTCGCCCAATCGCTCTTGGCGCGGTCTGTAAGTGGGTTGTCGCGCATGAAATTGTCGAGGGCCGTGGCCTGGTCGAGCACTCGTCGGACGTCGTCCGTCACCAACTGCCTGGCATCGAATCGAGTACGCACTTGATCGGTCGCCTTTTTGAAGCCTCGAAGAGCATCATTCATGATGCCCTCGCTTCTGGTCCGATCGTAAGGTCGTTGGAAGAAAGCGTCGGTAAGGCTTACACGAAATGTGTCGCCGCCGTTCTCGACCCGCTGAATTAGCTGATTGAGTTCGCTCTCGGACAGTCGGAACGATCCATTTGCGTCAACCTTCATCGGAGTTAGTTGGTTCCATTGCCAGGTGACGCCATAGGCACTCGCCAGCGTGTTCAGATCTGTTCGAACCGATGTCCAGTCATTCTTGACTCGAAGGTTTAGGGTGTTTTTAGTAATGAAGCTATTAATGGGCGACGCCTGTTGTAGGATGGTCTCAACGTCGGCCGCAACCGCAAGCCGGCGAGTGAACTGATCCCTGAACTGCTTAATAGCGAGATCAAAGTCGGATTGGAGAGTGCTGACATCATTTTGAGGCCCAGTTTGGTCGACGCTCCGCTGGATCAGGGCCACATTGAGAGTGTTGCGGAACCTGCTCGAGCTTCGTTCGAGTCGTTGGAGCATGTTGCCGACCTGACGGGTGTTATTACGGTTAGTTTGCTGCTGCGCCTGTATGCTCAGACCGATGACGATTGAAAACACTAACAGGGTGAATAAGGAAACAATGCTTTTTACGATCGCCATTTTTCTTCCCTTCAGTTTCTAGGGCTTGTACCAGTTTTCCAAGCACACGTCGGAATACATAAATTGCCCTGAGAATCCTACAGTTCTGATTGGATGGAACGGTACTGCGGACTCTGAGAAAACAACTTCGTCGGCCTCTCTAGAGAATTACAAGGCGGCTCAAGAAGAAGGTTGCTGACCCGATCCCGGATGTCGAAACGTAATTTCGAAAGGAAGCTCACGAGTTATAACACTCGAAGGAGGGGAGGTCTGTGCGCCAACACACATACCCAATGGTTCAGTTCTTCTGCAGGGATTAATGCGTTCAACTCGCGATGCCGAATTGACGGGGTGGGTCACCTATTCGACAGCGGAAGCGCTGGCGTGCAAAGACAAAGTTGGCTGCGAACCGACATTCGTAATGAAAAAGACCTCGCGTCTTTTGAACCCGAGATCCCTTCACTGCTCGCGATTGGTGCTCTTAACTAAAAGCCGACGCGATTTTCGCGCGGCTTGGCTGCGTTGACTTTCAACGCCCGTCCGCCTAGTTCCTGGCCGTTGAACTTCTCAATAGCTGCTGCGCCTTCTTCCTTCGTTGACATCTCGATGAAGCCAAAGCCACGCGAGCGACCTGTTTCACGATCTTCAATCAACGATACGCTTTCCACTGTGCCCGTTTGCGCGAATAATGTTTGTAGTTCATTGCTCGACGTGTCAAACGAGAGATTACCGACATAAAGTTTCATAGTCATAGTTTCTACCTTTACCCTGTTTAGGGTTTCTCACTTCCAGAAGACTTCTCTCCTTCGGCGAGTTAACAGAAGCCTCCACGGTGAACATGTTTGCTTCCCAATTTGCCACCGAATTACATGTCCATGCCGCCGGGCGTTGCCCTCGGCTTGTCATCTTCCTGTAGCTCAGAAATAAGCGCTTCAGTCGTGAGCATCAGCCCTGCGATTGAAGCAGCGTTTTGCAGCGCGCAACGGGTCACCTTGGCGGGATCAATTACACCCGCAGCGACAAGATCTTCAAACTTTTCGGTCACTGCGTTATAGCCGATGTTTGGGTTCTTCTCTGAACGAACTTTCTCGACAATGACGGCGCCTTCTTTGCCCGCGTTTGAAACAATCTGACGTAGCGGCTCTTCCAGTGCCCGCTTGACGATGTTGACGCCAATTTGCTCGTCCGCATCGCCGGCTGGTCCGTCCTCGTCGTTGCCCTCGAAGAGTTTGAATTTGTCGAGCACTTTCGCGGCGCGAATGTATACAACACCGCCGCCCGGCACGATACCTTCTTCTACTGCCGCACGAGTCGCATGCATCGCATCTTCGACGCGTGCTTTCTTCTCGTTGAGCTCAGTTTCCGTCGCTGCGCCGACGCGAATCACCGCGACGCCGCCAACGAGTTTCGCCAAGCGCTCTTGCAGTTTTTCGCGGTCATAGTCTGAGGTAGAGTCTTCAATTTGAGTTTTCAGTGTTTTCACGCGACCTTCGAGATCTTTAGTCTCGCCACCGCCATCGATGATAATCGTGTTCTCTTTGTCGATCGTCACACGTCTTGCCGTACCCAGGTCTTCAAGCTTGACGTTCTCTAGTTTGATCCCGAGGTCTTCGCTGATGACCTTGCCACCCGTAAGAACCGCAATGTCCTCAAGCATCGCCTTACGACGATCACCGAAGCCGGGTGCCTTGACAGCTGCGACGTTGATTGTGCCTCGCAGTCTGTTGACCACGAGGGTTGCGAGGGCTTCGCCTTCTACATCCTCTGCAATAATCAAGATTGGTTTGCCCAACTTAGCGACCTGCTCAAGAATGGGCAACATGTCTCTCATCGACGAAATCTTCTTTTCGCTTAGTAGAATGACCGGATTCTCGAGCACCGCTTTCATCGTTTCCGCGTCAGTGACGAAGTAGGGCGAAAGGTAGCCACGATCGAACTGCATCCCTTCTACAACTTCCAAGGCCGTCTCCATTGTCTTTGATTCTTCGACGGTGATGACGCCATCTTTGCCAACCTTCTCCATCGCTTCGGCAATTAACTCGCCGATACTGCGGTCACCATTAGCCGAAATCGTGCCCACCTGCGCGATCATGTCTCCAGTGACCGGCTTCGACATTTTCTTGATCTCTCGAGTTGCACGCTCGACCGCTTTATCGATGCCGCGTTTCAGAGCCATCGGGTTCGCCCCCGCGGCCACTGTTTTCACGCCCTCGCGAAAAATCGCCTGGGCCAGCACGGTTGCGGTGGTTGTGCCATCTCCGGCAACGTCGCTCGTCTTCGACGCTACCTCGCGCACCATCTGCGCGCCCATATTTTCCGTTGCGTCTTTCAGATCGATCTCTTTCGCTACCGTCACGCCATCTTTCGTGATGGTTGGGCTGCCGAATTTCTTATCGAGAACTACGTTGCGCCCCTTTGGTCCAAGGGTGATTTTCACTGCGTCGGCGAGCTGATTCACGCCGCGCAGAATCGCAGCTCGTGATGCTTCGCCATGAACTATTTGCTTTGCCATAATCTCTCTTCTCCTATTTAAAGGTTTCACGCAAACGTCAAACGTTAGTTTGAGTTATGCCAGAACCTATTTGCTTTTTTTGCTACCGGCGGCGGCGCCAGCGCGGGTGATGATTCCCAGAATCTCGTCTTCGCGCATAATCAACAACTCTTCGCCGTTGAGCTTGATCTCCGAGCCGCCGTACTTACCGAACAACACGCGGTCGCCTGCATTGACATCCAGGGGTTGGCGCGATCCGTCTTCACGATATTTACCGAGCCCGGCGGCGATGACCTCACCTTCCTGGGATTTCTCTTTCGCTGAGTCGGGAATGATGATGCCGCCGCGCACCTGCTCGCCTTCGTCAATGCGTTTCACGATCACACGGTCGTGCAGTGGTTGGATATTCGTCGTCATAACTTCTTTCAATCTCCTTTTTTGTTTTCTACCGGAGTCGGGCTGAGAGCTGCGAAGCGGTACGCCATTATTGCTGCGTTAACAAAACGCGAAATAATGACAAACTAATCGCGCGGAAAAACAACCTTAACTTTTGGTAGTTGAGCTGTAGGTTTCAGACGAATCTGGCGGGTCCAGAAGAGCTGAGAATGGAGTTAGCTGGTCTCGGTTCGATCCAACCCTACGCTTCGTAGTGCTATATGTCAAACATGAAGCATATGCTACATACGCACCATATCTGCGTAGTGTGAATGCGCTGGTCGTTGTTACTGCTGTGAAAGTGGTCTTCTTCCTTTCGATACCGGCGGGTTCATTTGAGCCAATTGCTCCCAAACCTTAGATCGTGCACCCAGGCGCTAAAGGCACCAAATATGAAACACAAACCCAGGCCACCGAGGAATATGGCGAATGCGAGGACGAGAATCGATGAGATGCCGCGACCTCTATAAGTTCTAACCGTGGTCCATGCTGCGCCACCTAACAGGATTACGCCTATTGCTATTTCTATAATTCGCATGATTCATCATTGTAAATGACACAGTGTCTAAGGTCACTGCCTGAGGCTCATTGAAACTCTCTCATTCACTTGCTTTCCTCATCCGGCTTTCCTTGCGTTTACCCTATATGCGGCCTGGCGCACAGACTACTGAGGCTCTTTCCGTTATGGTTTCTGCGGAGAAGAAAAGTTTTTATGAGCGATATCTATGTCATGCAACGCGCCAACGGCGATGTGTTCGCCCTTGACGATCGCGGACGCTTTCGTATACCCCTCTTTAAAAGTACCAGCGACGGCTTCCTGGCCCGTTTACGTAACTTCGGAATGCTGCTTTTCAAACCAGTGCAACTTGATGATAGCTTGCTTGACAAACTCGTACCGTCAGGCAGCGCAGCCGATGTCGACTTTTGGTTGGTGAGCGATCCATTAATCAATCTCAACCGTGGTCGGCTCGTACAACCCGCACAACTTGCAGTGTTGATGGGTAGTCGCATCAAACTAAAACCGGTTTCAAGTAATGCAACTAGCGATGAAACTCCGAGTCTGAGCCTGCCTCCCGACAGCAACAGCAATGCAAAAGCGGTTTGGGAAGATGAAAGGGGCCTGTATTCGAAGTGTGCGTGAGCTTTTGGCCAAATCTGCAACGGGCACAAAAATGGTCGCAAGCAAACCCACGACTAGTAGTCATCACCGTCATTGGCCCACCTGCTCAAACCACTCAGTCATTGGTTTAAGAAAAGAAACATGAGAACCGACTCGAGTCTATTCGAGCAATTCACCCTTGGCATTGAAGAAGAGTTTCAGATCGTTGATCCGAACACCCGCGAGTTGCGCTCGCACGTCTGTGAAATTCTCGAAGAGGGCAGGATGCTGTTAGGCGAGCAAGTCAAACCGGAAATGATCCAGTCGATGATCGAAGTGGGCACTGGCATCTGCAAAGACATAAAAGAAGCCCGCACCGATATCACCAATCTTCGCAGCATCGTCTCAACGCTTGTGCGCAAAAAGGGTCTCGAGATTGTCGCTGCCGGCACCCATCCATTCTCACACTGGCAGGACCAGAAGATCTTCGAGAATTCAAGATATGAATTGATCGTTGAAGAGAATCAGATGATCGCGAGGTCGTTGCTCACCTTCGGTCTCCACGTCCACGTGGGTATTAAGGATCCTGAGCGGGCAATCCAGATAATGAATGCCATACGCTACTCCCTTCCGCATGTACTCGCGCTTTCTACTTCATCACCTTTCTGGCTCGGCGTTCACACTGGATTGAAATCCTATCGCTCGGAAGTTTTCACAAGGTTTCCTCGGACTGGTATACCTGACCACTTCGAGTCGTACAGCGCGTTCAAACACTACGTCGAGCTACTCATCGAAACCGGATGCATTGACAATGGCAAAAAGATCTATTGGGACGTGCGTCCGCACCCATTCTTCCCAACGCTCGAGTTTCGCATCTGCGATATCCCAACCCGCGTTGATGACACGATCGCTATTGCTGCCCTTTTCCAGGCGCTGGTCGCCAAGATCAACAAACTACTCGATCAAAATCTTACCTTTCGGCTCCATCATAAAATGCTGATCGAGGAGAACAAGTGGCGCGCGGTGCGTTATGGTCTTGATGGGAAGATGATTGATTTTGGCAAGGGGAAGGAAGTGCCGGTGCGTGAACTCATTCGTGAACTACTGGACTTCGTTGACGATGTTATTGATGCCCTGGATTCGCGCAAAGAGGTCGCGCACATCCACACTATTCTCGAGCGTGGTACTTCGGCCGACGACCAGCTTCGAGTCTGGCGCGAGACAAGCGACGTCAAAGCAGTCGTGGACCGGTTGATTGAAACGACCATGGAAAATGTTCCGCGTGAAGTAATCCTAAGCATTCCGAGTCGGATCCATCATTAGTGGCTTGAACGAAATGGAAAACCTCCGCAACGCGGATGCGCATCGCTAACCTTCTGAGCAATGAGGGCGGACGCAAGCACTCTTTTTGTTTGTCTGACAGAATTGATCAGGCATCGCATATAACGGCTGCTGCTCGCTATTTCACCTTCGCGTTCCCTGCGCAAACCGCCGTAACCTCGGCCGCCCAATCTGAACAGGAATAGAGAACGGAACCCCCGCTCGCTTTGACTCCAGCGTCAGTCAATGGAGCCGGGGGCACAGGGTCAGGTCATCACCTTTTCTCAATCTTTTTAGAAGGATGCCAAATTGAGGATCGTCGACAAGAGTGCGGACAAGATCGAATTGCGCAATGCGAGTTCCAAAACCACCTACATCAGTATTATGACTAGAAATCTTTCATGCTGTAACCTTGGTTACGAATTGAATTTCCTTGATGAAACATCTCGCACGTGCTCGGTCAAACTATGTCTGGCCGTAATCTATAGCCTTCACCTGAACAAGCGATCAAAAGTCGGCAACGACTCGCCGCGGTGCTTCTTGAATTCAGTAATCCACATCTTAACTTCTCTCGACCACCTGTTGGGATGAGGCGATAATGCGCTGTTGGCTCGAGGCTCGAGCGGTTTATCCTTTTTGATGAGTTTGACTGCCTGCATTTGTGACCCGACTCTTTCTTTGCACTGCGCCGACCTGGCGTGAGCTAAACTGTGAAAGTAGAAAGCGCGAGAGATGGGAAGCGGTCGAATCACCACTCGACCGCCTTGCCCAATTACTAGTTACCGCTAATTCCATCCGCATATCCGTGTTCGTATGCCTCGCGGAAATAGCGCTGATATGTTTCGCGATCTCCGAGACGCGAACTGTAATCTTTCGTGGCGTTCTGGTACGTACCTTGACTTTGATAGCCGCGACCGTTCCGATTCTTCCTATCATTGCGGCCTTGTTTCACGCCTTCGTTGAAACCAGCGTTCAGAGCCGTCTGACGCAGCTGGAATGAACCCCCGAAATCGTTGTAACCGTCAGCGTTACGCCCGTTGCGATTCCCATCACGGTTGTCGCGGTCTCGATTTCGATTATCGCCATAATCGCCATTGCGATTGCCGGGCCCATAACCTTCGCCGCCATATCCGTTCTCGTATCCCTCGCGGAAGTAGCGGCGGTACAGTTCGCGGTCGCCGAGACGCGGGCTGTAGTCTTTAGTGGCTTTACGGTACGCATTCGAATCTTGGTACCCGGAGTGCCTGCCATTCATCCGGTCTTTGCGGCCATCCTTGATACCTTCGTCATAGCCGGCGTTGAGCGCGGTACGCCTCAGCTCAGAAGACCCGCCGTAATTACCGTAGCGATCCCAGTCGCGACCACGCCGCTTCTGGTCAGCATTACGGTCTTGAGAGTACCGATCATCTGGATATTGTGCCTGAGCTCGCACGCTCAAAACAGCTATTCCAAATACGAACGAAATTGCCAGAATGGCACCACCGACCTTGCTTTTCCATTGATCTCTTTTCATGAATAACTTTCTGCACATTCGTGCATCTGTCGATAACCAGCGAAGCGTGGGTTTCGTCTCGCTGATCCCCACAGCTTGGTTTCCCCGTGATTTGGACGAACTGTTGCCCTTAGCAAAGCGCAACCGAACTCATTTCATTCCAAGTCGAGACTACCTGGATGGCTCTCGCCGTAAATTTGCCAGGACACTCAGCATAAACGACGCAAGGGTGTTCGTCTGTGTACTGGCACACATATGAATCTCGCCCACTTTTTGTTGAATGGATTGCGAAAGGTCTCGCGGCGGATGAGCGTACTAAGCAACCGCGCTTTTCGATCGAGGAATGAACTGAGTAATGCTCTCGAGTAGGCCACCAACGTCAGGCTTGATTACGTAAGCGTTTGCTCCCACCTCAATCGCTCTCTGCTTGTCAGTTTCGTAGGCTGCTCCTGAAAAGAAAAGAATTGGCGCATGCGGCAGAAGTCGACGTATGCGGCGACATAATTCAAATCCATCGAGATCAGGCAGCCAAGAATCCAGCAGATACAGATCGAAAGGGTCTATTTGAATAGATGACAAGGCCTGGGCCGCCGTTGCTACCGCTTTTACTTCAATTCGCGAGGATCTCAACAGCAGACACAACATCTCACGAGAGTCTTCATCGTCATCTACGTACAAAACTCGCGCTTGGCAGTTGTAGGCGGCCATTTTATTGCCTTTTAATTGCAGGAGTTGTAGGAAATGACTTCATCTTGGACCATATTATCTTTGTTCATCTGTGCGCAAACACACATATGAAAATACTTAATTTTACAGACTCACCATTCTATGTGTGGGTTAACACACAGACGGATCTCACCAGGCATAGTAAAAGGGTCAAACTAAATGCGTAGAACAGAACAACATAGGTATCAAGAGTCGCGATCAGTCATCGCCTCTATTTGCAACCGATCAGTCCCTTAAAGGATGCCTACGTCAAAGGTGAGCCCTCTCGATTCTCATATTTCAACGAGACAAGAGTCTCAGATGTCATCATCAACGAAAGTCTTGCAGGCTAAGAACAGTGATTCAAACGCAGTGATCGACGCTGAGTCACCCGCCCGAGATGCGACGCAATTACGACTGCGCATTTCGGAACTCCGCTACCGGCGTCTGTTTGAAGCTGCGCGCGACGGAATACTCATTCTCGATGCGGTCACTCTAAGAATCACCGACGTGAATCCATTCATGACTGAGTTGTTGGGCTACTCACACGCCGAGTTCTTAGGAAAGGAGCTTTGGGAAATCGGTCTCTTCAGTGATAAGGAGGCGAGCCAGGCGGCCTTCAAACAATTGCAGAGAACAGGCTATCTCCGCTACGAAGACTTGCCGCTGCAAGCGACAAACGGAAAGCTCACGGATGTGGAGTTTGTGAGCAACGTATACGAAGAAGATAGTCATCAAGTTATACAGTGCAACATCCGCGATATTACTGCTCGAAAGCGAGCGGAAAAAGAACGGACGCTACTCTTGGCCGCGGCGCAATCAGCACGCGCTGAAGCTGATTCGGCGAACGGAATCAAGGATGAGTTTCTTGCCACCTTATCGCATGAATTGCGGACTCCTCTCACTTCGATCCTCGGCTGGTCACAGCTGCTTACCACCGCCAATCTCGATAAACAGCAGACCAATTGTGCGATCGAAACCATTGCTCGCAACGCTCGAGCTCAAGGCCGACTCATCGATGAATTACTCGACATCTCGCGCATCATTACTGGCAAACTCTGCCTCGACCCACGGGCAGTCAGAATCGCACCGTTGATTCAGGCGGTCGTTGACGACGTGCGCCCCGGGGCAGATGCCAGAAGCATTAATCTGGAGGCCACATTCAACTCAGACATCGGACCCATTTTGGGCGATCCCGACCGTCTTCAACAAATTGTCTGGAACCTATTAAGCAACGCGATCAAGTTCACTCCTAAGGGAGGCGACGTGCAAGTACGCCTGGAGCGAAATGACTCGCACGCTCTGATCACCATTAGCGACACTGGGCAAGGCATCGCTCCCGAGCTGCTGCCGCATGTCTTCGAGCGCTTTCGCCAAGCCGATTCCTCGAACACACGCAGCAATGGGGGGCTTGGTTTGGGGCTTTCAATTGTGCGTCAGTTAGTAGAACTTCATCGAGGGACGGTAACGGCTGAAAGTTCCGGTGAAAATGCGGGTACCACCTTCAGAGTGATGCTTCCTCTGCCGAGTCTTCATGAAGTCCCTAATCCAGCAGAAAAAACAGAACCAAAGAATGAACGGAATAGTCGGTCCACAGCGCCCCACTCACTCAGTGGTCTGCGCGTCCTCGTCGTCGATGATGAACTTGACACTCGTGAGCTTGTCGCCACGGTGCTGATGACGTGCGGAGCCGAAGTGGTCTCAGTAGGTTCTGCCACTGAAGCTCTGGAGCAAATGGAGCGACAACGATTCGATCTGCTGATCTCAGACATCGCAATGCCCGAGATGAACGGTTATGATCTGATCGGCAGAATACGTCAGCTCGGCAAAGAGCAGGGCGGAAGAACCCCAGCTGTGGCATTAACGGCCTATGCTGGAATCAACGATCGAAAGCGAGCGCTGGCCGCGGGATACGAAATGCACATTCCGAAGCCATTCGTTGCTGCCGAGTTAATCAGCGCTGCGATTTTTCTTACCGAACGACAAAGCGGCTTAGCATGAGCCTTTCATATGAAGAATCACCTACGAGACTTTGTGAAGAAGCGATTCAAGGTTAGCCTTGATGACCTTCCTGAAGTTGAGCATCGGGTTGTTGAACATCTGGGCGAACGCCGTCATATCAGTCGCGATATTAATCAGGAATTTGAGAAGAAACTGACACTCGGCCAACGACTCGCCGATAGAGTGGCGGCTTTTGGAGGCTCGTGGACATTCATCATTATCTTCGCCGTTATCCTCCTTTCCTGGGTGCTGCTTAATACAGTGCTTCTGGCTCGACGCAGCGCTTCATTCGATCCCTACCCCTATATTTTGCTAAACCTCTTTCTTTCCATGCTCGCTGCCGTACAAGCTCCGGTAATTTTGATGTCGCAGAATCGTCAGGGAGTAAAAGACAGGCTAGATGCGGCTCACGATTATGAGGTGAATTTGAAGGCGGAGCTTGAGATTCTGAGCCTGCATGAAAAGCTAGACGAATTGCGAGAGATGAAATGGTCCGAATTGATCACGATGCAGCAAGAGCAGCTTCGATTATTGACACAGTTAATGAAAGAACATCTAACCGCAGACGGTAATCATGCGACGACTAGAACGTAGCGCCCATGTGAACCTATCCTCACACGGATCGGTGTGCGTTACACCGCATACCTGATATACTTTCTTCCAAGTAATTGATTGTGCTTGCTCTGAGCTCTCACGAGAGTTTTCGTTTAGGGCGGCGCGTGGAGATCACCTAATGGCTACACTCATTCAACCGATTGAGACCGTTGAAAACCGGCTACTCGCCGCACTTCCGCATGACGAGTATGCGCACCTGCTGCCACAACTGCAGAAGGTTTCATTTGATCTCGGTCAAGTTGTTTACGAATTCGGCGGACACCTTGATTATGTCTATTTCCCTACGACGGCAATCGTCTCTTTGCTCTACACCATGGAAAACGGAGCGAGTGCCGAAATGGGTTTGACGGGTAATGATGGAGTGGTCGGAATTGCTCTCTTTATGGGAGGCGGGACCATGCCCAACCGTGCCGTCGTACAGAGCGCCGGTGGCGCAGTTCGGATGAAGGCCAGGGTGCTGCAAAATGAATTCGCGCGTGGTGGAAAACTTCAGTATCTATTGCTGAGGTATACCCAAGCATTAATCACCCAGATCTCACAGACAGCCGTTTGCAACCGTCTTCACTCAGTGGAACAGCAACTCTGTCGGTGGCTTTTGTTAAGTCACGACCGTGTGCAAGCGGATGAATTGATCATGACTCAGGAACTGATTGCCGACATGCTAGGCGTTCGCCGCGAAGGCGTCACCGTTGCTGCTGGTCGTCTGCAGGATTCTGGAGCAATTAGGTACGTTCGCGGCCGCATCAAGATCTTGGACCGCCAGAAGCTCGAAGAAACTGTCTGCGAATGTTACCGCGTGGTCAAAGACGAGTTCGATCGGTTGCTGGGATAATCGGTCCTTAGGTTACTCACCCACAACCACAATCTGATGGTCGACTGATTTCACACGTCGAACAGCTTTCAACAATCTACTCGGCCTTTGCCTTTTGTTGCCGTCGCACAAACGCGGGTGGCTCTGGAGTTGTTCAAACCACTGCATTCCGTTTTCATCAAGACCCCGATCTCACCATCAATAACTGCAGTCGAGGCTTTGGTTTGTATTAGAAGATTTTTTTGAATGCTCTGGTGAACCAGT
>DASYPT010000193.1:0-34300 GCA_036006355.1 Pyrinomonadaceae bacterium | reverse complement strand
TGGGCGAACGCCAATGTTGTGGCTCGTCGTGTGGAGGTCACTGTTCCGTCAATGCCACTCACAGATTGGCAACTCATGCAGGGTGCGCGCGAGCGAGCCTTTGCCGCTCAGGAATCACTCAAGGCGCGTCATCTTCAAGCCGATATTTACGTCGGCCTTGAGGGAGGATTTCATTCAGTATCGATTGAAGGTGAGTGGCACACTTTTCTTCGCGGTTGGGCTTATGCAACTGATGGTAGTGACAAAGGCGCATTCGGAGCTGCACCTTCAATTACCGTTCCGGCAGACATCGTGAAGAGTGTCGTCGAAGGTCGAAAAGAATTGGGCGTGGTGATTGATGAAGTCACTGGTGGAAGAGACATCAGAAGCAAACAGGGAGCATGGGGCGTGTTATCTAGAGATTTGGTTACTCGATCGCTTAGCTTTGAGTTGGCTCTGATCGCTGCGTTTGCGCCGTTCTATAATCCGAAGTTGTATTCGTAGAAACAAACATGGACGAACTCGTATCACAAGTTAATCACGAAGATCCGCCGCCACATCATCGGCCGAGTGCAGGTTGGGTCGAGGTTATCGCCGGATCGATGTTTTCCGGAAAGTCGGAGGAACTGATTCGCCGTCTGCGTCGCGCTAAGATCGCAAGACAAAAAGTCCAGGTCTTCAAACCACTAATTGACTCTCGCTTCTCTGACAACCACATTGTTTCGCATTCCGAGATGCGACACGAATCCTCAAATATCCATTCAGCCTCAGAAATTAGAGACAAAACTGAACCTGATACGGAAGTAGTGGGAATTGATGAGGGCCAATTCTTTGATGATGAGCTCGTGAACGTGGCAAATGAACTAGCCGCACGCGGCGTGCGTGTGATCATCGCGGGCCTGGATCAGGATTACACCGGCAAGCCATTCGAACCAATGCCACAACTGCTCGCCATAGCCGAGTACATCACCAAGACGCATGCTATCTGCATGAAATGTGGCCAGCCTGCGAATTACTCACAACGAACCTTTGAATCGGAGGAACGCGTCGCCGTGGGTGCGGCCGATAAATACGAAGCACGATGCAGGGCCTGTTTTGTGCCTCACGCAGACGCACCCACGGTGCATGAATGAGTGTCAGTCTCTTTAATTTCTGGACAACATCGACGGACAGATCGTTGGTGTCGATATCAACCGTCCGTCGCATCGCGGGAGCGGCAAAGCCTCCTGATCGTGAGAACTCGATTTCGTATGCTCGGCGCAGAAATCTACGCAGTCTTTTCTCGGTGGGGTGTGAAGTAAAGACCACTTTTCGATTTCCCGCCGAGCACACACTCAAACTTCCGAAGGTGATAATCAAATCTGTTGAACTGTTAAGACTTCCGTCAGGTCCTAAGAATGCTCAGCGCCGTACCGATTGAACTGCGCAGCTGCTGTTCTCTCGCGCCTTGAATGTTTTCAGAACCTCCGTCAGATGAAGCATTACTGGAATGATTCAGTGCTGCATTTACACTTCTTAACTTTTCTTCCAGACATTCTCTGACTTGCTGCGCTTGCTCTTTGGCATGTTGCGCTGCGTCTGCCTTCTGGGTCTGACGACCAATCTCCTCCTTTAACGTCTTCTCGTTCTGCTGAGCAGGTAAGCGTCCAAAGTAGTAACCAATAATTACGAAAATAATTGGCTCAATCCTGGCGACCATCGAGGCATCGGCTAATGGTTTGAGTTGTCCAATCAATGCCAATCCATAGAGTGCAACAAACACAAGCGTCAGAATTACCATTCCCCAGCTCTTCAACGCCTCCGCGAACACCAAAGTCGAGGGCGTCTGTTGAGTTGTTGTAGTCACAGCTGCAGGCTCCTTGTGAGAAACAGATTGCAAGAACACGGCCGGCAATATATAAATGCTCGCGATTTGCGAGATTTGCTGGGGTGAGTACTCGGCCACGGTGGGGCGAGTCGTTGATTCACCAGTCGGGTTTGCCTCCATTCGTTAACGCACCAGATCACCCTGTGAACTATCACTAATCGGATACCCATCCGATTACTCACAACACGGCGTTTTTCGTCCCAAACGTCTCCCAGGTTGTTGAACCTTACCCCCGAGGATTCATGACCGATTCTTCCTACGACATCACTGCTCTCCTTGTTGATTGGAGTAATGGAGATCAATCAGCGCTCGAGAAGTTGCTACCGCTGGTTGAAAGAGAGCTTCATCGATTGGCGCACAGTTACATGCGGCGGGAGAGTCCGGATCACACGCTGCAGACCACAGCGCTGGTGAACGAGGCTTACCTCAGACTGATCGATCAAAAGAAAACACGATGGCAGAACCGCGCGCATTTCTTTGGGATCGCCGCCAAAATCATGCGCCGCATTTTGCTGAACTGGGCGCGCGACCAGCAGCGTCAAAAGCGCGGCGGCGGGGCGATTCAGGTTTCACTGTCGGAAGTTGCAGCGATACCTCTCATTAAAGGCGCCGACCTGATTGCGCTTGATGAAGCTCTCGAACGTTTGAATATGACTGATGAACGCAAGGCACGTGTAGTTGAGCTGCGCTACTTTGGCGGTTTGAGTGTTGAGGAGACGGCAGAGGTCCTGGATATTTCAGCTATAACTGTGTTGCGCGATTGGAAATTTGCAAAGGCCTGGCTACTGCGAGAAATCGAATGTCGTACCGAGACCTAAAGCGCGTCGAAAAAGTGTTTCATGCTGTTCTGGAACTCGCTCCTGATGTCCGCGAGGCATACCTCGTACAGGAATGTACTGGTGACGAAGAGCTATATGCGGAAGTCACGTCTCTGATATCAGCCTACGACAGTAGCGATGGATTTATCGAAGAGCCCGCACTAACTCTCGGCTTGAAAGTTCTTTCTGCTTCGTCCGAACAGGCCATGATCGGAAAGACAATCGGAACATACCAGGTAATCTCTCGATTGGGTAAAGGAGGTATGGGAGAAGTCTACCTCGCGGAGGATACGAAGCTCGGCCGGAAAGTGGCTTTGAAGTTTCTTTCGCAAGAGTTTGTTGGTGACAACTGGGCCAAGCGTCAACTGGTGAAGGAAGCGCAGGCAGTAGCGATGCTTGATCATCCGAACATTTGCCCGGTGTACGGTATCGAGGAAACAGGTGAACACATGTTCATCGTCATGCAGTACGTCCAGGGCGAAACACTCGCAGAAGTAATCGCTAAACAGCAGCTTAGTTCAGAGCAAGTTGTGCCGCTCGCTCGTCAAATCGTAAGTGCGCTCGCTGAAGCCCACGCTCATGGCGTCATTCATCGCGACATCAAACCGAAGAACATCATGGTGACGAGGGCAAGCCAGATCAAGGTTCTCGACTTTGGTTTGGCGAAATCGATTAGACCGAAAACAGACTTCGAAACGAGTGACGACAGTATCAGCAACCTTTCAAATAGTCGTTTGGTTCCAGGCACGATTAACTATATGTCTCCCGAGCAGCTGAAAGGGGAACGTCTGGATTACACGAGCGACATTTTCAGTACGGGGATCGTCCTCTACGAGATGATTAATGGCCAGAACCCATTCGCGAAGGGAAGCGATGCAGAAACCATAGCCACTATCTTGTCAGAACCGCTTAACACACGCTGGCGTCCAGGCCAGTTGGATTCACTCAAAGACTTAACTCTCACTTGCCTGCAGAAGAGTAAAGACAAACGATATCAATCAGCGGTTGAATTACTCCTGGCAATCGAAGGCGCACAAGTAAAAAAACAGCCGAACGTGTTCTCGTTGCGCCTGAGCTCGATAGTCATCGCCGCACTTGTCGTTCTCATGGCGGTCGCACTCGTAGTGACTTATTTTCGCGGTCCCTCGAGAAGGACTCTGGCGATTCTACCGTTCTCAAATCGAACCGGCGATAAGAGCGTCGATTTCATGAGTTCAGGACTCAGCGAAAGCCTAATTGATAATCTTTCTTTCACTTCGGGTTTACGTGTCCTCAAAAGCACAATGGTCGCCGGCTACAAAGATAGAGAGAACGATCCCGACGTTGTCGGCAGAGCATTAAACGTAGACGCGGTATTGGTAGGTCAAGTAAACAAAGAAGGAGACAACATCATTCTTCAAACTCGACTTGTGCGCACTTCCGACGGCTCGGAACTCTGGCGCATGAAAAGCGTCCTGCAGCCCTCGGAAATACTCAACGTGCAGCGCAGCCTCACGACAAAGATAGACATGAGCTTTAACGCCTCGTCCGGCAATAACCAAAAATCCGGCACGACAGACAATCCAGACGCATACAGACTGTATTTGCTTGGTCGCACTGCTGCGGAGAGGGGTGCCGTAGACGACGCAATTACTTCTTTCAAGCAGGCGACTGACTTGGATCCGGCCTTTGCACTTGCATGGTCGGGACTAGCTGATGCTTATGCGAGTAAACCTACGGTTGCTTACGGTTCGATCCCAACAGCAGACGCAATGTCCAAAGCGAGCGCGGCTGCCCGGAGAGCCTTAGAGGCAGGTGATGGTCTGGCAGAACCGCATATTTCCATGGGTATTATAAAGATGCGGTTCGAGTGGCAGTGGAGGGAGGCAGAAGAGCAATTCAAACGGGCTATCGAAATTGATCCATACCGCGCCTCCGCGCACGTTTCGTACGCCAGCCTGCTGATAACTACTGGACGATTTGCCGAGGCAATCGACGAAACGAAAAAGGCAAAAGATCTCGATCCTTACAACCCGGCCGCCGTCATGAGCCTTGGGAAGGCTTATTATCGCGCCAGAGATTTTGATGGCGCGATCACCTATTTAAGACAAGTGATTGGCGACAACCCTGCCAATTGGAATGCAGAATACGTACTGGGCTATGCATATTTGAAGAAGGGAATGTTGTCCGAAGCCATTACTCTTCTTGAAAAGGTTGGAACCACAAAGAAGTGGCTGGCAGCGGCGCCGCTTGGTTACGCGTATGCGCGGAACGGTGAGCGATCAAAAGCATATGACATCTTGAATGAAATGGAGGCTCAGCGAAATATTCCGTCACAGGAACGAGCAATCATCTACATCGGTTTGGGTGACAAAGACAGAGCCTTCGAATGGTTAGAGAAAGCTTACGCCGAAAGATTCCCGCCCATCATCTCGTTGACCACAGAACCCATCTTCGATGACCTGCGCTCCGACCCAAGGTTCGCCGATCTCGCAAAGAGAATTAATCTAACGCCCTAGCTTTGATACGGTCTAATTCACGAGAAAGCTTCTGCGCTGTCGAACGTGCGCTTAAGCGCCGGACGGGATCTCGTTGCAAAAGGCCAGTTACTATTTCAGCAACCTCACGAGACAACTTCGCGCGCACCTTGTCAACAGGCACGAAGTTTTGCGGATCCGGATATCTTCCAGAAAACAGGTAATACAGAAGAACACCCAGGGCATAGAGGTCTTCAGCCGCTGCTGCAACGTAACCAGGAGTGGACAACTCCGGAGCCGAAAAGGCCGGCGTCGCCCAGTTCGATGGACGCGGATCGGAAACCCGGGTCGAACCTTCAAAATCGATAGCGCGTAAACGACCTTCGCGCGTTACGCATAGATTTGAGGGTTTGCAGTCACGCCACACCCAACGTGCGGCGTGTAAAGTACTAAGTAGATGCGCTACCTGAATCCCGTAACCAAGAATTGTCGAGACAGACAGTCGCCGCTTCCGACGGGTAAGTAACGTCTGTAACGAGCATCCTTGAATAAACTCAGTCACAAGATAGAAATTGCCGTCGAGTTCGAACGAACTGAAAACTTTGGGTACGCGAATGCCACATGACTCCAGAGCCAGTAAGTTTTCCATTTCTGTTCTGACTCTCCAGGAACCATCGCGGCCATCCCAGGTCACCTCGCCGTCGCGGCGTCCTTCTTTTATGACGCACACACTTTCCGGAACTGATCGCGAATCAATAGCAAGGTAGACCCCACCCTTTCCACGCTGACAAAGAACACAGAAAACTTGAAACCTGGTGACGAGTGGATTCGTCGGTTTAGCTTCGGCCGGTGTGATACTAAAAGGATTTTGCGCCCAGGGAGGAGGTGTAGCAGTTCTTCGATCGTCTTCGACTAACTGTCCTTCGGGAGTTTCTATCGCCAACTTGTGGTCTGCGTCAGTTTCTCCAATTTCAATGCTCGTGAATGCGCCATACCGATAATGCACGGCACTTCCCGATCTCAAACGAGTATCGAATGGTACGGTAGGGTTCGGTAGATCTGCGGTTAATGAATCCAAATGATCTGCGATTTCCACAGCCTCGCGATCACTGTGAGGGTAGACGGTAAAACATTTTCCGGTTTGAGAATATCCATAGTGTAAGCCGCTATTAAGCTTGCTGAGTTCAAGCAATGATTTCGGTGCCTTGAATTGAATTCCCAATTGCGTCAAGTAAGGCCCAATGCGTTCAAGAACTCGATTTGCTGTGAGAACTGTTGCTGAGACATGAAGTTTCCAGCCTTGTTTGGGATCATCCGGTCTCGGATTTCGGCTATGTCTCCAAATGGATGATGAACCACTGAAAGGGAGGAAGGTGGCGCAGAGGTTTCGCCACCTTTGTTCTAAAACGGAAGGACCAAACGGCTCGTGCGGCGCAGAACCAGCCCCTGACCACACAGCGCTATGCCGCAGTTTTGGAGGGACAGCTTCGTCTAATTTTGAACTAGACCGGCTGATCAAGAATTTCGGTGATGCCATTTTCGAATGTCGTGACCGTGTCGGTGCCGCAAGCTCCCTTTGAGGCCAAATATGCTCGAGCGTCATTCATATCGGCATTGTCTGCGGAGTTGTCGGTGGGTATCAGCCTGGCTAGCTCCTCCGGCGTCTGGGCAAACTCTTTCATATAGATTGCCCACTCTCTCGCTCCGCCCGAGATTGCGTCGAGCGATTTTCTCTTTAGCGCCTTCGCAGTTGGCGAACCAGGTCCCTCTGCAATGATCTTATTCTTGAGCGCAAGAATGTTACCGAGAATGTTCATGTCGTTATCTCCTCTCTCTGGGTTGTTCGGTTAATCAACTACTACTTTTGCAAGTCGCAGAAGATCTTCAAGATGGAACTTTCCGCTCTGAGTATCTAAAGGTTTGAACTCTTCGATATATGGTCCAGTTTTCGACAAAATCGAATCAGGACTCCTTCGAACCAGCGCAAGCAATACTTCGGCAACAATCGTTGTACCCACGGGTCCCAGTGTCTTGCCGGCATTTAGTACTTCCGCTTCAGCGAGTACGTAGAACCACAATGGAGTTCGGTTGCAAAAATCAAACTCTGCTGCCGTCAGAATGTTGAGTTGCTCCTGGGATCGCTTCTTTGTGATCTGTTTGATCTCATCAGCCGTGATCTCACGAAGCTTTCGGCCTTTTGCGATCAGGAGCTGTGCAACTGCCTGGCCGGTAGGTAGGCGTAGCATGTAACCGCGGAGCAAATCCATAACCGCAAGATTCGGCTCACAGGACAAAACGTCGCCCTTTTCATCGAGCACTTTGAACTGTTGCTTGATTAACGCGGGAAACAGTGAACCGGCGAAATTTGGATTATCAGTTTGAATGCCACTCCCGCGCTCAAATACGAATCTTTGCCATTGGATGACGCGGGTGTCCGCCAATGAATGCATTAGAGCGCCAGTAGCTGAATCTTTCATCATCTTCAATGGCACTAGCGCACTAAAAGAAACACCTGGAAGGAACGTGTTGTAGTAGTACGTCGGTGTCACCATCGCATGCCCGAATCGAAAAGCTCCGACAGTGAACTCAAGTGGCAACTTTTGATTGTTCTTGTCCGGATCGCAAAGATGATCCTCCTGCGTTATCACTTCCTGAAGCGTTTCTTTATCTGAGACTCGAGTCAGGAAATCGTCAATCAACACGTGATGGTAGTGCTGGCGTAAGAGCGTTCGTGCTTCCCGAAACACATCGGACTTGTCAATCCCCTTACTTAGCAGCAGGTCCACGAAAGCGTTGTGAGCACGAACAAACGCGACGTGAAGCTGAGACACAATGAGATTGTTGTCGTTCCTTGGATCTCCGATTACGGGGGTGTTATTTATCGGATCCCGTAAAACATCCTGGAACGGATCCGCCATTGGTATAGGATCAATGTGCGGCAACGGCGGCTGTTTAGTCACCGGTCCGAGCTTCAAGTGAAATTCATCATCCTCAAGCGGTGCGTTGTTATAAATTGAATCCAATTGGATCTGTGATCCGCGGTTGTTAGCAGTCGTATCGCCCAGCGTCGCAAACTGTTTGGGATCGACTCCATGCTTGAAATCGCATGAGGGGATTGGCTGATGATTGCGACCCCTCACATCGAAAAACGAGATATCGTGGGCCACGAATTGACCAAAGTAAGTGTACGCAGCGGGAATATTCGAATCTGTCATTTCGTCCGCCGGAGTCGTGAGCATTGTTCTGCCTAAGTCTGTTAGAGCAGCGGCGGTTTGTGGGTGGTCCGATAACAAATGCTCGGGAGCCTGTAATTCCGGGAACAGATAACCGAACTCGAGGTGCGATGGGCGATCTGCGCTGGGAGCGAACTGTTTCAACAATTCATCTGGAAACGCGCCGCCATGGGGGATGCTTACCATAATCCTTCTCCGTTGTTTGGTCTTTGCGAGAATGACTGACGTTTACCATCAACGAACCAATTCCTCGATAGAACCATCATTGGCGCTGTTGTTCAGGCAACGAAAAGTGGGTGGTCCACAGTCTTAACGCAAGTTACCTCTCAGCACGACGTTCTAATTTCGTAAAAGAAGTCCACGTCTCCCTGAACAAGCGTTCTCTCCACTAAGGGTGCTCCCCAGAGTCAAACAGTAGTCAGAATTCAAGGAGTAAAGACCTATGACACAAAAAACCTTGAGAATTACCGGTGTGATCTGCTTGTTGTTGGTGTCCGTTGGTTTGATCGTCGCGGCTCGATTAAGCTCCGCGGCGACACCACAGAATCCAGCGAGGGTGGAAAGTCAGGACGCATCCTACCGCATCTCCGGTCCTTACACACACAAAAACCTCACCATCTTTCTGGTTCACGGCAACGACCTCATTACCGGGCACAGTTTTCTGACACTTCAGGAAGCGCTCGCCCAGAAGAAGGTCGTCGTTTACGAAACCAAAGACGTTAACGAACTGGCAATCAAAAACTTGTCAAATCAGGACGTCTATGTGCAATCGGGCGATATCGTTCGAGGAGGGGATCAGGACCGGATGATCTCTATGGATTTCATTGTTCCGCCTAAGTCCGGCCGCATGCCAATTGCGGCGTTCTGTGTAGAGTCAGGTCGCTGGAGCAGGAGGGGCAGTGAAGTGAACGGTTCTTTTGCCAGTTCTGAAAACTCTGCTTCCACTAAAGAGCTCAAGCTGGCAGCTAAAAGTGAAAATTCTCAACAGGCCGTGTGGGAAAATGTTACCGCAGCTCAGGACAAACTCAGCAGGAACGTTAATGCAACTGTAAATGCCGTTGTCTCTCGTTCCAGCCTTGAGCTATCCCTTGAAAATGCCAAAGTCAAAGAGACTGCGGGGACTTACATTCAAGCCTTTGCCAACCTCTTAAAGAACAAGAAGGACGTTATTGGTTATGCGTTTGCGATTAATGGTCAGGTGAACAGTGCAGACGTTTATGCCTCAAGCACTCTCTTTGCAAAGCTCTGGCCGAAGCTACTTAAGGCGAGCGCTGTCGAAGCAATTGCGGAATTCGAAGAGAACACGAAGCCGATATCTGTACAGGAGAGCGCTGTGACCGCTTTCCTGGTTGGTCCTGATAAGCCGGCTTCTGAAAAGGACGTAACTCGGAGGGTTAGGCTTCTTACGCGCGAAAACGACGACAGTGTCTTCTTTGAGACCAGGGACCGTCAGAAGAAAGATGCGTGGATTCATCGCAACTACATCAAGAAGTAGCATTGCAGAAAGAAATCCCAAATGGCGGAAGCCTGAAAATAACATGAGTATCGTCGTGCTGGGACCGAAGGCGTCCCCGCCTGCCCGCGTCCCGCGCAACCCTGATCGAGAACGCCGATTTATTCCAGGGCGTCGATGCAACTGAATTGGTTACGTTCGACGCGGGCAGGCGTCCCAGCATTATGACGCAGAAAAAAAGCGAGCGACTGGTCGGTTCGTCAGTCGCTCGCTCTTATCATAACTGAGGCATGCCTAACGCATGGGCGGTGAGGTTTTTGTTGCGTGGGGTAAATTCAGGCTCAGCTCTCTAATCGGCGCTGATACCGGACATCTCAATTAGAATGATTTTTTTGACTAAAACGTTTCAGAAACTTTAGGAGAGCCTGACTGCGCCGGGGTAACGCGGAGTTGGTATTGGTCTTTATATTCGATCTGACCGGAGTTAGTAGTTCCGCTCAGCCTGAATGTGTAGTCTCCAGGTTCCAACAGTTGGGCAGGAATTACCAGAACCATTACCAAACGACCATTCTTATTCTGAGCTTGAAGCGCTTTGTAAGTGTTGAGTAATTGACGTTCTCTTAGAAGCTCAACTTCGTACAGGCGGTATTCATTACTTGCCATTTCGAGCTGAACTTCAACAGCCCCATAGGCCGCCGGCACCTCAATTCGTTGAGTTCTTCCATCGTTCGCTCTACTCGAACCTGGGTCTAACGTGATTGCCAGAGTTTGGCCATTCAAACCGGTTGTCACTCGCCTGTGGTTGATCCACCAAAGAGCACTGAGTACTGACAAACAAATGACTAGAAGCGACGCTGCCAAAACAGGCCGAGGCTCAAACCACCTAAACCTCGATTTGCCTGTCTCTTGATCTGCTTTGACGCTCGGCAACGAATCCAAATATTTCTGCAAAGTTCTGCCGAAGCGAAGTTTTTGTTGTCGTTCTTTCGGTAGCAGAAAGAACGACTCAAACCGTTTGCGCTCCTTAGCGTTCAACCTACCCCCGAGATACTGATCTATAAGCTCGTCCTCACTCGCCTGCACCTCGTCGGTAACTCCTGTCTCATCAAGGACGCGACGTTCCAATCGCTCCCTCGCCGATTCAGAGAGATTACCCAGTAGGTATTGCCGTACCTCGTCACTGTCAGTATTTCGCTTCCAGATCTTCATGTGGTAGCTGCCGCTCTAATTGTTAATGACCAAATCAGCCGTAATATTTCAATCAATGTTTTCTCCCAGGCAATTCTCAACGCATTTCAGTAACGAGGCGCGGATTCGGCAAGCTCTGATCCGCAAGGCATTTGGCGCAATACCCAGGCGTCGCGCCAGAAGCTTGCGACGATCGATCCTGGCTTGTCGTTCGTCCTGATAGTACTGAATTACTAGTTCGCGATTATCAGCACTTAGCACACCGAGACATTCTTCGAGACAACGGAATCGGTCTTCCATGTCTGCGGTATCGTCGATCGGTATCGGAATAGGCGTTGGAGTCTTTCTACGGAGAAACTCGAGATGAACATTGTTCGCGACAGCATAAAAATACACAGCCGGATCGCCCGAGTAAGTACCGCCAATTTCCGGCAGCTTACTGGCCACTCGATTCATTGTTTCATCGGCAAGGTCTTCTGCTTCAGTGCAGGCACGAGCCGTGAAGATTCTGATCAGGCGCTGACGAATTTCTTCATATATCCGGCCAGCCTGGTCGCGATCAGCGGACAACCACTTTAGAAGGGCGTCGAACGACTCCTGAGAGAGGACCCAATTTTTCTTCATGAAGGGGTGGCTGATGAGGAGTCTTCATTCATCGATCCTCTGCGTAGCCGTGTCGCATTGTAGTTTAAGTAGCATGACTTCGTCTGCCGCGGATTATAAGTATTGCACCCAACAACACGACGGCGACGAATACCGATACCATCGCAATTTTCTTTGCTGACAGATAGGTGAAGCGCGAACCGTTCAGTTGTTCGTCGTAGCGTCCCTGAATGATAAAGCCCGCCCAGTAATAAGGGGATCGCCAGGCTTTTTGTTGTGACATTTGCAATTGGGCATCTCTCAAGGCAGCAGCCGGCGGGAGTCCTTTCTTGAACAGACCCTGATAAAACAGCTTCATCAGCTCGGCTGTCGCGCGGTCGTCAACTTTCCAAAGCGAGGCAACCACACCAGACGCACCTGCGTACATGAATCCACGCGTCAACCCAATCAAACCTTCTCCGCGCACATCCTTCCCAAGTCCCGAACTACACGCACTGAGAACAACAAGATCGGCGGGTAGGTGGAGGTTATAAATATCGTGCAAGCGAAGAAATCCGTCTTGCGAACGACCTTGCTGATCAAATAACGACAGCACAATGCCTGATAACTCAGGATGCTCGTTATTAATCATGCCGTGAGTAGCAAAATGAACAATCCTGTACCTGCCCAATTCCTGTCCCAACACTCGGCCACGATTCGCATCAAAGCCAATCGCCTTCAACCCGGTCCCCCATGGTGCAGCATTGATGATCGCGTCAGCCTCGTCACTAGACGCAATCAGTCGCGGTATCTCTATGCCGTCAGCAGAGATCCCAATATCTCGAAGCGCCTCTTTCACGCGCAGAGATTCGGGACTTTCCGGAGTTGCTACGTATGAAGCCGCCTTCACTCTCGGATCGTCCACTTCAAACACCGGATCGGCAAAGACGGCAACTGAATCTGACGGTGCTGCTCGTCTCCTGGCCTCGCTGAGCAGTAGGGCCAATGTTGAAGCCGACGGCTCCCTCACGATCTCGTGTTTTTCATTCAAGTACTGAAGAGCATTTGAATTGGCATCAGGATCGTGCAATGCCGCGAATGGAATGTATTGCAGGGCGCCGTCCGAAACAATTACCAAACGTTTGTTCCCGAGCTTGCCCCCTAATGAACCGAGCACGAGCTTGCTCAGAGAGGCGGTGTCGCCCGGCAGCGATTCATCGGCTTTCTTTTGACGTTCGGTCCGCGCTTGCAGCGATTCTCCTGCCACGATCTGATATGCAACGAAGTCGTTATAAAGCTGACGAGCGGCTTGCTCGATATCCTTCCGCGACGGTAATTCGTAAGTTGAGACGTTACCTGCCGTGACCAGCCATACGTAGCTTCGTTCATCACCCAATGAGTACTCCAACAGGATTGACTCTTGATCGAGGAGCTGTTGTTGGACTTGCTGCAGCGTAAAAAGTTCCGGGGCGATCAGTGCTGCATACTGCGGACTGGTTGCTCTTATTTGATCACGAACACGCGAGTATTCAATGGTCAGGGCATCGATTTCACTCTTAACCTTTTCCGCCTGCTGGGAATCTTTTGCTGCCAGCAGCTTCATGTGCCGTTCAGCTTTGCTGTTCACTGTTTCACGAAGGGCACGTTCTTTTTCCAACAATGCATCGTCAACACCCTGACGGATGTCTGCTTGACCTTCCTGCAGCGATTCCAGAAGCGAGCGCGCACGCGCTCGTTCGCTAATTGCAAAAGCCCGCGCATCAAATCCCTTGTTCGGATTCTGCTTGTTCTGAAGCATGAGCACGTCGATGTACAACTCATAAATCTCATGGATTTTTGCCAGGTACGACGCACGCAAATCCTGATTGGAGACATTGCCCCGAATCGATTCGGCGATCTTGAGAGCTGCTGCGAGTTTTTCTTCAGCTTCACTCAGGAACCCTTGATCGCGTTCGATCCGTGCAATGTTGCACAAAGAATTTGATTCCACGATTGGATCCGATGCTATTCGACTCAACTGCAAGGCTTGGCGGTAATTCTGAAGGGCCTTTTTGTTATCGCTGAGCTGCTCATAGTCCTTTCCGACCAGATTGTGAGCATCAGCCACATAACTGTAGTCCTGATCAAGTCGGCTGAGTTTTATCGACTGCTGAAATGTTTGCAGAGATGCACGATAGTCACCGTTTGAGCCTTGCACTATTCCGATATAGCGAAGCGCCTGGGCTTCCAGGCGTTTCATGCCCTGCGACCGAAAGAGTGTTAAGGCTTCTTTGAGATATGAAATAGCTTTGTCGTGATTACCTAGCTCGCTGTTGATTCTTCCCAAATCTAGTTTTGCTTCGGCCACACCCCACCACGCTCCGATCGAATCGAATGTGGCGGCCGCTTGCTCCTCGCATTCTCGCGCTCTCTCGGCATCACCTAACCGAAAGTAAAGCGAACCTGCGCCACCCACGATGCTTGCCCAAAACAGTCGATCACCAATCCTCTCCGCCAACGGTTTCGCCTTCGCATAATCGTCAAGTGCTTCCTGCGTTCGGCCCAGTTTCGATTTCACGTTGCCCAGAGCGTTGAGGGCGAGCATCTGTCCGCGAAAATCTCCGGCTTCTTCGGCGGAACGAAATCCACCTTCTAAATAGACAAGGGCATTTTGGGGTTCACTCAGGTTGGCACTGTAATAGCCAAGGCCGATTTGTGATGAAACAAATCCACGTATGTCGCCGAGAGCCTTCCAAAGATCTGAAGCTTCTTGCTGGTACTTTAGTGCTCTCGGCAAATCACCGGACGCAAAAACACTTTCGCCGAGATTCGTAAGCGCCGCAGCTTTGAGACGGTTATCGTTGACTCGATTCGCACAACCAAGTGCCTTCAGACTCGCCTCGTGAGCCGCACTTGATTCGCCAGTAAGAAAGTAAACAGAAGCGAGTCCATTAAGCGCGTTGCCTTCCTGCAGGACATCTTTTGCTTTCCTGCTGAGCTCGAGTGCATCCTGAAACGAGCGGCGAGCGTTTTTAAGATCGCCCATTTCCTCAAAGGTTTGACCAGCGTTCGTTAGAGCATCAGCCGACCGAGCTAATTCGCCGCCGTTGCGTAGCAGATGGGATACCTTCAGGTATTTCTGAACGGCCGCTTCATTAAACTCGCGCTGCTGTTTTGCGCGCAGGTCGTGTGCTTCGCGCAAAAGGAATTCGGGATCATCAGACTGTCTTGCTTCCTGTAGTAATGCAGATCGGACGATCGTGGAGGTTGCAAAAATATAGACAATGCCCGCAAAGATTAAGACGAGCAGACGGCGATCTCTGAAACAGTGGAACAAGGGTCGCCGGTTAGTTGGAGTACCACGATTAATCATTTGAAGACAGAGTCACAGATATGTTGTCGAATTGTCGGTGGCTCTTAGGATTGGCGCACTAACCTTTGTCTGATCGGTCGTTATCCGCTTTACACTCAGTTGGAAGAAAAACAACCGGAGGATTTCGCATACTGCTTATCCGGTTCGCCTCAGTCGACATCATGCGATCTGATGTCATCCGGTCCGACGTCATGCGATCTGACGTCATCCGGTCGGAAGTCATCCGATCCGAAGTCATCCGATCCGAAGTCATCCGATCCGAAGTCATCCGATCTGAAGTCATCCGATCTGAGGTCATTCGATCTGAAGTCATCCGATCTGAAGTCATCCGATCTGAGGTCATCCGATCTGAAGTCATTCGATCGTCACTCATCCCGCCTTCAGCCATACGCGTCTTCCACGCATTGAGGCCTCGAGGTTCTCGTCGAGTCAATTGCGTATAAGTTCGCAAAAAACTTAACCAGCCACGGCCTTTTGATTCCCTCACAAAGTCGAGATTCTCATACTTCTCAAGCACTGTTGCCCACGGAAAATAGATCGAGACGCCATATGAATACTGGTATGCTGCTCCGCTATAACAGGACTTCAGCACAAACTCCTCACTGATAAAACGCCGCATATCCTTGCAACGGTGTTTCACTGTCGGCGGCGGCATTCGCGCTTCCAAACAAGAACAGAAGTCGTATATGTCGACGAAACGTTCACCGTTGTATGACTGCGCTTCCCAGTGAGCTAGCACGAGATTGTCTGTGAACGTTTTGCGGCTGTCGCTGAGAGAATGCTCCAGCTTCAGCTCATCTTCGATCGCCTCGCCGAGATCGTTTAGCCGAAGGCGCAATTCCTCGACGTTTCGCACGTCCAGAGCGGATTGCGCGACGGACATTCCCGACAACCAATAAGGCGAATAGTAGTTTACGTATTCCTCTACCATTCCTTTCGCTGCCTCGGCTACAAACGTATTTCTCTTCGAAGCCTCCTCATCAACGAAATCCTTCCGAAGCCGTTCAACGATCTGCCGATACGGCCAGCCTGAGGCCGGACTAAAACTCTCGCACCCAACTACCACGTCAACATGGTCGCGCAGCTCATAACAAATCTCACTCATACTCATCAAACAGTTGTCCATACCTACGATGTCGATAGCCTTGCCGTTAAGATCTCGACGGAGTTCGCCAAAGACTTGTTTCATTTCATTGAAGGTCAATGAACCCTTCGAACTCTCGTCCTTGAGTAGGTAGTCTGTTTCGATACCGCCTGCATGCCCAGACAGTACGGCCATGTAATGTTCCGCCGGATATTCTTGAATACAGTAGCTAAGAAAGTTGTAGAGGGTAGAAGGCGATCCAGTGTCAGTGTCGTCACTCGTGTCTTCTTCTACAAAAGACAAAGCACTTAAGTCAGCGACTCCTGCCAGAACATCTTTAACATGCTTAGAAGTTCGCTCGCGGCGCACGGCTAGAGCTTCTGCCAGCTGACTCTCGTGCTTGAATTCAACTTCTCCGGTTGCACGGTCATAACGCGCCTCATCAATGATGTCGTCGAGGAGTGCGCTCTCCTCACCATTACGATTTATGTGATAGCGGCGCGTAGGCAGGTAGTCATCCCGAGGATCGAACTGCGCGATTACGTTAATCTTCGCGCCTGGACGAGCCTTCTTCATCTCTGTCAGTGCGAACAAACACTCAGATGTAAGGTTGTTATCGCCTGCGAGGTAAACCATTACTGTCCATATCGCTTTTTGTCGTGACATTGTTTTGACTCCAATGGGAGCGGAACTGAGTAAATCAGAACCTGGGGTCCGAAGCCTGTTTTGCCAACCGCTAATAGAGCTAGCGCTGTTTCGTCTCCGGGCTGTTGGGCGATTGAGCGCGAAGGTGATCGTGAAAACTAACGATGGGCGTAAGGATCAAATCCCTGAGAAGACAGGCAGAGAGTTAGCGTATATGCGTGAAGTTGTCAACATGCGAGGTGAGCGCAGGAGCAGGAGCAGGAGCAGGAGCAGGAGCAGGAGCAGGAGCAGGAGCAGGAGCAGGAGCAGGAGCAGCGAAGGCTAGTTTCAGTTGCACGCACAATCAAGTTCTATTTTCGAGACGCTCCTGCTCCTGCCGACTGCTCCTGCCTGCTGCCCTCCTCCTGAACGACCTCAGTGCGTTATTTTCATAGAATAGAGAATTCCGTACATTTCATCCTGATGGGACGGAAACCCCTTTCCATTCGAAGCCAGCATCACGTTAATCTGCTGAAGCTGACCAGCAAACTTACGAAACCCGAGCCATTGCAACCGGCGACTGTCATCGGAATGTTCCGGATTGGCCTCGCGAAATTGCACGCCCTTCAGGCCATCGATTTCAATCCACTTCACTTCGTCGACTTCGCCATTCTTCGCTCGCGTTCTCGCACTTTCGTATTCCGCTTTACTGCTTGCATCAGCGGGGAAGTCCTCAGGCATTGGCGAGATACTTACGATTAGCGAAGCAAGTTCACCCTTTGTCGAATTCCATACGAACTCCTTCGATTCATTTGTCGTTTCTTTCCACGAGGCCGGAACGGTCCACGACATACCTTGTCGTTCCCACTTGGCCGGTTGGCCGCCCGCGATCGCAGCCAACTGAGCTGGCGTCGCTTCGCCGTGTTCAGCAGTTATGTCGCTGTTACTTGAGCTGGAACTGGAGCCGGAGCCTGATGAAGACTTTCCACCATGAAGCTTACTAGCCAGGTTGCAAAGCGAAAGGGCAAATCCAAGTAGTAAAAGAGCGGGTAACGATTTCATGAGTAACTCCCCACGACGCGGTTTGTGAAAGCAATGCGCTTCTACCTAAAAAGGGTGCAGCAAGTCAATAACCGTGGTCTTCGGTCGTCAGTTTTTAGACTTGGTGGTGTCGCTCCGAGCTCTGATTCAAATCGTTCCAAAAAGTTAAGGAAACTGTCTCGTTGATATACAAGGAAATTCATATTGGTTACTCAAAGGCCAAAGACGCATGGCCCAAAACGTGCTATCCTATGGGCCTTCCCTATCAACCCCCTATCAAGAATGTTTACTGCGGTTCCTGCCGCAGAACTCTGGAGAGTGTTGATATGAAAACTTTTGCGAACCTGGGTTTGATTACAATTCTTTTGACAGCGCTTTTGGCGATCAGTGCCTGCCAACGAGGTGCTGTTAGCGAATCCAATGTAAATGTAAATACAAACCTTTCAACCAATGCCAATTTAACTCCGGCTAACGCTAACACTGCCGCCCAACCGATTTCGACACTGGCAGCACGCGAACCTCAAACGTACAAAGCCACACTGGTCTTCACCGCACAGACCGAGGGTGGCGAGAATGCCGTCGGAATTCCGCCATTGTCTGCTGACGTAGCCAAAAACGGAGACGATCGGCGCTTATCTTTCAAACTGCCGGATGGATCTGATTTTATCTATCTCGATCACGCGGGCACGCCCTATGCGATAGCACCAGCTCGTAAGCAATATGCGGAACTAACACCGGAGGCCACGGGGTTTCAGTTGCGCAAGATGATGACGCCGGGCCAACTTGTTGCTTATCTCGATCGGCTCCAGGGTATCGAACTTGTCGGCGAAGAACCTGTTAATGGAAGAACAGCCCAGAAGTATCGTTATGTTCGTACCAGCAACACGAACACTTCAGCAGGGCAAGTCAACACCGAATCGTACATCTTCATCGACAAGGAAACGGGGTTACCTTTGCGCGCGGAACTTTTCAGCGAAGCAAGTGGCAATGTTCAGGGTGTCAAAGGCGCAAAAATTGTCGCTGAGATGCGCGACATTACAACGAATGTCGATCCCACCTACTTTGAAGTGCCCGCAGGCTTGAACAAAGTTTCAGAAGCACAGGTGAGGCAACAGGTCGATGCAGTGACCAACACGGTAGCCGCAGTTTTGAGAACACTGCTAACAAACATGAATTCGGCGCCGCCGCCGCCATCACCTACTGCGACGGTCTCTCCGGGAACAAGTCCCACACCATAAGGAGTATTGCATGAAGTACCTGCTGATCTTGTTATTGGGCGCGCTGCTCGGAGCGGGCGCAGCCGTTTTCTTCCTCGGCCCACCGCGCGCACGAAGCGCACCCGGCGTAAAGGTTGCTGCGCCGGATCCGAAAGGAGATCCGCCTGGTACCGTTGTTGTAAGTCTGGACCAGGGGTTTGTTGATGCCGTTCTTTCAACAACGTTTTCGGGACTCGGTACTCCCACCTTTAATTTGGGCAAGCTCCAGGGTGGTATGGAACAGTTTGAACAGGCAAATTTTCAAGCTGGCTGCACCAACAGCATAACCCTGCTGCCTGAAGGAAGCGGCGTAAAAACCGGGGTTCAATTCGCTAACGGAAAGATCTCGGCGCCAATGGCATTTACCGGCAGTTACAACCTCGTAGGAAACTGCATGCAGTTTAAAGGCTGGGCACAGACTTCAGTTGAACTGCGATTTGAGGAACCGAAACAAACTGTTTACGGCACTGTCACCGTTGATGGCGTAAATCTGGAAGGCGTCTCGCCGGTTGCTAACAATTTCATAACTGTATTTGTTCAGGGTGCGATTAATCAGAAGGTCAATCCGCTCGTGCTCGTGAATGAGCGGCAGTTGTCCTTGATGGTTCCAATCAAAGCGAGCAATGGATCAGTAAAAGCTCGAGCAAAGGATGTCAAAGCTGAAATTCTAAACGGTTCGTTGAAGTTTCATGTGAGTTATGAATTCGCCGGTGTGAAGGGGGAAGTCTAACCTTAGGCCACAGATAAACACGGATTACACAGATCATTGTTTTGGTTTGATCTGTCTAATCCGTGTTCACCTGTGGCCGATTTAGTTCTGCGCACTCTCGGCGAGTGCTTTTTGCTTTTGGAAATGGTCCGAGATTTCTTCCGCTGTCTTCCGTCCAACAAACGGTATCAGCTCTGAAACACTTGCTCGCGCTATTCGTTGAATCGATCCAAAGTGTCGCAAGAGTCTCCCCTTGCGTTTGTCTCCAACCCCAGGAATCGCAGTCAACTCCGAAGTAAAGTCCCGCAACTCGCGCCGTTTGCGATGATAGGTTACTGCGAACCGATGCGTCTCATCGCGAATCATCTGCAGCAAACGCAATATCAGTGAATGCGAGTCGAGATAGATTGGCTCGTCCTCGCGACCTTTCATTATCAAATATGCAACTTCATTGTGACGCTGTGGCGGCTTAACAACACCGACCATCGGGATCGCTTCCAATCCTAATTCGCTCATTATTTCCGCTGCTGCATTCAACTGCGCCTTACCACCATCGATGAGAACCAAATCCGGCAACGGCTTTCCTTCTTCGAGTAATCGGCGATAACGGCGCAGCACAACTTCGCGCATCGATGCCACATCATTTGCGCCTTCTACCCCGCGAATTCGGAACTTCCGATACTCCGAACGATTCATTTTTCCGTTGTCACAAACCACCATGCCCGCGACGTTCTCTGCACCTTGAATGTGAGATATGTCGAACGATTCAATGCGCGACGGAAAATGGGGTAGCTCAAGAGTCTCCTGCAATTCCTCGAGCACCAATTTCATATCCGGCTTTAGAACGCGAAACCTTTGTTCGAACGCAAGCTTCGCATTTTTCTCTACCAAATCGATCATGTCGCGCTTCTCGCCACGCTGCGGAACGATAATCCTGACTCGACGTCCTCGACGTTGCGTCATGGCTTGTTCCAGCAGCTCTCGATCAGCGAAATCAACAGGCACATAGATCTCTCGGGCCACGTAATCGGACGCGTAGTACTGCGATAGAACGTCGCTCAAGAATTCAGCCGGGTCGAACGTATCCGGAGAAAGGTCTTCCCAGAAGAACTCGCGCCTGCCAATGATGTGACCTTCCCGCATTGTGAATAATTGCAGAGCCAGTTTCTGTCCTTCTCGGTAATAACCAAAAATATCGAGGTCGCTCTCTGACGTGGTGGCCATTTTCTGTTGGTCTGAGAGCCTGATTACCGTCTTTCGCAAGTCGCGATACTTGGCAGCCAGTTCATAGAGCATCTCATCGGACGCTTCCAACATTCGGTGTTCGAGGGTATCGGCGAGTTCTTTGTTGCGACCCTCCAACAACAATCTGACATCGCGCACCGCTTCCTGATATTGCTCAGGTGTGCAGAGACCCTTCACGCAAGGACCGAGACACCTTTTGATGTGATATTCCAAACATGGACGCGGCGCCTTGCCATCAATTTCAATGTCACAAGTGCGCAGCTGAAACGTTCGGTTGATAACATCAATCGTCTTGCGCGCAAGACTGGCTGGCAGGAATGGACCAAAGTAGAGAGCACCGTCGCGTTGAATCCGTCGAGTAATTACCACCTTGGGAAACGGTTCGTTAATGGTGAGCTTTAAATGGGGATACGACTTGTCGTCCTGAAGTTTGATGTTATAACGAGGCTTGTGCTTCTTAACTAATGAAGCCTCGAGGATAAGTGCTTCAACTTCGTTGTCAGTAACGATGAACTCCAGATCTGCAATCTGTTCGACTAATGCATCTGTCTTCCGATCGAATGGACGTGCGGCGCGGAAATAGGAACGAACTCGACTCCTTAAGTTCTTCGCTTTGCCGATATAGATCACTTTCCCACCGGCGTCTTTGTGCAGGTAGACGCCAGGCGCGGAAGGAATTTCTTTGAGTTTTTCTTCTAAGGACACGTTAGTGAGATTTTAGCAGGAGCAGGAGGGAGAGGGAGAGAGGGAGAGTGGGAGAAGGGCACGTGCCCCGTTTTGTCGCTCGCCCACTCGCCCACTCTCCCACTCTTCCGTTCATCTGTGGCTTAATAATCTAATGCGATTACCGTTTGATCTTCCACCCAACAAACCGTTCGACGCGGTCGGCTTCGGTCTGAACGCTGTCGATCACCTGATCCTCGTTCCGGAATATCCCGCGTTCGATACGAAGACACGCTTACTCGAACACAAACTTTCCGCAGGTGGTCAAACAGCAACGGCAATGGTCGCGCTCAAACGACTGGGCCTGAATACCGCATATGCCGGAAGATTTGGTTCGGATCCGGAAGGGCAGTTTGGGCTCAGTACTGTGAAGGACGAAGGGGTAAACATCGACTACGTCGAAGTAGTACCCAACTCATCAACCCAGATCGCATTCATAACGATCGAGGCACGCAGTGGTGAACGAACCATCGTGTGGGATCGAGATGACCGTCTAGCTTACAAACCCCACGAAGCTCCGCGCAATTTTGGATCTCTAGGTCGTATTCTTCATCTTGACGCTCACGATCCACCAGCATGTGCAGTGGTTGCCGGAGACGCGCGAGACGCTGGAACCATTGTGTCCGCGGACATCGACAACATCTACGAAGGTTTGCCTCAGCTACTGCCACTGGTTGATATTTTGGTTGGTTCGAAAGAGTTTCCCCGCCGGCTCACCGGAATAGAAGAACCAAAAGCAGCACTCGTCGAACTACAAAACCGTTATGGCTCTCGAGTCGTTGGAATGACGCTTGGCGATCGCGGCGCGCTCATCTACTGCGAAGGTCAGTTTATTCAAGCGCCGGCGTATTCGGCACCGGGTGGTTGCAAAGACACTACCGGAGCGGGCGATGCTTTTCACGCGGGGTTGCTTTATGGGTTTCTCGTGGGAGAAGACATTGAAACGAGCCTGAAGCTGGGCAATGCGGTAGCGGCGATGAAGTGTTCTGCTCTTGGTGCACGGCCGGCGCTGCCCACGAAAGACCAGTTGGAGGCGTTTCTTGTTTCGGTCGAATAGGTCGAATAAGTCCTATAAGTCCTATGTCCTGCACAAAACTCGGCAGCGACACAAAAAACAAGGGCCGCTCTCGCGACCCTCTAATCAACAACCACTGAAACGTTAACTAAGGCACGATGGTTATCGTCCCAACAACTGGACCAACTGGTGACGCTCCAATAGCGTTTTCCATCGTTATCAGCAGGCCGAAGTCTTTGAAATCTGTCTCCGCCTTGATCTCCGCTTCATTCCTTCCTCCGGTATTAACTACCTGCCCAATCTTTTGAAACTGATTGTCAGGTGAGACGGCCCAGAGGATGAACTTCTGATCTGCGGGCGCTTCCTTCAAATCATGGAACCGCACATTGACTTGCGTCGGCCCATCTTTGCGTGGGGTGATAAACACATTCGCCCGCGCGCCAGTCATTGCGCCGGCGAGGTTAACCTTGATCTTCGTATCGTCGCCCTTCTTGTAGGCCGGGATATTCAACATGGCAACTTGATACGCGCCCTGCTGAGCTACTACAGCGGTCGCCCCTGCTGGTGCTGGCGTCACCGTTGCCGGAGCCGCGACCGCAGCTACTGTTTCACCTCGAGCATTGCTTACTGGAATTACGGTATAGCCCTCAGGTACCGCGCTCCTGAAAACAACAGCGGTGCTTGGTCCATATGTGGATAGCGACGCATCGGGTGAAGCTATCAACATGAATTTGCTGAGTGGAACACTTGATGTCAACGTACCAGTTCCGTTGCTGATCGTGACCGGACCTATCGGGGTTACCGCGCCTGTGTCATCGACGGCATACAGATTTAACGCCGTCACGTCGGTGGGAATACTTGTCAGGTTGAGTTTGATACGGGTGCCATCGTCATCGCGCAATATGGTGGCAACGCCTTTCGCTCCCGTGATGTTCACCGGGTTCAAATTGATCATCACTTCTTTCTTGGCGGGATATTCGATAACTGTGTAAGTGCCATCGGGGTTTTGAACAGTCTTCGTAACTTTTGTGGTGGTGGTCGTTTCTTGACCAAGAGCGAACGCGGCGGTGGCAAGACCCAGGACTACTGCCGTCAGGACGCTCAATCCTTGCTTCTTCATTCCTTGTACCTCCCTTTGGAAAATTGTGGCAATTGTTTGTTCAAGCAGGGGGAATGATGTCGGGAAGACGCGCTCGCGCTAAAGTTTCGCAAGCTATATGCCAGCTAATCTTGAAGGAACAATCGCTTTTTAGGCTTGTTTTTGTTAGTCGAGAGGAAACAGGGATAAAACGCGCGGAATAGATCAATACACGGTGTATTGGAGAGGAGCAGCCGAATCACAAATCAGAACAGTGATCAGCAGTCAGACGAATATGTCATATAAGTCAAATAGGTCCTATCTTCTGCTTCTTAATAACCCTTCACTTCAACAATCGCCTTTGCCACGTCGCCAATCTGCGGGAGGATCGCATTCTCTAACACCGGGGCATAAGCAACAAAAGTATCCATCGCGCAAACCCGACGTACGGGTGCGTCGAGATGCTCGAACAGATCACTTGCAATTCGCGCCGCTATTTCCGCTCCGTATCCAAACGAAAGCGAGTCTTCGTGAGCAACGATCACTCGATTCGTTTTCTTAACGCTCTTCGCAATCGCATTCCAATCGTAGGGAACGAGGCTGCGCAAATCGATCACTTCAACGCTGATGCCATCGCGTTCCGCTTGTTTCGCGGCAACCAGTGATCGCTGCACCAGCGCGCCATATGTGATGATTGAAATGTCTTCTCCTTCACGAACTCGTTTTGCTTTTCCGAAGGGAATCATGAATTCCGAACCGGGATACTGCGACTTGTTGTACGCCTGACGGTAAAGGTGCTTGTGTTCGAGAAACATCACTGGGTCATCGCAACGAATTGCTGTTCTCAATAACCCATTAGCGTCGAGAGCATTTGATGGATAGATCACTCGCAATCCAGGAATCTGGGTGAAGGTTGATACGCCAGACTGGGAGTGATAGACAGCGCCGCCTTTCAGATAACCACCAACCGGAACGCGTATTACAACCGGCGCTTGCCATTCGTTGCCTGAACGCCACCGCATCAATGCGAGCTCGTTTCTGATCTGATGCATCGCCGGCCAGATATAATCAAAGAACTGGATCTCAACAACCGGCTTCAGGCCACGCGTTGCCATTCCAATTGCTCGGCCAACAATGTTTGCTTCAGCGAGTGGAGAGTTAAATACACGTTCACCGCCGAACTTTCGTTGCAGGTTTGCGGTGACTTTGAAAACGCCTCCTTTGCCCTTAACGGTTTCAAGATATTGTTCACGAGAACAATCCGCCACGTCCTCTCCAAATACAATGATTCGCGGATCGCGTTCCATCTCTGTATGCAAACACCGATTGATCAGATCAACCATTGTTCCCGGAGAACCTGTTAGTTCGAGCTGGTCTTCGGTGTCGAACTGTTTGGAGGTGGGATCAACATCCGGCGAGAATACAAATTTAGTAATGCTCTCAACCGGTGGCTGTGAACTCGCGATCGCGTCGTCCGTTGCTGCTGCGATTTCTCGATCGATGTCGTCTTTAATTCGCTGCAATCCGTTTTGGTCAATTACGCCTTCGTCAATCAGCCTGGCCCCGAACCTCTTGACCGGATCCTGCTCCGCATCTGTAGCACGCTCTTCATCGGACCGATAGAGGCGCTCATCATCTGAGAGCGAGTGCGAGTAAGGCCGAATTACTTTTGCGTGTACTAACGACGGTCCCTTACGATCACGACAATATTGGACCGCCTTCCGCATCACTTCGAGAGACTCAATTGGATCAGTGCCGTCACATCTCTGAATGTAAAGCGAAGGAAAACCCTCGACCAGCCTGGAGATATCGCCACCAGCGGTTTGTACTTCAACGGGCACGCTGATCGCATATCCATTATCCTCAACCAAAAAAACAACCGGCAGTTTCAAATTAGACGCCGTATTCAGTGATTCCCAAAACTCACCTTCACTACTGGTGCCGTCGCCAAGAGATACGTAAGTCACTTCATCATCATGAAAACCCTTAAAGCGTTCTTTAAGCTCGTCGATTAGATTGATGCGATACGAGGATTCGGCGGAACCTACAGCCTGCAACAACTGCGTTCCTGTTGGTGAAGATTGCGAAACAATGTTCAGCTTCTTATGACCCCAATGAGATGGCATCTGCCGACCATGCGAGTTGGGATCATCTTCGGCACCGACCGCTGCAAGTAACTGTTCAAGCGGCGTCATTCCTAACTGCAAACAAAGAGCCCTGTCTCGATAGTAGGGATAGAACCAGTCATAACCAGGCTTTAACGCCATTCCCGCTGCGACGAGGACCGCCTCGTGTCCTGCACCACTGATCTGAAAGTAGATTCGGTTCTGACCTTTTAGTTGAATCTCTTTATCATCGAGACGTCGCGACAAGTACATTGTGCGGTACATCTCAAGCAGTGTTTTGCGATCGAGGTCGTGCTCACCTTTAGATTTGGCGGCAGTGTCCTTCACCATGTGCATCGGCTTCGCACCCGGAACCTGTACAGGTTTAGGCCTTTCAACTGGAACTGGTTTGGGTGCCGCTGTCTCCTGTGGCTGTTCCGTTAAGGCCTCGGCCGCAGATGCTTCCGACTTGCGCACGAGCTTTAGAACCTTAGTGTCAGTATTCATAATTGCTATTCAGAGTGATTCGATATTCTTCTGCCATTCCTGGGTGACCGTGGCGTAATGCCGTTTCGATGCCGCGTTCGTAGGCCTGTTTTGCCTCTTCTCGTTTTCCAAGGCGTTCGTACGCACTCGCTAACATTCCGAACGCGTTGCCTTCATCTTCCGCGACTCCCAGATAATTATTCAAAGTTTCAATCAACTGCTCATCATCGCCGGCTTTTTCCAACTCTTTTGCTAGGCCAAACATTACCGCGGTGTTCGCGGGATCGTTAGCGAGCATTTGTTTGAAGAGATCAATTCTTGATGTCATTCCTCACTCACTATCAGTCAGTTATATAGGACCAATAAGATCTATAGGACCTATTGTTCAACATCAACCCCCGATCACTTACCGCCTATAAGCAGTTTCGCGATCGTTTGCAACTGCATGTTCGATGTACCTTCGTAAATCGCGCCGATCTTCGAATCGCGCCAGTACTTCTCGACCGGGTAGTCTTTCACGTAACCGTAACCGCCATAAAGTTCGATTGCTTTGGACGTAACGTGTTCGGCAACTCTCGACGAGTAGAGTTTTGCCATCGCCGCTTCTTTTACGAAGTTAATTCCGGCGTCTTTCATTCGTGCCGCGTTGTATACGAGCAACCGGGCTGCCTCCAACTCAGTCGCCATCTCGGCAAGCTGGAATTGAACACCTTGAAATTCATTAATTGACTTGCCGAACTGCTGGCGCTCTGAAGTGTAAGCAAGCGCACTCTCTAACGCCCCGGCTGCGATGCCAATCATTTGCGCACCGATTCCGATGCGGCCTTCGTTCAACGTTTCGATTGAAATCTTATAACCCTTGCCTGCTTCGCCGAGCACATTCTCTTTGGGGACCTGACAGTCTTCTAAAATCAGTTCAACCGTCGATGACGCACGGATGCCGAGTTTGTTTTCCTTCTTACCTACGGAAAATCCCGGAAAGCTTTTCTCAACTATAAATGCAGTGATGCCACGGTATCCTGCCTCTGGATTTGCGTTGGCAAAAAGCACAAAGATCTCCGCCTCGATGCCGTTAGTAATCCAGAGCTTCCTTCCATTCAGGACATAATGATCACCGGAATCTACAGCGCGGGTCTGCATAGCGAAAGCGTCCGAACCAGAACCTGGTTCACTTAACGCGTAGGCGCCAACTTGTTCACTTGCGAGCCTTGAAAGAAATTTCTTCTGTTGTTCTGGATTGCCCCACCGAATTAATGCGTTGTTGACCAGAGTATTTTGAACGTCAACGAAAACTCCAACGGAGGCATCGACTCTCGACAACTCTTCGACGGCGAGAATTGCAGAAAAGAAATTGGCTCCGGCACCGCCGTACTCCTCCGGTGTCTCAATGCCCATTAGCCCCAGATCGAAACATTGTTTGATAATTGCGGGGTCGAGCTTCTGGTGCTCATCCATCTCCTCCACTCGCGGTCGGAGCTCTCCTTCTGCGAACTCGCGTACGCTGAACCGAAACATCTGTTCGTCTTCAGAGAGCGTAGTAAGTGGGCGCCCAGTTAATTGCTCAACAGCTGTTTGGGATTGACTCATAGATACCTTAGTTTGGCTGTAATAGGTGGTTGAACACTGCATAATAATCGAATTCAGAACCGGAGCGAAGCGACCGGTGTCCGATATGCTTCAGCTTGTCGAGACGCAACCAACCAGGCCCTCGCGTTCTACATCCTCAGAAATGTTCCGGCCTGGTTGGTTGTGTCTCGACAAGCTAAAGCATATCGGACAAATTTCGGTATGTTTGTTGCAGCAACCGATGTGTCCCATCGCGAGGAGTTGCCGCGGAGAACAGTGGTATAAAACGATTGTGCTACGGTAAATAGAAAATGATCCACGGCATGGCTGCCAATAAACACACCAAATCAAAACGATTTGCGCCGCTCGGAATTTTCTTCGGTGTTATTGGCCTGTTGTTATTTGTCTACTTCGTGCGAAAGGCCGGGCCGGTCGAAATTCTCTCAGGCATCCGTAGACTCGGTTTTGGTTTAATTCTCATTCTCGCTATTTCGAGTATTCGACATATCGTCAGATCGCTCGCCTGGATAAAGTGCGTCGAAAAACCTTTTCAACTGCGATTCCGGGATGCTTTTGCTGCAAGGTTAATGGGCGACGCTCTCGGCAATATCATTCCGTTGGCGAGCGTCGCCGTTAGCGAACCATCGAAAGCCGTTTTTGTAAAAGATCGCATTCCACTGATGGTGGGATTCTCAGCGCTTGCGATCGAAAACATCTTCTACAGCTTATCCGTTGCGCTTTTCATCTTCGCCGGAACCAGCACTCTGTTACTCAGTTTCTCGCTGCCGAAAGCCCTACGCTACGCGAGCATTAGTGCTCTCGTAACGATCTTGATTATTGTTCCACTCGGCTTTTTCGTAATGCGCAAACAGGCGAGATTAATAAGTGGAGCACTTGAGTTTCTAAGTGCGCGAGGTGTTGCTCGGAAATGGATGACGAAGTTCACGCCACGCGCACAGACGCTTGAAGAACGCGTCTATGGATTCTACGAACGCCACCAGCGAAGTCTGATTCCGATCTTTTGTTTGGAAGTCCTATTTCACGCTGCGGGAGTTGCCGAGATTTTCACGACACTATGGTTCATTAGTCCAGTCGCGCCATCATGGCGCCAGGCATTTATTCTTGAGTCCGTCAATCGAATCATCAATGTGGCGTTTAAGTTTATGCCTTTGAGAGTCGGAGTTGACGAAGGTGGGACGGAACAAGTGTCGAAGGTACTCGGGTTTGTTAAGAGCACCGGGGTGACTCTGGCAATTGTTCGCAAGAGCCGCGACATTTTCTGGGCAATGATTGGTGTAACCCTCCTGGTGAAGAAGGGCTTTTCACTGCGCGGTGTTTCTGAGGATGAAGTGATTGAAGGGGATCCAATAGGACCTATAGAACGAATAGGACCTATTTGACTTATTAAGTTCACTCATACGCCAGCGCATTCACGGGATCCAGATTCGAAGCTCGAACGGCAGGATAAAGCGCGCCCAGAACCCCGCCTACCAATCCTATTACCGCCGCGGTTACAGCCCATTGCCAACTGTATTCAAAGACCAGACCGTAAGCTTCGTGGATCAAGTATCCAGCCACGGCCGACACGGCAAAACCAACGATCAAGCCGATGATACTGATCAAGATCGCTTCTTTCTCAATGATGCCAACGATATAACCTCGTGACGCACCCATCGCTTTCAGGATCCCAATCTCACGAGTTCGCTCAGTGATAGTTGTGTACATTGCCAACATCACAACCAGGGCGCTGACCACTGCTGCTAATCCAACCAGCACACGAAGGAAAATTCCCAGATAAGGTATGCTCTTCTCAAAACCAGCAAAAACTTCGCGCGTCGGCTGGATCGTATTTCCCGGAAGCTCTTTGGTGATCGTTGCGGCCATTGCATCGACCTGTTCGGAGTTCTTTAACTTCACAAAAACGAACGTGCACTTAGCCGGTGCTTCGAGCGCTTCCTGCAAAGCAGGCAATGTCAATTTCACGCGTGGGCCAGATTCAGGGGAATAAATTCCAGCGATACGGTAACCAGTACCACCAAACGGTCGGATGGTATCTCCGACGTGATAATTATCATTGCGAGCCTTTACCTCATCGATGACCGCTTCACTGTTTCCAGATGGTCCGTGACCCGCAACGAGCTGGATCCCATTCATCGCGGCATAACCGTTCCAGTCCAAACCATCGATCTGTTCAAGCCCAATTCCGGTTGAGCCTTGAAAGAAATATCGACCGATGGGAAGTGCATCCTCCACTCCATCGATCGCTTTGAGGCGATTCGCATACTGAACATCGAGGTTCATGGAAGCGCCAGTCGCTTGAATGGCTCCGGGTCGCATAAAAATCAATTCCGCGCGCACATTCGACGCACGTCGTTGCAAGTCGTTGGACATGCCTCGAGCAAGACCGGTAAACAACATCACCAGGCTAACGCCGAGTGCTATGCCCGCAACACTGACGAGTGTGCGAATCGGCCGCTGGCGAATATTAGAAGTAACTAAGTTGTCCATATCTGAATCAGAATGTCCGACGAACTTTCAGTTTGTCGTAGTGCCGAACTCAACTGACTGAATTTAACTTGAGCTCGGCGGCTCATCTTCGCGCCAACTGTCTTAAACTTGCGGCACGGCCGTAAACATAAGGCATTTGGCTGACCTTAACAAACGGCGCCAACACAAAGGCAAATAGAACCGGTTCTCCGCTCTGCCTTGTCCGGGTGCTCTACGTTACACTACAACTGCTCCATCACGACGTTGCAAATAAAAAGCCTAACAATGTCCACCAGAAAGACTTGCTTGTTCTTAATCTCCATAGCTCTTCTCGTCTTAAGCTGTTTTCCTCAGTCAGCTTTAGTTCAATTCGAGCGCGTACAGATCACGATCCTCGGAACAACCGATTTGCACGGCAATATCAATCCTATCGACTACTACACAAACAAGCCCGATAACCGAGGTCTTGCCAAGATCGCCACCCTGATAAAAGCCATTCGCAAAGATCAACCAAACGTGTTGCTAATCGATTCTGGCGATACGATTCAGGGATCGCCGCTCGAGTCGTTTCACGGCCGCAAGAACAATCAGCCCCCCGATCCGATGATGCTGGCAATGAACGCGCTTAATTACGATGCAATGACTGTCGGCAATCATGAATATAACTTCGGATTGAAAGTGCTTGAGAAAGCGCGACAGGAAGCCAAATTCCCCTGGTTGTCTGCAAACACATACGATACAAACAACGGCCAAACACATTACAAGCCGTACCTCATTCGCGAAGTAGCCGGAGTGAAGATCGGTATACTTGGTTTAACAACACCAGGTATCCCTAACTGGGACAATCCACCAAACTATGCGGGCCTCGAATTTCACAACCCAATTCCGGAAGCACGGAAATGGGTGAACACGTTGAGATCACAAGAGAAGGTCGATGTGGTTGTTGTGGCAATGCACATGGGCCTTGGCGAGGATCTGCGAACTGGCGAAGTAAGTCCCGGGCAAGTGCCTCATGAGAACGAAGCGATCGCGATTGCGCAGCAAGTTCCGGGCATCGATGTCATCTTCATGGGACATACACATCGCGAAGTATCGTCGCTTTACATAAATGGAGTCTTGATCACACAGGCAAATTATTGGGGACACCACCTGGCGCGGGCCGATTTGTATCTACAAAAATCAGCTAAGGGTTGGTCTGTTTACGCCAAGGCGGCCCGCACTATTCCTGTCGACGATCGCCTTCAACCGGATCCGGAGATCGTAAAGATCGCCGAACCTTACGATCGAGAGACACAAGCCTGGCTTGGTCGGGCGATTGGTGAATCGTCCAAAGAACTGACGGCCAAAGAAGCGAGGTTTCGAGATACAGCAATTCTCGACTTGATTCAGAAGGTTCAGCTTGAGGCAGGCAAAGCTGATGTGTCGATGGTCGCCAGTTTCAATTCTGAAGCACGGATCGCTCAAGGACCGGTAACGGTCCGCGACATCGCAGGATTGTATGTTTATGAAAACACTCTAGCCGTGTTGGAGGTGACTGGGGAACAGCTCAAGGATGCGTTAGAGCACTCAGCTAAGTACTTTAAAGCTTACGTTCCAGGCAAACCTGCTACAGATCTGGTGGACGAAAAAATCCCTGCTTACAATTTCGACATCGCGGAAGGGGTCAATTATGACTTGGATATATCGAAGCCAGTGGGTCAGCGAATTAAGAATCTGACTTTTCATGGGCAACAAGTCAAACCCGATCAGAAGTTTCGATTAGCAACAAATAACTATCGAGTGAATGGTGGCGGTGGCTATACGATGTACAAGAACGCGCCCGTCGTTTATCGGTCAAGCGAAGAGATTCGAGAACTGATCATCGATTGGGTTGAGAAACATAAGGTGGTGCCAACTGAGCCGACGAATAATTGGCGGTTACTGCCTTAATGTCCGATATGCTTCTGTCTTGTCGTGACGCAACCAACTGAGCACGAAGAGATTTAGTCGGTACTCTTGAAATTCGCGTGCTTGGTTGGTTGCGTCACCACAAGACAGAAGCATATCGGACATCGGACAAACCAAAACGGCAACCCGGGGGCGTTGGGTTGCCGTTTTGGTCTTTGTGGAAACGAGCCAACAATTCATCCCAGCCCGTTTCCCTTGCGCGGGACGCTCCACTAATTCCACTTCACTGACCCACGACCATTACCTCGATTACTTGATAAGGCTGCCTGCGAACATTCGAGGCCAATTGTTCTCGCTGCGTCGCCTTTTCACGATTGGACTTCATGAGCTGACGGCCGTCGGTCTCGCCTGTTGGCCAGATCTCGGAAAGAAAGTATTGGTCCTGGTAACGATGGAACACGAGTTTTCCATTACCAGTGTTATTGCGATGAAGCAAAGTTGACAGTCTGACAGTAGACTTGGAATTTCCGGTTCCAGCGATTCTGAGTATCCCGCTGCCGAACGCCGTCGGCTGAACCCAATAAGTTCCCGCCGGCAATTCCTTATCACCAACGATGAAGCTAAAAGGAACGTTTGCGACTACGCGCCTGCTTGTTTGTGCCGATACCGCAGTTGTGGCCAGCGCGACCACCGCTAAGAGCATCAACATCGATAACGTTTTGATCATTTGCTTGGCCATGGCTTTCTCCTAATTTGTCTGGGCTGTGTTACTGCTTAGGTCGTTTCGGAGTTGCCTCCGTTGGACAGCGTCATAGCGAAGTGCGTGCCAAACAAATTGATTCAGAAATTCGAGGGATTTTGACGATTGGGGCGTGCAATGGTGAGGAAGCGCTATCTATTCGGATAGACGGTCTATCCAAGTAGATAGGTCTTTGGTCTTTGATCTTTGGTCTTTGCATTTTGTTTCCAGTGCCGCTTTGAATCAAAGTCCAAAGGCCAAAGGCCAAAGACCCTTCGATCTATTGTCTGAAACCAAACGGGCGCGTAGACTCTCGCCCTAAACAACCTAACTAAGTCTTCGCAATGCAACCGCGACTCTCAGCAATTTCAGGCAAACTCAAAGGCGGGATCTTTACGGTCGGCGACGAGCCGTTTGTAATCGGGCGCGAAGTCGCGGCGAACCTTTGCGTCGCTGAAGCCGCTGTTTCTCGTCGCCACTCCATCATAGAAAAGAAAGCTGAGACCTATGTGATCACCGACTTGGAGTCGTTGAACGGCACCTTTGTTAATGACGTGCCAGTCAGGACCCGAAAACTCGAGCACGGTGATCGTGTTCGGATTGGAGAATCACAGTTTCTCTTCCTAATCGACGCGGGAGATGCCACTTCACAATCGAGTTTTGTCAAGATTGATGATGCTCAGGTGCTGAGTGGATCGACCGTTCAAATTCGTTTTGATGACGCGCTTTACGTCATGGCACGTGACCTCAGTGCGTTGATGAAGATCAGTACCACGATCAATGCAATTCGCGGTGTGGATGAATTGCAAAGACGTTTATTGGAATTGCTGTTTGAAGTTGTGCCGGCTCAACACGCCGCGATCCTGCTGACTAATAACGAATCTATCGACAACGACTCTATCTTCGCGCTCGATCGTGTTAAGGGAAAAGACGAGACCGTAACAATAAGCAAAACAATTGCACAGCAAGTCATCCGCGACGGCGTTGCACTGCTAACAAATGATGTTGTCAATGAGAATTTAGCGAGCGCCAGCGTGATCGCCTCGCGCGCGCTCTCAGTGATGTGCGTGCCTTTGGTTATGTTGGAACGCAAGATTGGCGTGTTGTATCTCGACACTAGTCTTAGAGTCGATGAATTCAACAGAGATCATTTGCAACTCGTGACGGCACTTTCTGCAATCGCCGCGGTTGCTATCGAAAACGCGCGCCATTTTGAATGGCTCGAAAGTGAAAATCAGCGGTTGCTCGAGGACGTCAATCTCGAGCACAACATGGTAGGCGAGGGCGCGGCGATGCAACGCGTCTATCATTTCATCGCGAAAGTGGC
>DASYPT010000192.1:0-5857 GCA_036006355.1 Pyrinomonadaceae bacterium | reverse complement strand
CCGAGCGCGCCCCCGCAGGTTCCAGGGCCGAGATTGAATTGAGATCCACCGTTCAACCTACATTATTGGGGCTTTGAACCTGCGGGGGCGCGCTCGGGGTCTTGTTGGTTTCGGTTTGTGTAGGTACCGCTTGCCCCCTTCCCAACTGCGCTTTTAATTCTGTTTTGAGTTTCTACCCGCTTGCCCCCTTCTCAACTGCGCTTTCAATCACTGGTTTTATAACACCTAGCTCTTGAACAAAAACTCTTTAGCCTCCTAACGCGTCTAAAGGATGTTAGCGGTAAGATAGCTAACATCCTGAGGAGAAGTTCATGCAGTTTCCAATAATCCGATTGATTTTAGTTTTGATTCTGAGTCTCTCTGGTCAGTCCGTAACATCTCGTCCATTTCCACCGCCGCAGCCCGAGACCGGACCGGGCGGTAAGCAGCTACCTCATGCTGCAGTAATCAAGAATCGGTACGGAAAAGGCGGAACGGAGTATTGGATTTACGAGCCTGATAAGCCAAAGCCTAAGCAGGCGCCAGTCGTGATCTTCCTGCATGGCTGGGGTGGTACGAATCCTCTGTATTACGGCGCATGGATCGATCACATTGTGAAGCGCGGCAACATCGTCGTGTTTCCACGATATCAATCAAGCATCCTGACGCGCCGAGAAGACTTCATTCCAAACACTCTTGACGCAATCAAAGCTGCACTCAAACAGTTGCAGACTGAACCCGGACATGTTCGTCCCGAGTTAACCAGAGTCGCGACCGTAGGCCACTCACTTGGCGGCGTGCTCTCTGCAAGTGTTGCTGCGCTGGCGAAGGAGTCAAATCTTCCACGAGTCCGAGCCGTGATGTCAGTAGAACCAGGTTTGACTCGTCAGCCGGCGATGGTTCCTATGGCGGACTTAAAGAAGATCGAGAGTGATACGTTGCTGCTGTCAATCGCAGGTGATCGCGACACGCTAGTCGAGGACTACGATGCAAAGCGGATCTACTATGAATCCACTCGCGTCAGTGCGGCTAACAAAGACTTCGTTAAGCTGGTAACCGACGACCGAGGGTTTCCGTCGTTGATTGCAAACCATCGTGCGCCAACCGCACCTGACAAGGAATACGATAATGGCGAGGGCGATCTAACGAGTCCACGATCGGATCGCAGTTCAGGCGGAGCCGATAGCGAAGCTGATTCGCCGCGGAATCCTGCAGTCAACGCGTTGGATTATTACGGTACCTGGAAACTCTTTGACGCATTGTGTGACGCGGCGTTCTATGGAAAGAACCGCGAGTACGCCCTCGGCAAGACACCTCAACAGCGGTTCATGGGTAAGTGGAGTGACGGCGTTGCGGTCAAAGAGTTGGTTGTGACGGAGAAACCTTAGAAGGCCGGCCGTGGGGAAACCTCTAGTCCCCCGACTGCTGTAGAGTACTGATGAGTCCTCCACCCGACTCCTCACAATAAACATCGCACTTTTTCGAGTGAGTAGAACCAGCTATTTAAAATTGGCTTACTTATCCTTACTCCTCTAGAATTCGTCCAGCCTAGATTGTTCAACCTCCCCCGAAACTGAAGAATCCATGCAGATCCGCGAAGGCAACTTCGTTTCGCACTACCAAATCCTCTCCAAGATTGGGGCAGGTGGCATGGGTGAAGTCTACCTGGCTACCGATACCCTTCTGGATCGCAAAGTCGCTTTGAAGATTCTGCCAACCGAAGTCACTTCGAACGCACAACGTGTCCACAGATTTCTTCAGGAGGCAAAAACCGCTTCCTCATTAAACCACCCGCATATCATTACGATTCATGAAGTAGGTGAAGCAAACTCTACCTATTTCATCGCGACAGAATTTATTGAAGGCATGACCTTACGCGATGCCATTAAGAGCAATCAATTACAACTTGGAAAAGTTATCGAGATTACTATTCAAGTCGCCTCTGCTCTCAGTGCGGCGCATGAAGTGAAAATCGTTCATCGCGACGTTAAGCCTGAAAACATAATGCTGCGCTCCGATGGCTACGTTAAAGTTCTGGACTTTGGCCTGGCCAAACTACTGCAACAAGGCACTCCCAAACCGGAAGCTTCTACTCTAGTCAACACGGCAGATGGAATTGTTCTGGGCACGATCAGTTATATGTCGCCGGAGCAAGCTCGTGGGCTCGACGTTGATTCGAGAACGGACGTCTGGAGTCTGGGCGTAGTGCTCTATGAAATGGTGACCGGCAGAACACCGTTCGAAGGTACAACAATGAGTGACATCCTCGCGTCCTTGTTGGACCACGAGCCTGCCCCGTTAGCACGATTTTCTTCTGGAGTACCTGCTGACCTGGAACGGATCACCCGGAAGGCGTTGGCCAAAGATCCGGAGGAACGCTATCAAACAGCAAAAGACTTGCTCATCGATTTACGGACTCTGACGCATGAATTGGAGCGTCAGAAGTTTGAATCAGAAATTCCACCCTTCAAACCTCAAACCGATCGTGCCGTCAAACCACGCAGAAGACTTCTTGTCAGTGCAGCTATTGCCTTCTTGGTATTGCTCGCTGGGCTGGCTTTTCTTCTCCGCGATCGGTTGTGGCCGAAGCCAACGGTTTCTGGTGAAACAATCACGCTGGCAATTCTGCCGTTTCATCATCTCAATGCTGCCGACGACACAGACTTCCTCACGACTGGCCTCCCGGACGCCATCATCACTCGACTGGCTAATGTGCGTCAGATTCGTGTTCGTCCAACCAGCGCGATCCTGCGGTATGAAGGTCAGAAAGTAAGCGCGCAGTCAGCAGGAAAAGAACTTGCATGTGACTACGTGGTATTCGGCACACTGCAAATGCTCAGTGACCATTTGCAAGTGAATGTGCAACTGGTGCGTGCCCGCGACGAAGCCCCCATCTGGGGAGCTCAATTTGATAAGCAACGAAGCGACCTCCTGGGTTTACAGGATGCCGTGGCGGCACAAATTGCTGATGCGCTTCGAATCAAAATGACGGCAGCTGAACAATCTCGTGTTTATCGTCGCTATACTGAAAACGTCGCGGCGTATGAACTCTACTTGTTAGGCCGTTCCAAACTGGCCCACTACACAAAGAACGACACGCTCGCAGCGATTAAAGCTTTTGAAGATGCGTTGCGTCTTGATGCGAACTATGCTCTTGCACACGCTGGTTTGGCTGAAGCGAGTGCGGTGATGCGTATTCGTTTCGCACCACAGGAGGAAGTAAAAACCTGGGACCAACGAGCGAAAGACGAAGCAAAGAGCGCACTTGAGTTGGATACAAACCTGGCGGAAGCGCACGAAGCATTAGCAGCCGTATACCGAAACTCCGAATTTAACTGGGAGCAGACTATCGTTGAAAGCGACCGCGCACTGCTAATGAACCCAAATCTAGAGCAACCGCATTATTATCGAGCGGCAGCGTTCTATCACCTGGGTTTGTTGGAAGCAGTTGAGGGTGAAGTAACCGAGGGTTTAAGGATCAATCCTCTCGACAAGGTCGATGCTTTACGCGTTCGTGGTAGTACGGCACTCATTGCCGGCCGGTATTCGGAAGCCGTCGCTCTCCTGGAAGAGGCGCGAAGCGTCAGTTCAGCGCCTGTCGTCGATTGGTATTTGGCCCAGGCTTATTACTACGAAGGAGCCCCTGAGCGCGCTGAAAAGATTCTTAGTGACCTGCAAGGCAGCGCGCAGGCAGAGCAGCGTGCGAAAGCGACCCTCGCAAGTTTCCTGGCCACACGCAATGACAAGGAGCGCGCAACAAAGTTGCTCGAAGAAGTGCTCGCTGGTAGTTACCAGGACCATCACATTCATTACAGTGTTGGTGTGGCTTATGCACAACTTGGCGATCAGGTTAAGGCACGACTATGGTTGGCGCGAGCGATTGCCACCGGCTTTCCGTGTTATCCATGGTTCCAGCGCGACCAACTTCTGCGCCCACTCGCGGGCGATCCTGAATATGAACGGATGCTTGCTGACTTGAAGAAGTCGTGGGAGTCAGCAAAGTCGAAATACGAGTGAGCAGAATCATAAAGCATGTTCGCGTTCTGAAAGAGAAGGAATCTGCTTACCGCTGTATCTCCGTGTCTCTCTTTGTGGTGAAGGTCAGACTAAACATCAAGTCACTGCAAATCCTCTTGACGTTTAGACGCCGTCGGGATAAAAGCCGTCTCCAGAAGCTCAATCTAATCTCCCAAAGGAGTATTCCCACGATGCTAAAACAACTATTCTTAGGTCTGTTTCTTTTAGGAATTTGTAGTGCAGCACACGCCCAGGATCCGGTCAAAGTCGATTCCAAACATTACAAGGTGGAGTTTGAGAATTCACAGGTTCGCGTACTGCGCATCACGTATGGTCCACACGAAAAGTCTGTGATGCACAAACATCCGAACTCTGTCGCAATTTTCATGACTGACTCAAATGGCACGTTCAACTTTCCGAAAGGAGCAGCGCAACCGTTTAGTTCCAAAGCCGGCACAACGATGTGGAACGCGGCCACGACTCACCTGCCAGAAAATACCGGCGATCAACCATTTGAAGTGATACTCGTGGAGTTGAAGAGTAAGCCAGTCAAGAAGACAACAACCAAACCTGCGGAAGCAAAACCAACAACCAAACCGTGAACCCGGCGGTTTTCTCGTTTTTCTTGCGGAGGGTCTGCCTTCTAGCGCCTAACTCTTGAGGCTGCGCCGCTAAGGCGCAGCCTTAGTGCTTACAACCTATATCGCTTTCCGACTGCCAAAGGAACCAAATCCTCACCGAACACGTTAGAAATAACACTCAAAGCTCGCCACCCAGTGCAATGACCAGCTGCAATAAGCTGTAGATCAAACTGCCGCAAATCATCGACAGTCTGAGGAATGATCTTTTCCGTTGCGCCGGAAAGATGCAGACCTCCAAAGACCCCATACAGCTCGACCTCTGGGAACACAGACTGGGCGTGAGTCAGCACATTAACCAAACCAGCGTGTGAACAGGCGGAAAAAACCACTTGACCCTTGTCCTTAACATGAACCGAGATAAATCTCTCGTCCAAAATCAAAGGGTCAGGCTCCCAACCTTGCCCATCACTAGCGCGCCGAACGTGACCCGGCAATCCGGTTTCATAAGCAGTGCGACGTGGAATTTCACCGCTAAGATAAAAGGCACCGTCTGCAATAAACTGCGGCTCTTCAGTGTTGACCACCTTCGCGCCCGCCTGCGTTAGTTCGTCCACACTTGGCACCAGCTCAAATCTCATTACTTCTCCATCTGGTTTTTGTAGCGCGCGCTCCGCAAACATGCCCGGATGGACATAACCCTCAACTACTTTGTGCCCCGTCGCCGCGTCCCCGTGTCCCCGCGTCACCGCGTCTTCCCGCACTTTCGAGATCTCTTCTATCGCCGACACAAGACCACCAGCATGATCCCAATGGCCGTGTGATAGTACGACCGCCTCGACTTCAGCTAGATCGACGCCAAGGATCTTCGCATTACGCAGAAACGTTTCGGCGTGAGGTCCAGCATCAAACAGCAAAGTGCGCTTGTTACTCCCAACGTACGCGGTGATGAGCAGCGACAGACCATGGTGCGCACAACAAGTAGCCTTCCCCGAAAGCACTTGCATCCGTCCACTCTGCAACAACCCCGCCCACTCTGTTTGAACGTTATTAGGATTAGTCGACAGGCTATCTGTGACATTGTCGACTACGACGAGGACTTCAAGGCGATCAACGGTCTGGAGATTAGTCATGGTTCGATGTGCAGTCATCTTCTACGTGAAAAACTCAGATGCTTTAACAACCCTCACATTACAGAATCTCTTAATTGCTGCAAAGTCATTCCAATTCTCTGTAACTACCGTCGCTTTCCAACGCCGTGCGCTTGCGGCTATCAGAGCATC
>DASYPT010000191.1:0-28790 GCA_036006355.1 Pyrinomonadaceae bacterium | reverse complement strand
TGGTCGGGGCGAGTGGATTCGAACCACCGACCTCACGGTCCCGAACCGTGCGCTCTACCAGGCTGAGCCACGCCCCGAATGCAGGTGGGATGATAGGGAGTCAGACAGAGTGTGTCAAATTCAAGCGATGTAAGAGACTATTGGTCATATATCATTTGACATTTATTAGTTTCCATTTTTAGAACGTCAACTCGCTTCATTCACTTCTCGCGCGGCTCGATTTCCTGATTGCAGCGCGCCGTGCATCCAACCAGGGAATTGGGATGTGTGATCACCAGCGAAATGGATTCGACCTTCCGGCTTCGCGATGTGCGGCATCAAATCGGTCATCTCACCTGGCCTAAACCACGCATACGCCCCGCGGGAAAATTCTTCTTCGTCCCAACACACAGAAGATCCACCCTCGTAAAACTCGCGTATCGCCGGATGAACCTTCTCCACCTGCGAAACAGTAAATGCCAGACGCTCGGAAGCCGGCATTGCCGCCAGCCTGCGAGCACGTTCGCCTGCTGCATACACCTCCAACATGCCACGCGGTCCCGGTAGGTAGAACGCTTTGTCGAACGCAGTCATCAATGGCAAGTCGGTCGTCGCGGCCCCATTCAACCCTTCCTGCAGCCAGAAACGATCTCGCGTTTGAAGAAAGACACGAACCACTGATGTGTTTGCCAACTGCGCAATCGCTCTTTGCTTTTCTCGCGACAAGCCGGGTGTCTCGATAGTTCTTAGTACTGCAAAAGGAATAGCACAAATAATGCGTTCGCCTCGGATCACACTTCTTTCACCACCTCTGTCGTAGAACACTCGCACTTCGCGTTCGTCGTGTTCAATTCTCTTCACAACAGCCGAGTAGTGAATCCGGTCCCGCAATTTGCTCGCAAACGCTCTGGGGAACGTGTCGCTGCCACCACGAATCACGTAAGCCTGCTTCTCAAGTGCGCGAGGGATGGCTTCGCGCAGTAGATTCAGTGCCGAAGTCTTGTCTCCTCCTTCGCCGAGTTGGTCCGCGAGTCCTAAACGCAGTATTTCAATCGCTCCGGGAGATGCTCCGCGCGCGCGAAGAAACTCAGTGAAACTCATGCGGTCGTAACGCATGAAAACTGGCTGCGGCCAATCTGGATCGTTTGGATTGCCCAGTTCGATCAAAGTGGGTGCGACGTACTTTTGCCATAACTCCCGGCGTCCCATTCCTTTTTCGCTGGCGCTAAGCTCAAACGGCCATTGAACCGGCTCCCCTGGTTTGATGATGATCCTGCGTCCGCGAACGTGATACACCGATGCTCCCGCTGCGGGTATAACCGAATCAAGTTCCACTCCGAGAAGCTTCAAATAGTGAGTCGTCCAGCTGTGAACATCATAGACATTCGTGGCGCCAGCCTCGGCATATAGACCATCTGCGAATTGGCCACGAATCGTGAACACGCGGCCACCCGGACGACTGCGCGCTTCCAGGACAGTTACATCGTGGCCGGCTTTATCAATTTCATACGCGGCCGAAAGACCAGCCAGACCAGCACCGAGAACGATTACACGTTTCGGCGCAGTCTTGAGAAGCTCTCGGGGACCAGCGATGGAAAGGACAGTTGCCCCGACTAGAGATTGATTCAGGAAGGTGCGTCGATTCATCAGCGCGCGGATTTTAGCGTACTAATCCACAGATTACACAGATTACACAGACGCAGCGGAGCCGCAACGGAACCCTCATGCAGGCTGAACTCACGTTTTCAAAACGACAGGATTCTTCTCTGTGTAGCTCTGTGTCTCTGTGTCTCTGTGGTGAACAAGGCGCGTCATCACCACAGAGGCACAGAGACACAGAGCTACACAGAGAAACTGCCTTCGTGCAGTGACTGCTCTTGGTTCAAATTGTTAAGTTTCCTGTTAGAAAAGCAAGAAGTTGGCGAGTTGTTACACAATTTCTTTATTGAAATGATGTCGCTTTGCGGCGACAAGATGGGTGGCCCAGCGCGACATTTCTTCTCGTCCAAATCACCACTCGCCACGTCTAAATTTCTGTTGACTGGCAAAAAGTCAAACATGGTATAGTGACTTTCAACCAGGGTTTTCAACCCGGTGGCCCCTCCACCGATTTAATTCACAAAAACTCACCCGACTAGGCGTTGTTCTACGACACAGTGACGGAGCCTATCCTTATGATGACCAGTTTCCCACGCTCTGCTATTCAAAGCTCGTTGTTGGCACTGCTTGCGATCTTCCTCGGTGCTTATTCACAAACGTTTGCCGCCACACTCAAAGCACCAACACTCATCAGTCAATCGATTAATACCCGCGCAGTTGCTTTCGAATCCGTCACTTTCCGAGCCGAACCCTTCCCTTTAACTTCCACGGTCGCCTTCAGTCCCGACAATCGCACACGCATTTGCGTCTTCGCTATGGGTGTTCAGCTTCTGACAGGCGAAGGAGTCAATGCGTTTACTGCTGATGTCCAGGATGCGTCAGGCAAACTCTACCCAATGCAGGTAGAGTTCATGGGACTGGTTCCAGATGTTGCTGGTCCACCGCAGGTCTCCATGGCCGGCTTAACAATGTTCATTGTGCGTCTACCGGATGATATTGGTGATGTAGGTGACGTTCTCTTACGCATCAACTCCCATGGCCTCGCAAGTAATCGCGTGCGCGTAGCAATTGGTCACTCGGGTGGTGGTCCATCGGATGATCCGGGTGCGGTTGCGACACCGGCGCCTGTTACTCCACCTTTGCCTGAGCCGCCACCTGATCTTGATACTTTTACGGGACCAGCAAGCGATGCTGATGCCGTTCGGTTCCTTGAACAAGCAACGTGGGGACCGACTAACGCGGACCTGGCGCATATCAAATCGGTGGGTTTCAAAGCCTACTTGAATGAGCAGTTCAATACTGCGCCTACGAACGTTGCAAAAGGATCCAACTATCCAGATTTAACTTTTCCTCTCGATGATCAACCCACAGCCTGTCCGTCGAGCAGTCCCAGCGATCCTAATTACAATCAGACCGTTTGCAATCGCGATAACTTTTCGATGTATCCGGTGCAGCGAACATTCTTCTCAAACGCGCTATACGGTCCAGATCAATTACGACAGCGTGTTGCATTTGCGCTGCATCAGATCCTGGTCGTCTCTGCCGCAAGTGAAGTGAATCGTCCGAGTTGGATGACGGTTTATCTCCAGGCTTTGGATCGCAATGCGTTCGGCAACTATCGCACGCTGCTGAACGACATTACCTTGAATCCGGCAATGGGCGAATTTCTCGACATGCGCCTCAGCACGAGAACGAATCTGAATGAGAATTACGCGCGGGAAGTGCTTCAGCTGTTTTCAGTCGGCACAGGTCTCTTGAATTCTGACGGATCGCCGCAACTTGACTCACAGGGCGTTCCGCTTCCGACCTACACGCAGACTCAAATCAACGAATTCACACGTGCATTCACTGGTTGGAATTTCACCACAGCGCTTGGCGCTGGAATCACCAACTATCGCGACCCGATGGCGCCTCGTGGTGGAACAAATCATGACGTTGCAGCAAAGACGCTTCTTAATCTCCAGGTGATTCCGGCATGCGCGCAAACTAATGCACAGTGTGCCCAATCAGATCTCACAGCCGCGCTCGACAACATCTTTAACCATCCGAACGTGGGTCCGTTTGTTAGTAAGCAGATGATTCAACACCTGGTCACGAGTAACCCAAGTGGCGCTTACGTGCAGCGCGTCGTCGCCGTATTCAACAACGATTGCGCAGGCCTATATCCAATCTCGCCGTGCTCGAATGCGCGTGGAAATCTTAAGGCGGTTGTGCAGGCGATCCTGTTAGATCCCGAAGCCCGCGGTAATGTGAAGACAGATCCGAATTACGGAAAACTGCGTGAGCCGGCGCAGTATATTAATGGTTTTCTGAGGGCGATGAACGTCAAATCGTTTGACAAGTTATCAACTAGTGACGGTGTGTTGGGAGCGCAGTCCAACACAAATTTCACAGGAACTCTCGACCAGCCGATATTCCAACCTCCGACTGTGTTTAGCTACTACCAACCAGGTTACGAAGTCCCTGGCACGAAGATTCTGGGCCCGGCATTTGGCATTCTCTCTACTGCAACTACGTTGAGGCGGGCGAACGACATAAACGCACTCGCCTATCAAGGGGTCCCACCCAATGCAACGCCGAATGCTGCTAGTCCCGATCGTCCTCGAGGAACGTCAATCGATACGTCCGCCCTTGAAGCAAAGGCTGGTATCCCTAACGATGTACTCGACGACCTCAACTCGCTTCTCTTGCACGGAACAATGTCGACGCAAATGCGAAATTCGATAGTTACCGCAATGAATGCGATTAACGATGCTGACGTAAATGTTCGCAATCAAAAACGAGCGCGCGCTGCCGTTTATCTGGTGGCCACCTCGTCACAGTACGACATTCAGAGATAACAATCATGGCACAAACACGCAGAGACTTTTTACGTACGAGTGCCTGCGCCCTGGGTGGCGTAGCGCTAGCGTCAAGCCTGGATACCTTTAGAGCAGTTCAGGCGCTTACGCCTCAAGCTGCTTCGGATTACCGGGCACTGGTTTGTGTGTTTCTGAACGGCGGGAACGATGGCAACAACATGCTGGTTGATCTCAACCAACTGACCGTTTACAACAATGCCCGTAGTCTCGATCAGCTCGCGCTTAGCCAGTCAGGGCCGACACCTTTGCTTACAATTTCGCCAACTACTGGAGGCTCTTACGGTCTCCATCCCAACATGCCGGAGATGCAGACGCTGTTCAATCAGGGCAAGCTCGCGCTTCTTTGCAACAACGGCCCCTTAGTTGAACCACTGACACGCACGACCTATCAAAACGGCACCGGCAAGAAGCCTCTCCAACTCTTTTCGCATTCTGATCAGGTGGGCCTGTTTCAAACGTCTATTGCGAATGTTGCAAGTCAAACGGGGTGGGGCGGACGGCTCGCCGATAAGACCGCATTGTTAAATGGCGCCGCAACATTTCCGCATAATGTCTCAATCGCAGGCGTGAATCTTTTCCTGACTGGTGTAGATACGAGGCAGCTTGCAGTTGGCGACTCAAATACTAGCCTCGCAAATGTGTTGATTCTTAATAATGCTCAGGGCGCATCCGCGTCCGACTCCAACTCGCGGCTGCAATCGTTCAATGAGCTGAGAGCCTTCGATGATGGTTTTAAGTTGGTGAAGGCCGCCAGCGATATTCGTTCGAGCTCTATTCAAACCGACAGTGCTCTTAGCAGTGTCAATCCCGTGCTTTCTACATCTTTTCCAACAACTACTTCGCTCGGTCGCCAGTTGAAACAGGTTGCACTTCTGATTAAGGCCTGCAACGACCCGACTGCGGGAATCAACATGAAGCGTCAGATCTTCTTTACTCAACTCGGCGGGTTTGACACACATTCGGCTCAACTGAACCAGCAAGGCACCCTGCTGACGCAACTCAGCCAGGCGATCAATGCTTTCTTCACAGCGATGGGCGAGCCGGGAATGCCCGGACAAGACAAGGTAACCCTGTTTACCATGTCGGACTTCGGTCGCACTTTGGATCCAGCCGGGACTGGAACCGCGAATGTCGGGAGCGACCATGCATGGGGAAATCACCACCTGATCGTGGGAGGATCAGTATTGGGTCATGCACTCTATGGCCTCTATCCGAACTTAGCGCTTAATGGACCTGATGATGCCGATAGTGGTGCGGGGGCTCGGGGCCGTTGGATACCGACTACATCCGTGGAACAATACGCTGCCACACTTGCCACGTGGTACGGTGTCTCGCCAGCAGACTTAACAACCGTATTTCCGCTGATTGGTAGATTCTCATCACCGAACCTCGGATTTATGGCACCTTAGATCATGATTGGGTCTTTGGTCTTCGACCTTCGGCCTTGATGTTTGAGCTTTTGATGGACGTCTAAGGCCAAGGACCAAAGGCCCAAGGCCAGAGATCAAATCAATTCGCCCTCACCGTCACTTCCTTCAGCAACGTATTGTTTGGATCAACCTCAATCCTTAACGGTTTTTGTGAAGACCGAACAAACTGAACGTAGGTTTTACTGGCCGGAGTTACGTCGGCCGTCATGGTGCCTGCATTCGTTGTGATTACAACTGGTACCGGGTCATGAAACGCTTCACCGGATTGTGATTGTTTTAATTGGATCCCGACGCCCTTTTGTTTCGGTTGCCATCGCCACGTCAGTTCGTACTGCGGATGGCCACTGCCGTAAACCCAGCGCGCGAAGAACGAACGTAGTGACTTTCCCGATGCCTGCTCGAAAGCCTCTCGCAGGTCGTCGGTGTTGGCGGTCGCTTCCTTGTGTTTCTGGTAATAACTTCTGATTGCTCGAAAGAATACATCATCGCCGAGACGCGCCCTCAGCATGTGTAACACCCAGGCGCCCTTTTGATAGTTATTCGCATTAAGAAGATCAAACAACTTTCCCGTTTCGCGATCGTGAATAGGAATTGGCTTTGTTTTTTCAAACTTAAATACAGCTTCACTCGCATCCGTCATGTACTTTTCGAAGGCTTGCTGGCCTTCGTACTTCTGAATAAAGAGCGCGGCAAAGTAGGTCGCAAATCCCTCGCTCAGCCAAAGATCCGCCCAGGTCGATTCTGTTACTGAATCGCCAAACCATTGATGCGCGATCTCATGAGCAACAGTGCTTTCTATATTGGTTGGAATACCAAAGACCTTGCTCAGCTTTGAGTCGGCGTTAATGGAGAATAATGTTTGTGTAAAAACGATTGCGCTCGAGTTTTCCATGCCGCCAAACTGAGTCGCACCGATAATCAGCGCCAGTTTTTCGTAAGGATATGGTGCGACGGTTTGACTGAACATCTCGATGGCACTTGATGCCGACGCAAATCCCTTCAACGCGTATGAGCTGTCTGAGTGGGAGACGTAATAAGTGAGAGGAGTTAGCGACGACTGGGTCGCTTCGAGTTTTGCGAAATCGCCAACTGCAATGATCATGCAGTAAGCAGGAATCGCAACGGCCTCGTTGTACGTCCAGGTCTTAGTGTTGTTCGTGTTTGTGGTAACACCTTCCAATCGGCCGTTAGCTACGACTAACTGGCCACTCAGCGCCGTGATGTGAAACGTAACGCCTGCTTTGGCCGACGGATGATCGAACGACGGAATCCAATAGTGCACACGATCTGGCCAGTTATCACCGACAGCTGACGGTTTTCCATCTTTATCAGGCTTGAGAATCAGACCATCATGGGGTTTGCCATGATAGACAACCGACACGGTGATCTTCGTTCCCGGAGAAACACTTCGTGGCAACGGCACGTCTAATTTGCCATTTTGATGGGTGAAGGCAACGTTATTACCGTTTACGCTAACTGAATCGGTCGTCAGATCCGCAAAATCCAAATCGACGACTGACAATTGCTTCACGGCGAGAACATCAATATCGGCGCGCGCCGTAGTGATTTCACTCAAGCTATCGTTGAGAGTTATTGAGATGTTGTAGTGGAGCGGTCGCCAGGAATCGATCATTCGCTCCGGTCGAATTCCGAGGATCGGAGTCGAACAAAAGAACACAAGAGCGATAGTTAAAGTAATGTGATTTCGTTTCATGTCATCTGATACCGAGCATCAGAAGTGCAGAGCGATCGTGGACGTGGCGGTCGGAATCCAACCAGTTCCGATACGCGGCAAGTTCATTATCATTGACTGGACGGTTACCAATACGCGCCGTTGGTGTTCTTTCGAAGGCGCGATTAGTTAGCGCCATGTGAGCGGTGCGAACTGGCAGTGGTCCTTTTCGTAAAGCGGCCTCGGCGGACTCGACGTCAGGAAAGAACTCATCGTAGGCAAGCAAATGCCAGACGGTGTCCGAACCCTCGCCGTCGACTGCCAATAATCGAAGTAGCCCGAAACCACTCTCGAGTTGGAAGACGAGATCGTCACCTGGATTGAGCGTGTAGGACATTGACATTGAGAGATTAGCACAGCGAGTGGGCGAGTGGGCGGTGGGGGGAATCGGTGACCTCTGGCTCCATCGCCCGCTCGCCCCATCACCCCATCGCCCACTCACGCTTCGGCAAGTCATTGCCAAACGAAAATCCCATCCCTAGAATCATCGAACACTATGCAACGCCAGAGGCCGGAAAGAGATTATTACCAGGTACTCGGTGTCGATGAAGCTGCAACCAGAGCTGAAATCGATCGCCAGTACAAACGGGAGGCCGCGCGTCATCACCCTGACCTGGGTGGTAATGAAGAACGAATGAAATCGCTGAATGAGGCATATGCGGTTTTGAAAGATCAGTCGCTACGGAGTGACTACGATCGAAGCCGCATATCAGTCTCGCGAACCACGACCTTCGTTCCTGTAACCACGCCAACTGCTCAGGACGTCGGTGTCCTCGGTCATTGTCTTAGCGCGTTATTGTGTTTGCTCGCTGGATTCTTTCTATTAGTCCTTGTGAGACTTAGTTGGATCTGGTTTCTCTGGCCATTAGGGATCCTTGCGGTTTTTATATTGGGTTTCGGAGTGATGATGGCCCGGAGCGCGATGGTGGCTGTTGTGGATTCACAACCGGCAACGAGTCTTTGGAAGAAACACACGCGACTTGAGGAAGTGGCGTTTTGGTGTGTGATAGCGACGAGTGCGTACGGGTTGTATTGGTTGATGGAGTGATTAACTGAACATGACGCCGGTCTCAGTTTATTTCCGATTTCCGATTGCCAATTTCCAATTGAGATTGGCGGTGCACAATGTCCAACCAACGAAGAAATTGGAAATTGGCAGTCGGAAATCGGAAATCGGCCAACTCCAACATGAAAGCTAGCGGCCTAGATTTGCTCTTTCTCGAAGTCAACAATCTCGAAGAGTCGCTCGGCTTTTATCAGGGGTTGCTCGGTCTTGAGCTGGAGTCGTTCAACCTCAAATCTGACCCACCCATGGCTACGCTTCGTGCTGGAGGTTTAAAGATTACTCTTGCCGAGCAACTTGAAACGATGTTACGCCGCGGGCGTGGTGCTCACTTCTTTATCGGCGTTGAAGATGTAGATTCGCTCTATGAAGAAATACGAGAGCAGGTGCCAGGCCTTCTCCCGCCTGTTGATGAAGGTTGGGGAGGACGCTTCATCACGCTCCAGGATCCGGACAAGTATCGCTTTTTCTTTGTAACGTGGTCTGATCAAACCGGACCGTCGGATAAAGAAGTCGGTACCACCTCGCGGTAGCGGGTGGGTCGGAAACATTTCAAATTGAAGATTTCAGATTTCAGATTGAAGTGATAGCTGTTCACTGTTAAATAATCTGAAATCAACATTGCCCGCTACCGCCAGGTGGTACTGACTTTCCCCCAAACGAACGGAGTAACAACATGGCAGGACAGCACACTGAGAATCTCTTCCGGCGTTTCAAAGGCGCATCTGTTTCAGTCAAAACTGTGACGGGCGGAATCTACGAAGGGCGTGTCATCGAGGTTACAAATGATTATGTCTGTCTTGCCGAAATTGTTGGCGGCGAAGGCGCACAAGTATTCCTGTTCTTTCACGCAATAGAATCGATGACCTCTTCTGAAACACCCGCACCTTAGTTAACACGATCAAGGAATTGGGCAATGATGCGTTATGTGGCGAATCCACCGAATCCGTGGCTGACCCATTCAGTGGAATGGATTGGCGAACCCCCCGAAGTAAAGCTCGAGGTCTTTGAAGAAACCGAGACCAAGAAAATCATCACGCACAACAACAGTCCCGATGTCGGTTTCGACTACACGGTGAACTGTTATCGTGGTTGTATTCATGGCTGCACGTACTGCTTCAGCAGACCCACGCATGAATACCTCGGCTATGGCGCCGGCACTGACTTCGACAGAAAAATCATAGCGAAGGTAAATGCTCCGGAGCTGTTGCGAACAGAACTGATGAAACCCTCATGGAAAGGCGACGAGATCGTCTTTTCCTTTACCTCAGATCCGTACATTCCCCTTGAAGCTCACTACAAACTGACTCGTCGTTGTCTCGAAGTCTGTGCCGAGTTCAGGAATCCTATCGGCATCATCACGAAATCAGCAATGATTCGACGCGATATAGATGTACTTCAGGATCTCACGCGCAACGCAAAGCTTGGCGTGTTTCTAACCATTCCATTTACCGACGTAGAGATTGCGAGAGCTGTCGAACCTTACGCCCCATTGCCCGAGGCAAGGTTTCACGCCATGGAAGAACTGGCACGCGCGGGAATATCAGTGGGGATTGGCATTGCTCCGGTCATTCCGGGCTTATCAACCGACATCCCGATCCTGCTAAAGCGCGCGAAGGAGGCAGGAGCCACGATGGCTTTTATCAATATGCTTCGTTTGCCAGGAAGTGTCGCGCCTTACTTCGAAGAAAGATTGCGTGAGAAACTGCCGACTCGGGCCGATCGTGTCTTGAATCGAATTCGAGAAGCCCGCGACGGAAAGTTGAACTCGAGTGTCTTCGGCGAGCGAATGCGAGGGAAAGGCCAATATTGGGAAGCGACAGAAAGATTGTTCAAGATTCATAGTGCGCGACTGGGCTTTAACAAGAAGCGCACTCACCAGAAGGCCCAGGGCAGTACGTTTCGCCGACCCACCGCACAAGCAAGTCTGTTCGGGTAGATCATTGCAAAGTCTATTTTGACTTCATGGAGTAGAACTAGTTCTGTGTAATCTGCAAACGTGCGAGTATAATGCGTCAACCCCACAGCCACAGATCAGGAGGCACTGCGATGCTGATCAAAGACGTGATTCGCAACCGTGAGCCTTACTCGACCCGCGACTCCGCTACGGTGCAGGAAGCGGCGGAGTTTATGGCTGCTCGAAATATTGGCGCGGTGTGTGTTCTGGACGAGTCAGGAAAACTCCTTGGAGTCTTTTCTGAACGTGATGTACTTAATCGAATAGTAGTGCCCGGACGAGACCCAAACGCCGTGCGAGTTGGAGATGTAACCAGCGAGCTGCGCGCCGTAATCCGGTGTGACGAAACTCCCCATCAAGCCCTCGAGCGAATGGAACTAATAGGCACCAGACATTTACCTGTCGTCGACGGTGAACGCTGGGTCGGCATGCTCTCCATTCGAGACCTGCTGCGAGTAGAACTGGGCGAGCAAGGTGATGAGCTGAAATTGCTCCACGAATACATCCAGCATTGATCGTTGCTGGGAGCACAGTTTCTGAGCTATTTAAGATTTAAGGTTTCAGATCAATCTTAAATAATCCGACGCCTGCGGTCCCAGAACGAACATCTCAGTCGGGCCTTATGCACACCAAGGGTTGGTTCGTTCTTTTCATGGGTCTAAGTGTCACTCTTGCCTGCAGTCATCCACCTGCTGGTGTAGGTAACGGTGAAATCCAGACTTCATCACAAAGCAAAACTTCATTTCGAATTGAGAAAGTTGTCGGAGGCTTGGAAGTGCCCTGGTCAATTGTTTGGGCACCGGACGGTCGGATGATTTTCACTGAGCGGCCCGGGCGTGTTCGCGTGTTTGAAAACGGAAGTCTGCGATCCCAACCACTCTTTGTAGTGCCGGATGTGGAACCAACTGGAGAGAGTGGGTTGATGAGTGTCGTGCTTCACCCTCAATTTTCATCGAACCACTGGCTATACCTTTCTTACGCTTATGGCGGTGGTGGCGTCCGCGTACGGGTTGTCAAGTATCGTGAAACTCCCGACGGCTTTGTGGATCGCAAAGTCATCATTGAAGACATTCCAGCAGCACAGTTTCACGCTGGTTGCCGGCTGCGATTTGGTCCTGATGGCAAGCTCTACATTACAACAGGCGATGCAACCCAACGCGACCTGGCCCAGAAGCTTGATTCGTTAGCAGGTAAGACATTGCGACTGAACGACGACGGCTCGGTTCCGCAGGATAATCCATTCGTTGGTCAAGCCAATGCGCGATCGGAGATCTGGTCAATTGGTCATCGAAATTCGCAAGGAATGGACTGGCAGCCGGGAACTGATCTGATGTTCCAAACCGAACACGGCCCGAGTGGATTTGATGGACCAGGCGGTGGTGATGAAGTGAACATTGTTGAGAAGGGCAAGAATTATGGCTGGCCGCTCATCCATCACAAAGAAACGCGCGCGGGTTTGGAGTCTCCGCTTCTTGAATACACTCCTGCGTGTGCGCCGGCGAGCGGGATGTTCTACCGTGGGTCTGCTTTTCCTGCGTTTAAGGGAAACTTCTTTTTTGGCTGCTTACGTGGTGAAGCAATGATTAGAGTCGTGCTTGACGGCCGTCGGGTAGTTAGTCAAGAGCAGCTAGTTACCAGCTACGGTCGCATTCGCGATGTGGCCGAAGGACCAGACGGGTTGCTGTATTTCTCAACGTCGAATCGTGACGGTCGCGGCAAGCCAACCAGTGATGATGATCGGATTTTGAGGTTGGTGCCGGCGAGTCAATGAAAACCTATAAGACTCATAGGGCCTATTCGACTTATAGCCACTGATCACTGACTACCGACAATCTTAAATCTAGACTTTTTGCGCCAGGATCGCCGTCTTGCTCCATCCAATAGCTTGCGGCGGCGGGAACCTGTAATGATGGACGATCCGGAAGTGTCGCTCCGTTTTGCTAACAACTTCGCGAGGTGGATGACTCTTAAAGCGGAAAAGTATTTCGAGAAAAGTGCCCGCGACTGACGGATGAACGGGAAGATGCAACAAATGCCCTCCGGGGGCTATCACTCTCGCAATCTCAGCCAGGCCGTCAGCTAAAGGTACATATTCAAGCGCACCACTCGTGACGACCAGATCCAACGAGTCGTCGGCAAACGGCAGCGATAGAAGATTACCCTGTGTGAAGGTTACGTCGCGGGTTCTGCCGCGACTCGAGTAGAGGGCTCGGCGAGCGGCATTGATTGAAGTCGAACTCAGGTCCAATGCGGTGATTGACACTGGAAAACGAATGGTTCGCAAGAGTGCGAGCGTCAACAGACCGGTGCCGCAGCCGGCGTCCAGAACCCTGGCGCCTCGTGAAATTGGCAATGGGTGATTATCGAAATACCGGTCGAGTGAGCGGCCGTAACCATTTAGCTTGAAGGTCAGATCATAAAATCGAGCGATTCGATCATAGTAGGATCCGGCCCGGGCCTCATTTTTGGTTGCTGTAAGCGCATACTCCATCAGCTCTCTTAACCCTCACTTAGGTTAGTTAATACGATCTTTAGGGTGGAACATTTCCAGAAGTGGCGCGCAATTGTAGCGTTCCCCTCAATTTTACTCAACCAAAAACCCCCAAAACGAAACTCTACGACAGGCTGTTAGCCTGTAGCGGTTTCGGTTAGGTGCGCTCATTTGCGACGCGAGTCCCAACGAACGACAAGCTAGCAGCCTGTCGTACAGAAATATTCGCAAGAATCGCCTTACCGAACGTTCTCACTTCAGTGATGGCCCGTTCCTTGGAGGTTGACGTATGAAAACTAGTCACAAACTGCTCGTATCAGTTTTGAGCATTGCCTTAGCTGCGTTGATGCAACAGATCCCGCCCGCCTCGAATGCGCAGTCCTCACAGGGTGAGCGGGTGACACGGTGGTACCCGCAACCGCAGCGCTTCGACGTTGAAATTCTGGTCAATGGCCGGCCACTCTCCGAATACTTTGCTCGCGGCAGAAGCTATGTCGAAGCCTTGCCTGGCGCGGAATACGAGATTCGTGTAACGAATCCAGGCCCGGATCGAGTTGCGGTAGCGCTCTCGGTTGATGGCCTCAACACGATCGATGCGCGACACACGTCAGCGTGGAATTCAAGCAAGTGGGTGATTGAACCGTACCAATCGATTACAGTTGGAGGTTGGCAGATGAGTACGGAGCGGGCGCGTCGTTTTTACTTCACGACTGAACGCGATTCATATGGGGCGAAGCTTGGTCAAACTGCGAATCTTGGCGTCATCGCGGCAGTAATCTTTCGAGAGAGTTCGCGACCCATTTCGGTCACTCCCCATCCAGTTACCAAAGATGACAAGCGAATTCGACAGGATCGATCCGAATCATCTGCAAACTCTCAAGCACCGGAGCCCTCCGCGAAGAGTGCGGGAAGTATGGCTCGCGTTCCAGATGATGAGTACGCCGCGACTGGAATTGGTCGATCAGTCCACAATGATGTTCGTTGGGTGCAGATGGATCTTGAGGCCAGGCCAGTAGCTGAGTTCTCGATTCGGTACGAATACTATGACGGGTTGTTGAAATTGGGAGTCGTGCCGCGTCGAAATTACGAGCCTTATCCATTACAGCGGCGCGAAGATTCGCGAGGATTCAGTCCGGAACCGAGATAACTTCAGCCACAGATTACACAGATTAGGATGAAAAAGTTAACGTTCGTTGCGGAAGTTCTAATCTGCGGAATCTGTGTAATCTGAGGATGAACTCTACGTCGGATCAACGGCGAACGAGATCGACCGTATACAGTTGTTGATACGCGCGGTAGTTCGACATCACCTTCTGAACATAAGCCTTGGTTTCGTCAAAGCCAATTTCAGAAGTGAACACGCCAGCATCGTTATTCTTCGCGCGCTTTAACCAGCGCGCAACATTATCTTCTCCACCGTTGTACGAAGCCGCCACGGCCTCCCAAAGTTGCGGAAACATTTGATGGAGTGTGGAGAGATACTCCGCGCCAAGCGTGATCGACGTGTCCGGTATATAGAGTTGGTTCTCTCGGACGTTTGGCAATCCTGCACCGGCGGCATATTTCTGTGCTGCGTCTATGGTGAGTTGGAGCAGTCCTCGAGCACCTGCTGGGGATTTGGCAAAGGGTTTGAAAACACTCTCCTGACGAATCAACGCCAGAACAAAGCGCGGATCCAGTTTTCGATCTTTGGCGGCCCGAAGTACCGCTTGTCGATATGGTGCGGGATAGAGGTCGGCAGTGGACGAGATTGATGCGTTCACCCGCTGCTCGCGTTCGGCAGCTAAACTCGCGCGTGAGCCTCGCAAGATGGACGTAAGTCTCTGTGTCGCGAGCCAGCCATAATAAGAGTCGAGACTATCTGAAATTGCGAGATAGGCTTTCACGGCTTCTTCATTTCGACCTGCCTGGTTGAGACTGAACGCTTTGAGGTAAGTCACTTCAGCTGGTGTGGTCAACGTCGCTTTTGTAAAGCCGCGTTTCAATATGTCGTCAGCCATGCTGACAGCATCGTTCCACTGACTTTCAGCGACGTAGAGGCGCAACGCGGCAAACATCGCATTTGTCTCAGTAGCGCTACCGCTAAATCGCTGTCTAGTTCTTTTGACCCACTTCAGCGCGTCTGCAGGGTTGTTTGCTTCTCGCAGGGTATCAATAACATTCAAGTGGGCTGTGTCTATTCGTTCGCCATTTGGATAGCGATCGCAGTATTCGGCGTAACGTGTAGCTGATTCGGCAAACCTACCAAGACGGAGAAGGGAAGCGGCACTATAGTTCAAGCCCTCACGACCTTCTTTTGTGCCTGAATAATCATTCGCCAAATGATTAAAGACCGGATAACCGTCTTCGTAGTCTTTGGCAAGAAAGTAAGATCGAGCGATACCCAGGAGCGCCTCAGGTACATGTGAATCTTCAGGGTAATACTGCACGAGGGCGCGCCAATGATCGCGCGCTTCATCGAAGGCGCGATTACCCATGTAAACTGACGCTCGTCGCATGTGTTCAGCAGGCGTTAGTTTGGGTAATACGCCTTTAGTGTCGCGAATGGATGAGTCGCTGCGGCGGACAGACGCGAGCGTTGCTTCACTCGCTGATTGTTTCGCGGCGGTAAAGGCAGTCAGTACCACCTCGCGGTAGCGGGTGGGTGCGAAGCATGTTGGTGAATGATTTAGCGCTTTGCTTCGCACCCACCCGCTACCGCGAGGTGGTACTGACTGCCTGGTTCGCGCGAGCTCGAATTTCGCGGATACAGGTAACCAGCTAATTAGCAGAAGAACGACTGCGAGGTTTAATTTAGCCAAGATTTACTCCCCAACTTGCTATTGCTTTGCTTCGATGATCTTGAAGGTCGATTGGATTTCTACAGTCGGGCGGAGGGTCGCAGCAACGCTGCAATACTTCATCTCGGACAACTCGATCGCCTGTGCAACGGCTTTCGGCGACAGACCGGTGCCAGTAAGAATGTGATTGACGGTCATGGAAGTGTACTTACGAGGATAGTCGTCCCTACGCTCGCCAGTCACCTCAATCAGGTAATTAGTTACTTTCTGCCTTTTCTTGGTGAGGATGCCAATGACGTCCACGGCAGTGCAGGAACCAAGTGCCACCAACAATATCTCAACTGGTGAAGGCGCGATTGATCTCTTGCTGTTGGTGTCGAACGTTATCGAATGACCGGACGGTGTTGTTGCGACAAAGAGATCATCTCCTGCGAATCTAACGATTGCTTTGGCGCTCTTGTTTCGCATCAGCTCCGCTCGAGAGCATAACACAATGCGAATGTTGGCAGTGGAGGTGGTTAGAATGAGGGATTACAGTTTGGTGTTGTTTCGTGTATTTCGTGGATCGCACTCTGCTTTTCGTGGCCAAGAGCTGATCCACGAATCACACGAAGCATCACGAAAAAGAAGCGGAGACACAGCGGAATGAAGAGACGCTTGGAAGTTAGGCAGCGGCCGAAGCAATCGATTGCTCTTGAGATCTGGAACGCATTCGATTGATTTCAAGCACGAGCTCGATGATTCGATCAGCTGTAAATGGTTTCGGCACTACCCAATTTACGCCGGCCGCTTTCTGCTCAGTCGAACCGACAGACTCGCCCCAACCGGTAACAACAGCGATCGGCATCGTCGAATTGTGTTGCCGTATTGCCTGAGCCAATTCCCAACCACTCATCCCTGGCATGCCGACATCAGTGAATACACAATCGAATTGGTCTTTATGAAAGAGCTCGAGTGCCGACGTGCCGCACTCCGCGACTTGCACTTCGCAGTTTTCACATTCAAGAATTTCTTTCAGAAGGTCTCTCACAAAATCTTCATCGTCCACAACCAGAACCTTGGTCTTTTTGATTTCAGATTTCTCTTGAGACGTGCTTTCAGACTGATTGCTGTCAGAGTTTTGGTTAGGAGGATCGAATCGGGCGACACTCGCCAACGGGAGTGTGATACGAAATTCAGTTCCTCTACCATAGTGGGAATCCACGTCGATTTGTCCACCATGTCGGCGGATGATTCCAAAGCTAACTGCCAGGCCAAGACCGAGACCTGCGCTTCCCTTCGTTGTAAAGAATGGGTCGAAGATTCTCGAGCTGACTTCAGGATACATTCCGACTCCGGTATCTGCGATTCTGATTACGACCGAGTCATTGACGACCTCGGTACCGAGTGTAAGTGTTCCGCCCTGCGGCATGGCATCGATAGCATTGAAGACCATGTTGACAAGAACTTCACGAAGTTCAGAATCATCCCCCATCACCATGGCATTGGAATGAATCTGCAGATCGAGAGTGATGTGAATGCTCGCCGCTTCTGCGCAGTTCTTCCAACGCGGTCGCGTGATCTCGCTCGCATCCGTCAGTATCTGGTCCACTGAAACAAGTTCGAAGTCGTGATCGCGACGCTGGCGCGCGAAATCCTGGATTCGTTTGACAGTTTTCGCGCCGTCCTCGGCGGTCTTGATGATGATGTCGAGTCCTCGTTTGATCTTTTCAGGATCTGTTGTCCGCTGGAGAAGCTGAGCTCTTCCCAGAATTCCGGCCAGAGTGTTGTTGAAGTCGTGTGCGACACCTGACGCCAACTCGCCGAGCGCGGAAAGTTTTTCGATCTGGGTGAACTGTTCGCGAATGCGTTCTTGTTCGGCGATGTAGTGAGAAAGTTCCTTTACGTGTTTCTCGGCCTGATCGGCCTGGGCAGCGGAAGTCTCAACGTTCCGCAGGTATGTCCGGTAAGTAAGAAAGACAATGCCGATGATGGGAAGCGTTACAAAGAATACGGAGACCCCAATCAGGTTTACGAGCGCCGCGATTACGCCGGCAGCGGAAGCACCCGCGAAATAAGTGAGCGAGGTCCAGAGATAATGTTTGCGCCAGGTCGCCCAGATGGGTTGTGCGGTCTTGAGCGCTGACCCTATTGCGACAATTCCGGAGTTCGATGCGTAATGGACAAGCGCAAGCGTGCCTAAAGCGACAACGAAACCGGTTGAGAGTGGCTTGCGAGGAAGTGAAACAATGTCACCAAAGCCGAGTCTTAGTATTGAACTCGTGATGAAAACTGACAACGCAGCAGAGCCCCAGTTGAAGAGAACCGTCTGCCGCTTCCGGCTGAATCTTAGTGATGATATGAACGCTTCGGTTGAAGCGACTGCTACTGCCGCCGGGCCACCGTAGAGCAGTAATGTCAGGAATACGAAGGTATCTGAGACTGAAATTTGTGAGCTTAGTCGTGGAATTGGAATAACGATTCTCGAACTCAATACCAGAGACATCAACACGAGCGCCGCAAAGCGCAGGTCGAGGTCAGATGGGTTGATGTTGAATAGTGAGTAGATTAATGCCAGAGCGCCTAAGCCGGTAACCGTTCTTAGGAATGGCAAAAAGAATCTACTCTGTGCAGTAACATTCGACATCGTTCTTGTCCGGGGAGCCAAGATGAGGTATTGCGAACAAAGATGGGGCTGATGAACTAGTTAGGCTGTTAATACCTCCTGGGGGGAGAGGAAAATCGTTTCGTAAGTGGCGCGGAACAGAAAACCACATTTTCTATAGAATGCGAGTGCTCCGGTATTCAATTCATTGGTGAGCAGACAAAGAGACTTTGCTGAGGTCAGGAGTTTTGCACTGAGCTCAGACATGCACCGAGTTCCCAGACCATCGTTACGTTTGTGGTCTGCCACCCAAATGCCTTCGAGATAAACAACCTCGCGCGTTTCAGAGATAACATCTGCTTTGAAGACGAGATGGTCATTCTGAAACAGAACCCAGGTTCGTCCTTGCCTGATCCGGCGAAGGCAGCGCCGGCGAAATCCTTGTGGATCGGTCTCAATTGGATTGACACCACTTTCCTCAAACGCTAGTTGGGCCTGGATTTCCATAACAGCGTCCAGCTCATTTTCGGTAGCCTTCCGCAAACCCGCCCCGGACTGTTCAGAGCAGCCGGGTATTTGTAGTTCGAGCAACAACTCACGACACGCAAGTCGCGGGTTGCGACCAGCTTCTGAGTAATTGGTCCAAAAATCGGTAATGCGTTCTTGTTCACCCATGATCATGTGAGTGTAAGGACATTCGCGTGCAACTTGGGCAAGTGCATGGAGGGCACGATCAGAGACTGTCTCCATCAGCGTTGCGTGTCCGACGAGTGCGACACCTTCGAGATGACCGTTGACATCGCGACAACCGTAAAAGTTTCCTCGGTTAAGTGGGCTAACAAGACCGTTGTCACGTATTAGACTCTTCATCATCACAGTATGAATGGGACGCTGAGAGAGAAACGTGAGAACTTCAAACTCCTCTTTCGCCGTGAGTAGCTGTAGCTCGACGGCGTCCGGTGAATTCGAGATGACGCTCGTGTTGTTTGTCTGGGGTGTTTGCAACATGGCTAGGTTTTTTTGAAGTTAATATCCGAGGTAGTCAGTATTGTCATCAGCCACGGTGGGCATAGATTGCGTCGAATCACCGCTCACCATAGCGCGAATAGAATCACCAAGAAGGACACCGTCACCAACCAGGACACCATCACCAATAAGTACTCCATCACCAAGAAGGACTCCATCACCTAAGAGCACGCCATCGCCAAGCAACACGCCGGTCGGACAGAAGAAACCACCTTGGCCCAGAGATGTGCCGTCACTTGTTAGAATGCTGTCGCCAATCAGGACGCCATCACCCAACAACACGCCATCACCAAGCAAGACGCCATCGCCAAGCAAGACGCCGTCGCCTAGAAGGACACCATTGGCGTAAACCCTTTGGTATTGGGTAATGAGATTGCTGCCGGTCGCATAAGACCTTCCAATTACAATTCCCTTGGACCATGCAAAGCTAGTGGACCCGACGGCTAGCGGAATAATCGTTTGTGGCGTTGGAGGAGTGCTGGTCAAAAGAGACGAACCCAACGACGTGGATGAGTTCAAAGTAGTGCGAACCAGCTTTGCCAGCCTGACGCCTCCGTCGATGTTCAGGGAGCCGGCGCCTTGTTCGAGCAGGTTAAAGCCCGGAAGCTGCTGCGCTGTGTACATCAACAATGTCTTCAACAGATTTGGCGTTAGTGTTGGATTTGCCTCGAACATTAAAGCAGCCGCACCTGCGACGATTGGGCTTGCCATCGAAGTGCCGCTCAGTATCATTTGCTTGCGATTCACGTTTCCGCTAACGCCAGCGTCAAGAGAGGGATTTTGGCGAACCAGGTAGTTGTCAGGTGATTCAGCGAAGATTGTCTTGTTGCCTGGCGCACTGATTTCAGGTTTCACGACGTTATCGAAATGGCGGAGACCATTCGCGTCCGTCCAGAAACTTCGCGTCGGTCCTCGAGAGCTGAATGTCGTAATTGAATCGTCGGACCGGGTGTCAGTTCCTTTTGTGTCGACTGCACCGACCGTTAGTGCGGAGGGCTCATTTCCTGGCGAGTGAATTTGACCATAGATTTTTTGGCCCGCTGAGTTCTTGCCATTGTTTCCAGCGGCAGCCACAACGACGATGCCTCTATCGACGAGTTTACGAACGGCCACGCATAGCGGGTCGTTCTTATAAGAGTTTATGGCCGGCATTCCCAGGCTTAGATTGACTACTCGAACGTTGTAGGTCGCGGCATTCGACAGCAACCAATTCAAGGCTCCGAGCACGCTCGAGACGCTTCCAATACCCTCTGAATTCAGAACACGTAAATTTACAAGTTTGGCACGCGGCGCTATGCCGATGTATTGACCCTTAGAGACGATTCCGCTACCGGCAGCTGCAGCGGCTACGTGGGTTCCATGACCATAGGGATCGTCAGTGCGACCCTCGCCAGTAAAATCCTGACTAAAGACAATCCGGGATGAACCAGTTTGTTGGTCCGTGAAAGACGTGTGGGAGGCGTATATTCCTGAATCAATAATTGCGATACCAACTCCACTTCCATCCAGGCCACTGTCAACGCTCATTGAACGGACGTTGTCAGCACCTGTGGTGTGTGCGACATGACCGCCCATAGTTCGAATCTCGCTATCAAGTGAAACGAAACTTACTTCGGGAAAGCTGGCTAACGACTCGACAACACTCGGCGGAAGCTCGACTGCAAACGCATCGAGGTTTACAAAATGCTTATTGACCTTTACACCATTGCTTCTAAGCAGCGCGTTCAATTGACCGCTCATCGGTCCGTTAAGCTGCAATATGACAGTTACCTTTGAACCAGCATCCTTTCTAACAAACTCACGAAGGTCGGATGCCACCTTGTCGTAACCCTTACCTTCAGGGCTGTTTGGTCCGGCATTGACCACGGCAGGAACCAATGTAGTGCTTAGGGTGACTGCCAGTGCCAGGATCGCCAGCAATGGCAGGGCTAAGCGGTTTGTTCTTTTCCTCGACACTGTTTTCCTTCTCCTGCGGACCAATGTGGAACTGACCGCGCAGATGCACGGCCACTGCCTTTCTGCAGTGTCTGTGCCACAGCGTTGAATGAGAGCCGACCGTTGTTTTGCAATCACTTAGCGAAGTTGCGACGTCGCGGAGGCTGACCGATCTGCTCAAATTGACTGAGCGGTCTCGTCACTTTGATAGAATCTCGACATGCCTCTGCCTGAAGAGATTGAGTTGTATCGCGACCGAAAGTGGCGAAGAGATCCGGAGGTACGTATCGAGGACGTCTACTCAGCAGAGCGATTCGTTGAAGAGGTTGGCTTCTGTTCGGCCTTGACTGATTCACGCAGACCTGGGCCATCCCTCTATATAGCCGTCTGTGGACGACGAGATGCTCACTCTCCCAGAAATGTGCAAAAGGATCCTGAGAGCAGACTCGCCTGGAACCTCAAAGATGAATTGATGCGACGGGGCCGGTGTTTCTATGGCAAGGTCCTTCGTGGTCAATCAACCTTCATTTCGGTTCGTCTCTTACCGGCGTTTAATGCCTTGCTGGGTTGTTCACGAAGTGTGGAGAGAGAAGTCCTTACAAAAGATGCTCAAAGAATTCTGAAGGTACTACGAAGTGAATGGGAGATGGGCACGCGCGATCTCCGTGAGGCTAGCGGGATACTGGAGCGCGGGCGATTCGACAAAGCTCTGACTCAACTTCAGCGACGGTTAAAAGTGATCCCGAGTGAAGTCATATATGAGCCGACTTTCACTTACATTTGGTCCATCACCGAGTCAAGATTTCAGGAGCAATTGAGAGCGACAGTAGCTAAGGAACGTGCGCTTCGCGATATTGCTCATGCTTATCTCGCTGGCGCCGGAATGACCCTTCGAGGTGAGCTGGCTCGAGTAACTGGTCTACGTTCACCCGAGGCCGGGCTTGGTAATTGGGCACTGGTAGATGAGGGAGTCGCTGAACGGCTCGGGCCTGGAATCTATCGTTTGAAGCAAGGGCTGAGTGTCACTCGCGATGCGGCTCGAGCTGCCCATTGAGAGGCTGACCTTCCTTTAAAACCTGACGTTCAAGCTGCGCCATTTCCAGCGCGAGCGGAAGTTGATTCTCCGTTACCCCCAACCGCTGCATCATTATTTCAGTGTCGAGTTCGTTAAGGTTTCGACTGGCCGTCGCTTCGATCTCCTGCAGCCGAGTCTTCGCCCGAGCGAGGTGTTCAGTTGCGTGCTGCCGCAGTTGGTCTAATCGTTCTCGGTCGGCAGTCAAGTCTTGCTGAAGGGCTGATGTGTCGCTGCCGCCGATGGCACGGGCGCGGTTCAATCGACGCTCGACGAGTAATATCTCTCGGCGGGCCCTGGAAATCATTCTGGATGCCGTAAGCCGGCTAGCGAGAGTTTCCATGTACGCATCGGCCAAAAGAGGGTTTGTTCGTTGGATTTCATCGAGTGCAGCACGTTCTGCTGAAGTTAACTCGGAACGGAACCAGACAACCTCGCTGGCTGTGATTCCATCCGATGCTAAACGGTCTCTTAATTTTGCCAGCCATCTGCGGCGATAGATCAGCAAAATGGCGGCAAATAAGAGTCCCACAGAGAATCCAACTGCGAATGAAAGACCTGCCAGAAGCAGGTACAAGGCAGCCGAATCGGTTGCACTTGTCGTCAAAAACAAGAACAGGAAAAGAAGCGGACCGGGGAGGCTTGTCACAATGACAGTAATCCATGGCGCCACTTTAAGCAGCTGGGCAAGTGTTGCATCTCTTTTTGAAAGCTTCGCCATCGAACTCACGGGGAAAGTTCTCCCATTGTGCTCAAGATCTTAGCTGATGAGGTACCCTCTGGCCAGTCAACCAGAATTGGGTTAGGTCAGCTTTTCATCGGCCTATCTGTATAATGAAGACGACCGGAACAGAAAGAGAATGAGATGAAGATCCTGCACCGAACTAGTCTCTTTGCAATTCAACTGTCACTCTTGCTGGGCATTTGGCTGACTTCAACCGAAGTCATTGCCCAAACGCAAACAATGTCCACCACCAATGCCGCTCGTTCGTCGGGCAGGCCGGTCGTCATTCCGGTTACGATCAAGGTAAAAGAAACAGCATCAGAAACGGAACTGCAAAACATCGACCTCGTTGTTAGTGAGGACGGCGAACCGCAAACCATTTTGTCGATTCGTGGTCAAGGTACGAATTCGCCAATCACATTGGCGATATTAATTCAGGAAGATTTGGTGCCGCCGGTCTCGAACGAGATCAAAGGAATCGCCGAGTTCGTAAGAAGACTGCCAAAGGGATCTCGAGTAATGGTTGGCTATTTAAGGACCGGAAGTCTCCTGACAAGGCAAAAGTTTACAACGGATCTCGAGAAGGCAGCGAAAGCGTTACGACCGCCTATCGGTTTTCCAAGTTCAGGTCCTTACAACCCTTATGTCGAAGTAGTAGAGGCGTTGAAGAAATTTGACGCTCAGCCACTTGGTCGAAGGGCAGTCCTTCTAATTTCAGATGGTTTGGATATCTCTCGTGGTGTAGATTCGTCGTCGCCAACTCAAAGCATCGATTTGCAACGGGCTGTGTCTGACTCGCAGCGTCGCAGTGTAGCCATCTACGGATTCTATGCACCAACTCAGGCTGCTGCTTCCAACTCATTGCTGGCAGCAAACGCACAAAGTTCGTTGCTTCGGCTGTCTACTGAAACGGGTGGCCACGCTTTTTTTCAGGGCACTGGAGCGCCGGTAAGTTTCGATCCATATATAAAGGAACTTGACGTGGCCCTTGATCGCCAGGCTGCACTGACGTTCCTTTCAACTCACCTGAGCAAAGGATTCCATCGAATCGAGATCAACTCCGCGACTCCAGGCGTGAAGATTTCCTATCCCTCTGGCTATGTTCGTTGAGTTTTATTGAACGGTGGCGGGAAGAAGGGAACCACGATGATCGCTGGCAATTGCCCACCCGTCTGAAATCTGACCTATCATTCCGTGAAAGTGGATCTCACTTCCACTAAGAACCACTAATACATCACCCGCCTGATACCGTGGATCTTCCAGTCGGAACTTGATCACGGTTGCCTGACCGTTCTCCTGCTTGATTGCCTCAAACGCAAAGTCATCAGCGTCAACTGCGTACGTTTGAGAATTGTTAGCGACTCGTTGTTCATCAGGCATAGTTCAAAGTTCCTCTGAAAATGATGTTGGCTGAATTGGGGAATGGTTTGGGGCGGCTAGTGGGGCTCGAACCCACGACCTCTTGATCCACAATCAAGCGTTCTAACCAACTGAACTATAGCCGCCATGTATTTCGGTTGTGGGTAATGCCCCCGGCAGGACTCGAACCTGCGGCCCTCTGCTTAGCTTCCAGCATCAGGCTTTCCCTGACCGCCCGTACAAGACTCGGGTTTGCTGGCTGGACTATATCTTGGACATCGCAGTCCCGACCCGTATAGTCTCTGAGGAGTCCAGTGCGCCTGTGCTCGCGACGGGTTTCCTGCGGATTACCCAATCCTCATGGATTGTTACTCACCTTAATGAGTACCAGAGGCTCTAAGGGCGTCCCCGCATACAGGGTCGTCCACTCAATGAGTTCAAAAAACCTTCCCCATTAAGGCTCCTACAAGGCAGATGCTCTATCCGCTGAGCTACAGGGGCACGATAATAAATGGCTGCGCGATGTTAGCACGTGCGCAGCGTTTTTCGTCAACGGGTCACTCCAGGCTGTCAAACAAAAAAGAGATCGCCCGAGCGGGCAATCTCTTTTGGGGAATAAAGTGGGGAGCCGCTGGTTTATGCAGCCCGATCGCGTGTCTCCGCGAAAACTCTGCGCCCGTTCAGTGCGTCGTCTATGATCTCACGAACAGCGGAGGTTTCCGGATTGACGTCCATACGGTCACACGCTTTGAGATGTCTGACGATGCCTTCAGTGGCGATCTCAAGCGCAACTCCTGTCAACTTGGAATAGCGTCGCGCCTGGATATGATCAATTCTGAGCAGCCGCTCATTCAACGGCAGATGTGTATCAAAAGTCACGATTACGTCAAGTCCTCCAAAATAGAATTTCTCTTCTTCCTGTATAACTTTCAGATGCTTTCAAAACCCGCTTGGATGCAGCCTTCGCCCTTGGCAAAACTCAAGGATTCAGGGTCGAGAACCCCAAAAACAGAATTTAGCTCTTACTAATTGCCGCAGGGGGTGTTCAGCGAAACGCGGGATTATACTGGACGAACTGATGCTCGTCCACACTTTTTTATTCTAAGAGAACTACATCTATATGACGGATCGGGGCGGCGCCGTACAAATGATTCCAAGCGAATGGGTTAGATCGCGCCAAGAACCGACAAAGACGCCGCCCAGTACCCTGTTGGGGTTGGGAACGGCGTCTCTTGCTGAGAAGTAATAGTGCCGAGAGTCTACTTTTTGGGCAGCACGGTGTCTTTCATTGCCTTGCCGACTCGGAACTTTAGTGTGGTTTTTGCAGGAATCTGAATCGTTTCACCCGTCGCTGGGTTCCGACCCTCACGGGCCTTTCGCTCTGATTTCACCAGCTTTCCAAATCCGGGGAGTACAAACTCGCCATTTGATTTGACTTCGCGGGCGGCTAGGGTTGCCATTTCTTCGAAGAACTCCTTCACTTGAGCTCTTTTTAATCCGGACGATTCGGCAAAATGATTGATCACTTCCGATTGAGTCATGCGCTTCTTGCCGGCTTTGGTCGCCATAGTCTGGTGTAACACCTCCAAGGAGAACTTAGTATTGAAAAGCTAACGTGAACTCATATATCACACTCAAGCGGCAATGTCTTCAACAAAACCCGCATTTCCACAGGGTTTTTTGCATTTTTATTAGTTTTGAGTCTGAGAGTGTCTGGAGGTCGGCGCAGGGCCTCCCTTAAGAGACTTCTTTTGAGAATACGTTCGGTCTGACGAAGTCCCAGCAGTTCTTTAAGTTTATTGCTCAGCACCTGGAATGAACCACCACCTGTGAAGCTCGTTTATGGTTTCATCAGTCGCTGGCCAGTTAGATATGCCAAAAAGCATGCTTTGTTCCAAAACGGATATATTTCGCGAAATGCATTTGTGGAAACTATGGCTGTTTCGCCCTCTCTATGTAGTGGCATGCAGCTAACGAATCTGGGAGCGAAACGTTAGAACAACTCCAAAAGGCTGAGCAATAAGCCTCCCATTAGCCCCGACCTCCGTAGATAGGAGTACCTGCTCTCGAGCGACCAAGTAATCCTGCGAGTCGGCTAATCCCAAGTTCACTCAACGCAAATTAATCTCTCGTTTGAACACGAGAGTTAGATCGAATGCACCTTTCACTTTTCAGAAGAACTGAAGGGTAGCTGAGTTTCTGCAAATGAAGGAGAAGAGATGAAACGCACAATTACAATCGTTAGCGCGTTAGTTTTAGTGGTGGCTCTATTGGTTTGCGCACCCGCGCCCGCCGTGAAGGCTGACGCACCCGTCATCAATATCACCTCCCCTACGGGCACAGTGTATGTCTCGAGTTTCCCTTACGGCGCAACGATCGCGTTGACGATCCATCACGTGTCCCTAAGTGCTCTAAACGTTCTCGAGGTCACTGTTGATGGAAACAGTTTGACAGGAGTGATCGGAAACCCGTTCGACAACAGCAATCACTGCCGGCCACCAGCTTTCGTTGGTGGAACGACGTGCAATACCAGCTCAGACGATGATGCGACTATAACGGCTCCCTGGTCCGTGCCTGCTCCGGGTACCTATAGCGTGGGCGTGAGAATCCGTCATCAAGGAGTAGAAGGTACAGATGAGGAGGACGTAACGTTCAATCTCGTAGCCGTGGAGTATCCGGCACCTCCCGCAATAGCAAACGGCTACATAAATTCTACTTACAAGGGCATCAATGCGAAGAAGCGTGGCTGCATTATTTCGCAGATAGCTAACAATCACGCGCACGATTCGAAGTATGGCCCTAAAGGCGGTCCCTATGATAATGACCTTGTAAAATTGGATGTGGATACTTACATGTACTCGTGCTCTCAATAGTAAGAGGATCTTTGCAGTCGAGTTTCGATGATTAACGAAACCCTTCGAAATACATCACTCGAAACAATATCGCCGGCGGCCATTCTAGAATGACGCCGGCGATTGCTGTTGTGGAGTTGCCCACGACCTAACACCGGCCTTTTCCAGATGGCTGTAAAGATCTGCAAAGACGTTCTCAAAAGAGACAAGGGTTGTGATTGTATGGGCCTCATTCGCCAACTCATACTGGCGAACCTTGTGCATTACGATGGATTTCAGTTTCAGCGAATATATTAGTCCTTCAAAGTACGCGAAACAGCCCTGACCAGTCCCCGACACCAGAACACCTCGGCTGGCTCGTTAATGTTAAATGCCAGTACCGCTCAACATCCTTTTCAAGTTCATCGGTGATCTTAAGGAGTCAATCGCTTTTGTGGTCTCTGATTTTTTGTTGGCACTCATTAGTTCCGTCCCAATCACCGTCACAAAATGAAATAGACCACCCCCCAGGCAGTCCCTTTATCACTTTTCCTAAGTATTTATGGTCGGGGCGAGAAGATTCGAACCTCCGACCTCTCGGTCGCAGATCATAGGTGCGGCACAAATCGGCCACACAACGCCTGTAATAACTGACAGTTACGAATCAGCATTTCCCTCAGTATGTTTCTCCCTCACTAATGATGAAGACCACACACCAGAGTAGAAAGCCAGTTGCGGCTGTCCTCTGCCTGGCCTTGGAGTGATCGAACCTCCTGTGATTGACACCGGCAATGCCCCAGTGCCTGCTCCTGAAGGGATGGTGTGGATTTCTGGAGGCGAGTTCTCGATGGGCAGCGAAGATGCGGAAATGCGCGATGCTCGTCCGTTTCATCGAGTGCCGATCGATGGTTTCCGGATGGACCACACAGAAGTCACGAACGAAGAGTTCGCGCTTTGTCGAAGCAAAAAGGCAAGCCTAACACTGGAACGAACCATCTTGGATTTCGCTGCGTGCGTTTACCGAAGTAGCTATTTCTTTTGTCGTTAGTCGAGAACCAAACGTTAAGGTTGTCAAACAACGAGCAACGCGTTAGAGGAGACGAGAAATGTTGAACAGACATGGTACCAAGTTCGCAGCCTTGTTCCTGATCACGATCGCTGCATTGGGCTTCGGTTGTAGTCAAGAAAACGCCACGTCGAACACGGCTGCCACGTCGGCCGACGGCTTGGACCGCACTATTCTCCCGATCGCCGAGCCAAAGCGACAGACTTACAAGGAATTGGACGCTCGCAATGCCCAGCCGCCCAAACGCTGGCAGGTAACGGCGCCAGAAGGTGCTCCGAATGTGGTCGTCGTGTTGATTGAC
>DASYPT010000190.1:0-11371 GCA_036006355.1 Pyrinomonadaceae bacterium | reverse complement strand
AACGATTTCGCGGAAAGTCGGTGTGCTGCGTTATCTCTGGCGGCAACGTGGATGCTGAAGTGTATTCAAATCTTCTGAAGCATTCGTCGGGAAACAGTTACCAGGGTTGATATGCAAACAGCAATCATGCGCGGGGTGAGTGAAAAGATTGTTGAGTGTGAACTCACATTTCTGACTCGGCAAACGATTGATGCCGCGGCTGAGACAGATCGAGCAATTTCGTAAGACATGCGCCAGGTAGCTCGGCACGATCGGGAAATAGCCTCCAACGAGCTTGGATGAGAAAAATAGAGTGCCGGCCTTTCAGATAACCCGAATCCAAAGCCACTCTTAATAGAGCCATTGATGCCAGTCTGCGGGTTTTGGCAAGGAACCCGTACTGGTGATGGCCAAGGAGGATCCACCGCGGTGCCGAAGAATCCGAAATTGGGGCGAATTTCGTGATCTTCGGCCTCTCGCTTTATCTATGAATGATTTATGACTGGACGGAGACTCCGCATGTTCCACAACCGACATATTGTTACTGCAGGTGTTCTCGTCTTTCTGTTCCTCAGTATTTCTTGATTTTCGTTTCAGATAAGCCATGGTGTAGGCCACTAATATTCAGGGCCAATGCTTAGACTACCTAAAAAACAGGCCACCCACGAAGAGCTTTTCCTCAACCGTTACCCGGAGCTTTTGTCGTGGTCTATGCGCATTTCGGGAAACGATCGTGATCGCGCCGAAGACCTGGTGCAGGATGCGTACATTCAGTGGATGTTGGTCAAGCCTGATGTGCAGATCTTGAATCTTGATGGTTATCTCTATGGAATGCTCCGCAATATCCACTCCGCGGAAAAGCGTCGGGCGGTTCGTGCAAATCAGACATCATTAACGGCCGTGGAATACGATTCCGCCTTACTCAGCCTGCACCGGGCGAATGATGAAGGGCATCTTGCTTACATGCAGGACCAGTTGCGGAGGGTTTGTGAGTATGCATGCATACGAAAAGAGACCTCAAAGGGGGGCAGTTTATTTTTGCTTCGTTTTTTCCATGGATATTACCCAAGCGAAGCTGCGCGGCTAGCTGGCGTGAAAAGGGTGACCGTAGATAGCTGGTTACGGCTTGCTCGCGCGGAGGCGAAGTTGTACCTGGAGAATCCGGAAGCGTTGAAATTTGTTAACCTGCCACCAGGTACTCGTCAATCGAGTGTGGTCCCTAAGAATGAGTGGGAATTCCTCGATGATGCCACCGCGCAAATATTTTCCTCCTGCCAGAGCGAGTGCCTTACGGACAAAGAGCTACGCCGTTTATATGTGGAAAGTGCGCCCGTGCGATTGGACTGTACTACTCTGGCCCACATTTGCTCCTGCGAACGGTGTCTTGTGAAAGCTACAAAAATTTTGAATTTACCAACCGGTGATGATCGTTGTCCGCCTGACTGTCTGCGTCGCGATCCGGAAAAAGGGGAGAAGAGTCAATCGAGAAGAATGCATGGGACGCAAAAGTTTCGCATGCGGATGGAGGATGTGACGGAACATCGCCCGAGGGAATTGCAGATTGCGGTAAATGGTTTCATTGTTGGCACTCAGAAAGTTATTTCGGAGCGCATTGAGCACTCGTTGAAAGTTAGCCTGCTCGAGCAGATCGGTTTTGTGGAGGTCCTAAGTGAACAGGGCATCCGGTTGCTTAGCCTGTACGTTGAGCCACCTCCAGAGGGTTCACTTGAGCATTCAGCGTCCGTGGAACTTTCGGACGACCGTGTTCTGGAAGTTGCTTTAACATTTCATGAGCAGTGGCCAACACTGGAGCTCATTTACTCTGATCCGCACTTTGCTGAGGTGCTTTCAGATCCGGAAATTCTTTCCTCAGAAGACACGGATTGGGTTGCGACGCCTGTTGTACCTAAAAAAGAAATGTTTCAATTTTCGAGTCTAATATCTCGGCTTAAGACCGCTCGGCTTGATCGTCCGTTCTGGTTGCGACCGGGCCCCGCGTCGGCAGTCTGTTTGGCTGTCGTGCTTGTTTTAGCTGGTCTATATTTTCTGCGCACTCGCTCCACTCCTCCCATCGCCTCAGACGTGCTTCAGCGCGCACAAAACGTCGAGCATGTGCTGGTTGGTCCAGGGGATGTTATACATCGCAACATTAGTTTTGAAATGCATAAAGCAGGCGCCAGGGTTACTCGTCAACGAATCGAGATTTGGCAGGGCGGACATGGTAATACGGCCCGTCGACTGTATGACGAGACAGGTGGGCTTGTTGCAGGCGCGTGGCAGAATGCTTCGAGTGAGTCACAAAATGTTTTCTATCACCACGGTTCAAAACTGAAAGTATCATTGCCGTCGCTAGCGCAGGGTGATGCTGTGCCTGCGGATCATTTGTGGCTTTTGGATCCTTCAGCAACAACATTCGCGGCTCTCGTTCGTGGTATGGAGAGCGTGGCAATTGAAACGAATGAGCACCGATACACTTTGATCTACCGCAAGCCTCCGTTGACTTTATCGGAGCGACCTCCTCTTTCTCAATCGGATTTGCCGAATCTGACTGAAGCTAAGCTTACGATTGATCAGTCCACCATGCGGGCAGTTAGTCAGTCGTTGATATTTGCGCAGGGAAGTGAGCTTACCGAATTCGCGTTCAAAGAATTGGGATTTGAGCGGTTGCCGCAAGCAAGTGTGAGCCAAAGAATCTTTGAGCCCGATCCCGAGCTTCTCCTGCCTATCGAACAGCCAATTATCTCCAAACGCGAAGTGGCTGTGGCTGTCAAACCTCCGGAGTCGGTAACTATTCATGCACCTACCGCCGCGGAACTCGCTGCGTTGGAAGTGAACGTTCTTTATTTACTCGATAAGATCAATGCTAACTCTGGAGAGCAAATCGAAGTTCGCCGGTTGCCGGGGAGAGAGCTGTTAGTCGAGGCCATCGTTGATTCCGACAAACGCAAGAAAGAGATCTTATCCGTATTGGCTTCGGTTGCGGGCAATCCGCTTGTGCGAATGGATGTAGTGACTTTCGAAGAGGCTTTAAGAAGACAGACGTCGGCGAGCCGTGCGCCGGGATCTGTAGAAACAGTTGTTATCAATTCCGATCGCATTCCTGTTGAGGATGAACTGCGTCATTACCTTCAAAGTGCCCGTGCGAAGTCTTCGCCTGCGGAGATTGATACTGAAATTCAGCGTTTTAGCGGGCGGATGATCGATTTGTCTCGCGAGGGGTTGTTACATGCCTTCGCGTTGAAACAGATTGTCGAAAGGTTCTCTGCGTCAGATCTTGGAGCGATGAATGAGGAATCGCATCGCAAGTGGCACGAGATGATTCGCGCGCACGCGAGCGGTTTCAGACAAAGTTCAAATACTTTACGACACGAGCTTGGACCAATATTCCCAAGCTTGGAAGGGATTCAGTCTACGGATGCTCAGGTTGAGATCCGCGATGATGCGGCATTGATTGAAGCTGTGAAGAATCTCATGAATTGTGCATTAGCGACGGACGAGGCGATCAGCCGCGCTTTCTCAGTAAGTCCAGATACTAAGCCTGCAATGAACAGTCCGAACAATGCCATCTTTTGGCGCACATTGAGTCGCGCGGAAGCCTTGGCTGCCGCGATTGAACGAATCTGATTTGGAGTGCAGCTAGGTTCGCTGAATTCTGAGCTTGATGGTGGCGCGATTTTATGAGGCAACGCTTTTGCCTATCAATGCTTCTGCGGCGATACCGAGCTCCCGATGCAAGCGTCGAATCATCGGCAACGTAAGTGAGCGCTTATGACCCAGCCACATCGCTCAGCTAGGTGTCGAGCGCGTCGCGGATTATATGAACCACAATAGTGGTTGCAAGTTGAGGTAAGCGTTTTCCCAGTTTAGCAATGTGAATTTGGTTTAGCGTAACGTAAATCAAATTGTATTGACGCTAGACAGTTAACGACATAGAGTCGGTGCTGTTACTTGCAAGAGGGTTATTGACAAAGGGTCGAACGAGACAGACCTGATGTGACGTGGCGATTTAAGGTAACTTGCTCCACGTTAAAAACTGCTAAAGAGCCGACCGAGTTTGCTCTCGCGCCGAGTTCTCAAGCGCGGGAGTTTTTTGTTGGGTCACAGAGATTAGCCACGGATAGGACGGATAAGAATTTCGTAGAAATGGCGGCTCGAATCTTCCAAATGAACATGTGTTGTTGTTGCTGTTGTAACTGTAGTGGCAGGAGTGTCGCGTGTGGTAATTGGCAACAACGTACAATGGAAGGTTTGAGCGATGAACATTATCAGGGAGCAAGTAGTTGAAGAAGTAACCGCAACGCGTAGCGGCCGCGAAAGACTTGCGTTGTTTTCGAAAGATGCCTCCGATCGGATCGGGGGCATTTTCGTTTCTGTAGAGGCGTTCCAAAGTGAGCGAGCTCAGGTTGCGCGACCGGCGGCTCGTGTCGAAGGGACGCCTCTACAGGCCATCGACAGAATTCTCAGAGTCTTAGAGTTCATTCTTTTTTCTTTATTTTCGGAACACCTGGCGTCGCGGCGGTGGAACTGAACGGCACGGCAAAATGAATACTGAACTTTCAACATCTGAAACTGCATTGCCTGCGCACATTGCAGAAGAGCTCGATAACTACGAGCAGCAGATCCGTAAGTATCGCGCGGGAGAGATCGATGAGACGAAGATGCAGAAATTGCGTCTACACTTCGGCACATATGCTCAGCGGCAAGAAGGTGTGCAGATGCAGCGTATCAAGATTCCGGGGGGATTCTTGACTGCTGATCAGTTGGTTCGACTTGCCGATGCGGCTGAGCGTTTCGGCAGTGGCTTCATGCATTTCACCACGCGCGAAGATGCTCAGATCTATTATGTCAAGCTTGATGAGGTTCCAGAGCTACTCCGGTTTTTGGCTGAAGCAGGGATTACATCTCGAGAAGCGTGCGGGAACACCGTTCGTAATATCACCGCTTGCTATCGATCAGGAACGTCGGCGACGGAGACATTTGATGTTGGGCCATATGCCGAGGCCTTGTTTCAGTACCTGGTGCGGAACAAGTACAACCAGAATCTGGGCCGTAAGTTCAAGATCGCTTTCGAAGGATGCGCTGAAGATCATTCGAGCCTTCGTATTCACGATATTGGGCTTTGGGCGAGAGTTAATGATGGACTACGCGGATTTAAAGTCTATCTCGGTGGCGGCCTTGGTGCCGATCCTCACTTGGCGTACCTCTATTCTGAATTTCTTCCGGCCGATGATCTTTTCAACTTAGCCGCCGCAGCATTGCGCCTGTTCGATCGATATGGTGAGCGGAAGGCGCGGATGAAGGCACGGATGAAGTTCCTGATTGGGACGATGGGTTGGGATAACTTCCGTCTCGCTTTAGATGACGAGCGTCGCTTAGTGGGATCGGTGCCGGTTTTTGTAGGGGAGGCCCTCCGTGGCCGACTGGTGGTTGACGAAGGACCGCTGGTTCCGTTGCGGATGGGTGGCCACGGAGAGCCGCCCCTACAAGACTTCCGTTCCTGGATGGGTGACTCTGTTATTGAACACAAGTTTCCAGAATTTCGTGGCGTTCATGTACGGATCAAGCTAGGCGATCTGACTTCCCATCGTGCCCGACAACTGGCCGAGATCGTTCGTCAATTCTCAGCGAGTCAGCTGCGTATTTCGATTGAGCAAAATATTTATTTGCCCTGGGTGCGAAAAGAAAGTTTGAGTGATCTCTATGTGGCACTTAAGGACATTGGATTGGCAGAGCGAGGTGTCGGAACAGTTGCTGACGTTACGACGTGTCCCGGGTCTGACACCTGTCGTTTAGGCATCGCTTCGGCCAAGGGTTTGGGAAGTGCGCTGAGTGATGCGATTCAGGCGGGCGCGCTGGAGAAGTATCAGGAGCTTGCGCGGCCACTGAAGATCAAGATTTCAGGATGCCCGAATGGTTGTGCACAGCATTCGATTTCCAACATCGGTTTTTATGCGGCGGCGTTAACCCGTGATGATCGGACAGTGCCGGCTCACTTCGTGACGGTTGGCGGTGACACGTCACCTGAAAGCGCTCAATTTGGTGTGTTGCTCGGTAAGTTTCCGGTGAAGAATTGCGTCAGGGTCACGGAATCTCTGCTTGAGTTTTTCGAACGAGAGAAGTCGCCTAAAGAAGACTTCAATGCGTTTGTGTCTCGAGTTGGTGTAGAGCGATTGAAGAAATTGATCGATCCGTTGCGACACGTTCCTTCATTTGAAGACGATTCGTCGTTCTATGAGGACTATGGGCACGAACATGAGAAGTTTGCTGTGCGCAAGGGGGTAAAGGGTGAGTGTGCCGGCTCCACTGTTGCAGAGGCGGTGCCGAGTATTGATAAGGCGAAGGTACATCTGGCCCAGGCAGAGGCGTTGATCTACCACAAGCAATATCGTGAGGCGTCACTGACCGCTTACGAAGCTGCTGCCGCGGCTGCGCGTGTGCCGCTTTATAAGAGACTGGTTGATCCGTTCACGTCCGAGGAGGCGCTTTGGGAGTTTGAAAATCTGTTTGTGTTATCGGGCGAGACGGAAGGTGAGTGGCAAGAGCTGACGAGTAAGTTTGACAAGCTGAAGCGTGATGCAACGGAAGCGGGGGCGCGCACCATACTGGATGAGGCGAGAGCGTTTGTTGTGTATTGCGCGGGAGAAGAAGAAATCGCTGGGGCTCGGTCGGCGGCGTAGCTTTCGAACGCAGAGAGCGCGGAGAAGCAAGGGCGCAGAGAAAAAGCAGAAGCGTTGACATGAAACGTCAGGAAAGAACAGGAATCCTAGTAGTGGGTCATGGCAGTCGTCGTAAAGAAGCGAATGACGACGTGCGTGAGGTAGCGCAGAAGATTGCTGAGCGTGGTGGGTTCGAGCTCGTTGAACCAGCTTTCCTCGAAATCGAGCAGCCTGATGTTGCGGCAGGTTTCAAGCGGTTAATTGAACGTGGGGCGTGCAGGGTCACGGTGCACCCCTACTTCCTCTCGCCGGGACGGCACACACGTGGGGATCTGCCACGTCAGGTGGGCGATGTGTCGGCCAACTTCCCCGGCGTGAGGTACGAAATTACTGAACCACTGTGCGCGCATCCATTAGTGATCGAAGCATCGATTACACGGATCCGCGAAGCAAACCGCACAGTGCTGGGAGCGCAGGCGTCCGCGCACGCCCGTTCGGTTCAGCACGCGAGTTGGGTGAAAGCAGGCGGTGACGCCTGCGCTCTCAGTACGAGCGGTTCCAGCACCAAAGGAATTGTTTATCTGGTTGGCGCTGGGCCGGGAGCGCCGGAGTTGCTCACGATACGTGCTCACGATCTGCTCACGACGTGCGACGTCGTTATCTACGACTATCTTGTTGATCCTGACATTCTTCGTCTAATTCCTCCGCACGCCAAGCGGATCTATGCGGGCAAGATTGGTCGTGGCAAGAGCACTCCGCAGAGCGAGATCAATCAACGGCTGGTCCAGCATGCGCGGCGAGGAAAGCGAGTGGTGCGACTTAAGGGTGGCGATCCGTTTCTCTTTGGGCGCGGTGCTGAAGAGGCTGAGGCACTCGAGGCAGCCGGAATTTCTTTTGAAGTCGTTCCCGGAGTCAGCTCCGCTCTCGCTGTTCCTGCATATGCCGGTATTCCGGCGACGCATCGTGGTATTGCATCTTCAGTGGCGATACTTACAGGCTCGGGTGTGAAGGATGGATTACTTGATCTCGAGTCACTCACAAAGCTAGCGAGTGCTGACACGATTGTGATCTTAATGGGAGTCGCGCACTTATCTGAGATAGCTGAGCACCTGATTTCGTGTGGTCGAAATTCAGCTACTCCAGTCGCAGTCATTCGCTGGGGCAGTTATGAAGCGCAGCAGACGGTGGTCGCTACATTGAGTTCGATTGCGAAACATGGGGAGGCGGTGGGCATTCGTTCACCGGCCCTGATTGTTGTTGGCGAAGTTGTGCGTTTGCGTGAACGTTTGAAGTGGTTTGAAAAAGAATTGGTTGAAAGCTTCGATTTGGAAGAAGCATTAGTGTCGGCCCCCGTGTAAACCTCAGCGCGCTCTTTGCACCCCCCGTTAAACCGCAGAGACATAGAGAGCGCAGAGGTTACGCAGAGAAAACCAACCGGCATAGAGCTCAATCTCGAAAGAAAACAGGAGAAGAGCATGGGTGTTGCTGCGTTAGCGATTGATCGAAATACAAGTGATGAAGAACTGCAAGATCTCGCATCGGAGTTTGAAATGCGAGAGCCACAACAAGTATTGCGTTGGGCCCTCGAGGAGTTTGGCAATGACGTGGCGTTAGCAACGGGATTTGGTGCGGAAGGTTGTGTGCTTGTTCACATGTTGTCGCAAATCGATCGCTATGCACGCATCTTCTATCTCGATACAGATGTTCTCTTCCCGGAAACATATGCGTTGCGCGAACAACTTGAAGTTCGGTATGGAGTTCGTTTTGAGCGGCGTGCCACTGTGCTCTCGCTGGAAGAACAGAGCAAGCAGTTCGGTGAACAATTGTGGGAAAGACAGCCTGATCTATGCTGCAAGCTTCGTAAAGTTGAACCGTTGCTTGAGACGCTAGGAGATCTAAGTGCTTGGATCACCGCGATTCGTCGCGATCAGACTCCGGCACGGGCGACCGCAGGCATTGTCGAACGTGATCAAAAATTTGGTCTCATAAAAATCAATCCCCTGGCTGGCTGGTCTCCGTTCGACGTTTGGCGTTATATCGCTAAGCACGACGTTCCTTATAACCCGCTTCACAACTCAGGTTACTCCTCAATTGGCTGCAAGCCATGCACTACTGCAGTACGAATAGGTGAAGATCCGCGCGCCGGTCGTTGGCGCGGTGCTCAGAAGACCGAATGTGGTCTTCACCAATGAACGCCCTTATACCTAAATTCAAATTGGAGCAACTAAATGAAATTGATTAACCCCCATGGGGGAACACTGGTGAATCGTGAGGTTCCGGAATCAGAACGTTCGAAATGGATTACAGCAGCAGCTCGGCTACCTAAGTTGGAGTTGAGTGCCCGTATCGTTTCGGATCTCGAACTGATTGCGGTGGGTGCTTTTTCACCGCTGGAAGGGTTTCTTGATGAATCTGATTACCACTCCGTTGTTAACAAGATGCGGTTAGCGAATGGTGTCGCATGGTCCATCCCGGTGACGCTGCCTGTCTCGCGTGAAAAGGCGAACGAGATCTACATCGGCGGGGAAGTTGCTCTTTATTTTCAGAGTCAATTGATTGCGATTTTGCATGTGTCGGACAAGTTTAATTACGATAAGAAGCACGAAGCGGAGTTGGTCTATCGCACCACCGATCCGGCGCATCCAGGCGTTCGAGTGTTGTACGAACAGGATAACTACTTGCTTGGCGGTCGTATCAGTCTGATCAACAGGCTTGAAGACGTCGCATTTCCTGCATATCAAAGGGATCCTGCCCAGACACGAGGCTTGTTTCAAGAGCGAGGGTGGAGACGCGTGGTTGCATTTCAGACACGTAATCCGGTCCATCGCGCGCATGAGTACATCCAGAAGTGCGCACTCGAGATAGCAGATGGGTTACTGCTGCATCCGCTGGTAGGCGAAACAAAGTCTGACGATATTCCGGCGGATATACGAATTCGCTCCTATGAAGCGATTTTGAATCACTACTATCCGTTAGCTCGAACGGTTTTGTCGGTACTACCGGCAGCGATGCGTTATGCGGGACCGCGCGAGGCAATCTTTCATGCGTTGATTCGAAAGAACTACGGCTGTTCGCACTTTATTGTCGGACGAGATCACGCAGGGGTAGGGAACTACTACGGGACTTATGATGCTCACCATATCTTCGATGAATTCGAACCGGAAGAGCTGGGTATAACTCCGCTGTTTTTTGATCACACATTCTATTGCCGTGCGTGCGGGGCAATGGCTTCGAGTAAGACTTGCCCGCACCAGAGCGAGCAGCATGTAACGCTTTCTGGAACGCGGGTTCGGGAGTTGTTGGGAGCGGGTGAGTTGCCACCCGTTGAGTTCACACGACCGGAGGTGGCCCAGGTGCTCATTGACGCTCAGCGTGCTGCAGTCAATTAAACTTCTTCTCTGAGCATTCTCTGTGTTCTCTGCTTCTCGGTGGTGAATTAAGGCTTCGGTTCCAGTTCACCGCAGAGACGCTGAGGACGCTGAGGAGACGCACAGAATTTCGTGGAGGATGAATGGATAAAGGATTCGTTTTGTGGTTTACAGGTTTGTCTGGCGCAGGCAAGACAACGTTATCAATTCGTTTGGCGGAAGAGTTAAAAGCCCGAGGTGTAAGAGTTGAGATACTGGACGGCGATGAGGTGCGGACAAACCTTTCCAAAGGACTAGGTTTTTCAAAAGAAGATCGAGATACGAATATTCGGCGGATTGGATATGTCAGTCGGCTTCTCGCGCGGAACCACGTGGCTGTGATAGCGGCGGCGATTTCGCCGTACCGTGAAGTGCGCGATGAAGTGCGTCGTGCCATCCTGGCCAATGACACATCGTTCATTGAGGTATTCGCAAAGTGCAGCATTGATGTTTTGGCTGAGCGCGATGTTAAGGGCTTGTACAAGAAAGCACTTGCGGGTGAGCTCCAGGGATTTACGGGTGTCTCAGACCCCTATGAGGAACCGCTGAACGCTGAGGTTGTTGTTGAAACAGATCGAGAGACGATTGAGTCGAGTGCTGCGAAGATTCTGAGGGCGTTGGAAGAGCGCCACCTTTTACGAAAGGGCGCAAGAATGTTGGACCATGCACTCAGTCATGATCCAGTTGGAGTGTTGTAACGCGAAACGTTAATCGGAATATGAGTGCGCTCTACCGCGTTATTACTCGTACATATCTGGAAATGAGGCAGCGCTCAGAATTCAGTCCCGTTCAGAATGGTGATGCACGAATTCGAATCGAAAAGATTGGCAACTGTCCGACTTCATTCTTCCGGTATCTATATCGTGAGGTTGGACGAAATTATGATTGGGTCGATCGGTTGGATTGGACAGGCGAAGAGATTCAGCAATATATGGCGCAGAGCAGTGTCGTCTAATGGCTAATGTGTTTCGATGGTTCACCGATCGGCTACTTTGAACTGGCGGCCCAAAACGACTGTTCAGTACAAATTGTTCATTTGGGACTGCTACCGGAATTCATCGGTCGTGGGTTGGGTAAGCATTTGTTATCGAGGGCCATTGAAGAAGCGTGGTCCATGGGAGCATCAAGAGTCTGGTTGCACACCAGCACTCTTGATGACCCAGCTGCAATGCCCAATTACTTGAAGTTCGGAAGCTCTTCTGGGATTTCTCTACCTGGTTACGAACGATAGATCTTCCGCAATCCAGCAGTATCAAGTATTGAAGAACCTGGATGTAGGCGCTGCTCAAGAACTCTATGCACAAATTTATCGGGGAAGAATAGTGGACG
>DASYPT010000189.1:0-53443 GCA_036006355.1 Pyrinomonadaceae bacterium | reverse complement strand
CGTCCACTATTCTTCCCCGATAAATTTGTGCATAGAGTTCTTGAGCAGCGCCTACATCCAGGTTCTTCAATACTTGATACTGCTGGATTGCGGAAGATCTATCGTTCGTAACCAGGTAGAGAAATCCCAGAAGAGCTTCCGCCTCGACCAGGTTCGGTTCAAGGCTGACAGCTTTGCGGACGAAAACAAAGGCCTTGCTGTAGTGTTTCTGCCCAGCGTATGCATAACCGAGGTTAACAAGTGCCTCTGCGTCGTCAGGCTGAAAGCGCAGAGCTTGAGTTAATGATTCAACGGCAGCCTTATAATCTCTCAGTCGGTTATATACGCAACCCAGATTATAAAAGCGCACTGCATTTGGCTGGAGTCGAATCGCGCTCTTAAATGAGTCGACGGCTTTATCATATTGGGCCATGTCGGAATAAACGACGCCTATCTGGTTGTAGGCGGCGGCGAAACTTTGATCGAGATCAATAGCCCTCTGCAAGTAGATGATCGCTCTTTCGTATTGAGCAGTGCGGTAATACGCTGTGCCTAAGTTGTATGCTGCGGCCGGGTCGCGTGGATTTGATAGGATCGCTTGATTGAGGGCCTGGATGGCCGCGTTGTAGTTGCCGGCGGCCATCTGCTGGACACCGAGGCTGTTGTATTCTTCGCCTCTTTCGTTTTCGGCCGATAGTGTTTGAGCATGCACGGAACAGCTCATCACCACGAGAACAAAACAAGTTTTTAGATAAACCGGAAGGTCTTTCATCAGCATACGGCACCTCTTCCTGCCGGGACTTCTCTATTAGTAAGTGTTCACGAAACCGCCGAATGTCGCAGTTTTCACGCGACAAACCCGAATCATTCAGGAAGAGGTAGGTCTAGCGCAGCGAATGGTCGCTCGAGGAAATTCTAGCGGGACGGTCCGCGGGACTACTGCCAAGAAGTGACTTTGTGTTCAATCGGTCCCAGCATTAACCAATAGCTGGAACAACGGATTCGGTTCGCTCTTTGGCATTTATGAACCTCAACCCATCAGTGTGACCTCTGCTCGCCATCTGGCCGCATTTAGCCAGTTATGTCACATCAGTTGCCGAAAAGTTCATAGACAAGCTATCAATTTACGCCCGTTCTAAAAGGATTATCCAGCACAGCAGCAAGAGGGAGATGTGGCAAGGTTCTTGTATGGGTGTTGTCTAGCCATCTTGCTCAAATGGGGCTCCGATGCAAGAGGGCTAAAGAAGGAGTGGGAAATGAAAAGGCTTTTAAATCGAATTCCTGGCACCCTGTTGCTGAGTGGTGTTTTTGCAACAACCGCAGTGGCGCAGTCAAGTGCTCAGGATATCGCCGCTAATCTACGACTGCAGTTGAGTGAAGTAGAAGTCAGGCAGGCGGAAATGCAGGCGCGAGACGAACAACTCCAAGAGGATCTGAAACCAGAAAACATTGAACAAAGCCTGGCTGGAGTCGGCAGTACTCATCCGGAGAATTTGCGAGAACAACGGCGCCGCCAATTGGAATCTGCAAGAGCTCGTGTACGTATTCAGCTCGACGAACTGGATAGTAGCCACAAACGCTTGGAAGCTGCTATCGCTGAGGCAGACGCTGAAGCTTACTGGCAGAGCGCCGGCATATTAATTGAAACGAAGAGGCCGAATGAATTGCAGTAACTACGCAAGTGTGAGGAGTTGATTGCAACTGAGTCGAGTTGCCGGTCCGATTAGCTATTCATACAAGAGCCGCTATCATCCCTTACGATCTACATGCCCTTGAACGCGGGTTCTCGGCGCTGGGTGAAGCTGATCATCCCTTCCATAGCATCTTCGCTCGCAAGAATCTGCGGCAACAGCGCGGCGAGGTGTTCTTTGGCGGCGCTCGTCCTCCTGGTCTCTGTCCATGCGCGCGTTCGCGAGCGTCCCCTGGACACCAAGCGGCGCCTGCTTTGCGATCAGGTGCCCAAGGGCAAGCGCCCTGTCAACGTGTTGCCCCTTGGGTACGACTTCTTGCACCAGACCAATCCGTAAAGCCTCGGCCGCTCCGAACTCCTCGGCGGTCAATAAGAATCGCATCGCGTTGCCCCAGCCGAGATACGTGGGTGCACGGAAGGTGGCGCCGCCAAAAGGAAGAATTCCCCGACTGATCTCGAGCTGACGAAAGCGAACATCATCGGAAGCGATAACGATATCGCAGGCAAGCGCGAGCTCAATCGAAAGGGTATACGCGATGCCGTGCCATGACGACGGGCTTGGGAACCGGCTCGCCCCAGATCCCCCACGGATCGAACCTGACACCTGATGGGCGAGAGCGTAACAGCCGTGTCGAACTCTGGCTAAAGCGATAATTCGGCGATCTAAAAATAAGAAAGCCTTCGCTGACTTCATTCCAGCGCTGCTCGTGGATGAATCATCAATAGAAACTTCATGACGTTCTCTTCATCTCTATCAGACTCGAAACGTGATCGGTTGAGACAAATTAGCCACCCGCTACTTTCATCGTTCTCAGCGGCCGAATCTCGACGCAGCCTTCTCCGCCCTGACAGCCAGTAGGAATCTTGCTGGCCCATTCGATCGCTTCTTCAACATTCGCGCAATCGAGAATGTAATAGCCTGCCAGTTGTTCTTTCGTTTCAGCGAATGGACCATCAATAATGAGCACCTCGCCGTCGGCCCTTTTGCGAACCGTGACCGCAGTGTTTGTCGGCTGCAGGGGTTCAGCGCCATGAAAGATACCGCGCTCAGTCGCTTCCTTCATCACGTCGCGGTGTTTCAATGCGATCCCTCCTTCCTGTTCAGAAGTGATCGGCGTCTCGCGTGAATAGATCAGCAGCATGTACCGCATTTCTCAGCTCCTAGTTCAGCCAGATTTACTTCCCTGCCGTCACGACCTGGAACGGAAATACCGTTCCTCGAACGAGCCCAGCTTTTACCAGATCATCATCGTCGATGATTTTTTGCGCCTCGGCTTCTGACTGAACGTTAACGACGATGATGCCGAAGCCGGATTCATTCGTAACCAGCGTGTGTCCCGAGAACAGGCACACACCTTGTTGAGTCAATGCCTGCAGTTTCTTGAGGTGCTTCTCGACCATCTGTTTTCCGTCAGGCTCCTGGGTCTTTGCAAAGAAATCGGGGCCCGTGGCTTTCATCAATAATACAAACTGCTTCTGTGACTGATGTGGGGTGCGACCGCGCGATGCAACCGCAAACGATGCGACGGCTCCCAAGACTACTGCAGCGGCTATGATTGATGAATGTCTTCTCATGATTCTTTCTCCTTATATTTGGTAAATCTCAACGCTACGGCGGACGACTCGCACAAGATCGACATCGCACGGAAGAAATTTCAGATTCAACGATCCGACGGCATCATCGGCCCACAACTCAGCCAACTTATTTGGATCGCCGGATAGCGTGGCTGCGATATCTTGTTGATGAAGCTTCTCAATCGCGAATAGCGCTTGCCACTTTCGTATTAGATTCACCGACCACAGAGACAATTCCAGTAGCGATTAGCGGAACGATCGCAATAACGACTTAGATTGCTAGATCATTTTGATACTCAGACTCAGAAGAATCTCATGTCGGTATTTCTCTCAGCCAACGCCTTGCCCGAATCCAAGCCACTTTCTGAGATAGTTGAGCTGTCCAACATGATAGGTTTCATGGAAGGCAAAAAAGGCTATGTTGCCGCTCACCTTGCCATCGAACGAAGGTGGTCCTGCTATCGCCTCTTGGCCCAGACGATCCACCGAGGCACTCGTCAGCACCGTTAACAACTTCTGCGAGATATCGTCCCACGCTCGCTTCATCTCTTCGACGCCAGGATATTGATCCGCCGACGCCAGCTGCGCGCCGCGTCCGAAGAGTTCCGGCCTTGGAACATTCCAAGGTTGGTTGAGAATCTTCAGGACGTTGGCTCTGCTCCAGGCCATATGTCCCACGACCCACATGAAGTGATTTGATTCGTCGCCCGGCTTGAGAAACCAGCTTTCTGGATTTACCTCATTGATCGTTTTGTTCACCAGATCGGTATTCGTCTTAAACATCCCGGCGATGTTCGCAAAATCCGTTACCATCAATCCCTCCTTCGTTACCGAATCATTGATCTGTTATGCGCAAGCCGAAAGACGCCGGAGCGAAGAAACCTGGGTCGCAGGCGCGGGCAAAACTTCGGCTTCTGCAGCGATGTTGAAGACCGAATTCAGCCGCGTGATTTCCAGCACTCGACCAACCAACTTGGTAACGTTCATCAGCCTGAATTCAATTCCGGTTGATTCAGCGTGTTGGCGTAACTCCAGCAGAACACCCAAGCCATGCGCGTCTATTGCAGTGACTCTTGATAGGTCGAGCATGATCACGCACGACTTAGTCTGGGCCTCAACCACCTTGCGCAGAATGCCCGTTTTACCGATCACGATCTTTCCCCGCAAACAAAGTATTACGACGTTTCCATGAGTGCTGATGGTTACTCCAAGCATGACTAACTCCTTATTCTCTTCAGTCGGTTTCGAACTCTATGGTCGCCCTGAAGGACTATCTCAATTCCGGTTGAGTTCCTATGGCGGCTCAATCACTGTCGCAATAGGAAACCTCTTTCTATTTGTAAGACGAATGAACCATCTCTAGATCGACATTTCGCGTAGATTTTTTGTTAGTCTCCCTACCGAACCAATAGACCCTCCCGCGCCGAAAGCAACGGTGCTTACCCTTCAGATTTGTCATTGTCTTATCTCCCTTCCTTGTCAATCCATCAGGCTCTTACTGTACTAAAACGACGAATAAATGCAGGGAGAACGAGATCGCAGAGTTCATGAGAGGTTTGCACAATGTTCGCTTTGGTGAGGCTTTAGACTACGACATTTTTGAGTGGTTTTTCGAACAGGCGGTCTTCCACTTTCTTAATGCTTCGTTGCTTTAAAGCCAATAAAACAGTAAGTCGCGGTCGCAAAAGATGCGTTTATGAGCTTTATGCGTGGTAACTGCCGCTATGAATCTCGGCAAATTTGAAAGCGCATTTGAGAATGGCTTTACTAAATATTCTAAAACATTCGTTTCTTCATATCCTCCCTATATATATAAGGACAGACCGCATACTTGCAGGCGCGAACATATTGTCAGTCAGGCTCACTCTGGCATCTGTTCATTTCAATCCGGCCTTTGTTAGCCCCAGCATTTCGTCGGCGGACCCAGGAACGGTTCTAAAACTGATATTGAGGCGATTCCAGAGATTAATCACTCCGATTGCGAAAGTTAACTCTGAGATTTGCGTCTCGCTCAACTGTAAGCGAACACGATCGTAGACTTCATCAGAAACTCCATGCTCGGAGAGCTTTGTGACGGCCTCCGTCCACTCAAGCGCCGCTCTCTCGGTATCTGAAAACAATGTCGACTCTCGCCATATCGGGACATGGTAAATGCGCAGCTCCCGCTCCCCGTGGATCTTGGCTTCCTTGCAATGCATATCAAGACAGAGCGCACACCCATTGAGCTGAGAAGCTCTTATGTTTACGAGATCCAGGAGTGTATTTCCCAGCGAACTCTCCTTAACGGCTTGACTCAACTCAAAAAGTTTCTTTGACAGACTAGGGGAGGTCGAATAGTAATTCAGGCGTTGACTCATAATCTCTCCTCCTTGGCGGCCTTAGGCCGAGGTTTGTGTGCTCGTTCTCTGTTGCTCGCGCGATCAGAAACAACCCTGCCACACCGACGACGGCCCCGATGCCTCGCGCAACACGCTCACCGGCCGGCGCGAGACGCTCGACCGTAAGTCGCCTTTCTTTAGTTCGCTTTCGCCTCTTCCTCACGCCTCCGGATGGCGGCTCCTTGAGGGTCGGTTAAGATATCGACCCATTTAGGGTTCGGCGTGAGCTCGGCGTCGTAGTTGTCGTGCCAGTTCCACCACTTGTAGGGCGGGGTCTGAGGGTAACCCTCCGGTGAGTCCTCCCAAGTTTCCTGACGGCCGAGCGGTGTGATGTCGAGGTAGCTCCAGGTAGTCCCCATCGCCTCGTCGCCGCGATTGTTGATGAAGTAGGTGCGGAACACCTTGTCGCCGTCGTGGAAGAAAACATTGTGGCCGTGCCATTCATTGACGCCGAAGTCGGCGTCGAAGCTGTCGGTCATTGTGTACCACGGCATCTCCCAGCCCATTCTCGCTTTCAGGCGCGCGATGTCCGGCTGCGGCGCGCGTGAGGCGTAGGCGAGGGTAGTGTTGCGAGCGTTCAGATGGGCCAGGTGGGAGACCTGGTCGGCGCCGAGGGAGCAGCCGCGGCACGCGTGATCGGGCCAGCCAAACACCCCCGGCTCGAAGAAGGCGCGATAGACGATCAACTGAGGGCGGTCCTCGAACAGATCGAGCAGGCTCACCTTGCCCTTGGGTCCCTCGAACACGTACTCCTTCTCCACCGCCATCCAGGGCATCCGTCGACGCTCGGCGGCCAGGGCATCACGGGAGTGGGTGAAGGCCTTCTCCTTCACGAGGCGCTGCTGCCGCGCAGCCTCCCACTCCTGCTGCGACACGATGGGTGGTGTCGGTATCTCGATATGTCCTTTCGGGTGCTCCTTGTCACTCTCTTTGCTTATTGCCATATCACTTCTCCTTTGTTTTCTGAAACAAACCGAGATGACTCGCTCTGAAAACTTTTCTGAACTTTCCATGCAAACGGCAAAATACATCCGGGAAATCCGGCGCCGGCGACCAACCCTTCTGAGATCACGCCTGGTATTGTTGCGTGCTGCGCGCAGCTTCAGGCGCTTGCTCATCAAGAGACTGCCGATACTTGACACACCCTTCCATGAATTGGGGCCACGCTGGAACAATGGGAACAGGATCGGTCTTCTCTGGTAAGAGTCCCCAGAGCGCTGGATGATGCCAACACAGTTCATGTCCACTGCTGTCCCTGTGCTCACGAATACCTTGTCTGAGCTTCTTTACTTCTGTGATCAGATTGTCGCGTGTCATCTCGGCGAGATCTTCATCCATCGTTACCTCCTACAAGTCTCGTTTCAATTAGCGATTCCGTAGATCAAGCTTACTCGTGCATCTTGCAGCTGCTGAACCTTCCGTAGTTCAAGCCCACGACGATTTTCCGTCGTCGCAAAGAGCGCTTTGCCTTCACCTGCGATCAGCGGATAAACAATAAGCCGGAGTTCATCCACCAGCCCGGCATCGATAAGGCTCGCCGTAGTTCCAGCACCGCCCATGAGATAAATGTCCTTGCCGGACTGCTGCTTGAGGGCAACAATGTCGTCCAGTTCCCGCAAGAATCTCGTCTTTGGCCATTGGGCCGAAGTCAGGGTGTTCGACAACACATAGTGCGGAGTCTGGGCGGCGAAGCGGGCCCATGCGAGCTCAGCCGGCAGCGGCAACCTGTCCCTCCAAGGAATTGGCTTGTCCGGTTCATTCTGTATGATGGTCCAACGTTGCTCGTAGCCTGGATACATCACGCCGCCAACCAGGCAGGCGTCTATTTGTGGGATCAAGCCGTAGTCATCCGACCAAGCGTCCACCCAGTCCGCGTAACCCTCAGGCCCTTCGATCTTCCCATCAACAGAAATCTTCATTCCAGCGATCAACTTTCGCATGTCAACCTCTCTTTCACCAGTGCTCTCTTCTCTTAGTGAGATCGGCGCCAGCAGACACGTCGAGATGTGCTGTCCAGACTAAGGTCTAGGCTCAGATCTCGGACCTGAAGCGTCATAAAAATGAATAGGGGGATGAGAATCAGCTTACATTTAGGAAAGGACCATCACAAGGGCCAATTCCTACATATATGACTAGTCCAATGCTCCACACCATATCTTCCGATCACACTTGTATCCCGCTGGCCACATTATTGTTCGTGACCGATTCCGCAGGAGCGGCATTGCTTTCGTCTAGAAAGAACTTGGCGCCTTCGCGCCGCGCCTCCGCGCAACGGGTATCAAGTCGAGGTCTCAGCAGTTCCGATAGCAATCCGGCCGGGATCGACGACGCAGCCGTTGAAAGCAAAATCAAACGCAGCATTTATGTGCACGGCGGTGGAATTGATATATGAGACGTCATCGTACTTAAACGTCGCGAGCATCTTCTCCTTCTGAAATGCAAGCGGTAACTCAGTGCACGCTAAGCACACTACCGGCTGCGCAATGGACTGCCGCTCAGATGAGATTTTCGCGATCCTCCCGAGTCGCTCCGTCGCCCCGTCAAGATGGCCGCACTGCAAGGCGTTAATCAATCGCGCTGTTTCAGCCCTCATCGCCTCGTCCCGCGGGCCTGCGCCTTCAATTCCATACTTTGCAAACTCCTCGCGAAGTCTTGGCGATCTCATCGTCAGAGGAGTACCAAGGATCAGAACTTCCTTCGCTCCCATTCGCGCACACTCCTCTGCCACCACGGCAAAAATGCTAATGATGGGCATTCGAATGCCGCTCACGATGGACGCTAAGCGATGGTGAGCAGTGTTGCTTACAATGACCGCGAAATCTGAGCCGCTCGTTTCTAAACGTTGCAGAGCCGCGCGATGATAATCGTCAAATTGTTCCCAGGATTCTTCGTCGCCGTCGATACCGAGATAAGAAACCGCCTTGTTCAAGTCTAATGATTCGATGCTCATCTCTGGTGTCGAGGAAACACCTTGCGGATTCCGCGCAAGGTGCCATCGTTCGCTTCGACGACAGAGCTCTGAGTAATAATGCACTGTCGATGGCCAAGCGACACCGCCCACGATTCCGATCTTCTTCATGACTCTCTCGGTTTCATCTTCCGAATTTCGCGCGCATCAACGCTTGATAGTCGCTGCCGGGGTAAGGGCGAATGTTCCATCAACTACTTCCACGAAACTTCTTTCTTCGCGGAGAATAAGACGCTTGGTCTGGGCCATCGCAAAATTCTCATGCGCTTCAGCATCTGACTTCAAGCGTGTTCGGTAGGTCTCATAAGCGGCGAGACTATCGAAAGCGATCAAACCCCAACCCACATCATTCGTGCCTTCACTAGGAAGAAAATATCCCACAAGGTGGCCCCCGCACCGAGGAATGATGCGGCCCCAATTCTCGGCGTACTCCTTGAACGCATCTCGCTGGAACGGATCAATCTGGTAACGGATAAAGCACGTAATCTTCATTGGTATCCTCCTGGTTGTCGGTCGAGCTGAGTCGCCATAGCTCAGCCAGAGCGCCGCACCCGTCGCCATGATCACTTCAAGGGCTTTGCGGCGGCTTATTCGCTCGGAAGAGAATCCATTTGGCTGCATTGTTCGACAGTATGCCAATTGCTTGACATTAATACTTCGTCTACAATCAAAGTATGGATGTTGAGTATGACTCTGACGCAGCGGTTTCCAGAATTGCGGCGGCTATCGGTGAGCCGGCACGAGCTCGCATGCTCTTCTGCCTGATGGACGGTCATGCACGAACAAGCACCGAGCTCGCGGTAGTGGCTGACGTGAGTCCGTCAACAGCCAGCGCACATCTGAATCGGCTGAAGGCAGAGCAACTGGTAAAGCTTCTTGTTCAAGGAAAGCATCGCTTCTACAGCTTGGAGGGGCCCGATGTGGCGACAGCGCTTGAAGGGCTGAGCGTTCTTGCCGGTGGATCTCGCAAGACCTTCGTGCCAACGGCACCGAGCCGGCTACGTGCGGCGCGGACCTGCTACGATCACCTGGCCGGGACAATAGGCGTATCGCTCCATGACCAATTCAAGAAAATGGGCTGGCTCTCAACCGATTCGACGGCCGGCGACAATGCCTACGACCTCACCTTAGATGGAACAAAGACTTTTGAGGCTCTGGGCATTGACGTCAAGGCAACTCGGGCACTGCGGCGCCGGTTCGCGTGCGCGTGCTTGGACTGGAGTGAACGGCGGCCTCATGTCGGCGGGGCGCTGGGGGCAGCCCTTCTCAAACTCGCGCTAAAGAGGAAATGGGTGGTCCAGGATCTCGACAGTAGGGTTTTAAGCATCACAAGTCTTGGGAGACGGGAAATACTGACTCGATTCGGCCTTAATGTGTGATGTGCTTGCAACGCAACTTCGAGGTTCCGATTCATAATCAAGTTCATTTGATCACCAAGCGGGGTGTTTTCCTGAACGCGCTTCGCTGGAACTCAAGCTAACGCGATAATTGTCGCTCGCTGAATTCGCGCACGAGGTGGATGAAAACTTGCGGCGCCTCGACCGGGAGCAATTCGCCGCAGTCCGGCACGACTTGGCTCTCAAGGTTCTCTGTGACAGCCGCTCGCAATCCCTCGATATAGGCCTCAATCGTCCGCTCGTCCGCGTCGCCACATACAATGGATCAAAGGGTGGCAATGCCTGGCGAGGCTGTGGAATTGATTCGATCGAAAGATGAACCAATTTCTGACAGAAGTCGTAGAGACACGTAGGCCAGGGTAGAATCCTTCCACCCCGAAGCCTCCGTGACTTGTTCAAATAGGAATTGCTCTAAAGGTTGAACTAGCTGACCTTAATTGAAACAGCTGTCAACACATCTCCCTCACCTTTATTGGCAACTACGACCACCGCGTCATTGGCTTTAATGTCAGCTGCAGTTGCAGCCTTGCCACCTTTGGTTATCTTTGTTTTGGCGTCGATGGTGATAATCTGTTCAGCTTTGTTGGTGTCGACGACAGTAACAGAGGTTTCTGAGACAGCGGAAACGGTCCCATTGATTGTGACTGGTTTGGCAGCCTTTTCTTGGGCCGCGAACATACTCAATCGAGTTATTGCTCGACCCATCGAGATCGGGACTACAAGACTTACCAACAAAAGTACACCAAAGCTAACCGCTAAAATTCTCGAGGCCTTTTTCATCAAACTTCCCCTTTTTTCTTTGTTTAATTTAACTGCCATCAGGTCCGATCATGGATAGATGGCTAAAGGTATTTTACGGATATACATGTGCCTAGGCCGTTACCAAGGACATGTGTTGCCCTTGCAATCAAATGACGAGAGTCCGCCACTGTTGCAATTTGAAGAAGGCTCGAGCTGCAAGGTGTGTGATGGGTCCTTGGTATGACGATCGTATTGCGGTCAGAAGATTGGGCCTCGGCCGGAAACTTACTGATCCCGGCGACTCACTTTTTGCAGTTGGGAGAACGTTTAGGCACCGGCAAGTTGTAATGTTCTTTATGAGTGTGAATCAGATGGTCTTGAACCATTTCGAAATACGGAATTGTTTCGTGCCAAGGTAACAAGATCAAAGAAGTGCAGGTTTACTTTGGTTCCTCGCTTGAAGATATGGAGCAGCGTGATTTCGGATGAGGCGTCGTTGGTGACTTAACCAATTGGAAGCGGCGTGGAATGCTGAGAAGTTCTAATTCTCAGTTCATCGGTTCTCAAGCAATTCTATGATCTTCGTATGTCCGCCTTTGCTCGCCAAACTAGCTGCCGTAGCACCTGAGGAGACGTATTTATAACCAGTCTTCGCGCCCGCATTCAGTAGCGTCCGAGTCATTTCGACGTCGCCACTCGCGGCCGCCAACATCAATGCTGTGCCACCATCTCGGGCTCTCGAATTAATACGCGCTCCCGCACGAAGAAGTGACTTCACGACCGCGGCGTGAGAGTTGGCAACAGCAAACATCAACGCCGTACGGCCTTCGCCATCCTTTGCATTCACGTCGACGTGCCTTGCCAACAAGTGCTTTACTTTCACAGTGTCACCTTCAAGAGCCGCAATCATCAATTGGGTGTGTCCCGCTCTTGTTTCTTCCTCAGCACTCAGATCCGCACGATTTGGCATAACTACTGCGATTGCGATAAATCAATTGCCTCAGCTCCTATACAGTCGAAGCGAGGTGCCCTGAAGCGCCATCTTTCTTTCCAAAAAGATGCATGGCAATCGGGACTGTGCTCGCGAGACCAGTCAAGAACAAAGACCAGCCAACGACTTTGCGGTGTTCGTACTTGATCTTGTTGGAAAGGAGCAGGCCTGCCCCAAAACCAATCATGCCGCGCGTCGCTGCGATCAAAGCAAATCCGGAACGGTTACACTCTTAGCTTTCGATAAGTCCACTTTTTCCTCCATTCAAAACGGATGTTACTTCTGGCCGGCCGCTTTAGCTTTACCGGCACTTTGCCGTTTCGTGTCTTCGCCTTCGATTTCAATCCTTCGGCTTCCGCGCAAGGCGCTCTGCGGTGCCGGCATTGAAATCTCCAGTACACCATTGCGAAATTCAGCGGTTGCGTTCTCAGCATTTACACCGCGTGGGAGTGGAATCCGACGATAGAACGTGCCATATGAACGTTCGGAGCGATAGTAGCCTGCCTCATCTTCCTCACGTTCGCTCTTGCGTTCGCCTCGGATTACTAGTAAGTCGTCAGTGATATCTACGTTGATATCATCTTTCGTCAGGCCGGGAAGATCCGTCCGAATTACTAACTGTTTGTTTCGTTCGAAGACTTCTACTTGTGGTGACCAGCTGGCAAACCGATCTAGACCGGTGTCGAAGTTCAGCGTCGATCCAAATCCAAAGTCTCCGAAGAGCCGATCCATCTCTTCACTGAATCTGCGCATGAAGCTAAATGGACTTTGCGTCCGTGGTGTTGTGTGTTGCCGTCGTTCACCCGTCGTTTCGAGTGATATCGACAAATTATCCTGACCCTCAGTCGTTTCGCGATTCTTGTTTTTGGCCATGATGTCCTCCTTTCTATTTTCTGTACCTTGATAGTCCATAAAAACTACGACAAGGAGCGTGCCTTTGGCTCAAACGTTGCACTTCGATTGCTTAAGGAGAAACCGTTAACGTTGCCTAGTGGTAACGAACGTACAGTGGTGTGTACTTTGGACGGTTTTCGGTCTCTGACTGTATGCGAATGCGACAAAGGTTACCGAGTCACAATCCGAACAGCGGCTTCCCTCGGCTATGTCAGACTGCTAACCAGTGAAACTGAAAGGAGCTTTTGATGTATGAAAGCTCAGATCAAACTCTTTCGCGTTTTCGGAATTCAGATAGGCCTTCATTACAGTTGGCTCTTGATCGCACTGTTAGTGGTGCTTTCTTTGGCCAGCCAGTTCTCAGAAACCAATCGACGATGGGATTCGACTATGGTCTGGGGCTTGGCGATTCTTACCGCGCTCCTGTTCTTCGCTTCGATTTTGATACATGAACTGTCGCACGCCGCAGTCGCCAAAGCGAGGGGACTGCCCGTTAAAGCCATCACGCTATTTGCCCTCGGTGGCGTGGCCCAAATCGAGAAAGAAGCTTCCGATGCAAAAACTGAATTCTGGATTGGAATTGCCGGCCCCATAACCAGTTTGCTCATTGGTATCTTGTCCTTAATGCTGGCTGCGGGCTTTGGATGGGCTCCGTCGGCGACAAATCAATCACCGTGGGCAGCAATGTTGGGATGGCTGGGCGTGATCAATATTGCTCTTGCCATTTTCAATATGATACCGGGCTTTCCACTCGACGGTGGACGCGTTTTGCGCGCACTTCTTTGGTGGAGTTCAGGTAACGCGGCACGGTCCACTCGCATTGCAGCCAGGATCGGACAATTAGTCGCATTTGGTTTCATTGTAATCGGACTTCTTCGATTCTTTAATGGAGCTGGCTTCGGTGGATTATGGTTAACATTTATTGGTTGGTTTCTGCTAGATGCGGCGCGTTCGAGCTATGGGCAATTCGAAATCCTGGAAAGACTGCGAGGCGCGCGCGTTAGCGACGTAATGAGTCACGACTGGTCCAAGGTAGACGCCGGGACCAACCTGCAACACTTTATCGATGAAAACCTGCTGCGATCAGGACGACGTTGTTTCATCGTAACTGATAACGATGATCCGATCGGGATGGTGACGGCCCACGAAATCAAGAATGTCGAACGTGAAAAATGGCCGCATCTCACAGTGCGGGACATTACCCTGCCGTTGACAAAACTGCACTCAGTCAAGCCGACCACCAGCTTAACGGATGCATTGGAGACGATGGGGCGTGAAGACGTGAATCAGTTACCGGTCGTGCGCAACAGCCATGTGGAAGGGATAGTGTCTCGCGGTCACATTCTGCGACTTCTTCAAACGCGAGCGGAGCTTCAGACATAACCGCGTACTCATTCGAAGAGGTCCGTCAACAGATGATGAATAAGAAAGGAATTTACGATGGCAAAAACAGATCAAGCTCCTATAGCCAAGGCACAGATGCTCATCAGGAAACCAGTCGCCGAGGTGTTTGAGGCTTTAGTAAATCCCGAGTTGACTAGTCGATTCTGGTTCTCGAAGAGTAGCGGGAGAATGTCGCCTGGCAAAAAGCTGCGGTGGGATTGGGAGATGTATGGCGTCTTCGCTAACGTCGATGTGAAGGAGTTCGAACAGAACAGGCTGATTCTCATCGAATGGAATGGGCCTGACAATCCGAGTCTGGTCGAGTGGACGTTCGAGCCACAGGCCGCGGATCGCACCTTAGTAGTAGTCAAGAATTGGGGATTTCATGGCGATGCGGATAAGATCGTGGCGGAGGCAATTAATTCAACTAGCGGTTTCAGCTTCCTGCTCGCAGCATTGAAAGCTTTTCTGGAGCATGGTCTCGAGCTGAATCTCGTTGTGGACCACGACCCGTCGGCACTTGTTAAAGACCGTGCGTCACACCGAACAGCGTGATCACCTTCATTCCCCCGTGAGATCGGGAGACCGCCCATGGATAACAATCGAGTAAAGCTTAGTTTGACGCTTATCGTTTTGGTTTGTTTCTTTCTGCCTTGGGTCCAAGTCAGTTGTGGTTCATCCCGAGATACTTTGAGCGGAATCGATCTCGCAGGGGATGGACATGGCTCACTTTGGTTCATTCCTCTTCTGATGATTGTCATAGTCCTCTTCAATATTGGTAGTGCCCTGAAAGCCAAGCAAAAGGTTTCCGCGTTGATTACTCTGATTGCCGGTTTGCTTAGCGCATACCTAATGAATCGCGAGCGGGTCAGAGCGGAGGATAGTGCCGGTCTCATCACAGTTGGTCTCACCGGTTGGTTCTGGTTGGCTTTTGGCTCTGCCCTTGCCCTCGTAGTTTTAGCGCTGATACAGATCTTAAGACTTCCGCGAAGAACGTCTTTGCGGAGTTAAGTCGCACATTCAGATTCATCTGTAAATCAACACTTAAAACGCTCGGAACGTTTCTTACTATCACACTGCTAAACAGTACATCTCTGATCGCGGCGGACCAGCACGTACTGCGTCATTTCGGAAAAAATATTACTTGTAGTTGAAGCCAATTCGACTGGTTACCCATTTGATTTCAGCGAATACGTTTCACGTGCACGATTCGCTCTGTCCTGGTGACTGCATTAGAGCGACTGCGCGATGTTCTCGAACATCAGTATCTCCGCACGTCTCTAATTGCAATTTTCAGTCTAAGTCGAATGTTTTGGCCACGGCTGGTGACTATGGTAGATGATAACTGCTATGGTCACTTCCCTATTATGCCGAAGAACCATCCGAAGCAACTCGCAAAGCTCGCCTTCCGCTTTGTCCTGATCATCGGCATCGTCAATCTCTTCGCCGACATGGCCTATGAAGGCGGTCGCAGTATCACGGGACCGTTTCTTGGATCTTTGGGAGCCAGTGCGACGATCGTCGGTGTAGTAGCGGGCCTGGGCGAACTGCTTGGTTACAGTCTTCGCTCCATCTCCGGTTATTTTGCCGATAAAACACATCGCTACTGGTTCTTCACCGCGCTCGGATATCTAATCAATGTTCTGGCAGTACCCGCGTTAGCTCTCGCCGGAAATTGGCCGGTAGCCGCCGTCTTGATCATCGCGGAAAGGACCGGCCGAGCGATCCGAAAGCCTGCAGTTGATACGATGCTTTCATACGCGGGGAAGTCGATCGGGCAGGGCTGGGTGTTTGGTTTGAATGAAGGACTGGACCAGGCAGGAGCAGCAATAAGTCCATTAATCGTAGCGCTCATTCTCTATCTGAAAGGCGGATACCGCACCGGATTTGCCGTCTTAATTATTCCTGCACTCTTATGTCTTGCCACGTTAGTCGTCGCGCGAATCTTGCATCCATCTCCTCATGAGATGGAGAAAGAGCCGGCAGATTTCTCAGAGGCCAAGGGATTCCCAAAACCATTTTGGATTTTCGTAGGCGCGGGAGCTCTGATCGCGGCAGGCTTCGCAGATTTCTCTTTAATCGCCTTTCACTTTCAGAGAGCTGCCATCGTTCCCCAAACGGATATTCCTCTCTTCTATGCGCTCGCTATGGGAGCGGGAGCGTTGAGCAATCTTTTGTTTGGTCGACTCTTTGATCGAATTGGTTTCTCGATCGTTTTCATTGCCTTCCTGGTAGGCGCAACCTTTGCTCCGTTTGTTTTCCTCGGCCAGTTCTGGCTGGCTTTGATTGGCATGGCACTCTGGGGTGTCGGAATGGGCGCACAGAACTCTTTACTAAAAGCGATCCTTACAGGCTTCATGCCAGTAACAAAGCGAAGCACCGGATTCGGACTTTTCTACACGGGTTACGGTATTGCCTGGTTTCTTGGAAGCGCGGCGATGGGTTATTTATATGACAAATCAATCATCACGTTAATTGTCTTTTCCATGCTGTGCCAGCTTCTCGCGCTGCCGATCTTCTTTTGGGGAAGAACAGAGTCGAGCAGAGCGGGTAGCTAGTTACAATCCCCTTTTACCTCTTCAGTCGTTCGAAAGCGTCTCATCCGAAGTTGACCTGAAATCGAAGTAACCGCAAGACGAGGGAACGTTGAGACAAAATCGCTGCCCGACTCTTAATCAGGAATCGGATATTTCCCACTTTTATAGAGTTGTCTTCTATCCAATTCTGGCGGAGTATATGTTTACTATCAGAGCGAGCGTTCAAAATACCAGAAAGCTATGCAAGAAGAATCGGCCAACCTAACTAAGGGCGGAGTCATTCTGCTTGTTGATGATCATATCGACAGCCGCCTAGCGATGGCCCAGTTGCTTCGGCAAGAGGGAATGACTGTGCTCGAAGCCTCAGACGGGGACGAAGCCTTACGAATCTTTGACGCGCAAGACGGTGAGATAGACCTCCTCATCTCTGATATGAAGATGCCCGGCATGGACGGATTGGAACTCATGGACAAGATTGAACAGCGCAGTAAAGGACTAAACCTCGCACGGCAGGTGAAGTCGATTGCTCTAACCGGCTATCCGAAGGAATACTCGGACTCAGATACAGCCTTGTATAGCTTCGATGAATATTTGGAGAAGTCTGGGGATTTTGATGCAGTCCTGCGCGTTGTACGCAAGCTGCTAAATTCGTAATTTACCGCTCGAAACCGCATTTTGACTGCACTGCTAAGGCTCCTTTGCTTCCTATCCTCCCTACGTATATTAAGGACAGACACTAGCAACTCGTTGACTCGCCGAACACCATCGCACCTAAACGTCCATTGCCGATAGGTAACGCCTCAACCCATTGAGTTGCCGGCTGGTCGTACCAAAGTGTCAGGTTTCGACGGCTCGAAATTTCTTTATCAAAGTATGGGTCATCTCCCATTTCGCTCCATGGCGTTATCGGAGGCAAAGCAAACGCGCACAACGAGCTCTGTGTCAGGAATCTTCGACGACTAATCTTTTTTTCATGGGTTTTGAAAGCGGCTACAGTTGCATCGATACTGCCGGATGGAATTCTTCCTATACCAGGTAAGTGTTCAGTATGAAACAGGTCAATTCACTACAACACCAATAACGCGCGCGCGGCAGTCGAGGGGTCGAAATTCATAACTCCTCATGTTTTTTCAAGGATCTACAAGGGGCTTTTAATCACGTCTTAACCCCATAAGCTCAATGAATATGTCTGTTTCGCGAACAAACGATCATTGGCATTGAAATCTCAATTTTCAGGGTAACAAAAGACATGCTCCTCATGACTCTACTAACTTTCAGTATCACGTAACGGCAAATTGACGGTCCGGTCAGATCACGGCGTCCAAATTATTCTGATCCAATTTTCATTTGGGCCCTCTTCTGCTTCAAGTCGTTACCAGCGAACTTACTTCTCAAACCGAATCGATGCCACTAAGTCCTGGTGCTGCTTCGCTCTATTTGTCGCCTCGGGTGTCGATCCAAATGAACGTTCTTCAAAGACGAGAGGAAAGCTGGGAGGAAGTATGACAAAAAGAACTCGCTTAGTCTTACATACCTTTGGCGGTCTGTTGTTGCTCACCATGTCAACCGTCTTCGGTTTCGCACAAACCAGTGGTGAGATAAGCGGTTTAGTCACCGACCCATCGGGTGCAGCTATTTCGGGTGCGAGCGTAACTGTTACCAATAAGGCGACCCAGGCAACCCGCAACGTTACAACCAATAGCGAAGGGCTCTATTCGTTCCCGTCCCTCCTGCCTGGTGTCTACGAATTGAGAGTCGAACAGTCTGGCTTCAAGACGGCGCGGATAGACAATATCAAGCAGGAGGTACAACAAACGACGCGACTGGACGTGGCGATGGAAGTGGGTCAAGTTGACGAGATGGTCACAATCAATAGTACGCCCGGATTGCTCAACGCCGAAAACGGCACGATGGGCACAGTGATCGAAAACAAGATCGTTACAGAACTACCGTTGAACGGTAGACAGTACTTGAATTTGGTTGCGCTCTCGCCAAACGTGAATGTACTTGCACCAGCGGCGGGTCAAGCGGGTGCCCGCCAAGGTGGTGAGCGCGCCCAACAGGCAATCTCTGCAGGGGGACAGCGCATATTCTTCGACTACTACACTCTCGACGGCGTCAACAACATGGATGTGAACTTCAATACGTATGTTGCGCTGCCCTCCATTGATGCCATTCAGGAGTTTAAGGTTCAAATCGGCGTGTATCCCGCCGAGTACGGTCACCAGAGCACCCAGGTGAACGTGCTCACCAAATCGGGAGGCAATGCCTTTCATGGCGCTCTCTTCGAATTTCACCGCAACGACAAACTCGATGCGAAGCAGTATCAGTTTACAAGTGCTCGGCCGAAGAACCCTTTCAAATGGAATGACTATGGTTTCGAACTGGACGGTCCAATCTACCTGCCACGTTTTGGCGAAGGTGGACCAAGCGTGTGGAGCGGTAAAAACAAACTATTCTTCATGACGAATTATGAGGCCCTCCGCCGTCGACAGAGCGTATTGAATACTTTTACCGTCCCGACTACAAAGATGTTTGGCGGCGATTTCAGCGAGTTGCTTCCCTCTACGATCATCTATGATCCGAACACAGGTCTGCCCTTCCCGGGGAACATAATTCCGACCATTCGGTTGGATCCAATCTCGCTGAAGTTTTTGAAATATTACAATTCCTCGAATGTGCTCGGAACAAACAACTTCGCGCAGACTAGTTCCCAACCACTGAATCGAGATGCCTTTGTAATAAGAATCGACTTTAACGAGTCTTCGAAGTCCCAGTGGATGGGACGATATAACTGGGGCGACGAAGACACATCCACACAAGGTTTAAATCTTGCCGGAACGAAGGTCTTAACTCACTACAAACAGTGGGCTGTATCCAACACGCGGACTCTCAGCTCCGCCGTCGTCAACGAAGCCCGGTTTGGCTATACAAGTTTCTTCAATTCTCTTGGGACTTTGAGCGCCGGAAATTTGGACGTGGTTTCCGACATCGGTATACCGGGCCAGAAGTCTGGGGATCCGATCACGTGGGGAATTCCGAACGTAGCTTTTAACGGTGGTGGCTTCACCGGAATCGGCGACGCTAACGACGGTCCCTTTGCAATCGACAACAACACCATGCAGTTCGTGAATAAATTGTCCTGGATCCACGGGACGCACACTTTCGCATTCGGGGCCGAATACGACCGGCAGAATTACAACCAGCTAGGCAACCAGTTTTCACGCGGAGTTTTTACCTTCCAGGCAACTGCAACAAGGAATCCGATCACTGGTACCGGTGGCTTTTCCTTCGCAGAATTCCTACTGGGCAAACTCTTTGTCTCCACAAATGCAGCAGCAGTTGCCAACGCTAAATTCAAGCGCAACGTCTTTCATGCGTTTATCGACGATACCTGGAAGGTCACTCCGAAGCTGACCCTGTCGCTGGGCTTGCGTTACGAATTAACGCCGCCTTTTACCAATACGTTGGGAGATTATTTCACCGTAGAAATACCTAAGATCGACTTTACTCCTAACCAGCCGCAAGCCGATTGGCCGTTCTTTGTACGCCAGCGCGATGGCTGTACTGATCCGTACGCGGGCCTGGCCATCCGTTGGACCAGTACCAAGGCGGTTTGCGGTGGCAGTTTGAACAACAATCTTAGAGAAACCAAGTTCCTAAACTTCGCTCCCCGAATTGGGGTCGCCTACGCGTTTGATGATAAGACAGTTATTCGTGGCGGGTTTGGCGTTTTCTACATGGAGGATATTGCAAACGCTGAGTACTTTGACATGGCCCGCAACATCGCAGCCCGTGTGGATCTCACCACCACGCCGGCGCTTCCGATAACCTGGCAAAATGCTATTCCGGGTGGAAGTGGAACCGTCGTTCAAGTGCCACCTCCATTTGCGTGGGCAGCCGCCTACGATCACACAACCCCGCGCACCCTGCAATTCTTGTTGAATGTCCAACGGCAGCTCAGTTCAAACTGGGTTTTGGAAGTTGGCTACCTCGGATCGCAAAGCCGACACCTCTACGGCTTCCAAAACATCAACCAGGCAGCTCCGGGGCCGCTAGCAAGCATTAATTCACGTCGGCCGTTTGCGAATTACGGGGTACTTTCATTCGTCGGTGACGACTTCAAAGGAAGCTACAACTCCGGAAGCGTGAAGCTTACGCGGCGTTTCAGCCAGGGCATCAGCTTGACCACGAATTACACCTTTGCCAAGTCGATTGATAATGCCAGCGGAACTCGCACGCAGGGACTCGACACCCTCTTTCCACAAGACAGCAGTTGCTTGCCTTGTGAGCGTGGCCTGTCGTCCTTCGACGTACGTCATCGATGGGTTCTCGGAGCCGTCTATGATCTGCCCATTGGGAAAGGCAAGGCGCTGGCGATTCACAATTCTTTCGCCGATGCATTTGTGGGTGGGTGGCAGCTGAGCACGAATTCAACAATCCAAAGTGGAGTGCCTCAGACCCTCTCGGCCGGTATCAACAATGCTGGTACTAATAATCCACTACCTGATCGACCAAGCTACTCGGGGGTAGGCACCGGCTATCTCACGACACCTACCGCAACGAACCAGGGTTTGAGATGGTTTGACCCTGCCTCCTTTATTGTTTCGCCACAGGGAACCTTTGGCAATGTCGGGCGGAATACGATGATCACGCCACACTTTCAGTCGATCGATATGGCGCTGTCCAAGCGGTTTACGATGCCTTACGGCGAAAACCATATCGTGCAGTTACGAGTCGAAGCATTCAACGTCTTCAATCATCCGACCTGGGGAGCACCAAACGGAAACATTCTGGCTGGCGCTGCATTCCCGGGAGCGCCTTCAAATGCTGCGCATCAAGGCTTCGGTATTATCAGCACTACGGCACTCCCGATGCGCCAGATTCAATTGGGAATAAAATATCTATTCTGAACTTAATAGGATTCGCAGGCCTCCGCGCCGAGCGTCCGATCGTGTAGCAACTATGGATTGGTGTAACGCAAAGGCACGGATGCTTGCGGTCCAGGTATGAACAAGGAGATCGAGGATGCGATCATTCAGTGTTGTCTTGTTGTTTTTGTTGTCGATCGTTTGTTGTGCGCAAGAGTCAAATGATTTTCAACCGGCTACGACAAACGTTTGGGGAGCGGAATATCCGCGGGTTGATAACACTGGTCGAGTTCAACTTCGCGTGAAAGCTCCCGACGCCACAAAGGTCCGCGTTAACTTCTGGAGCGGACCCAAAGTGGATATGGAAAAACAAGCTGATGGCTTTTGGACGATAACTACAACACCACTAGTGCCCGGTCTGCACTACTACATGTTCGTCATCGACGGTGCAGAGGTAGCCGATACCGGTAGCCATGCTTTTTTTGGTGGGGGTAAACACGCGAGTGCGGTCGAGGTTCCCGAACCTGGCTCGACGTATTATTCGATCCAGGATGTACCGCATGGCCAGGTGCGCGAGATTTGGTATCACTCGAAGGTAACCGGCACATGGCGACATGCACTCGTCTACTTACCACCAAGCTACGAAGCACAACCTAAATCTCGTTTCCCAGTTCTGTATTTGCAGCATGGCGGTGGTGAGGATGAGACGGGATGGGTACGTCAGGGTCGGGCTAACTTCATTCTTGACAATTTGATCGCAGCGAAGGGTTGCAAGCCAATGATCGTAGTCATGGCGTACGGTTATGCGCGAAGAGCAGGACAAGCTCCGCCAGATCTGACTGGGCGACCCTTGGGTTCTCCTGAAATGCTAAAGGCAATACAGGATATGACGTCAGCTTTTGAGGACGATGTGACTCAGGCCTTGATCCCTTACGTTGATACAACCTTCAGAACTCTTCGAGATCGCGATCATCGTGCCATGGCTGGTCTTTCAATGGGAGGCATGCAGACGTTTCAAGTTGCGTTCAATCATCTAGATCTCTTCTCTTATGTCGGGGGGTTCAGTGGTGCAGGTGGAATGCTTGGCACCCGCAAATTAGATCCGAAGGCTGATTACAACGGGGCGTTTGCTGATCCCAATAAGTTTGCGAAGACTGTCCATTTACTCTGGATAGGAGTTGGCACCGTTGAACCAGAGCGAATGCGCACAGGACTCCAGAATCTTCATCACTCCTTAGAAGAAGCGAATATTCGACACATCTACTACGAATCCCCCGGTACCGATCACGAGTGGCAAACCTGGCGTCGGGATCTAAAAGACTTTGCCAGCAGACTCTTCCAATAACGTGTTCTTACGAGCGGGCGATGCTGAAAAAAGAACGCGACAAAGAAATCCTCCGCCAGTTGATGAAGGATGGAGAGGTAACGGTTGAACAACTTGCTGAGCGTTTCGAGACCTCATCCGCAACGATTCGCCGCGAACTCAGTCATCTTGAAGGAGCAGGACTATTGCGCCGAACTCATGGCGGCGCTATTCAAGTCGAACCGATGTTGTACGAGCCGTTCCGTCGACTCTCTTCGTTCGCTGCACAAGAGCAAATGCAAGCGGCCGAAAAGCGGCGAATCGGCCTTGCAGCATCCGAGATGATCAAAGACGGAGAAATTGTCGCTCTGAGTGCAGGAACTACAACCACTCAAGTTGGTCGCAGCATTCATGATCGTAAACGCGTGATTATCGTGACTAATGCAATCAACATCGCCATGGAACTTAGTCATCGATTAGATTTGAAGATCATCATGACCGGTGGATTCTTGAACAGGAACTGCTTTGGGTTGAGTGGGCCGTCAGGAATTGCCTCAGTTAACGAGATGTTCTATGACCGGGCTTTTATAGATGTCGATGGCATTCATCCGGAACATGGACTAACGTCAGACAGTCCCGACCTCGGCGCGGTAAATCGAGCTATTATTCAGCAGTCTCGCAAAACTGTCGTAGTAGCCGATCACAGCAAGTTCGGTAAGGTTGGCAAGACGTTGATCGCGCCCGTGGAGAAGGTTGACTTAATCATTACCGATAAAGCTGCGCTCAGAAATCTGTCTGGCGTCTCAGTGAAGATGGTCTGGGTTTGAGGTCGACTTTGCTTCCAGAGTCGCCTTGATGTCGTGTCACGGCTTTGCCTTTCGAGTGGATAACGCACGATGACTAAAACTTCCTTCGCATAGCTGTACTAACGATAACCATAACGCTCACACCTCAACTCTTGGCACAGGTTCGAACCGACGTCCCTTCGATCATACCCAACGCGAACCCGTAACCATCGAACGTTCCTCTTGTACCTGCAGATACATTCTCCTCGCGTACCAATCTCCTTCTGCGGTAGTTGATGGTTGAGCCGAGCACGATTGGCCCGATCATCCCCAAGCGTAGTCCCCTGATTGTAGACATTGAGTAGGTTGAGCATTTAGTTTGCGTGACGATCAGACTTGCTTTACCGGCTCAACTAACTAAAGTAGAATTCGGCCACCCCTAAAGAGGCACCAAACGACTGTAATCAAGTCATTTGCGAATTGGGATTTGGTGCACACCCGTAGCCGTCAACTTCAAAGCCTTGATAGAGAACCCCACTCCTTCATGAGCCGGACAGTTGTAGCTACCAGGCGAGTTGATGGAAATCTAACCACCAGAGTTCGACGTAGATCGATCCTCACAATTAAGCTCGATCAGTGGTTAGAAAGTCTTTTGGGATCGGCTGAAAATTCCTGAATGTTTTAGCCGGTCGATCAGACACCGAGGTTGATTCAAGCTTTCGTCACGAGCAACCCGAGCGCAGTTGATAATCCCTGAAGATTTATGAAAGCTCTCAAGGCTGAGCATCCAACATCGCACTTCTATTCCTTCGACTCCTTTGTTGTCGACGCGGGCAAAAGTGTCTTGTTGCGCGAGGGCCAGTTTGTGCCACTCACGCCGAAGGCCTTTGAAATCCTTCTGGTGTTAGTGCGGAATCCTGGTCGTGTCTTGAAGAAGGAAGAGCTGATTGAAGAGGTTTGGCCTGACGCTTTCGTCGATGAGAACAACTTGCCTCGGAACATTTCTTCGCTTCGAAAGGCGTTGGGCGAAGGTCCCGCAGAGCATAAGTATATTGTTACGCTTCCAGGTCAAGGCTACCGCTTTGTGGCGGAAGTGAGACAACTCGACTCTCCGAACGGCACACCCACTCGCTCCCTTTTGGAAAGTGTTCCTTTCGAAGCATCTAAGCCCGAGCCCGCAATCACTTTCCATGAAGAATTCGTCAGGTCGGAGCCAGCTACAAGAAAGCCGCGCTCGATCAATCTGTTGGTTGCTGTCTGCGCCTGTTTGGCTTTGGCACTCGCGATCAGCAGTTACTTTCTGGTGCAGCAGTGGTTACACACAAGTCAATCGATCACGCCGCAACGCAAACTCTGGCAACTGACGTTCGAACCCGGGCTCGAGATAGATCCTTCGTGGTCTCCCGACGGCCGATTCGTTGCTTACAGTTCAGATCAAGGTGGCAACTTCGACATCTGGGTCCGATCGATTGGAGAAGGAAACTCAGTTCAAGTAACCAGTTCGGTGGCGCATGACTGGCAACCAAACTGGTCACCAGACGGACTCTCGCTGGTCTTCCGGTCTGAACGGGAGGGCGGTGGTCTATTTGTAGTTCCCGCATTAGGCGGAAGCGAACGCAAGTTATGCGGTTTCGGATATCGTCCGCGCTGGTCTCCAGACGGTTCGCAAGTCCTCTTCTATAGTTCCGCATATACAGGCGCCGTAAAGTCGAAGACCTTTGTCATCAACACCAGTGGAGGAACACCTCGTGACGTGTTGAATGACTTCGTCCCGCAATTTGTTTCCACTCTGCTGGTCGCCTGGCATCCTGACGGTACTCGGCTCTCCGTTTGGGGTAACCACCGGCAGGCCGGCTGGAGCTTTTGGACTGTCCCATTGAATGGCGGCACCCCGCTGCAATCTCAAATCGATCCTGACGTCCAATCGCAACTCAAAGAGGCCGGAGTACGGTTTGCTAATTTCCTCTGGATGCCCTCCGCAAACGGTTTGATTTTTGAGGGTGAGTCGCAAGGGGTAAGAAATCTCTGGAAAGTAAAAGTTGATCCGTCAACACTCCGTTGGATCGATGGACTCGAACGCATAACTACAGGAGCAGGCAAGGACTCTGACATCGCTGTGTCTTCGGATGGAAGGAAGCTGGCTTTCAGCATTCGTAGTGAAAGAAGTCGGCTCTGGACTGTACCGTTCGATCCAATCGCTGGACAAACCACAGGGACATCGCAGCCGTTAACGGTAGCCGGCATGGATGCGTTGCAGCCGGGTTTATCACCGGACGGGAAGATGTTGGTATTCCGTAAGCGGCGTGCTGATAAAGAAGAGCTGTGGGCTAAGTCGCTCGCAGATGGTCGCGAGACTTTGTTAACGGGTGCCGACGACTTCAGACGAGTGAATCCGATCCTCTCGAATGACGGCACACGGCTCATCTATATACGCTCAGGTCCTGCACAAGTTGAGACCGATCCTCAGGCGAGTCGGACACTCGCTTTGCAAACCACAAGCGGGGGCGACGAACAAATCGTCACGTCTCCCATGCAGGGCCGAATTTCGCTCACCGACTGGACGCCCGATGGCAGATGGATCCTGATGAGTTCAGATTTGCAGACTCCCGGTAGGGTAGCCCTGGCCGTGTTTCCGTTGGACGCGGCGCCGCGTGCAGAGGCCCAAATGCGCATCATTGCTTCCAATCCCGAATATAACTTGTGGCAAGGTCGCTTCTCGCCGGATGGGCGATGGATTAGTTTCAACGCATTCAACGCTACGGATCCATCAGTTTCCACGGTGTACGTAGTCTCGTCATCAGGAGGGGAATGGATAAAACTAACTGAAGGCCGCTATTGGGACGACAAACCGCGCTGGTCGCCTGACGGCAAGGCGATCTACTTTGTTTCCAACCGCACGGGTTTCTTCAATGTCTGGAGAGTTCGATTTGATCCAGCAAGCGGAAAGCCATTGGACCAACCAACGCGGGTAACTGACTTCGAGACCACTACGCAGATGATCATCCCGAATATTATCCAGCTGGAAATGGCTTTGACATCAGACCGGATCATTCTTCCGATGATGGAAACATCAGGAAGTATCTGGGTGCTGGAGAACGTTGATCGGTAAGCTGGCGTCTGCAGATTTTATATTTCTCACCCCGACGAAAAGTATAGCGCCAGCCTCAACCAATCACCTGGTCACAGTCGAGAGCGGAGACGCACCGAAGTAGTCTTGCCCGCGTACTTGACGGTTGCCTCAAGTTCTGAACTTGAGGCAATTCCCGTCCCACGTCCATCTCTGACGATGACGACGCGGAAAGTTCTATGTTCCAGCATGCCTGGAAATCTTCCGCGACGATTTCCTATTGTGAGCCGACCGGATCTGTCGTCCCAGTGTATCGGAATTTCGGAATAGGCACCGCCCTCGTAGTGGTAATTGTCACCCTCGTCTTCATAGAGTGTGACCTTGCCGGACGCTCCCCCGTAGATACGAAGCTCGATCGGGTCCGGCTTTGCGAAAGTTGATTCGGCATGTGGACCGAAAGGAATGATCGAGCCAGCCTTCGCATAAATCGGAATCCTGTTAAGAGGGGCATCAGCATTGATGCGCTGACCGCCATGAATTCGTTTGCCAGTCCAGAAGTCAATCCAATCCTGACCAGCAGGAAGATAGAGCATCCGCTCCTTCGCTCCCTCTGTACTTACTGGGTTGATCAGAAAAGCGTCGCCGAACATAAACTGATCCGAAATGTCTCTCGCTGACTTATCAGAAGAAAACTCGAGCGGAAGTGATCGCATGAGCGTTTCCCCACTTTTCGTCACGCCCCACGCTGCCGAATAGATATAAGGCAACAAGCGATAACGAAGATCATCGTACTGCCTGAGAATGTCTTCAACTTGTTGCCCATAATTCCAAATCTCAGCTTTGGATTGGTATCCGTGAATGCGGAAGATCGGACAGAATGCGCCGTACTCAAACCAGCGAATGAGCAGCTCATGGTACGCCTCCGAAGTATATTGATCCTTGGGACGAAAGAAGCCGCCAACGTCCGTGGTCCAGTAAGGCATACCCGACATACTGAAGCTCAGTCCCGCAGGAATCTGCCGCTGCAACGTGATCCAGTTTGCGCTAATGTCCCCTGACCATGACGCAGCACCATACCTTTGCTGTCCTGCGAACGATGAGCGCGTAAGGATCACGACACGCTTGCGATCTGTTGTCGCACGCTGGCCCTCGTACATCGACTGCGTGACATACAGCGGGTAAGCGTTGCGCACAGATTCACCGTCACCGAGAAAAGTCTGCTTACCCTTGAGCGCGTCGTACTCCGGCTCAGACGCGTCCATCCACCAGCCGTCGATTCCGTCCTGAAACATTCCGTTCTTCAGTTCCGACCAGAACGTGGTTCGAGCCTGAGGGTTGAAGAAGTCCATCCAGGAGTCGCCCGGAATAAGGAGAGACTTGACGGCCATTCGTTTGTAAACGTCTGTGTTTTCGCCAAACTTCGACCACACGGAAATCAACATGTGTAGATCGTTCGCGTGAAGTCGATCCAACATCTCCTTTGGACGCGGGTAATGCTCTTCGTCGAATTTGATCGCATTCCAACCGTACTTGCCCCAGTAGAGCCAGTCCTGCACGATTACATCGATGGGAATCTTTCGTTTGCGGAACTCTGCAGCAGTGTCCAGAATCTCTTGCTGACTGTGATACCGCTCTCGACACTGCCAATACCCGTAGGCCCATTTGGGGAACAGTGGCGCTGCGCCGGTGAGACGACGGTAATCAGAGATGACTCGGTTCAACTCGGGACCGTAGAAAAAGTAGTAGTCAACAGCTTGGCCCACCTCGGAACGAAATGTCGTCGTCGTTTGTGGCGGCCGCACAGCTAGTTGAACACCTGCCTTGCCGCCTTGCGCGCTAACTTCATACTCTTTGTTCGCGTCAAGAGTGATGACTCCGGAGGCGGTTGTTGGAGTCCACATGTTTTGCAGATCTATCACCGGCTGCCCGTTAACACGGAGTACCAGGCGATCTCTGTTGTCGCTTGTCAGGACAAAACCGTAAACGCCTTTCGCGCCGGTATTGAACTTCCCCTTACCAGTAATCGGATCAATGGGAATGAATTGATCAGCTGGGTTGAAGTCTGTGAGCGAGGCGTTGTTCCAAAGAATCCCGTATCCCTCACTCGATACCAGAAACGGAATCGAAATGTTCGTATTTGCCTGGCTCAGTCGCACAGGGACTCCGCGAAGATCAAATAGGCCTTCCTGATGCTGACCCAGCCCGTACAGGGCTTCGTCAGCAAGTGAAAGAAAAGTCTGCTGGACGTGCCATGCCTTAGCTTCAAAAACAGACGGCACGTCGAAGGCTTTGCCGCCTTCCTTCGGTTCAGACAACAACGGCCTTCCGTCTTTGGATGAAAAACTCAACGCACCTGTTGCGAGGTCGATGGTGACCGTGACCGCTGCTGTCGAAAGTTTCATCTCCTTTTTCCCGACGCTGACTTGAAAGTTGTTAGGCTGACACGGCTGGCTAACGATCGGTACCTTAGGGGTCGGGATTTCAGATGTGCGACTGGCGACTACATGTATGACGCGGTCACCGCACACTTCCACCCGCATAACCCCAGCTGTTGTTCGGAAGGTGACGCCACTCGAATCTCGGTGAGACTCCTTGACACCAAACTGTGGGTCATCCATCGCCCGCACTGCCGAAGCGGCCACAACTAACAGCAAGTAGACGACGCAACTGAACAATGATCTGAGCGAAATGTTCATTCCCATCACGTTCCCATTTAACGCACAACAGCGCGCCGCCTCCGTCACTGAAACGACTACTCAGGAAGCACCTTCGTTCCTTGGACTTGGAACCTTCCTACGACAGTCGGAGCACCTGTATCGGGTAGTCCTCCACCGATCGAAATTGAATATTGTCCGTCTGCAATAATCGGTTCACCAGCCTCACTCACCATGCTGAGGTCGCGTTCTTTCAATTCGAAGCGGACCTTCTGCGCTTCTCCGGGTTTTAAGTGAACCCGCTTAAACGCACGCAGAGCACGTAGTGGCGCTCCCGCGACGTTCGGAAAGCTGAGGTAAACCTGGACCACCTCGTCTCCTTCACGTTTGCCAGTGTTTGTGACCGTCACATCCACGACGAGTGGATCGCCGGCCTTGATCGGATTCTTCGGAAGCGTGAGGCTGTTGTAAGAGAACGTCGTGTAGCTCAATCCATATCCGAAGGGATACAACGGCGTACCTTTGAAATAGCGGTATGTTCGGTTGTTCATCGCGTAGTCCCCGAAGGGCGGCAACTGGTCAACCCCCGTGTAGAACGTGACAGGAAGACGTCCAGCGGGATTGTTCTTGCCGGAGAGGGTTTCTGCGATGGCAGCGCCGCCCTCTTCACCTGCGTACCAGGATTCGAGTATTGCGTTAACATGTTGCGTCGCCCAGTTCACGGAGAGTGCGCTTCCATTTGCGAGTACAAGTACAATGGGTTTTCCAGTAGCTGACACGGCCTCGAGTAACTCTTGTTCCGGCTTTGGTAGATCGAGACTCGTTCGATCTCCGCCTTTGAAGCCTTCTTCTTCAACTGGCATCTCTTCGCCTTCGAGTTCACTTGTGATACCAAGGACCGCGATTACTACATCGGAATTCTTTGCAGCTTCGACAGCTTCCGTGTTCGGCTTTGTGTCATACCTGGACCAAATCAACTGCGCGAGTTTCGGCTCTCCATTGGCCAGCGAATAATTCACTTTGATCTCTACCTTCTTCCCTTGTTCAAAACGAACGCGACCGACCTTCGACTCGACCTGGCCAGGTCCGCCAAATCCCTGCGCAATCTGCTTTCCATCCACGAGCACGCGTGCAAAGCCACCTTCAAAACGTAAACCGAAAATGAACTCTGCAGTCTCGGTTGGCGTGAGGAATCCGCTCCACTGAACTAACAATGGAGATTTGTTCGCGGCTTCCGAAGGCACATCACCCGCCTTCAAGTCAACCGAAGTCACCGAGCGCTTTGTAAGTACAGTAGGTGTTCCTCCAAACAATTGTCCTGTCGAGAATTCTTGGGTGAGCCCTGGCTGTCCTTCTGAAGTTGTGAAGACCGATGACGGAACTGCGACTCCGTCTTTACGAAGAAACTTTGTGCCTGGGACAAAGTTGATCTGAGCGTCAGGAAACTCGGCCTTCAGTCCTTCCAAAACAGAGACCGTGTGCGTCGGAGTTCCTGCGTAGTTGCCGAGCAGATACCTCGTCTGATCGGCGAGTGGTCCAACGACCGTGATCTTGGTCGGGCCGTTTTTTAGCGGCAGGATGCCATCATTTTTCAGCAGCACCATCGACTTGTTTGCGATGTCGCGCGCCATCGCGCGGTGTTCTGCACTATCAAGTTTCTTTTCGTCGATCTTGGAATACGGCACTAACTCTGGCGGATCAAACATTCCGAGTTTTATTCGTGCGGTGAACAAACGGATCAACGCCGTGTCGATCTCACTCTCTTTCAGAATGCCTTGCTTGTACGCGTCCATATACGGCTTGTAGTCGTGATCGTCTTTTACTTTCGAGAAATCTATGCACTCATTATCCATGCCACGCTGTAGTGCCATTGCGGACGCTTCTGCCTGTGTTTTCGTGAAGTGGTGGTCGCGAAAGATATTGATCACGGCTTCGCAATCCGAAACCACGTAACCTTGAAAGTTCCACTTCTTGCGCAACTGGTCTTGCAACAGGAACTCGTTCACACACGCTGGTTGTCCGTTGATGCTGTTGTATGCACACATAACTGAACCAGCTCGCCCTTCCGTAACGGTCGCGCGAAACGCTGGCAGGTACGTGTCCAACTGATCGTGCTTGCTTACTTTGATGTCGTCTTTGTGACGAGACGGCTCGGGCCCGCTGTGAACGGCAAAGTGTTTTGGAGTTGAGATGACGCGGTAATACTTCGGGTCATCTCCTTGCATCCCGGTTACGAAGGCGACGCCCATGCGCGCCGTTAAAAAAGGATCTTCTCCGAACGTCTCTTGCCCGCGGCCCCAGCGTGGATCGCGAAAGATGTTGATGTTGGGTGCCCAAAAATCCAAACCCTCGAAGATGTCACTGTGGTCATCGCGCATGCCCTGCACATGCTTTATTCGCCCTTCAGTTCCTATTACGACAGCCATGCGATGAATCGCGTCAGTATCGAACGTCGCAGCCAACCCAACGGGATTTGGAAATTCAGTAGTGCCCCTTGTGGCGACTCCGTGCGACGCTTCACTCCACCAGTCGTAATCGGGAATGTTGAGCCGCGGTATTGCTCGCGATTGATTCACAAGTTGAGTCACTTTTTCTTCCACCGTCATGAGGCGGACAAGGTCTGCCGCCCGTTGCTCTGCGGGCAGATTAGGATTCAGGTATGCTGGTTTGTCTCCGTTCTGCGCGTACAGCACGCTCACAGTGGATAAGGTGGCAATCGCTAGCAAGATTTGGTTGCTTGTTTTTTTCATCTTGATCCTTCAGTGAACATGATCAAATGCCCGCCACTCTAGGTGCCCAGCTTTTGACGCGTTAGTGCACTCACGCGGGAAGTGATTCCGGCATGACTGTACCTCAAGAGTAAAATTGAGGAAATAATTGCCTGATGAGAGTCCGGAAGTCTTGTGCTAGGACTTGAAAATTGTTGAAAGTTCGCGCAGGACCGGTTCGTATGGAAGAAATTTTGAATGAATACCAGGAATTTCAAGTTCAGACAAACAACTACTTGGTCCCTACCTTGTTCTTCTTTAAATGAACGCAGAACATAGAACTATAGCCCCCATGGTCTCAATGTGAGGGTGGTCTAAGGTGTTGATTCCCTTTGAGGCTGCGCGACGGTTAAGACGAGATTCTGTATCGAAATGGTTTCAATCTCGGCAAAACTCGGTAAAGTCCAAAAACCTCGATTCGGCAGAATGCTGTAAATTATTGAGTATTAAAGGGTAAATGGTAGCGGGGGGATCGAACCGCCGACCTTGGGGTTATGAAGACTAGAGAACCACTCGCACCAACTATACCTAGCGCGTAAAGCCAATAAAACAATAGGTCGCGGTCGGGAAAGATGCGTTTATGAGCTTTATGCGACGTAGGTTTCGATATCAATCTCGGCAAAATCTCGGCAACACTTGAAAGCGTATTTTGAGAATGGCTTTGCTAAAGATTCTTCGTTCCTATTTGTCCTTAGGACAGACTGCACACTAGAGACCTGGTTGGCTCGTGCCCTTGCCCCCGCATTGCGAATTAGACGCTTGGCAAAAACGTAAGTATTTGCTCTTTTCGAAAGTTGCAGCCTGAAGAAAATCTAGGGTTTTTACATCCCTTCCCATCCCTTACCATCGCGTCGACGTCGTGTGCTGTTATTTTTGGCCAGGTATTGGCCAGTTGGAATCCTAAAATCGTTAGGACTTTATTTTGACGATAACTTTCGGGCGACTCGTCTATCGTTTCGCTTCTTTTAGCGGTTAATAATCGAGGCATTCGCCCGGGCTACTACGCTGCTTGTGTCTTCCCATTCACTCTCTTGGTGGTGTCCGTAATAAGAGATTAGGAACAACGGATTTTAAGTCGAGTTGGGGCTAATTACCTCATTAAACTACACGTTACCAAGCTTTATTACCGACGTTTCAGCCGTCAAAGCAAGCTACGTCTGGCTTGATATGAACAAGTATCCCCCTCATCTCTGCGGGTCAACAAGAGAGTATCAACTCCAATTTTTTACAGAACTCAAATAGGCTCAAGCAGCCAATTATCTACAAATGAAAGCAACCTTGGCCCAATCGTCGAAAAGATCAGCGCTGTCGATACAGTCGAGTCCGCTCAAATCGTTTTTCTGCATCTCGTGACCCGCTTAACAGAGCCTCTCAGTGATTCCAGCTCCCCGGCATAGCTCGTGCCCTAATGCGGTTTGCGATGACATTGTGTGTAGCGAAAAAGGTCATGATGCCTTAACCAAGTGAGGGTAAGGCGGAATTTCATGACAATTCTTCGGCAGACCGTACAGGGCCAAAACATGTTAACCCACGTCCGTTGCGTGCTTGCGTTGATTGCCTTTAGCGCAATCGCTTCGCTCTGGTCAAACTCAGCCTTGGCTCAAAATTCAATCTCCGAATTTCATGATGCCCTTCGAGCAAACGTCGCTTTTAACGAGAGCGATTTCGCTACACTGGCCGAGGGCCAAACAGTTGTACGACTGTTGCCCGTAACAGATAAGAGAGAAGTGGCGGTCTTTGGTCTAGTCGGCCTGCAAGTGCCGGCGCAAGTTTTTCTCCAATCTTTCCGCGAGAGCATCATTCGAAAGAGTAATCCCGCAATTCTGGAGATCGGTAAATTCGGTGCTTCTCCAACGCCGTCTGATTTAGAGACGCTTACATTTGATGATCGTGATCTGGATGATTTGAAAGATTGCGTCGTCGGGGATTGCAAGCTGAAACTTTCGGCAAAAATGATTGAGCGCCTCCGCAGAGAAGTAAATTGGGACGCAGCCGACTATCGAATTCAAGCAACTCAACTTCTCAAATCAATACTTCTGGATTACGTGCGTGATTATCTGGCGCGAGGTGACGTAGCGCTCATTGAATATAATGATAAGCCCAAAGTGGTTCATCTCGCTGACGAGCTGCGAGCTCTGCTGGCCGAATCATCTTATGGCGACAAGTTCCCCGCCTTTCAACAACATCTGAATGGATCAAATTCACAGTTTTCGGTGGTTGAGAATGCGATCGTTTGGTCGAAGATTAAGTTTGGTCTAAAACCGGTAATTGCTTTTAATCACATTATAATTTACAAGCTTTCGCAGAAACTTGGCCCGCAAGTTCTTATTACATCGAAGCAGATTTACGCCAACCACTACTTTGACTCTTCACTTAGTCTGACAGCCTTTGTAACTATTCCAGGTGAGAGTGATTCTTATCTACTTTACGAGAATCGCTCCAGGGCTGATGGACTAGGTGGCTTATTCGGTAAGATGAAGCGTGGCCTTGTCGAGGACAAAGCCGTAGATAACTTGAAGAATATTCTTGAAAGTTCAAAAACAAACCTCAACGCGCACGCGTTAAAAGAAACCGAGTCTGCAACGCCTGGCGATAGGGCAAGCAGTTGGAGAGGATGGAAGCCTCGACGCGTTCACGCCTTTTTGTCTCTATTATTCATCACAGCATTCGTTGCCTTTTTCACGCTGTGTACTTATCAGTGGAAAAGTAGTCTCAGCGGAAGAGCATCCCATTGAGATAGGGGATCTACGCCGATTGCACTCTCACTTTTTGTTTATTACTCAACGTACGCAGACTCCCGAAATCATGCCTTGTTGACGCTGCGAGTGCCGCAATGTGGAAGCACCGGGGACTAACCAAGCCATCCTCCAGTGAAACCCGCACTGCGTAATCCTTCAACTAGGTAGAGGGCCTCTCATTAGCCGCCGGCGGACTCCGCTCCTATAAATTTCGGTCATCGCAACGGTCCCTGATCAAGCCCGTAATAGGAAACCCAATCCTTGTTGTTTTTTGGACCTCGACCCGGCGACACTTGTTAAAGACCGCGCGTCACACGGAAACGCCTGATCACTTTCACTTCCTAGGTCGATACGCACTCAACATGACTGATGCTTTCACCGTGGCTAGATCGATGGGAACTATTGAAAGAAACTGGAGAGCAAAAGATGAATAACAAGCGAGGATCCTCAGTTTGAGGCTTAACGTCTAGTTGTTTCTTTCTACTCTGTGTGCAAGTCACGCATCACGAGATTTAATGATTGTCGGTTCAATCCCAGTCATTCGCTTAGAGGCCTTGCCAGAATACATAAGAATGGGGGCATAAATCTCAGCCAATGAAAGAGCACCTGATTGGGACGGACACAATTGTTGGTTCGCATCAGAGTAAACAGTGAACCCATTTCCTATAGTCTATTTGGCGGTGGCAGCTTCAGTCAGGACTTTTACAGTCTCATCATGGCGGCCTTCAGCGGCTAACATCAGGGCCGTCTTACCTTCCTTATTCTTAATCGAGGCGTCTGCATGAGCAATGAGCAAAGCAGTCACGACTTTGTCATGTCCAAAACGCGCTGCCTCGATTAAAGGAGTATTACCATTTTCATCGACAGCATTCACATTGACGTTAGGAGAACTGAGGAGGGCCTTGACAGTATCGGGGCTTCCGGCCCGAACTGCACGGAACAAGGCATCAGTTTCCGGACTCTGACTTGTGCTTCTCCACCTGTTACAGCCTTCCATGGAAGATAGCAGCAACACAAAGACGGAGATGACTAGCAGTGAACGGTCTTGTTTCAACTTGTCTCCTTGAAGGACGTTCTCTTCTTCCGTAGTAGGTCACAAACTTGATCGATATTTGTAATGTGCCTATCGCGTTTCGATGTCGAAATTCGATATTAAGTTGAACCAATAGATTCCGAAGCGGGTGATATTTTTCTCGTCGTGAAAGTTTTAATAACCACCAACATGTATCGCCGGGCGCCGATCCTCGTTTGGCTCGGCTTGTCTCAGCACTTCGCGCGTTACTGGTGCAGTGTCACCTCTTCCAAAAGCCACGTAATCAAAAAGGTAGGCCACGGGATTTTTTGAGCCCCAGTGAAAATAAGCGTGAGGGAGTTTTCCCGTGCGGTTGCGAAGAAAAAGGAGAAAAGCAGCAATCGCGTTAGGTACTGCAGAACTTTGCGCGCGCAAGACTCGGTAGCCCCCAACCTCCTTACCCTCAACCTTCATCACATCGGCAAAGTCCGACGCGTCGCATACTTCTATTTCGAGAAAGAGGATAGGGTCTCGAAGCGAGAGATTGTGAGCTTCGCGGTTCTCTGAGATTTCTTGTCGATACTCTTCAGGATCACTCTCCGCGGGCGGATTGGTGATGATGCGAAGCGTGCCTTGACTCGCAGCCTCGTCCAGGAATCGTTGCGCAGTCTGGTCTATTTCAACACTCTTCACTCGCAGTTCAGTTGTGCGGGAAATCCGTGAGAGAAGTGAGACTAGAATGATTAAGGCTATGAAGAAACCTGCTATCTTTATACCGTCGGGTCGCTCGATGACATTTACTACAGTTGTATAAACAAACACAAGTGCGATGAATCCGGAAGCCGCGGCCCAGGCTCTTTCCGTGCGCCGCCACGCCGAAACAGTTACCGCAACCGCCGCAGAACTCATTAAGACCAAAACACCCGTCGCATAAGCGCCGCCCTGCGCATTCACATCGGCTTTGAAGATGACGGTAATAGAGAACGCGATGATGGTAAAAACGATGACGAGCGGTCTCATCGCGCGCGTCCAATCCGGCGCCATCCCGTAACGAGGCAAATAACGCGGGACGATGTTCAGCAATCCAGCCATCGCCGATGCGCCCGCAAACCAAAGAATGAGGATTGTGCTTACGTCATAAACGCTGCCAAATATGCTACCAAGCGATTCATGGGCCAAATAAGCGAGGGCGCGGCCTGACGCCTCGCCAGCGGGGAGGTTACCCTGGGCGGGCCGAAACTTCTCGGCAGGGATGAGCAGCGTCGTTATAAAGCTGCTGGCGACGAGCATCACACTCATAATGAGCGCAGCAACTACCAACAGCTTTTTCGTATTGCGTATACGTCCGTAAGGTTTCTCCTCCGTATCAGTGGCATCACCCTTGACGAGCGGCATTACGGCAACCCCAGTCTCAAATCCCGAGAGCCCCAACGCAAGTTTGGGAAAGACTATGAGACCAACAAGTACGATCAGGGCCCAACTCCCTCCCACTCGTGGATGACTAAGTAGTGCTCTCTGCCAATTTGAAATCACGGATGGGTGCTGAGCCACGTGATACAAACCAACAGAAACTACAACCAGGTTCAGCAGGAGGTACACGATCACGAGGACAACCGCGATCCCTATTGCCTCTTTAAAGCCTTTGATAAAGACACCCGAAAGAAGAGCAACGAGCGCCAGGGTAAGCGCGATGTTCACCGGAGTCGCACTGAACGAATGAAGCAGACCATGCATCACCGGATTTTCGACAATGTGCGCTGTTGCATCCGCCGCCGAAAGGGTAATAGTGATAATGAAATCCGTGGCGACGAAGCCGAGAAGAATGAGAATGAAGAGCTTACCTTTCCACCACGACAAGAGTGCTGCGAGCATTGAGATGGATCCCTCGCCATGTGGACTTTCTTTAGCGACTCGCCGATAAATCGGGAGTGCGCCGAACAGCGTTAGGAGCACCAGTATTATTGTCGCTACGGGAGCCAACGCGCCCGCCGCGAGAAAGGCAATGCCTGGCTGGTAGCCGAGCGTTGAAAAATAATCAACGCCCGTCAAGCACATTACTTTATACCAGGGATGTTGGCGGTGATGTTCCTTCTCGCGCTCAAAAGGCCCTTCGATCTCTTTGACATAGCCTTCCAGCAGCCAACGTTTCAACGCTCCCTGCGATTGTTGGGGTCTCGGGAGTAGAGACGGATGGGCAGGTGCAACCATAGGCGTTTCCCTTTGGTAACCTACAACAAATTGGGAGCTTTCGATTTGTATCAATATCTTACTTTAAAACGCCCATTTGATATCGATGTCTTTTGGTTTCATGGTAGAAAAGCGAAAGCGGCAAGATTCGTGGTGAACCTTGCCGCTATCGTTCTCACAATCGCTTAAGATCTTGAATTCGTGATCACCGTCCTCACCCCGGCAATCACTGGCGAGCTACATTTAGCAGCTCAGCCGATTGGCGCAGATAATACGCTGGCCACTGACTATCGCAAACCAGAGTGCTTCGGGTACAGTTTGCTATCCCATTATTGATAATGCTTTGCTCAAACTTGGTTAAGCACGCACTCTGGTGATCCAAATCAATCTGGGCAAACTTGCAGCTGCCTTTGGGCGCGCGTATAACGTAGACCCAGCCACACATGCCTACGGAAAACCTACAGAAACTTGCCGTGTTAATAAATGAGCAGCGGGCGGAGTTGCTTGCTGAGTGGCGCACGCAGGTTAGGCGATTGCCAGATGCCGCCCATTTGGATACCCCAACGATCACTGACGAAGTCCCACAATTATTGAACAGTTTGACCGAGGAACTGATTAAAACCTCTGAGGAGGCCGATGGCAAGATAAGGGCAGTGTCTGCCGAACACGGCTTGCTTCGTTGGCAGGCTGGATTCGATGTTACAGAGGTTGTTGCCGAATACAACATACTCCGTTGTTGTCTGCAAGAATTGGCAGAACGTAATGATGTAATGCTCTTCGGTGAAGCGGCTCGCATCGTAAACACCGTTTTTGACGAAGCAGTGGGTCGCGCAATAAAGGCCTTTGAGACCATGATGACGATTGAACTCAGACATCACCATGAGGAACACATCGCGTTTGTGCTGCATGATTTGCGAACTCCGTTGGAAGCCTTAAGTTTGGCAACTACGGTCCTCGACCGTTCTATTCAATCCGAAGCCAAAATTCCCCCCGTCGAGTCGGCCCTTTCAGTCCTGAGAGGTAACATTGATCGTCTCAACGATCGGATCAGAATTGTTCTACAGGGCACAAAGGGACTCGGTCGAACATTCGAGCCTCAATTCACGATGCTTAACCTCCACCAACAAGTCGAGGCGATGATTCATGATCTGGGTCCCATCGCGGAACTTTCCGAAACGAAGATACTCAACGAAGTGGGAGCGGAGGTCGAAGTTTACAGCGATAGTCGTTTGCTCGACCAAGTGATACAGAATCTTCTTTCGAATGCCCTGAAATTCACTCCTCAAGGCACGGTTACCGTGGGGGCCCTAATGAAACAAGATGGATCAGTTACATGCTGGGTTACCGATACGGGACAAGGCATCGCATCCGAGGCCCTTGATAAGGTCTTCGATAGATTTGAGACCCGCGGCTCTCTGGAGCATCGCGGTCTCGGATTGGGGTTAGCGATAGTTAAGGAGATCGTTGAACTCCATGATGGGGAAATAAGCGTTCAGAGTCAGTTAGGCAAAGGCTCCACTTTCACGTTCAAAATTCCCGGCCCGCGTGCTGAATAACTTTGAACTTCGCACGAACGTCCTGCTTAGTGGGAAACTTCGTTGACTGATCCATTAAACTCTCTGCTGTCTTGAAGCAGTCGAGCAATCGTGTTTTCCAGAATTGAAAAACTGATCGGCTTAGTTAAGAACGTAGTACAGCCGGCAGCCATAGCAAGCTTGGAGAGCTCACCGGGAGGATGCGCTGTGACCATTATGATTGGAATATGATTCATTCCGCCAAGCTTTCGCAGTCGTTTGATCAGTGTCGTTCCATCGATGTCTGGCAGATTGAAATCTGTAAGGACTAAATCTGGTGTTTGTGCCTCCGCCAGGTCAATGGCTTCCTTTCCGTTCTGCGCCCCAAGGATCCGATAACCATGGCCCTCTAATAGCAAGCTGAACATCTCACGGGAATCCTTGTAGTCTTCCACCAACAGAATGGTTTTAGTGCTTGATTCGGTCATTTGAGGGTTCTGCGAGCTCTGTTAGCAACAAAACGCGACACACACTTTCCTGTCCGATAAACCCGGCAAAGACCATACCACCATGGATTTCTGCCATAGCTTGATGGATTTACCCAAGGTCTCACACTCCTTCAAGTCCTGTCGTGCAAGAATTACCCGGCTCCAAAACTGCCCAGGGAAATTCGAAGCTTCCAACAAATCAATCTTAGTTAGGGAGATTCTGCACCGATGGAAGTTGGAATCTCGGTTTGCGCGCACCGAGATTATGAGGTCGCAGCTACTAAGACGAGGCACCTAACGGCTTAGGAAAGTGATTTAAAAGTTGACACTGCCTCACGGTTTTCGATACGAGACCGGGAGCCACGCGAACTGGAGATAAATACTGCTGTGAGGCTGACCGGCTAAAGGACAGATTGGAGTGAAAAACCACCGCTTGATTTACTCCAAGTATTCATTGGAAAAAACATTTATGGCATTTTCAGCCCCTGCCGTGTCATGGTCAGCATGCTGCCCCTAAGGAAGGTTACGCCTCTCAGTTCAATCCCAACGGCCGGTTCGCACCGGCCTTCAGATTCCTTCCGCGACGACCGAAAAATTTCAACTCATCCATTTTCCACGAAAACAACCGATTAGTAATTTTAAGAGATGGGGCGACGTTTCTGACTGAAACCGGTCGCTCTAAAGGGGTAAGAGCGGACCTTCAAGGGCAATAAGGAGAATGCCGCTCTTATCCCGCCAGCCCGTGCGCCATCTTAGCGTGTCACAACGGAAAATCCTCTAAACCTGTCCCGGTGGTAGCGATAAAGAGTTGTGCATTGTTAATGATGCGCAGGGCTCTGGTAAAAATTAGCCTGAAGTCCGTATTAAGCTGCTTATGTCTTTAGCGCTCTGCTCATCGATGGCGACGATCACGCGATACCCCTGATCTCGCAGAATTCTGAGAAGCGGCTATCGCGATTGATCGTCCTCTTCCAGCAGGAAGATTGTTTTTCGACGATGCCCTTCAGTATTCACATGTCACCTACGACTGTTCGTATATGGTCACATCACAAGCAGCCCAAAATCACTCATCATCGTCTCCTATGGGACGATAGTTGGACTTGGAGTCGGGCTCGTCCTTGGGCTAGCACTTGGACTTGGACTTGTACCAGGAGTCGGACCAGGACTGGCATTGTTGGTAGCCGAGTTCACATTCCTGTTTCCGTTCCCGTTCTGATTAATGTTCTGATTACTCTTATGACTCTTCCCACACCCACCACCTCCACTGCGGTTGCTGTTTGTTTGAAAAATCATTAAACCCAAAAGCATGAAGCTGAGCAGGGCCGCAAACATCACGCTTATCCCACCTTGTTCTGATTTCATTTTCGCCTTCTCCTTGTTCTGGAATGTCTAGTAGGATCGATCCACAAAATCACAATGTGGATTCGGCGTCGTTACACTTTTTTCACACACAACAGATTTACGTGAGGCGGTTTCTCGACCAATGTAGTTCAGGAACTCAGCGGGACGGAGTTTGAGAATCAAGGGCTGTCTAGCGAATGAGGACGTCGCGTCAGAACCTATCGGCGAAGCAATGCGAGTATCTCGTATTTCGTTAACTGGTCCGTTCCCGTTCCCTTGCGGCGCCTACAGCGAGGGTTATTTCCAGAACATTCGCTTAGTATTGCCGCAGTAGACACAAATATCAGCACTACTTGCGACTTCATTTTTGCATCTGGGGCTGGGACCAAGGGACATGGAATGTGGTCGCGGACTGGCACACACACCAGCCGCGACGTACACCAGCCCGCATTTCTAAGCATTGATTGACCTTCAGGTTAGGCGCAACCGATTGTGTGTCGGTACGGTGCCGACCAGAGTCAGCGAGTTCGCTAATCGTAAGGAAGGTCTGAGCATTGAACTGCTCAACTCTTGGGCTCACTCGCCTTGAGTCGCCGAAGGTATCCCCGCACTTCTGCTTTAAGTCACTCGTGGGTTGAATCGGGTTTCGGACTAAGGCGAATTAGAATTTTATGATACTTCCGGCCCCAGGCATCATAGTAAATCTCCCACACATTACTATGGGTCGGGTGCGGTAAGATGTTGGCGACCGTCCACGGCAGGCTTTCCTCTCGATAGGCCTCCTCAGCAATTTTGCGAATAGTAACCTTATCCATGAGACACTGGCAGACTAAATTTCGATCCGGCGACCCGGCCCATCAGCAGGAGTGCTTCTTTAGGGCTGAGAAGCAATTTCTGTCCCGAAAACGATGCCGTCAAATGTAAGGAGGGCGCCATGCTTTAGCAGCGCCGACCAGTCGACGAAGCAACAGGTCCACCGTTTGGGCCAAGGACTACAACAAGAACTCCTTGCTCAAGATCACCTGTGTCCGATCACTATTGACCTTCACCAAAAATAGCCGATCGAGAATGCTTCGGTAGTCTAAGTTTAGTCGCTCCGCTTCTGCTAAGGCCGCTTGTCGTCGGTCATCTTCAGAAAAAAAGCCAAGCGTGACGTGCGGCACGAAGGACACTTCATCGTGGTGGTATTCGGCCAATAATCCTACATACATTTGAGCGTGTAGACGGATCAGATTCGACTTACCTTCATGAACCAATAGAAACAAGTAATTGTGCCATGACAAACGCAATCCCTTGAGTCGAATAGTGAACGGCCGCCATGCAAGCAATACATCTTGGATATGCGCGATGAGATGTTGTTCGCCAATAGACTCCGGCACTGGGAACACAATCGTGATGTCGGGCTGGATCAGTTGAACCTGTGGATCGTATTTCTTTCTTAGCTGTTGGATACTTACAGCATCAACCGCAGGATAATATACTAAGGCGAAAAACCCAGGTGGCTTGGGCGCAGAGTTTCCATTTTTCTCACCGGAAGTGCCAAGCAAGAAGTAAGGATGGCTTCACACTACAGCTAAATTCAAAAAAAACTGCTATTGCGGCTCAACATCGCAAGGCTAGGGAATGGAACACAAAGGTCAGCGAAGGTACGCCGAGTATGAGCCTAATAAATTCGGGTACGGCCTCAGGATTCTCATGGCTTGCACCCGTCGATAGTCTTTATGTCCCGCGGACGTGAGAAGGGCGCACCGACTGCACTACTGCTCTCTCGTAGCTGCTGATTTACCACTACTTTTTGCAGCACCTGTGACGAACGTACCCGTTAGTCCGGCGTTCTCGTCTTGCAATCTCCAGGCGAAACGGCCGTTGGTCCTCCGCGCGCGGCCATCCTCGACAAAGGTTGCCACAACGTTGTCACCGTCAATCGAGCCGGTGACATGAATTGGAGTTCTGCTACGTGCTGGCAGCGGTCGTCCATTTTCAGAGACCTTTTCACCTGTCGCCGTGAAGTCCTTTCCATTCTGCTCAATCTTCAAGCGAAAACCAATCTGCATATCCTGAAACGATCTGTAGGCCGTTTGGTCCACGGTGTTGACTACGTGCCATTCGCCCGTCAGATCCACCTCGTGTTTTGGAAATGCGGGGCGGCGATTCGCAGCGACTAGCGGTGGTGAAGTTTGACTCGCTTCAGTTTGTTGCTGCGCACCAGGAGTCGTTGGAGACTTGCTTGGCGTATGTTCAGCCGGTTGTCTAGTATTAGGAACTGACGCCTGACTGCTGTCAGGGGTTGTTGCTTGCGGAGCAGGAATTGTTTGAGACTTGCTGGGGGCCTGTTCTAGCGGTTGTCGAATATTAGGAGCTGACGCTTGATTTGCTTCAGGAGTTGTTGCTTGCGCATCTGTGGAAGGTTGTTCCGCTGCGGTCGAAGGTACAGACGCCAACTCGCGATGCTTGCTCAGCTTCGGTATCAAAGTGATCGCCGCCGCTGCTGCGATTACGAGAAGCAACACGACAGCAGCGATCGGCATTCTTCTCAAAAACTCTGCTCTTCCTCGGCGTGCTCTGTGACTCTGCGGTAACAAAAATTCTTGGCCATTAATGTTCTCGGGTTCGGCCTGGGCGGTCAGCATTTCGGGAATGGGTTCCTCTCCAACGAACCGTGTCTCAGATTGACTGATGCTCTCGGCAGGAATTTCATTCCTGACAACTGTCGGTTCGGCTAATGCCTCTTCCACTTCAGGCAACACGACTGGCTTTACTTCAATCGTCGGGGTGTCTTGTAGATCGCTCGGATCGACTTCGTCCACCTCGGAAAGTGGAACTACTTGGTGAGGGTTTGCGTTCCAATCAATCGGTGGCCCGACCACATTATCCGTTTCGTCTGCCGCTTCGATACCGAAGAACGACTGCAAAACCCTGCGCTCATTCGGTGCGATGGAGCCCGGACGTGGCGCCGCAGTCAATGGCTTAAAGCTGAGCTGTACATCGCGCAAGGAAATAGCAGCGTTGATCGCCTGAAAACCGCTAAGCATCCCGAGCGTCGCATCGATGAGTTTGCCTTTACTGAAGCGGAGCGTGCCGAGGTTTCGCGACGAAATGATCTCGAGCTCTCCGCTTTCCCGGTTTGCGGCAATACTTTGAATGACGCGTAAGATTCCCTGATCATTGTTTGAGTGAGACATAGTTATTCCTTCTTGACATTCGCCTTCCCAGCCACACGTAGGTGCATCTTTGGGTGAGATAGTTGCTTGGATAGCAAGGCATATTGTTTCGGTACTCACACAAAGTCGTTTTGTTTATTAGCCTCCTTAGTGCCTCTTAGGATTCGCTGGCGTCTACTGCATGACTAGGTTGGCGAAGAGACGCATCGTGAGCAATGCGGCACGTGCGACAATTGTCTTCATCCACTCGAAGAGCAATTCGGATTGCCTGATCTCGCGAACTCGGTTGGCGCTATAATTCAAGTCTAGCGATCGCTTGGATTAGAATGAATGTGATAAACGATATTCAATGGCCGGCGATGTTGGTCACAGTTATCGCGGCGTGGTTGGTTGCTTCGCAAAAGAAGTCAAAAAGGAATTGGGGATTCTGGCTATTTCTCCTGAGCAATGTAATGTGGATTGTTTGGGGTGTTCATGATGGCGCATATGCTCTGATTTTTTTGCAACTCTGCCTGGGTTTCTTGAATATCAGGGGAGCTGTGAAGAATCGTTCAACGTAAAAAGATTACGTGATTACCTCATTGTGATTCAGATCTCTCCTCATCGAGCGGCTCTCCCTATGCTCACGTTTAACCAAGACTGGTTTCACATCGCAAATGTCACATTTGTCAATTCGGTAACATCTAGCCCGACACTGGAAGAGTTATTCTGCTGTCGCTCTCGCGCTCCGCGGATAAAAATATCCGCATCGGTCGCCGCCAATGGTCTGGAAAATAAGTATCCTTGTGCGTACTGGCATTTCAACAGCTTTAATTGTCCTAACTGATCCTCTGTCTCGACGCCTTCGGCGATCACCTGCATACCGAGATTGCCGGCCAGCGTCACGATCGTTTTCACTATTTCAAAGTTCTCTTCCCCCTCGCCCATCCTCGTGATAAATGAGCGGTCAACTTTTAACGTATCAACCGGGAAACGGTTCAGATAACTTAAAGAAGAGTAGCCAGTACCAAAGTCGTCGATACTTAAACGAACGCCCAACCCACGCAGCCGAGCAAGCGTTACTGCAGCTAACTCAGCGTTCTCCATCACAACAGTCTCAGTAATCTCGAGTTTCAACTGCCAGGGATTAATTCCAGATTCGCTAAGCACTTCTTCGACCTTTTCAATTAGATCGGCTTGGATGAGTTGTTTGGCGGAGAGATTCACGCTCATTATCAGGTCCCTGTCCGCTAACGAGCCCTGCTGCCACTTCCTCAATTGCCCACATGCTTCGCGCAAGACCCCTAATCCCAACGGAACGATCAGACCGGTCTCTTCGGCCAATGGAATGAATTGATCAGGGGAAATTATTCCACGCTCTGGGTGCTGCCAACGCACGAGCGCTTCAAATCCGGATAGTTCCCCGCTGGCAACGGATATGATCGGCTGATAGTAAACACACAACTCCTGTCTTTCGAGCGCCAGACGAAGATCACTCTCTAAGCGTAGAAGTGTAACGGCGCGTGTGTGCATCGCCGTATCAAAAATTTCGTAACGCGCTTTGCCGTGATCCTTCGCGCGATACATCGCTGTATCTGCGTCACGAATCATATCCTCCGCCTCCGCGTAGTCCGTCGAGCTGAGCGCAACACCGATGCTTGCCGTGGTGATAGCCTCGTGGTTATGAAGCTGGAACGGTGCCGAGATCGCTTGCTGAATTTTTGAGGCAACGCGGATTGCGTCTTCAGGGCTCTCTATGGCGTCTAACAGAATTCCGAATTCGTCGCCTCCAAACCGCGCGACCAAGTCCGTCTGTCGAATGCAGCCTTCCAGACGGCGGGCAACAAGAATGAGGAGTTCATCTCCGCAAGGATGGCCAAGACTGTCGTTGATGTTTTTGAAACGGTCTAGATCCAGGAACAGAACGCAAAACAGATATTGTTCGTTTTGTCGCGCGCGCTCCAGTGCGATACGCAAGTGCTCACTGAACAATAATCGATTGGGCAATCCTGTCAAAGCATCGTGAAAAGCGGCGTGTCGGAAATGCTCGCGACTCTCCTGTAGTTCCTTACCAGTGCCTTCAAGCTTTTCGACATAACGGTTCAGCTCTTCAACGTGGCGCTCCGCTTGTTCAGCTCGCAATCGTTCCGCTTCAGCTCTCGCATATTCCGCTTCGGCGCGTTCACGCTCAGCCTGTTCAGCTTGTGCTGCACTTGCACGGATATCTTCCAGGTACTTGTCGTACGTGAAATAGATAATTGAGATGACTGGCAGGGGTGCCAGCACGGCATAGAAACTTACACTTCCTTCGAGCTTAACAATGCCCCCGGCGACAAATACACCAACAAAATATGTCAGCGAGGACCAGAGGTAATGCTTAGTCCAGATTTCCCAAGGCTGACCTCCCGACTTACCGGCCAGACAGATAGCGACTATCCACGTATGAGCCAGATACTGTGTAAGTGCGACAACACAAAGGAGAATCAGCGTAGTTGAGTATGGCTGCGTCGAGATGTTGAAAGCTGGGCTAAAGAAAAGTCGGGCGACAGAACCGGTAATGAATATTGCGCAGGCCATTGCCCCAGCATTAAAAAGAACGGTGATCCAGCGTCGGCTAAGGTGTAGTCCCGAACTCAGCCCATCCGTCACGGCAATTAAGACTGCAGCCTCGGGTCCATAGAGTAAGAGTGTGAGGAAAACAAAGCTGTCGGCTACGGTAATTGTAGTATTAGCCCGCGGAATTTTGATGGCGACGCGTGAACTGACAACCACGGTGAGGACCAGTAAGAGAAGAAATCGAAAGTCGAGCCGACGATAATGAACAGCGTGCGCTGAGTAAGCAAAGATCGCACAACCAGCAGCGACGATTAGCCGCATGTAGTACTTAGTGAACCGCTGTGTGTCATTGCTGTTAGTCACGCTGAATTCCCTGGGGTGTGATTATTTAGAGGCTAGAAGTAGAGAAGGTCGTAGTGTCCAGCGATGGTGAATCCCAAATTAAAATAGAATGACTGTAACCGGGTGTCTTCGTTTTGTGTAAACAGATAAATAGCTTTCTTGCGTTGAAGAAGCTCGCAGCCAATTGCTTGCAGGCAACTTCGTCCAAGACCGTTACCGCGCTCCTCTGGGCTTACATAAACACCCTCGAGATAAGCGACATCTGCAGTCTCCGCTGTGATGTCTGTTTTGAAGACAAGCCGATCTCTCTTCGTTAAGACCCACACACGGTTTTTTAAAATGCGGCGTAGATAGCGTTCGCGAAAGCCGGCAGCATCATTTGTCAATGGATCGACACCACTTGTTTCAAAAGCCATTGCCGCGTGCGCATGAACTACCTGCTCAAGATCGTTAGGATTTGCGAGGCGCAAGCCGGTGACCACATGATTCGTCTTAAACGGGTTACGGCGTTGCAGAAATAAGATTGGGTGTATCAGCCGCGGTAATTCTGCACCAATCGCATAATTGTCCCAGAATTGCCGAACGGTGGTGCGCTCGCCCATTAACAAATGAGGCGAAGCGTTCCGGCGCGCAAGCCCGGCAAAAGCTTCAATCGCGCCCTCATCGAACGCTTCAAACAGCATCGTATGGCCGAGAAGTGCGACTCCCGTAAGGTTCTTTTGCTCATCATGACATGCGTAGAAACAGCCGCGGTTCAAGGTACTGTCAAGACCATGGTCACGTATGAATCCGGACATGATGACGTTTGTAAGCGATGGTCTTGAAAGTACAGATAGAATGCTCGCTTCCTTTCCATTTGATAACGGAGTAATTACCGACGATGTGGCTTTAGCGTTTGCGCTTGCCCACGAAACATTTATATCTGCTTGATTTGGCAAGAAGCAGGGATCCAATTTAGACACCACAATAGCCATGACTTATGCCATTTAGTTCGACTGCTTTATTGCATTGAGCCATCGTCCTGAATCGCGCTCATTTCAGGTCCAGCATCACCACCGGTCAGCACTGACAAGGCCCAAATCGCACCGCCATCGCCGATCGCGACGCCGTCGCCAATTGCCACGCCGTCCGAAAATAGAATGCCGTCACCTATGGCCACACCGTCGCCAATAGCGACGCCACTCGAAAGGGCAATGCCTTGAAGGAAGATAGATCCATCTCCGATCGCAACGCCGCTGCTGGTAAGAATATTGTCGCCAATGGCCACGCCGTCGCCGATAGCTACTCCATCGCCGATGGCTACTCCGTCACCGATAGCCACGCCATCCCCCAGCGCAACTCCCAGATCATAAATGCGCTGATACTTGGTAATGAGGCTCACTCCAGTAGCGTATCCACGATTAAGAAGAATGCCCTGCGCCCACGGAAACGTATAACCGTTCAGTGAAGTGTAGGGGTTGGGCAAAACAGTCGTTGTCAACAACGGAGTTCCCAGCAGAGTTGTACTAGTTAGATCGGTGCGGATGATTTTCGCCAAGCGGATTGCACCCTCAACGTTAAGTTCGCCCGCGCCTTGTTCGAACATGTTGTAACTAGCAAGAGGCTGCGCCGTATACATTAAGATCATTTTGATCATGTTCGGCGTAAGCCTTGGATTGGCTTGCAGGAGTAAAGCCGCAGTACCAGAAACGAGTGGTGTCGCCATCGACGTTCCGCTCATCCGCATCATCTTGTGATTACTACTGCTATTAGGCGTGGATTCGAGCTTCGGATATGCCGCGATTAGTCTGTTGTCCTTGCTTTCAGCGCCTATGAGTTTGTTGCCGGGAGCAATAAGATCCGGCTTAACGAGGTTGTCGTAATTTGTAACACCATTCACGATCCGATAGCTACGCGTTGGACCACGCGAGCTGTATGTGGTGACAGCATCGTCAGCACGTGAATCTGTGCCGAACGAATTCGCAGCTCCAACTGTGATCACCGACGGATCGTTGCCAGGCGCATGAATGCGTCCATAAATTTTTCGTCCGTTCACATCTGACCCATCGTTGCCGGCAGCGGCTACTACCACGATTCCCGCATCAACCAGTCGTCGAGCCGCCAGGCACAATGGATCATCTCTATATGAATCTACAGCCGGTGCGCCTAAACTCAGATTGACTACCTTAATTTTGTATTTTTGATAGTTCTTATCTCCGAGCGGCTTCGTTGGATCAGCAGGCGCAAGAATCCAGTTCAGTGCTTTCAAAACATTTGACACCGCACCAATTCCCTGTGAGTTCAGCACGCGCAGGTTAACGATTTTTGATTCAGGCGCTACGCCTATATAGGCACCGTGGGCAACGTGATTTATTCCAACTGCCAGCGAGGCTACGTGGGTACCATGACCGTAGGAATCATCTACTCTTCCTTCACCGGTGAAATCAAATTGAGCTGCGATGCTACTGCTGATTTGATGATGGTCTTTATCAATACCCGAATCGAGCACTGCGATGTTGAAATCCTTGCCCTTTAGTCCGCTGTTGCCGGATTGAGCCCTCATATAGGCTGCACCAGTAGTCTGCTCGACGTGCCCCAGCAACTGAACGTCTCTATCAAGTGAAATGAACTCGACTTCGTCGAATTCCGAAAGTTGCCGCACGACGCTCAAAGGCAGTTCGACAACTGATGAATTGAATTCGGCAAAATGATCTTTGAGGCGGATATCGTTACGGCGCAGAAGAGCGTTCAACTGCCCGCTGGACGGCCCGTTAAGCTGAAGAATCACCTGAACGGTTTCCTCATTTTCACCGTGCGAGGTTTTCTTACTCCGCTGGCGAAACATGTCCGAAACCTTTTCGTCTTTAGCGCGCTTGGTCTTCGCCTTAGATGCTTGCTCCGAACCCTTGTTCGACTGTGCAGTAACGGCAGTCGGGAAAATGCCGACCGCACATAATGACAACAGCATCGCGAAAACGATCAGCGAGGCGATGATGGGGGTCTTGATGTTTTTCATCTTCGTATTTCGCAAATTCTGAGACCAATCAATATGCTGAGCCGCAGCATAAATTTGCAGCTGGACTGAGCCACTTTGCATTGCCCGTGCCGCTTATGAGCATTGCGAATTTAGGCAAAAGCTCTAGAATTTATTGAGCTGTAGAAGGGATCTCTACGAGGCGTCGTCAACTTGGCAGGTCAAAATGATTAGCTAGTCAACTTGAAGTAGGGCTCTAGTCCTTCCCCAATTCTTGCCCTCCGCAATGCGCGGTAGTGATTCCCCTGCGCCGCTAACCAGAATGATTTCACATAGCTTGTCACGCAATTACGCTCGCGCGTTTGTTCTAAGTGGTTCGATGGTTTGATATTCTGGTCACAAACGGTGATACTCAATCACCCTGAATTGGTTAAAACCCGAAGTTATTCCTCCGAGATTCTTCCCTTAGCACCCCTGAATTAGGAACGATGAGCAGAAGAACTAGCAACTGATGCAAGGGTCCACCTGCCGACATTAAATTTCGAGAGGTAAGAATCATGAAACCGACTTCAGGGACCACTATTTCGATCTGGGCGGCGACTGCTGATACGCCTTCGGAATCGACGCTGCAGAAAAATGTCGAAGCAGATGTCTGCATCATCGGCGCAGGCATTGCGGGATTGACGACTGCATTTCTGCTGATGAAAGAGGGGAAGGACGTCGTCGTACTAGACGACGGACCAATCGGCGGCGGTATGACGGCTCGAACTACGGCACACTTAACCAACGCACTTGACGATCGTTTCTATGAACTCGAACGTCTGTTTGGTGAAGAAGGGTCACGCCTGGCGGCAGACAGTCACACGGCCGCAATCGATCGTGTCGAGGAGATCGTTCGAACCGAGGGAATCGATTGTGAATTCGAGCGAGTTGATGGATATCTCTTCATTCCTCCCGATGGCACATTGAAAGTTCTGGATGATGAGTTACCGGCGGCACATCGAGCGGGATTGGTCAGTGTGCGTCGCCTTGAACGTGCCCCACTGAAGAGTTTTGATACTGGACCATGCTTGCATTTTCCTCGCCAGGCTCAGTTTCATCCGTTGAAATATCTTACGGGCTTGGCCGAAGCAATTAAACGTGACGGCGGACACATTTTTATTGGTACACACGCTGCCGAGATCGAGGAAGGAAGGGTCAGGACCACGAATGGTCACACGGTTGTGGCGGATGCGATTGTCGTCGCAACGAATTGTCCGGTGAATGATCTGGTGGCGATGCACACCAAACAAGCACCCTACACCACTTATGTTATCGGTGCTCCCGTGAAGAAAGGATCAATTCCTTCGATACTGCTGTGGGACGCTCCGCAGGATTTGTCTAAACCCTACCATTATGTTCGGCTGGAAAAAGGTGAATACTATGACATTTTGATTGTCGGCGGCGAAGACCATAAGACGGGCCAAAAGCACGATGGAAGTCAGCGCTTTGGAAAACTCGAGCAGTGGACGCGCAATCGTTTTCCGATTGAAGAAATTGAGTTCCGTTGGTCCGGGCAGGTGATGGAACCAGTTGATGGTCTCGCCTTCATTGGCCGCAATCCCGGAGATGATAATATTTTTATTGCTACTGGCGATTCTGGAATGGGAATGACTCACGGGACTATTGCGGGAATGTTACTCACGGACCTTATTTCTGAAAAGACGAATCCATGGGCTGATCTCTATGATCCATCGCGCAAGACTCTCTCAGCAGCGAAAGACTTTGTGAAAGAGAATCTGAATGTAGCCGCTCAATACACAGATGTCCTCACAGGTGGTGAAGTCGATTCGGCAGACGACATCGAATTAGGGCAGGGCGCTGTCGTAAGAAGTGGTCTGACAAAGGTGGCAGTTTATCGTGATGACGACGGCACGGTGCACAGTATGTCCGCGGTTTGTGTTCATCTTGGCTGCATCGTTACCTGGAATGGTGTAGAGAAGACGTGGGATTGCCCCTGTCATGGTTCCCGTTTTGATGCGCTTGGTGTGGTTATCAACGGCCCGGCTAACTCAGATCTTCCTCCTCAGAAGATCTAACTGTCACGGCGAAGTAACCCGACTAAACATAGCATCCGCCAAGGCCGGGCTCGGCGATGAGCGGTGATAGTTTGCATTCATTTATCTGCTTCGCTTTGGCAAAGGATTTCGTCAACGACGCGTGCAACCGATGCGGTGGCGTCGATTGAAATGCCGTTCTTCGGAATCTCTTCTTTCGTCTGATGCAATCGCGTAATGAGTTTCCGCTCCGTTGGCTTTCCGCCGCCCCACTCAGAGTCCGGTCGCTCGTCAAGCCGCCGATTCAATGTGTCAAGGTCGACTTGAAGGACAAAAACGCCGTCGAATAAATCGATAAACTTTGCGAAATTTCTTGAGCCACCGCAGAAAAATGTTACTGGTTCATCCTGGTTGGCGATCAAGGCTTTTACTTTATCTACCTGCCAAATGTGGTGCTCGTGTGCGAAGCCATCCGTCGGTTCACCAGTTTCCGGATCGCCCTAATAAGCCAATTCGCGATCACCATGAATGCCATGGTAACCGCGCCGCTGCAATTCATCGCAGACCGAAGTTTTGCCGGTGCCGGAGAGGCCTTCAATCAGATAATTTCTAATGCCCATGCTAGATGATAAAAAACAAACGTGAGACGTCTGCTGTCGCCCTGGGACTTCGGCGACTCCGCCGGGAGTAGCGGCGCGATCCGCGCCCACAACGCATCAGTCAACAGTTCCTTCGCCATGGCTCCCTCCCCTCCATGGCTCCTATTCTGCTTCGTTCGCTGCTTACGCGTTTTTGTTAAGCGTACTGAAAATGAGCCGAATCGATCTCTCGCAATTTTTCCTCAATTTCAACCGACTTGAGTATATTCTGTTCGGCGTTTGTGAAAGCCTGGAACCGTTTATTCTAGCCGGGTAACTTCACCCGTGGAGCAAACCAAAATCTATCAAGGTTTTATTAGAGACTTCTTAGGCTGAGTAACCTCCGCCGAAGGGGAAAAACAGGCTGACTTATGTTGCTTGCAACTATGGACTACTCCGCGATCCATCTAACGGTAAAGCTACAATCCGGTGAAAACCTAGAAATAGTGAAAACGATCGTTACGCTGGTCGGCAATCTCGGTATGCAGGTGATTGCCGAAGGAGTCGAAACGCCAGA
>DASYPT010000188.1:0-10845 GCA_036006355.1 Pyrinomonadaceae bacterium | reverse complement strand
CTTTGCCTTGCTGTGAAATGAACAGTACTCGTCTCTACTTCAACGTGTAATGCGGGTGTCGCAAATTGGGGCGTTGCAGGTGTTGTCATAATCACAAAGCTCGCGCTTTGCACTTAAAATCAAAGAGCACTACGCAGGTGGCACCGACCGCCGGGGCGATTCGATAAGACCCCGAACGACCTGCGCGACCTGAGAGAGAGGCTGTGGTTTTCGCAAAAATGCGTCCGCGCCAAGGAGCCTCGCTTCATCCTCAATCTCGCTGGAGCCGTAGGCCGTGAGAATCACGACCCTGGTCTCAGGACTTCGCTCATGTACCAAACGAACGATGTGAAGTCCCTCATGATCCCTGGCAGGACCCATGCGCAGATCTTGAATGATGACTTTGTAAGTTCCCTGGCCGATAAGCCTCTCTGCTTCTTCGACGTCTCTAGCGGTATCGACGATGAACCCGTTATGAGAGAAGTATTCTTTCATCGAGAAGCAAATTGATTCCTCATCGTCAACGATGAGGAGACGGGGGGCGCTGCCGGGGACTGAGTCGTGGCCGTGAAAGAGCTTGAGCAGTCTGCCTGATACACGTTTCAGAGTTTGCAATGGACCTCTATGGCTGGGTCGTTCAGTGTGCACTTCGCTTCCAGGGTTGTCGATGGCTGCTCTGTTTATTGAGCCGCTTTTGGTCTTAGAAAAATTCCGTTCCGCACAACGGAAACCATTTGTGCCCCATTTCGAAATGCGCTGACGCCTAACTAGATGGCGATAGCTGACCTCACGTTTTGGTGCGGCATTGCGCGTTCTCTTTCAATTCTTCGAAGCATGTCTTCAGGCCGGCGTCCGGTGCCTTGTTTAGTGATCACGTGAAGCAATAGTTCACAAACCTCTAGGGTGCCGGTGCCGATGATTTGACCCAGTTCATCCTGGAGGGCATGGATAGTGCCCTCGGGGTCTAGAGGCAGAATGATTGGGTTTGAGTACATTTCTAATCTCCTGTGGATGTTCGTCTCATCTTGCTCTTGTGCATTGCGTATCGACGTCTAACGTCTGCCGCGAAACCTAACAAGCCCGTACCGAGAAGAAGCATCGAACCAGGTTCCGGTGTTTGCGTTGTAAGCGTGTCAGCGTTGGTTCCGAAATACATCTGTACGTTTACAATTTGGAAACCGGGCGGGAGATTCAAAGCCACTTGAACTGAAAATGTGGCTGTCGATACGACGAAGGGTTGATGTGGTCCGCTGTTACTAATCGAACTGTTTGCGCTCGAGTAGACAACCTGGCCATTCGCATTGGTGCTGGTGGGCGATCCCAGTATTAACTCATCAGGCGGATTGGTTCCATTGGCCCCTGTGAATCCGAGTGCATTTAGATAAGCTGGGTTCTGATTGGATAATCCCCAACCCAACGCATCATCACCACTACCATTGACATCGACTCCGGTTTGGCTTCCCAGGAACTTCACCTCACGGCCCGTCTGCGACATGATGACAACTGGACTGATGTTCAAGAGGTTGCCCTGCGCATCTTTGACCTGGAAGGAAAGTCCGCTGATTGCTTGGCCAGTAGTGACGATGTTCTGTTGGTTGTTGGTGATGACGATTGTTAGGAGATTAGAACTTCCGCCAGCGGAGAATGTTGCAGTGCCGTTAACCGTGTTGCCGCCGGATGTTGTACCGGCAAACGTAAAGGTCTCGGCACGAGCTGAAGTCTCCGCTGCGCCGATTACGACTAAGACAACAAGCAAGAGTATTGTTGGGTGTAGAGGCAGGTTCATGCTCTTGAATTGCGAGTTACGCTAGGCGATGAAGTCCGACTTAACCTGCAGGCACGCGCCTGCAGGTTCCGTCGAATGTCCCCAAATTACCTACGGGTAATAAGGCATGACTACAGCACCGATCCTGTTGCTGGAGGCACGCTGACCATTAAGAGAGTTATTGGGATTAACTCTTTCGCCGCTTTCGAAATGCAGTGGCAGCTCCTATCAGGCCAGTGCCTAACAACACCATGCTCGCCGGTTCGGGTACGCCGGGGGTATCTCCGTTTGTCGCAAACCCAGTGCAAGGTGAACCACCGCAATCCGTGCCGATTGCAAAAATGTGTGCAGCGGCCAAGTGTCCTAACTGGTTGGCCGTGAGCACCGAGGAGGCGCCGCCACTCCAATCGCAAGTGGGACAACTCACGTCGAAGGTCAAAGACGAGACGGCATTAGTAAATCCGTCAGTATTATCCAAGGTGAAATTGAACGATCCGAACCCGTCAGCGTTAGCAGCACTTCCGCCTGAAAACGCCGTGCCTCCGTCCGGACACCCACCCCCGGTACAGCCGCCGGAGAAGCTCAAGTTTGAGAAGCTCACCGGACCGCCGTTAAAATTGAGATCCGCAGCCTGCGCACCGCCGATCAGAAAACCCGCATAGGTCTGAAAGGTGATTGTGGCTGTTGTCGCGCTGGTCTGGTTTATGGTGACCTTGGCGTAAGGACCCGTGCCCAGCGCTCCTGTGTTAGCGATGTTTAGATCAAAGGTTAGGGAGTCGGCTTTTGCAATTGAGCCAAAGCCGAGAGTCATTACCGCAAATACGGCAAGCGAGATTGCCAACTTGCGAAAGTTTAACGGGGACATAAAAAACTCCTTTTGTTCTTCGAGAAGACACTTGAGAATGACTTCTCCGGTTAATTGTCAGTGGATCTGGTAGGAGGAGCAATAATGTCGGGGCTGCTCGAACCACTCCAATTAGTTACAGCGAGTATTCTGGGCGAATAGACAGCAATCCGTTTGTTGCGCCTGAGCTTGAGTAGCCAAGACTACGGGGGCAAATCGATAGTCTCAGCACTCTCACTCTCGCAACTAACGGGCGAATGGATCACTCTAAATTGCTGTCGGAAAATATGGACATTCACGACTGTGTGATCCCAGCCGGAATGCCCCCCTTTCGACTAAGGAGCAAACCGAAGCCGAAACAGATTAAGGTGAGTTTCTGGGCTTACAAGAAACGATGTTCCGTGATCCTTACCGCAATACCTCGACTGCCATCGAGGTGCGGCTCGTCTCGCAGCACCTTACCCTTAATCGCAGCCATTGAGCCCGAACCGTTCAACAGCCGCACTACCAAACTAATTTGCGATCGAAGTTTGATCCTGCATGGCATTCGCAGAAAAAGCCCCGACGAACTCAGATTTTCCACACGACAATCCTGACTCACCAATTCGCCTTCGCGATCAATGCCCCACACTCTTGCCGGCAAAGAATCGCTCAGACGCGGTTTGGCTCTTCGTTCACGTCCTTTGTTTAGGAAAGTAGAAACGAGTGGATTGAAGAACGGAAGATGTCCGTCGAGAACTTCGCTTGCTCTTTGTTCAAATACTGCTGCCATGTGGGGGACACATCCTTCGACCTTTGGGGTGCGAATACAATAGAGTTAGATCGAAAATGTAACAACGGAGGTCTATGCCTTTTTTGCTGGCAGGTTTTGGTGAATTTTCTTGGCAGGATTCTGCCGGGAGCCTGAGGATTATTTGTGGAAAAAAGTCCAATGTCCGATATGCTTTAGCTTGTCGTGTCGGAACCAACTAGGCGTCACTTCAGAGACTCCTTAGAAACTCAGGGTTTGGTTGGTTGCGTCACGACAAGCTAAAGCATATCGGACATCTTAGGGTTTTTGAGTGAGTTGATTTGCAAATGCATAGACCACTAACTCGAGACGATCTGAGACGCCTAGCTTGGCATAAATCGAGCTGAGATGGTGCGTTACCGTAGTTTCGCTGATGAACAAGTGCTGGCCGATCACTTTGTTTTTCAAGCCTCGAGAAACTAAAGAGATGACTTCGCGTTCTCGAGCCGTCAGAGCATTGATCTTCGAGGCTTCTGGATTATCCGAGGTGTGCTGCTCATTTCTAACGTCACTAAGGACGCTTCCGATCATGGATCGATCAATCCAAACTTCGCCCTCATGCACTTTTTTGATCGCCTTCAAGAGCAGTTCTGCCGCCTGTTGCTTTAAAACTATTCCCATTGCGCCGCGTCTGATGGCGGTGCGATGTGATTCAGGTGTTTGAACGCCTGTAAGCACAAGCACTCGTGAATTACTACTGGCCTTCGTAAGTTCTGGTAAAAAGTCTAGTCCGTCTTCTTCACCCAGAATCAGGTCGAGCACAATAATGTCAGGCTTTTCTGCTGCGGCAAGTGTGAGAGCTTCAGCAGGAGTACCCGCCATGGCCACGACGGTCATCGCCTGGTCCTGCTCAATCAACATACGCAGGCCAGCGCGAATAACGGCGTGGTCATCGACGATCATGATGCGTATGGGGGTCATCTTCGTCGAACCACCTTGATAATTATGGTCGTTAACCCGAACTTTACGTCCGGTACCTTGGGCGATTATGCGGTCATTATGCATGGAACTTACCAAATAGTCGAACTCCCACGTACGGTCTAGTTTGCTGTCAATTACTGAAGATCAAGCAACAATTGCTAAGCGTTTTATATCGCTAAAGTGGAATCGTTACTGATACAACCGTGTGGTTCTGCTTATCTATCGTGACGGCGGTCTTACCACCTAACATCGCCGCGCGTTCTGAAATCGACCTTGGGGTAAACAGCTTCTGGTGGTCATGCCCATCCTCCGGTTCAAACTGGGTAACAGGCGGCCTGGGGTTCTTGATCTGAAGAACAAACTTACCGTTCCTACACGTCAGGTCAACCTGGGCGTCGTTACAAAGCGCGTGCCTGCGGACATTGCTCAGTCCCTCAGTCACCATCTGAAACAGTTCTGCCGCAACTCGGTCATTAATCTCGATCTTTCCGTGTGCATTGACATCGACTTTGATTCCCGTTACTGACGAAAAACGAGAAGTGAACCTTTCAATTGCCGGCAACAACACGTCTCGCCTTTCTTCACCCGCACGAAGTCCCCAAACATACCGGCGCAGTTCTACCAATTCCTGGTTCGTCAGCTCCAAAAGCTCTTGCACGTTATCGACCACTTTGTCGTTACCGCTTTTAAGTTTTTGTGCAAGCGCAGCGATGCCTAACTGGAGACCCACATAGGGCTGGATGACGCTGTCGTGAATGTCACGGGCGATACGCCGGCGCTCCTCATCGGCAGCGTAGGATGCCAGACTGTCAACCAGTCTCATGTTCTCGATAAGTGGTGTCACGTGATCCATTAACTGAAGAACGAAGTCTACGAGCGTATGGTCAGAAGTTTGCGGACTGCCGATTACATACAACCGACCCATCGGTTGGTTTCGAGTATGAACGGGCGTTGATAGGTAATTGGTTGTATCGAGCGTCGTAGCGATTCGATCGCAAACAGACGGGTCTGCTCGCGAAAAATCCCGACTATGGACGTTGACGAATGTCGCGCCGCCCTTTCTTTGTTTGCGATAGATCACCGCGTGATTCGGCGAAGGGTGAAGAAACATCTGGGCTGCGTCCTCCCCAACTTCAACCGGAGCACTTCCTCCTGACGCAGGTCCGCGGCGGACCCGATAGATTTGGTACTTTGAGTTCGACGCGTTGCCGTCAACCGGGATCAGCAAGAGGCAGGCATCCGCATCAAAGAAATTTCGCAAACTTTCCATGATGCTTGTAATAGTGCGATCAGTACCGAAGCGCGTGTTTTGAACCGTTACATCCTTCAATAACTGAAGCCGGTCACGAAGATTCACTTTGAATCCACCCCAGCGGGAGATGAGGAATCCGAGTATTAACAGTTCGATCGGCCTCAAAAGCAGTCGTTTTAGCTCGACATGGTCCGGATTGGGCAGCGTCAAAAGTCCTACTGTCATAACTACCAGTGTCGATACCAGCGTAATCCGAAGGCCAGAGAGGTAACCCCAACCAAACGAGGCGACCAGAATGGCAAAGAAGAAGTAGCTAAAGAAGATATTATTTGAAGTGTTATTTAACCCGATTAATATCACGAACCAGATCATGTCGACCCAATGCAGGTACTGCACAGGAACACCGTGGCTCTTACGAATGGACAACAAAAGAACGACAGCACTGTAAACCGTATAAAGGGTCAACGTGGTGATTAACGGTATGTATTTCGACCCGACTTCGGTGTCAACGACGGTTACAAGCAAGCCGGCGCCGGCTAGCAACAAACGGGAGCCTGAGACAAGGCGGAGATCTATCCAGCGTTCCGATAACGGATCGATCTTAAAACTTCCAGGCTGGACAGCTTCGGTGCTCAAAGAATTACTCCGGAATGTCCGATATGCTTTAGCTTGTCGGACATTACTGATTCGATTGGCCTATGACTTCGGTGCGAAGTAACCAACACGAGTTGTGGCTTCGAAAGATGGGTTTGTCATCTCTACGCGAACTTTGCGGAAGCCGCCATCGCGTGTCTTGTTCAGAGGCGTGTAATAGATTGCGTATTGATGACGAAGTTCGTCGGCAACTTCTGCATAAATACCATCAAGAGCATCGAACGACTTGGGTTTGTAGAGTCGTCCACCGGTTACCTCAGCAAGTTGCTCAAGACGTTGTTCACTCACGTCGAGGACACGTAAACCTTCTTTAAGATCGTCAATATGTAGCTGATTGAATCGGACAGTGTTGTCCGGGCCGGCAAGGAGGTTATCAAGCTCGGCTCTCTTTGAGGCCCGAGAAATCTCGGTGTTGCTGACGATGTAAACAGTTACCTGTGATTTCAAGAGCATCTGCGCGGCAGCCTCGAGCGTCGCCGTGCCACGACCGCTGTCAATGCCATCACTCAATATGATTATTGCGCGGCGTGATTTACCTTTAGCAAATTGATCGCGGGCCGCGAGCATCAAGGCGTCGTTGAATCGCGTAAACATTCCGGGCTCGATTCGATTCAAGGCCCGATGGAATTGAAAACGACTCTGAGTCCAATCCTGAAGCAGTTCAACTCGATCGTCGAATTTGATCAGGCTTAGTCGATCTTCCTTATCAAGTCGATCGGCAAAACCCTCCGCCGCCCGTCTGAAGTCATCGAGATTACTGGCAACTGACGAAGACGCGTCTACCATCAACACCGCATCAACGGGCACCTGCCGCAATGCGATATCACTCAAGGGTTGTTCGCTCGAGTCTTCAAACACTCGGAAATCACCGCGCGTCAGGTTGTTTACTAATCGACCTTGCGAGTCTCGCACGGTGACAGGCAACAGTATCTCGGTAGTATCAACCGAAATCACCTCGCCTGGGTTTATGTCCTGAATTGGACGTTCCTTTAGTTTTGGCACTGGTGGAGGCGCACCCAACTGTTCGTAAGCGTCTTGAGGTTTTGGCTGTTGCGCCTTGCCAGTTTTTGGACTCGATTTTCGTTGTGTGTTTTTTTGAGCGAGCGCTTTAGGAAACAGTCGCGCGGGTTCGCAAACAAATAACAGTCCGGCAAATGCCAGACACAACAGAGATGCCAGAACAGCACGATTATTGTTTCGGTGTGACATTGGAAGAGCGTGTGTTGGCGCTGTCGTCTCCCATTGCGGCCTTCATGGCTGTAACAATCTTTTCACTGACCCGATGCTTCTTTAGTTCAGTTAGTTTGTCAGGGGCCAGATCAAAGTTCACGGGAGACTGTTCAATGCGGCGGATGATCGTGCCGTCCGAGAACCCTGCTTCAACCAGTTCAATAACCGCGTCGTTATTTAGCGAGGGAGTCTTTTCCAGTTTGGCTGGGGCGCCACCAGCTTCAGTTGGTGGACGTAGAATTCTTACGGTTGCGGAGCCTGTGGTTATGGTGTCGCCAGACGCCGATCCATTCTGACCGCGACTTCGTGTTGCACCTCGACTGGTCCCGTTGTTACCGAAGATGTCAACGCTGCTGCCATCATTTGGATTGGCAGGCCTCGCATTTGGATTTTGAGGATCTTTAGTTGAATTTCCCGGTGAAGTTCCTGGCATAGATGAACTGAAGAACTCGTCGTCGCCGAACGAATCGTCAATCTCGTTGCCTTCCTGCCGGGCAAGCATGGCGAGTATCACTTTTTCGCTCACTCCGGATCGTTTCAGGTCAATCATGCGTTCGGTCGAAAGTTCAAACCGCGCAGGTCGTGAGGCAATAATCGTGATGATCGACTTCTCTTTAAAACCGGCCTTGACCAACTTAACGATAGCCGCATTGTCCAGCGGGATATTGTTATCAGGTGACTGTGCCAGGCTCAGCACAGGAGCAACTGTGAAACAGATAATGAAGGGGAGACATCGGCTTAATAGAAACTTTCGCATGTTTTTGCTCCCTACTGTGGACCGCTGGACACCGTATCTCGGGCCGGTCCTTGTTTTGTCGTATTTGAATGATACCGACTACTGATTCTCTTAACGTACTCGCGCGTTTCTTTGAACGGCGGTACGCGATTTCCGTAATCAAGTACTCTTCCTTCACCCGCATTATAACTCGCGAGCGCCAGGTCAACGCGACCGTTGAACATTGTCAACAGCTCTTTCAGGTATTGTGTACCTCCGCGAATGTTTTGTCCCGCATCGAACGGCTGCGAGACCCCAAGCCGACGAGCAGTACCCGGCATTAACTGCATCAATCCCTGTGCGCCTTTAGGGCTCAACGCCCGGGTATGAAACCGGGATTCCTGCTCAATTACCAGAAAAACCAGGTAGGGATCGACGCCGGCTCGGCTCGCATTCGTCCGGATCAATTGATCGATCGTAACGTTACCCGAGGACCAGTCAGTTTGTTTCCAGTCGCCTGTCGCTTCTGGTGGTTTTTCCTTTTCGATTCGTGCTATTCGTTCACGACCAAGGAAGATCGTGACGTGGCCGCGGTTGTACCACGCGCCATCAGCTACCTCGCGCACTTCATCCACCCGCAAACGAGCGCCATCGACTAAATAGATCCATGTCGCCAAAGGTGCGGGCGCCGGCTTCACAACTGCCGCAGTTTGCACTGGGGCCGGTTTAGTCTTGTATCGATTTTGGATTGATTTGATCGATCGGCTAGTGCTTTGTGAGGTTCCATTCAGACGGTACCAAACACTATCACCCTGTTTCCAAACATCATCAACGTCGATAGTGCCGCCATCAGAAAACACGATTTTCTTTCCGATAATCTCCCCGGTCTGCTCAACGCTCGAGGCTGGAGCACTCACGGAAGGCAACAGAAGCCGTTGACCTTTTCGCAGGTGACTTTGAACTGTCAGTCCATTGACGGCTGCAAGGTCCTCGGCGGAGACGTTAGCCCGCGCCGCAACGTCAGAAAGTCGTTCGCCCGAACGGACCGAAATGGTCGAACCCCGCCGAGCGTCCCTTTGCTGTGCTTGTGTTGGCGACCCCGCGAATTCAGTAAAGAGCAGCGTTATTAAGGCCAAGCCACAGATTCGGCCAACTTTTGCCCAGCGTTGCCTCGTTTCATGTCGGTAGGTCAATGTCATTCCAGATTCCGGAGGCTCTTAGCTCTTAAAAAGTTGAATTCCCGTTCGGTTCCAGCTACGGCGTCACATTAGACTACAACCTGGAGCACGAACAAGAGCTGGTTCGCGCCCCAGGTTGGGATAGTCACTTTCGAATTGCCCTAAATGACTGCTGCCTGGGCTTGCACCTTCGAGGCAACTGAATACTGTTTGTAGCTGTGACCCTTTCCAAAATAGTTTTCCCACGCGATATCGATAAGACTCTCCGAGACCTGCAGCGGTTGACCTTCTAACATACATAGATCCGAAACGCGGTTCAGCAGGTCCCGCGGTTCACAGCACTTCATTGGGCGGTTGCCCCTGTCATATTTTTTAAGCAGATGATCCACAACCGAATCCTCAGCTGACAACCCCCTCGCGATCACGGCACGTCTGAAGATCTCTCCGTATGCTTCGGGCGTTGGCAGCTCGAGACGAGCTCGGTAGCCCATGCGCCTCAGAAAGGCCTCGTCAACAAATTCCTTCTCATCGAGATTTGTGGAGAAGATGACAAGCTGCTCGAACGGCACTTCAATTTTTTTGCCATTGTGCAGTGTAAGAAAATCAATTCTTCGTTCCAGCGGCATAATCCAGCGATTGAGCAGATCGTGGCAGGATACGCGCTGCCGGCCTAACTCATCGATGACCAGAGTGCCTCCGTTGGACTTTACCTGAAACGGAGCTTCATAGAATCTCGAGGACTCCGACCAAACCAGATCGGTGTTATCCAGCGTCAGTTCGCCGCCAACAACAATCATCGGTCGTTGAATCTTGATCCACCGTCGATCGAACTCGTTCGGAGACTTATCGTCTATCTTTTGATGGCAATGTTCGTCGAATATGCGGATGATTTGTCCGTCGATCTCAATCGCATAGGGAATCCAAATTGACCCTGAGATCGCACCGTTCATGCGTTCAGAAATGGCGGTCTTGCCAGTTCCGGGAAGGCCTGTTAAAAAAATTGAAGTGCGGGAATTTATGGCACAACCGAGAGTTTGCAGAAGCGACTCGGGCAGAACCAGATCGCTAAAGGCATTGCGCACATTAGTCATCGACGCCGGACGCGACGGCGCGGCCTGCAGACGCATCATGTGCGAGTAGTCTTTCAACGTTACGGGTGCTGGCCCAGTGTAGCCGGACATTACGTGTAACCGGGTGACACGTTCCCACCCGAGATCCAACATCGCGTACCGGGTGAGCCCGACTGCGCTCTGAATACGAATTTCAATTAACTTCTCGCGGTAGAGTTGATAGAGAAGCTCATCGGTAAGAGCGAGTGGCAGGTGCATTCGTTCCGCGACACTTGCAGTTGTCGGATCCGCTAATGCTGCGACATGTTTGAGCGCGAGATCGCGTAAGAACGCCTCGGAAACTTCGGTCTCTTCCAATTCCTCAGGGGTTGGTGGGCCAAGGCTCTCAATCTCCGCACGCGTTAAAAAGCTCAAATTGCCCATATTTTTCTCCAGTGATTTCGATAT
>DASYPT010000187.1:0-6711 GCA_036006355.1 Pyrinomonadaceae bacterium | reverse complement strand
CTACGTCGTGTTGGTTCGTGTGATTCGTGTATCGCTTTTACGTCGCCCATTAAGAAAGATCCACGAATCACACGAACCAACACGAATCAGAAACTTGGTCTTCGAGGATGCGTAATACACATCATGGTTGAGATAACAATTACCCCAGATGGCGTTCTCTTCGAGGTCCGAGGTTGGGACAAAGTGTGGTCGTTGCGCAGTCAGCTGACGATCCCGCTCGCTCATATTGAAGACGCTCACTCCGATCCTGAGCCGGCAATGGGTTGGTTCCAGGGCCTCAAGGTCGCAGGCACTGACGTGCCAAACATCTTTCGAGCCGGTACATTTTATCAGCATGGTGAATTGGTGTTCTGGGACGTTCACCATCCCGAGAAGACGATTGTGATTGAGCTGGAGCACGAGCGATATAAGAGGCTCATCGTTGAAGTAGATGATCCTCCGGGAGAGGTGAAGAAAATCAAGGCTGCGCTTAAGCGGTAACTGTACGACAGGTTATTGCGGGGCAGTTGGAAGAGGCGCAAGCGATGCTTGCGCCTCTTCTTCTTTTTCTAACTCCCAGCACAAGTCGCTCGATGAGGAATTGACCTTAGGTATTCATAGATCGCAGTCAAATCGCGGTCTGTCTTCTTGCCAAAAACCGGCCACGGCATGACTTGAAGCAACTCGTCCGGGTTGTCGGGATCTTGACCAGTCCGTAGCGTGTGAATGAACTTATCGAGTGTCAAACCAGCCGGTAGACCCTGCGAGTCAGGCGTTAGATTCTTGCTGACGAAGGGTCCAAACGACATTCCACCCGAGAGGTAGCAGTCAACGTTAATCTGTTCCGGCTGACCCTGGAAAGGATCTCCGCCATCTGCGTAGGGCGGATTGGTATGGCAGTCGTTGCAGCCGCCGGTGTTCACGATGTAACTGCCGAGCCCGACTAACGCGCGGTTCTTGCCCTTTAAATCCAAGTTCACGGGAGCGATCTCGAACCCTCGTTGAATCTCGCTCGCATCATTGTCAGGAGCGAGCGCCACATGAGCCATCGCCATGGCATGCGGCCTTATTTTAGTTGGAAGACTATTACTGTTTTTAGACAACACGGGAGTGATTGTCGGACTAATCAGAAGCAAAGTGAGGCCTGCGAGCACAATAGTTACACAAAGCAGAATTTTATGTTTCATAGAGACTCCTGGGTTAGCCTTGAAATGATCGACAGAACATTTCCATGGTGATGAACAAACCTCGAGATAGTTTTGCGGAATTCACGTTAGAGCCTGGGCCATCAAGAGGAACGACGCCCCTTTTATCTCAGATTCAGTGATGCGTCAATAGCAGTCGGGACCAAGTTGGGGCCTTCTCTGCGCTCCTCAGCGTTCTCTGCGTCTCTGCGGTGTGTGGATCAGTTGCCTGTTTGACCGCAGAGACGCAGAAAACGCTGAGGAGCGCAGAGAAGAAATCAACGCCACTTTTTAAGCTTTGGCCATAGTTGCTGCAGCGATCCAAACTTCGCACCTTTGCAGAGCCAGACTGTGATGTTGCGCTCTAGTGCGTAAGGATTGTCAGACGTCCCAACGAACTCAACTTGATCAAATAACTGCGACAGCGTTTCCCGATCGTCATCAAGCACGATCATGCAGTTGCCGGAATACCCGCGTGGTCCCCAAATAAAATACGTCTGATGTCCACTTACTGCGTTTGGCAAACCGTACCGAGGCCCGAAAAAATCGATCGCCCCTGCCTGTCCGTAATTTTGAGCGAAGATGCCGCAATCATTCTTCTCCTGCGGCGTAAGGCGTGACCACGCTTCGGCTGTCTTCGCGGTGAGCTCCTCCCATCCAAATTGATCTGCGTAATGCTGCGGCAACAACGCGCGTTCGTGGCTATGCTCAGTACGAGGCACCTTGAATGGTAGATGCTCCATGTAAGAAATAAATGTGCTGACAGGAAGAACGGGAACCACAAGAGGCGTAAGCAATGCACCGCCTAGAAGCAACACAACGATGATTATTGTAGGGGCGGTCCTCCGGAGCCATCCCCGCGTGCGACCAGTGAGAACCGCACCTACTGTAACCGCACCAGCCGCGAGCAACATTGGATAGATAGGTGCGAGGTAGTAAGCCTTTCCGTTCAGCACGACAAATGTGATGAAACAAATCACAAACGTCCAACCCAGAAATCGAAACTCTTTGAAACGCTCAGCGAAGAACAGCGCAAACAAACCTATGATCCAGATTGGAGCGTTGAACGGATGAATGAGCAGGATCTGTTGCCACAAGAATGCGAGGGGAGATAGTTGAACGTCACGCCCGTCAGCTCTGATGTTGTGCATGAGTTCAAGGAAAGGCCAGTGATTTTGAATACTCCAGATCAGGTTGGGAAGGAAGAATAGAAAAGCGAGCAGCCCACCAAGCCAAAACCAGGGATTAAGAAAGACGCGCCGATGTTTCGTAATTAAGAGGCCGATCACAATTCCGAAACCGAAGAATGCAATCGAGTACTTCTCTTCCAACCCCAATCCCGCGATCGATCCGAACGCAAGCCAATAACGCGCGTCTCGTTTTACGGCAAGCAAGGCACAGTACACGCAGCCCATCCATAACAGTGGCTCGAGACAATTTGTCGTCACGAGACTGCCGTCCGAGAGATAAATTGGCGCAATCACAATTGTCACCGCGCTCAGTAGAAGCGCAAAGCGGCCGCCTCCAAACTCACGTGCGATTAATCCGGTAAGCACAACTGCGCCTGAAGTAACTAAGGCGGGAAGAAAGCGAATGCTCCGTAAAGAGTCACCCAGGATTGTTCGGCTAAGTCTGACCAGGAATGGCAAGAGTGGTGGCTCATCGACGTAGCCCCACGCGAGATGATTACCTGAGGACAGGTAGTTAAATTCATCGCGAAAATAGCCGTAGCGATTGTTGAAGATGCAGTGAAAGATGAGTAGGGCAAGCGCGACGACAAGAACCCCTGGCATCCCATCAATATTTGATTTGGTTACAGTCGATCGCACCACGTCACCTAAGAGAACAGCGCCTACGTCAAAAGTCGGAGTAGCCAGGCTTCTTTTTCGTGTTAGTTCGTGTGATTGGTGGATTGTCCGTTGGCCTTCGAGAAGAACGATCCACGAATCACACGAACTACACTAACGTCTAAGCGCAGAGCTTGAAAACTGCAAGCGCTTCGGCCCGATATTAAGGTCATCGATCAGAAGTTCCCTGACCGGATACACGAAAGCTCTTCTGTCGGAGCGCGGCCCGTCCTCGGCCGCCCCCGTCGAGTCTCGGTAGATTACGACTTTCTCGGACTGTCGAGTTCTCAATACGTTGAACATGAAGCGGGTTGTTTCAGGATGTCTAGTTTGGGGCTTGTGTTCGATGGGGGCGGCCGAGGACGGCCGCGCTCCGACAGAAGAGCTTTCGTGTATTCGGTCTAGGCACTTCTGTTCGATGACGTCTGGTAAGAATAGGGCAAGTCTCTTGAGGTAAATCCCTTTCCGAAGAAGAGCCAGGTTCTTTGTTGACAGTTTTTCCCGGCGAGCTTTAAGCTTCTCGCAGTTCTTAATTATTTATCAATTGATAACGTATACAACTTAACCTCAGTCAAAATTCGCACTCCCCCGATTCTCACTAAACTCTTAAACTGATTTCGTTAGAAAGGTAGAGCATGATGATTCCCTTCAACCATCGAGCCGTATCTATCAAATTCAGTCGAACTCTCCTCTCAATGTTGTTCCTGGGCGCATTACTCGTTGCATCAAGTCAGAAAATTCAGGCACTCGGAACCTTCATTCCCGCTGCGTCGCGTATTGACATGGTGTACGACTCCGCTCGTGATCTCTTGTACGTCACAAACGGCGATTCGGTACTACGTTATCAAGTAGGATCGAATACATTCTTGTCTCCGTTCACGATAGCCGGAAGCAACCTCAGCGGAATCGATCTTTCGCCAGATGGCAACACACTAGTGGTTGCTGATAAACGTCGCCTCGATCCGATTGTGTGGGTTTACGCAATCGATTTGCCGACCGGACAAACGCGTCAGGTTCTGATGACTCGTAACTTTATGGAAGGCGGAACCTATGCGGTCGCCTACGCGAAAGATGGAACCGTGCTGACGACCTCGATCTTCGAAGGCTCAGGTTGGATTCCACTACGCCGCCTTGATCCAATCACGGGCGCCTGGACTGAACTAGCTCAAGTCCGCAACAACTCAATGGTAACGTCCAGTGGTGATCTTGGAATCATCGGCTACGCCGAGGCCGACAGTTCAGATGGTCCGTTTGGGAGATACAGAGTTGCCGACGGAAACCTGCTAAAGAAGTTTGGCTACACCGATGGTACCGCCTGGTACAACTATGAGATCGGCGTAAACAGCAACGGAACTCAATATGCGATTCCGACCTACAATGGCACTTACATTTGTGACGCGAATCTCGTTAAGTACAACCTGATTGGAGAGTATGCCGGTCCCCAGCCGATTGGAGTCGTGTATCACCCGGTTGAGAACACCGTCTATTTTGCCTGGTCCCAAACAACAGAGGTGCGTGCGTTTGACACTAATACCTTTACGCAGACTGCTGCCTACGACTTTGAAAATACGTTTGTGAACCCAGGCAATTGGGCGTTCACGCAGGGACGTTTGAAGATGAGTCGCGATGGTTCGTTGCTCTTTGCAACGGTGAATGGCGGTGTGCGATATCTTCGGCTCTACGACCCTCTCGTCGCTGACTCGCAATCGCTCAGCGGAAGTGAAGACATTCCGCTTCCGATCACGCTCACAGGCAGAGTCGGTAATGGTGGTACCGTGTCGTACGTTATCACCGCTAACCCAACTCACGGGACGTTGAGTGGAAGTGGAGGAAACCTTACTTACACTCCCAACTCGAACTACAGTGGACCGGACACGTTTAAATTCAGAGCGACATATGGCGCTGCCTTTTCAGCAGAGGCAACTGTCTCACTAACGATTAATCCACTAAACGACAATCCAAATGCTCAACCTGACATTGTGTCGACTGGCAAGAACATGAGCGTAAGCATTTCGGTGCTGAGCAACGACACGGATGTTGACGGCGATAACCTGACAGTTGTGGCTGTAACTCAGGGAGCAAACGGTTCGGTAAACATCACGGGCAGCGGTAAGACGTTGACCTACAAACCACGAAACGGTTTCAGCGGAACAGATACCTTCAATTACACGGTAAGCGATGGTAAGGGTGGAACCGCGACAGCGACGGTGACCGTTAACGTACTTAAAAAGTAACTAAAGAATTGGCCACAGGTTTCATTGGTTAACAGCGAGCTTTGAAATCTGTGGCCAATTTCTGTTTGCCTACAGATCGCGGTCCAGAAACAAGCGTTTGCTGTCTCTTTCTTGAAGAAACGACGCAGCATCGTCAGCTCATCACTTGTATGTCACCGGAACTGTCTCGCTGATATCAGGGTCGCCGGGAATCTTGACCTTGATGAGAACATCAGCTGGCTTGGAAGAAATTATGCGTTGTATGTAGTCCTTTCGCGAACCGTAGACAGCTTCTCAAAGAATAATCTGACTTGATTTGAAAGAGATACCCGGACGTTATCTGATCCATACAGGTGAAACTCTTTCCCGCTCTTGACGCGGGCGTGCTTCTTCAAATAAAAGCTGCCTAAGCAATTCACTGGTCGAACCAAATCCTGAACCCGATCTCTAGTTCAGGAGAGTTGAACCATCACAAAGCCCAGACTTCTATCTCGGTAATTCAACCCCTAGCCCAGCCGCTTGGCGGCTTCATGGAGAAAGATATGCGAAAACTTTTGCTGCTCCCCTTTACCCTGCTCGTGCTGTGCTTTACCACTGCGGGTCAACAATCACAACCCCAACCTCTTACCTTCTACTACGACTACACCGTAAACGTCGGTAAGGAAGATGAATTGATGAATCTCATCAAGACTGTCGGCGCACCTGTACGCGACAAGCTAATGGCCGAAGGCGTCGTTCTAGCCTGGGGAATGGAAACGCCAGTTCTTCGTTATCCCGGAGGAACCACGCATCTCATCTGGTTCTCAGTCGCCAACTGGGAAGGGATCGATAAAGTTCAGACAGCAATGGAAGCACAGCTCGCAAAGCTGGCAGCTGATGAAGCAAAGTCCAAACCAGCCAAGACCACCGCTCAGCGACAGCGAGAAGTTTTCGACATGAGTAAAACTCGCGACTGGCTAGCGCGTGACGTCATAGCTAACTATGGTCCGCCTCCTGCCGCAGGCGTGTTACCGGTGACTCGCTACAACTTTATAAAAGTGAAACCGGGCAAGAGTGCCGAGTATCGAGCGACGTGGGAGAAATATAACAAGCCTGTGTTCGACAAACTTGTTAGTGACGGCGTGATACTCGCCTATGGGATGTCAGTTGAGGAGGTCAAGACTGATGGCGATTTCACGCATTTCGTTTGGATGGCAACAGCAAACCTGGCCGGACTCGAGAAAATCGGCGCGGCTTTCAATGCTGATCGGGCGCGTCGAACTGAAGACGAAAGGAAAACTATTAACGATCTGTTCACAGACGTAACCGAACCAGACAAGGCCCGTTCGATTGTCACGCGTACAAGAATCTTCAAGTTGCCGGCCACGAAATAGCTCGCACGAATCATTGAAGATAGCCCGCAACAGGGCCGAGGGTGTAAAGCCTGGGGCCGCATTCGCCCCAGGCGACTCGCCCTCATTGTTTGCAGCTCTATACCTGGTGGTGCCC
>DASYPT010000186.1:0-12798 GCA_036006355.1 Pyrinomonadaceae bacterium | reverse complement strand
GGCTGCTGGTCCAGGTGTTCGTCAAGTTCGCGAATCAGTGCCACAGCCGCAGTTGAATCAGGAGGCACTTGTTCGATTGTTATGGACACGTGGTCTTGATTAGAGCATGTGAGAAAAAAGTACAAGTAAGCAAGGGCTCTTATGGAGCAGCGCAACCGTCCTCGGCCACCCCGTCGAACAGAAGCACCATCCCCAAACACACGACAGCTCTTCTGTCGGAGCGCGGCCGTCCTCGGCCGCCCCCGTCGTACAGAACCGCCATCCCCAAACACACGAAAGCTCTTCTGTCGGAGCGCGCTCGTGTACCTGGTAACTTGGTCCTGTACGACGGGGGCGGCCGAGGACGGCCGCGCTCCGTCAGAAGAGCTTTCGTGTGTTTGGGCTGGTGACTTCTGTTCGACGCTGTTCTGTTTTCGCTTCAGGGCTTTACCTGAAGATTGCCCGAGCCATGAGGTACGTTCACAAATGAATACGAGGATAGCGGAAAACTTGTGCAGCCGACCGTTGTGTCCCTTTGCGAGGGGATTCCAACATCGTCGTCCCTTTCAACATCCTTGGCGATCCACTTCAGAGTTGCTCCGATATCGTTTGGGTCTTCCGCGTCGACAGGAATCCAATTTGGTTTACTCGAATCGTAAATGCCCCAGGTCAGTCGATCGGGATTGAGAACGTTAACACCTTCACCGTTATCTTCGACGACAAGGAGAACACGATGGCCGATGAGCGACGCAAAGTTGGATTGAGAAACGGCGCCTCCCATCACGGCACGATTTCCCTCAATCTTAAGGCAATCGAAATTAGCTGTGACAACTGCTCCGGTGGCGAGATTGTTTGAGTCCCCATCGCCGAGAACAGACGAAGGGTCACTAAACGTCATGGTTCCTCGCGCCTTATCACCAAACAGACGCGCGTCGAATTCGATGTAGCGAGTATTGTTATCTTCGAGTTGAAACTGGAACTTGCCATTAGCGGCTGGGCCATCATCGAAAGCGTGTCCTGGCCGTTGGCAGACGATAGTCAGGAGAAAGATCGTGAGCAGGGAGGCAAAAGCTGTGCGTTTCATCGGGGTCTCCTTGAGTAAACTGGGCTATGGGGATTTAGGAGGGGGTTATAAAGCTATTAACTTAGACAGTCAATGGCGAGTCAGCTGTGCAAGGCTTCCTGGCTTTAATCTGGAGTGCGGGTTAGGTCAAATGTAATGATAAACCTGTTCCACTGAGATCAGGACAGACTCCTCCATCAGGGCACTCGCAGCCGCTTCTTTTAGCTCCCGAACGTATTTCGCAACCGTAGCGAAATCAGTAGACAAAGCAACGGGAAGATCTGAATAGACCAGATTGATTCGATCTGAGATCAATTTACCGCTGATCGAGAGGTAACTGCCGTCAATGCCTCTTAGAATACTACAGCCACCGAATGCATAACTGAATTCTTCCTGGAAGGAGTATAAGAGGCCCCAATATTCTTGATGAGGTAAATCGGGTATATAAACTTCAACTCTTACTCTTTCGAGCAGTGGCAAGGAACCGCTCCTTTCGTTTCACGAACTCTTTCATTTTGTGAAGTGCCTCTTCACGTGAAACCGTAATTCGGTGAGGACGCTTCACGCTTTGTTTGGATGCTGTCCGCTTCTTCATGAGCAGATTATGTGATGCCAGTAGAATGGCGTCAAGATAGTGAAGGGCCGCGCGTTCTACTTCGGCTGAATCCGCAGAACAAAATTACAAATCGATATTTTCTGATCGGGTAGGATCTCCGTTGGTTCCTCGCGAGTGAGTTCACGGCCATTTACCACTGTGGCATTGCGACCTTTTGGGACCAGCCAAAACCGTCCCTCATTATCACGTGACAAGACGACATGCACACGGCTCACTTCCGGATCACCCTTGATCGGAAGATCAACCGAGACGCTTCTCGAACCACGGCCGATCGTGATCTCGTTCTTAAGCACAGGAACAACTGCCTCGCGCACTCCGTTGCGCCAAATCTCAATCGCGTATAGCGGAACGGTTTTAGGTCTGACGATTGTCTGCTCGCTTTCACTCGTGTCGCTGGCAAACTCGCGAATCGTCTCGTTTGGATTGAAGTTCGCAGTGGATCTCGAAGGATCAACTCGAGGTGTTACCATCGTGTGTCCGGATTCGGTCTCATCCCAAACTGGCTGGACGCGAAATTCGCCTTTATTCAGTGTTCCATCGACGCGTAATTCGACGGCAAACGACTTCACTGCGAGTTGCGTCGAACCACTGAGCTCGCGTGCACGTTCCGACAGCACGTGGAATAAACCCTGCTCCAGACCTCGACGTTTGTCACCCTGCCAATCTTTATCGTCGTCCGCGCTGAGGTAGACGATGTACTCGCGAGGAATGTAAGTGGGACCACCCGGCGGAGTGAACATTTCACGTTGCATTGCTGCTTCGACTTCACGCGCAATCTTTACCAGGAACTCTTCCCAAACACGCCGCGGCTTGGCGTGTTCATCAGCGGCCTCAAGGAGGTCCTCACCTGTCTCGCCGTCGATCCACTTTCTAATTGATTCAATCAATCCCAACTTAAATCTCCTCGGGAAATGTCCGATATGCTTTAGCTTGTCGTGTCGCAACCAACCGAGGCCCTAATGATCCGAGGCTCTTGGTAGGTTGAGTCACGACAAGCTAAAGCATATCGGACATCTACTCAAATTTCACAAAACGTCTATTAATCCATCCTCGGTCTGACGAATAAGGATCGGTCTTTGGCCTTCCATGCGCGACCACCTGGACCTCAACCCAATTATTGTCTGCAATAGTCAAAACTTTTACTCGAGAACCCAACTCGGCAATTCCTATCGGAGCATTCGTTGTATTTGCCATGGGCCGAAGATTCACATCTGTGGTTGTAACACCTTCCTTGCCCACTTCAAAATTCTCAGCAGGCTTAGTGATCGAAGTCAGCGGATTCCAATGAGACGTCACGTATTTATGGGTTGCGAGTAACATCCCCGAGAAGGCCACAATCAACCCAAGCGCAACCAGCGCTCTCCGTCCTCTGCTTGCCGGCGTCGACCTTCCACTTGGACCACCAAGCGGCGGCTTACGAGCATTCACAGAAGTTTTAGTTGCTCTTGCTTCCGCCCTGGTTTCCAGTTCCATCTGGCGCTGGGCGTCAACGCTAATCGGCACGACAATGCGTGGTCTCCTGATAGAGTCGAGATCCGTACCGGGGAGTTTCGGAGACTCAGGCTCAAATTGTGGTCGGGGTGGGGCAGCCTCAGTGAATTCTTCCGGAACTAGTGAAAGGTCCTCGCTTGGCTTCCGTCTGGGTTCCAGTTCGGGCTCGATTGCCTGGAGCGGTCGTGTCGGCGGTAGAGTAGCGTCCGCGAAGTCGTCCCAGAACTCTTCGACCGTTTGGTAACGATCCTCGGGCCGGTTCTGCGTTGCTCTTTGTAGTACTCGCAGGACTGCTGATGACCACTGCTTATCACTGGCCGTTAACGGCAGTTCGGTAATCGTGTGTTGTGCAAACCTTCTGGGTGATTCACCGCCTAGCAACGTATAAGTCGTCTTGGCGAGCGAATAGATGTCAGCGGCAGGTGTTAAGTAATCGCGGGGTGCGCCTAGCCTGGCAGTATCGAGCTGGCCAGTATGCATGAGAGGGTTGTGTTCAGGAGCTGAGTAGATGTTTGTGCCAACTCGAGTAATCGCACCTTCATTCGCGTCTAGACGCGCAACTCCAAAGTCTGCAATTTTCACAATTTGACGATCCGCGGTCAGCAAAAGGTTCTGCGGCTTGATGTCTCGATGAATAACGCCGCATTTGTGTGCGTGTGCCAAACCGGCGCTTACCTGCTCGAGGTAATGGACTGCGCGTTCGATTGATAACGGCCTATTACGCGTTAACGCAGCCAGGTCGCCCCCGGGAAGATATTCAAGGACGATGTAGTGAAAAGTGGTTCCTGCGAGATCGATGGCTGTGCCGTGGCCCAACCTGTTGATTACGTTCGGATGTCTGACACGATCTAACGCGACGGCCTCATTCTGAAAATTTGTGACCAGCGTTCGTTCGAGTTCCTCATCAGGTTCGTCCTGCAGAAAAATATTGAGCGCCTTGATAACGATGGTGCGAGGAGCGCCGTCGGTGGCGGAGTTGTCCCTGGCTACGTAGATCTCAGCGTAACTTCCACGTCCAAGACACTCGAGAACGTCATACCGACCATCAAGTCTGCTCTGTTGAAGTTTTAGTTCCGACATTCGTTCGCCCTGATTAGCACCCCTTAGATGCTAAACGAAGAGATCAGGGAACAGTTTCAAGGGGCAGTTTGATTGGCAGGAGGTTTGGTCAGTTCGTCATAGTGTGACAGGGCTTTTTGGCGGGAGCTTTGCGTTTTCAGGCTTACGGCAGCCATCCCCAATGTGGCTTCCTTTTTCACAAGAGCATTTTGAGAGCCTGTGGCCGAATCCGCTTTGGAAACTGCCGCTTCAAACGCTCGCCAGGCCTCGTCGGGATTACCAGTTAACAGATTTGCGCGGCCGTACAGATATAGGAACTCGGGATTTGGGGAGTCGAGTGGCGTTTGGACACCAGATGCCAGCAATTCTTTGCTCGGCTCGTTTGCCAGCCAGGCTCTGGGGTCTTTGTCTACTTCACGCCTGGCACGTTCGAATTGGACGAACGGTTCCTCAACGGGTTTTGGAGCGGCTGCGACGGTTGGTTCTGGTTTTGGCTGTGCGGCGAAAAAGGGTAACCGATCTCTATAACGCGCTCCGGCAAGAAATGCTCCAGCGAGCAAAACTAAAATCAGGATAGCGCCAAACAGTTTAGCGGCGCCGCTGCCGGATTTTCTAACAGTCGGATCGACATTCAACCTCTCTTGCGTCACAACAGTCTGAGCCTCGGTTGACGGAGCAGGAAAGGCGATCCGAGACGCAGGAATGAAGGCGGTCTCGGGCTTGCCACCAACCATCGTTTGATTTCCATCCTGGGGCACTGCAAGAACTGGTTGTGTGTCAGGAGTAATCGTCGGCTCGAGCTCTTCCATTCGCTCGTGGGCAGCAATTCTCTTTCCCACGCGAACAAGGACAACGGTCAAATTATCTTCAGCACCACGTTCATAACACCGTTCTTTCAACTGGTCGCAGACTGACTTCAGGTCATCATTTAATACGAGGAGTTGACGCAGTTCCGCATCAGACACATGGCGGGTTATTCCATCAGTGCAAAGTAGAAACTCAGTACCGTCCTCAACCTCCATTGTTTTCATGTCAACTTCGACGCCTTCCTCTGCGCCCAGGGCCCGGCTTATCACATTCTTGCTGGGATGATTGGCTGCTTGTTCGGGCGTCATGCGTCCCGCACGCACCTCTTCTTCGACGATTGAATGGTCCTCAGTTTCACGTTGAAGGTTACCATCGGGTGTTAAGCGATAAAGACGCGAATCACCGACATGTCCGATCGTGGCCACGTTCCCATCCAGATGCAAAGCAACGATCGTGGTGGCCATCATTGAGAAGCGCGCGTGCTCCTGAGCCATCTGATGAATTGATGAATTTGCTCGTTGAATCGCCAACTCCATCAAGTCTTCTACATCTGCGTCTTCGGTTTGATGACGGAACGCTTCATCCAACACTTCGATTGCAGTTTGCGAAGCGACTTCACCCGCTTCCGCACCACCTACTCCGTCGGCGACCGCGAAGATGGATCGCTCGCCGTCGGCCAGGAACGAATCCTCGTTCAGGGGGCGCCGCTCATTCAGACCACGATCGGAGAGAGATGCCGATTGAATTGTGAATGCCTTGGCGTTTTTGCTCATTGGACTGCCTCCAACTTGAGGGGAGACGAACTCTTTGGAGCCGGACGATCGGCAATAACTCGGTCGCGGGCATTACGACTTGAAAATGCCATCAACATGCCGAGCATCGCAAAACTTGTAATCAAACTAAAACCTCCATGGCTCACAAATGGTAAAGTGATTCCGGTCATCGGTAACGCCCGTAAAATACCTCCCATGTTCACCAGTGCCTGAAAACCGATAAAAGCGGTTAGGCCAGCCGCGCAAAGCTTCGTAAACATATCACGCGACTCAAGCGATGTGCGAACACCTGCGATTACGAAAACAATAACCGCGGCGATGATTACAGCGCCACCCGTCAACCCGGTCTCTTCGGCGACTGCTGCGTAGACATAGTCAGAGTCGGCGATTGGAATAACTTCAGGATAACCCAAGCCAAACCCTCGTCCTGTCGTTTTGCCGGAGGCGATCCCAAATACGGCTTGTGCTGGTTGAAATGCCAGTTTGTCAAACCAGATATCCACATTAACCGTCTTTTGCATCGCCGGACTCTGCTCAGCAAGTTGTTTCAACGTCGGGTCTTTGCTTAACGCCTCATCGTAATCTTTTTTCCACCAGGAAACTTCCGGCGACGGCGGATCAAACCCATCGAGCCAAAGATGGAATCGTTGTTGGATACGCGAAGGCAAGGCCGCGCTAATTGGCGTTGCGATTGTTGGCAGAAGCGGAACCTTTTCCTGAACATCGCGGGGTAACGCACCAACGACGAGGATTCCGATAACGATAAGTACACTGCCAACGAAGAGAAGTAACTGTGGCCAGCGACGAACAGCAACGAGATATAGGGTTGTGTACGCGCCGCTAAAGATCAACATCTGGCCGAAATCCTTGAGCGCGAAAAAGGGAACGAAAGGAATCGCCGCCATCACCAGAAGAGGCACGATATCGCGTGCTCGCGGAATGCCCCAATAGGTTTCAGCCAGATCTTTATAACGAGCTGTTAAGATGCCGGCGAACCCAACCAGAAACGGAATCTTCGAAGGTTCCCACGGAGTCATATTGCCCAGCGCTTTACCGGCGCTTGAAGTAACAACCGCAATCGCCAGCGGCACCAACGTGAACAATACAATGATGAAACTATTGCGTTGGAGCCAGAGTAGGAAACCATCGCGTACACAAAACGCATAGGCGAGCGCAAAGGCAAAAAACGAGAAGACTGGTATCCAGGTGTAGCTGGAAGTAAGTGCGTTCCAAAGCGAGTATGACGAGGGCTTGCGTGGCAACTGCTCTAAAGAGACCGGCTGTGCCGGAGTTGCTGGCAAGCCCATCATCTGTTTCTTGACCGGATCGTAGTTCTCCATGATGTAACGCAGGCGAAGCGCTTCCATCTTTTCTTCACGAGCATCGGCCTTATTGCGCGCGTTGTATTCCGGATCGCTGTAGAGCCGGTACTGAATCATCATGCCGAAGGAAAACAACAAAATCGCCGTCGTGAACAGGACCCAGTTACCGACGAACCGCATCGAACGCGAGAGCCACAAAGCAAGAAAGAGCAGCGGCACGAACATCAAAAGATCGCGGACAGCCCCAATCGTGGATGTTTCGTATCCCCGAAGAAGGGCCGCACGATGAACGGCAAGGTATCCCATGATCTCGAGACCGAGTATCAGAAGGATCAGTAACAGATGTGATGACGCGCGATTTTTCACGAGTTCGTTGTTAGTCAGTAGTCAGTTGTCAGTAGTTATTCGCTGCCTTGTAGTAAATGTCCGTAGCTACAGTTCTTTGCTCCGGAGGAGCAGAATGTTTATAGGCTGACACTGTCGGCGCTACCCGCTCCGGCAGGAGCGGAATGTAGACTGTTTGCAGAAAGCACATCGCGCTCCGCTGGAGCGCACAGCCATGGTCAAATAGCGCTATAAACATCTTGCTCCTCCGGAGCAAATTTCAACGATCTCCAAATCAGACTACTATCGGGTAAGGCCCTTCACAGTTGCACTCACTGGAGCTGTTGTTCTTGCACCGCTGAAATAACCAAGATCACGAGCTTTCAAAACTAAAGCCGCTGCAATGGGCGCCGCAGATCTCGAACCATAGCCTCCACCTTCGACGATCACCGCAATCGCGATCTGTGGTCGCTCGATCGGCGCGATGCAAAGAAACCATGCATCGATTCGTGGATGCTCGTTGTCCATGATCACTTCGTCGTACTCACGAATAATGTTGCCCTTGTTGTCCTTCTCAACACGATGCCGAGTTTTTGGTTCACCGGTTTTTGGATCGTAAAGTGGCACAACTTTCTGAGCCGTCCCAGTTTTGCCTCCTGTATTAATGCCCGCTGCTTTCACGGGCGCGAATACGCCGCGTGCTGTTCCACTTGGTCCACCGGTGACCAGATTCATGATTGATCTCATTTGAGCGGCTGAGGAGGCAGGCAAGACTTGTTTGAAGACTTCTGGCGCCCGGTTGAATTCCATTTTGGTCTTCATCAATTTGCCTTCCATGTTCCCAATAGTCGCTGCCGCCAACGCCATTTGAAACGGTGTCATCTGGCCGGCATAGCCTTGACCGTATCCCATCAAAGCCAGGTCATATCTTGTTACGCCTTTGCCGGTCACAATAGTCGCTTCACGAGGCGCGAGAGCGCGTTTGACGGCGTCTGAACTTGCGTTCCATATCTCGGGCTCCTTCCGCCCTCTTAACGCCTCAGCGGGCGTGTCGTAGGTACCAATGCCGAGTAACTGAGCCGCTGTTTTGAGTCGCTCAGTGCCCAGCTTTACCCCCATCTGGGCAAAGTACTGGTTACACGACACCTCAAACGCAGTATCGATACCGATGTGGCCATGAACTTCGCCTGGGCCACCGTCGTCGAGTATTGGATTTGCACCGGGGGCTGCCTGGAAACCACCGCTCGAGCAAGTGAACTCAGTGTCCTGTACGCCAGCAAGGAACGCGGCCGTCATAGTGACTGTTTTAAAAGTAGAACCGGGAATGTAATAAGCACCAAGTGCGCGGCTGACGAGCGGGTTGTCTCGTTGGTTTGCTTCCAATTTGATCCAGGTCGCTTCGTCCTCGACTTCTTTGAGGCTGTAAGACGGCTCGCTGTATAAAGCCAGGACCTCTCCATTTTGCGGGTTAAGAACTACAACCGCGCCGTGCTTCCCCTTTAATTGGTCTACAGCCGTTAGTTGCAACTGACGATCTATTGTCAGTCGAACATCCTGATTACCTTTGAACTGCAGAGTTTGTCCTCTCACCACATCCCAGGCTTCAGGAAGGGCGCCGCTCTGCACGCCAAATAAGGCTCGCTCGAGTCCTGGATCCCCACGATCCGAACCAAAGATGTGCGAGAGTGCCTTGTCTAGCGGATACTCGCGATGAATCTCTCCAGTTGAATCACGTCTGTAATAGGCGAGCGGCTGATCCAGTCTTCCGCTGCGGTCAAGAATCCAGCCACGCAGAGTTGATTCTGAAAGTCGCCGAGTTCGCAGATCTTTATAGCTCAGCCCCTGAAATTTCTCATTGCGATCGGCCGCGTATCTGGCCCAGTAGATGTGGAAGGCGAAGAGTCCGAGTGAAAGGAGGACAAACAGCCACCGCAATGCACGTAAGCCGCGATTAGTTGAAGTGGAACCGAGACGTTTTCGTACCTCTTTCGGAAGGTCCGATGGTACCGCGGCAGTTGAGACTGGCTGTCGTCGATTGCGAACGAGGCTAAGCAGCAAAAGAAGAATCACGAAGGCGAAGCCGCCGACGTAGATCAGCGTATACAACGCGGGCATTCGCTCCAGCACGACTGGAGTTGGTGACGGGGAGGGAGTTTGTAGCAGCAGCAAAAGCAACGAGTTCATGTTGTCTATGTCAGTTGCATAGGTCGAATATGTCCGATAGGTCCTATCGACCAACTACTAACCACTGGTTACTGACATTCACTCAGTCTTGCGCAAACGCACCTCAACATCACCAAAGCCAACCACGTCTCCGTCTTCAATTAACCTGGACTCTCCATACGCTATCCGACGGCCGTTGATATAAGTGCCGTTGGTTGAACCCGTGTCGGCAACGAGCAGGGTGCCTTCAGAAGTCATCAACAATGCTCCGTGGATTTTTGAAACGCTCGCATCGTTCAGCATGAGTTCATTGTCGGAAGCACGTCCAACGTTAAGACGCTTGCCGCCGGGCTTAAAGATCAGCGGAATTTCGCGGGTGCCACTGGGCTGGGTGATGCGAGCTATTACCTCGATATCAGGCATCGGAGGAGCTGCGGTTGGTATAACTATTCCTGCTTTTGCGGCACGCTTTGCTTCGTCTTCCTGTCTAAGATCTTCTTCAAACTCGCCAAAGTTCGGATCAACCGAAATGCCGCTGGTAAAGATGTCTACTTCGGCTTCAACATTGACGGGCCCTAAAGTCCGATACCGGTGGTCGTTGATGTGATCGATTGCCGCTGCCAGAACTTCATTCTTTAACTCATTCAGAATTTCAGGCGGCGCTTCGGAGTGCGTTCCCCATTCAACCTTTAGGACCAGGTGGTGTGGAGCAATTCGTCCCTTCCTTCCTTCGTCGCGTGCGCGTTCATCGATGAGATGCTTCATTCGATCAATGAGCTTGGAAGTCGTTAGTCCGCTCTTAGGTTCGACAGTACGACCGAACTTGCGATCGACCACGTCGCCCATTCCCTCAAGCACACGTCGCAGCAAGCGTTCAGGCAGAGCTTCCTGCCGGCGGCTCTTCGGAAGTTCCGCGTCAGTGGCCTTTTTAGTCGTGTCGTCCGCCATGCAGTATCAATACGAAATTACGTTTCAAGTGTTCTGAGAGCTGCAAGTTCACCGCATGTTAAAAACGCAGTCCTTGCGGTGACTGCGCGAAAAGGGAGCTAGTTAATGGGTCGGCCTCATTTTAGCCTAAAGTGAAGGTCGCTTGATAGCAATCGGATTCGATCTCGAAGAGCTGTAAACCACTAGTTCCTCCGGAGCAAAGATGGCTTTGGCCTAAGAGAGTTATGCGCCGACAAGCGGGTAAGTTTGATCTCTTTCGATCATGATTGGATCGGGCAGCGGCCATTGAATCCCAAAAGCCGGATCGTTCCATAGCACACCGCGGCCACATTCGGGATGGTAATAGTCTGATGTCTGGTAGAAAACCTCGGACATCTCGGTCAAAGTTTGATAACCATGAGCACAACCTACCGGAATAAACAGCGTTCGGTGATTGCTTTCATTCAATTCAACGGCTGTCCATCGATGTAGCGTCGGCGAATTGGGCCGGAGATCAACTGCGACATCAAAGATCGCGCCTTTAGTGCAGCGAATGATCTTCGCCTGTTCGTGAGGACTGCATTGATAGTGAAGACCTCGCAGTATTCCCTTGCGATTATTGAACGAGACATTGCATTCAACCAGGGCCGCCTCGATCCCTTGCGCTTCGAATTCCGGTCTTGACCACAAGCGCGCGAAGAAGCCCCGTTCATCTTCAAAAGGCTGCGGATCAATAACTATGACGCCGCCAATCTCTGTTTTGGTAAAAATCATTTTGAATTTGGACTTTGGTCTTGGGTCTTGGGTCTTCTAAGTAACGGTTTCCAGGGAATTAAATATCAAAGCAAAGACCAAAGACCAAAAGCCTAAGACCTTCGTATAATGTGCTCATTCTGACATGAATTGCAGATTTGTTTACAAAGTGGGCATCGACTTGGAATGTGAATCGAGTGGCTCGTGAATTAGAACGGCGAGCGAAGCGACCGATTGACCTCGGCCGCTGCCTACCGGAATTCCAACGCGAGGTCAATCGGTCGCTTCGCTCGCCGTTCTAATGCGATCGCGTCCGGGAGGATACAATAAATGAACGAGAGCGAAGATTTTGAATCGTTATTTTCGTATGGAACGCTGCAGGACCATGAGGTTCAAGTCTCGACATTCGGTCGCAGCCTGAAAGGTGAACGTGACGCACTGCCAGAGTATCGCCAAATAATTTTTGGGCCTTATCTAAATCTTCAATTCACGGGCAACCAATCAGACTGGGTGGAAGGAACTCGGTTTGAAGTTACCAGCGCTGAACTTGGGGAAGCCGATATTTACGAGGCGACTGCCGACTACAAGCGCATCCAGGTGCAACTGAAATCAGGAAGGTTCGCGTGGGTATACCTTAACAAAGAGTAATCAATATGGAATTCAAGCTCGAAGAAGGAATAGAAATTTTACGTCAGACGCCGTCCGCGATTAACGCCTTATTGCGTCCACTCTCCAGCGCATGGAGTGAACGGAATGAGGGTCCCAACAAGTGGAGCCCATTTGATGTAGTAGGACACTTAATTCATGGTGAGGAAACGGATTGGATTTCGCGCGCCCGAATCATTATCAACGATGGCGAAACTCGACCGTTCGTACCTTTCGACCGGGTGGCGATGTTCGAAAAGTCGAAAGGGAAGTCGCTGCCCGAGTTGCTCGACACATTTTCCAACCTTCGCAGTTCGAACATTCAAGAGCTCGAACAGATGAACCTAACTCCGGTCATGTTGGAGAAGCGTGGTACGCATCCGGAACTTGGCCCTGTGACATTAGCCCAGTTGTTGGCGGCATGGGTCGTTCATGATCTTGGTCACATCTCGCAAATCGTGCGTGTAATGGCGCGTCAATATCGAGACGAGGTTGGCCCCTGGTCGGCGTATCTGTCGATATTAGGAAAGTGAATCGATGACCGCTTCGTGATTCGTAGTATTTCGTGGACCCTTTTGGACCCTGCGGAAGAAACGGCTTTGCCAGCAGTTGTGAGGCGTGGCTCTGCCCTGCCGCAAGCGAGATTAGAATTCAATTGGGCTACGCCCTCAGGCGCTTGAATTGGAAATACATCGAGGGCGAAGCCCAAAACCAATTATCGCTCTCTTACGGCAGGGCAGAGCCATGCCTCACAACTGCTGGCAAAGCCGTTTCTTCCGCAGGGTCCAAAAGCACGGGTCCGCGAAATACTACGAATCACGAAGCGGTCATCGATTCACTTTCCTAATATCGACAGATACGCCGACCAGGGGCCAA
>DASYPT010000185.1:0-87506 GCA_036006355.1 Pyrinomonadaceae bacterium | reverse complement strand
TGTGTGATCAGTGTTCGTTTGTGGTCGACGTAACAGAACAATCTTATTTCTTTCCATCATCTAGTGACCGCAATCTCCCCTCGATACCTGGCACCGCCCGTATCTGAAACTCCGGCTCGATTGTCTTCGCAAGTTGAAGAGCCTTTTCATAACTCGCGCGCGCAAGTTGCAGTTGGCCCTTCTCACTTAGAATATCTCCCAGAGCCAGTTGCGTATCCACTGAGTCGGGTGATAAAGCGACTGCTGCTTGTGCTTCGCGCAGTGCTTCGTCGAGTTGCTTTGCAGCGACAAGATTCCGGGCCTTCTGTACTTTGCTGATCGCGGCAGCAAGTGACAAGTCAAACTTACCATCGAAGACAAAAACGGAATCGTCAATCACTGCCGTAGGTTTGATCGTCCTGAACTGACCGAACGGATCAAGAGGGCCCGGACCAAATTCAAATCCCGAGAGATTGCCTGCGCTAATCAGCACAGGGCCTTCAACTGAGGCAGGCACATCAATCGGTTGGTTTAGCCATAACGTGCTTAACGTTGGCAAAGGCTTACACGGAATTCCGTAATAGCCTGGCTCGGCAACACCAGCCGCGAAATACTCAAACCAACACTCTTTCACCCCACGCTGGTCGAGGTATCGCTTAACGCTCTTCAGTTGTTGGCCCCAATCTGAATTTGAGTCAGTCAAATATTTGTAGGTCTGCGAGGGTCCGCCCCAAAATTCATTTGAATAGGGAATGTAGTTTGGAAATGCCATCAATGATGAAGCCGCGTGAACAAACAAAAGCACACCGACGACATATACCCACTTTCGGTTTTTTTGGAAGAGAGCCCATGTAGCGCCGCCGATAAGTACGTAGAGAAAAACGTACACGATTAAGATATGACGCACACCAATGTTCATTCCGACTGCCAGTGCAACTATCAGGTAGAAGAATGTTGGTACCAGCAGAAACAAGATCTCTCGGACACGTTTAAGACGACCCGTTGCAACTACTCCAAGCGTTAAAAGTAACAGTGCCAGAGTCCCAACAGTTGTTTTGATCAGAAAAGCAATTGGGAAGTAGAACCACACACCATGCGCGTAGATTTTGCCCAGCACGTAACTCGTATAGTAATTCGCAGTCAGTTTTACGTCAGTCAGACCATAGAGATAGGACTCTGGAAGCACGTGCCATCGAGCCATCGTTGAAATCGGCCACGCTTCGTAAGACTTTAGTCCTGCGACATATTCGGCTAGTGGTGGGTTCATCGGCAGGCCGTTTGGTCGCGCGTCGTATCGAAATCCATAGAACGACCATAAGACCACTGAACCGATGATTGTGATCAGCGCGAGCGACCCTAAGAGGTTTAGCGTGTGACGCCCGATGCTCTCGTGATTTCTCTTGAAGATGCAAAGGATGATTTCGCAAATCGCGAGTAAGAATAGAATTGGCAGAATCAGAAGACCGGTATGTTTGACGGCGAGTGCCAGTCCAACTGAGATCCCCGTCATCATTAGTCGCAAAGCATTAGGAGATTTCACTAAGCGATAAAACATGAATACGCTGAGAAACATGAAGCACGAAAGTCCGACGTCGGTTGTGATGAAGGCGCCGTGTGCTAAGAGGTTTGGATCGAAAGTCAGAAGTGCCAGCGCAATGAAAGCCGCGCCAACTCCAAACATCTCCCTTGTGCCGAGAAAGACAACGATTGCGGTGAGAAGCGTAAGCAAGCCGGCTACAGTGCGTGTGCGCGAGAGAATTGTTTCAGCATCATTCTTGTAGAGGAAGTCCTTGCCACCCAAAAAAGCCTCTTCTTTAAATGGGCGGCCCTCGAGGGCGGGCGTCTTCAAATGTCGCCAAAGGAGAGGTATTGTCGCGGCCAGTTTGACTAAGGGTGGATGTTCAGGATTCAGGCCGAAATCGGCATCGGTCCACGAGCGATATCCAGCATAGATGTGATTCGCCTCATCCCACGTCTGAGATGTTCTACGGACTGAAAAGAACACTTGCAGGCTAAGGGCGATAAGCAAAAGACAGAGACCTGACATTTCATAGAGAGGCCGTCGTCGGAGATTTAGGTTCAAATACGCTCCTGGGTCTTGACTACTCATTCCGCAGCGCCGTCGTCGGATCTAGTCCCGCCGCTCTTACGGCTGGAAGCCACGAAGCAAGAAAAGCAATCACCAGGAAAAGTCCTGCGACTGAAATGAACGTGATGGGATCTGTAGGCCTGACCTCGACCAACATGCTCGCCAGTGCACGCGTAAGTCCAAATGCCGCGAGCAGACCGATCCCGATTCCAATAGCGCTAAGATAAAGTCCTTTGCCTACCATTAGACGAAAGATGCGCGATGGTGCGGCACCGAGGGCCATTCGCACTCCAATCTCAGCGGTTCGTTGACGAACAGAAGTTGCAAGTACGCCGTACAAGCCGACGCCGGCAAGCAGCGCGGCGATTGTGGAGAAAACTCCGATCAGCAAAAGTGAAAAGCGTGTTTGTGACTGAGCTTGTGTTACCAGCGAGTCCATCGGCTGCAGTTGGTTAATAAATGTTTCCTTTCCTTGTCTACTCACCACTTCGCGCACCGAACTCGCCAGCGCCGCTGGATCTCCATCTGTACGCAGTGCCCACCAGTTAGCAGCGCGGTTGTTCAGATATCCGTCGGCCACGTAAAGCTGTTCACGGCCAGGTTCGATCAAAGATGTGTTGCGCTGATGGGCTACCACACCAATGATCTCTCCCCATTGAGCCTCATTTGTGCGAACGCGAAACAAGATCCGTTTGCCAACCGCTGACTCGCCTGGAAATGCTTTTGCAGCGAGTGCCTGGTCGACGACCAGCAAGTTTTTATCAGGAGAGCTGTCGTCTTGCGTGAATGTTCTTCCGGCCACAAGTGTTGTGCCCATCGCCTCGAAGTAACCGGGAAGTACGATCTGAAGATCGGCTGCCTGAAACTTGCTCGGATCTTCTTGCGCCTCGGCTCCGCCCCAACGTACAGGGCTAAACCCGCCCGCGAGTGGCAATGGGAACGAGGCGGTAACACTTCGCACACCGGGAATCGCATTGAGCTGGTCGCGAAGCTGACGTTTGAAGTTCAGCGCTTCCTGTGGTGAGTTGCCGACGTTGCCGAGAAGTTGAAACGTTAATAGACCACGTGGATCAAAACCGAGATTCACACGCTGCATGTTGATGAAGGTGCGGACCATCAGACCTGAGCCGATCAGCAGTACAAATGCAAGTGCGACTTCGACCACAACGACAGCATTACGTAGTCCGGCAGCGCCGAGTGATGCACTTCGTCCCGCAGCGCGTAATGTGTCCATGACGTTTGGTTTCGCAGTGCGAATGGCCGGAATGACACCAAACAGCACGGCAGATAACAGTCCGGCTAATACCGAGAATGCCAACACCTTCATGTCAAGATTGATGGCATTCAAGCGCGGTAGATTCGTGGGCGCGATCCAGAGAAGTTGGCGAATACCTAAATACGCAAGACCGACTCCGATGACCGTTCCGATTGCGGCAATCACGATCGCTTCGGCGAGTGTTTGGCGAACCAACTGCCACCAACCTGCTCCCAGAGCTGCGCGAACGGCGAGTTCTCGCTCACGTGACGACGCTCTCACCAACATCAGATTCGCTACATTCGCACAGGCGATGAGTAGGAGGAAAATTACCGCACCCATGAGCGCGAGAATTGTTGGCCGAACTTCGTCGACCAGATGTTGCTTCATCGGCACAAGCCGGAAGTATTGACCTGCTGTTTTTGCGATGGTGTTTTCGTCACGAATTTTTTGAGCGATAGTCTCCGCTTCTGCCTGTGCTTGATTAAGCGTCGCACCAGGCCTCATTCGTCCAATGGCGCGCCACTGCACGTTATTGCGGTTAGCTACGTCATACGGAATTCTGGCGGCAAGCCAGATGCTTGGAAACTGCTCGATGTTTGCTTGCGGTCGAAACAGCAATTCAAATCCTGGCGCTAAAACACCCACGATGATCGGCGCTGGTCCAAATGTGGAAGACACTGGAAGGGGCTTGCCAATTATTGAAGCATCACTGCCAAAGCGTTGTTGGAAATATTCGTTGCTGAGAATCGCCATGGTTGACAATTGTGGAGGTGCGGCGTTGGGAGCAGGAGAACCGCTAGGAGCAGGAGCAGGAGCAGGAGCAGAGGCAGCGCCCGGTGAACGCGTTGCAGTAGGCGTCGCAGGTGCTCCTGCTCCTGCACCTGCTACTGGCGCCGGCGCCTGGGGTGTGCCGTCGGAATCCTGAAAGTCTCTGCCTGCAATGATCGACGCACCCATCATTCGAAAGAAATTAGTCGATACGCCGGCGATGCGGACGCGCTCAGGCGTGCCATTCAAACCTGGAAGTGTAAGGCGACCAGTGTTAACAGCGGCAAAATCTTCGAAGTTTGTGTTTGCGCCATTACGCAGATCGAGAAAGTCGACATTAGAAAGCGGAAAGTCTTTGACGTTGCGTTTCTGGAGATCGCTGCAAGCAAGGACCAATCGATCTGGATTTTTATAAGGAAGTCTCCGCAGCAGCACGCCGTTAGTGACGCTAAAGATGGCAGTACTGGCCCCAATTGCCAGTGCAATGGTGACTACGACAGTGATCGTAAAGATGGGACTCTTGCGAAGCGTGCGAAACGCGTATGAGAAGTCGGTTAGCATGGCGGGAGTTTAGACTTGGTTAGGTTTGGAGCCAAGGAAAAAACGTTGCGAGAGGTTAAGGATTTGACGTGGTAAGCAGTCAGTACCACCTCGCGGTAGCGGGTGGGTGCATAGCTTTGCCGTGGTAAGCAGTCAGTACCACCTCGCGGTAGCGGGTGGGTGCGTAGCTTTGACGTGGTAAGCAGTCAGTACCACCTCGCGGTAGCGGGTGGGTGCGTAGCTTGCCCGTTGACAGTCTCGAATCAACTTTGAGACTATCACATCACATTTCAGAAAGGTTCTTCATCCTCATCATGTGGAACGACACCGAGACTCCTCTCGCTTACTTCATTTCTTTTCGCAGCTACGGCACGTGGTTACATGGCGACAAGCGCGGCTCCATTGATCGCTTTCACAACCGTTATGGCGATCCCTACTTGCCTCCGAACGAAACCTGGCAACGACACAATCAAAGTCAGTTGAAGACCGATCCTTTCGTTCTTGCGGCAAGAGAACGAGGCTCGGTTGAAAAGGCAATTCGCGAAACATGTCGCATCCGGAAATGGCATCTGCAGGCCTTTAACGTGCGAACAAACCATGTACATTCCGTAGTGACAGCCAACCGCAAGCCCTCATTAGTTCTAAATGCGTTTAAGGCAAATGCCACCCGCCAGTTAAGAGAAGATCGACTATGGCCGCATGAGTTTAGTCCATGGGCAGACAAAGGCAGCAAGATAAGATTGTGGAATGAGCGGAGTGTGGCTAACGCGATCGACTATGTTATCAATGGCCAGGGTGTTGATCTGCCCAACTTCGATCAATGAGCAAGCTGCGCACCCACCCGCTACCGCGAGGTGGTACTGACTTCTTGCCACGCTGTTCGTATTTGGTCCGAGGGTTTGTGACATGGGAATCGAGTGCGCCCTCAGCTTAGTACATGCCTGATTGTTCGTACGTGACAAGGAACTAACGAGAGGACATAATCCGCAGCCATGAAAATGACCATAAAGAGAATTCTGTCTGTAACCCTGCTCCTATCACAGGCAGTGATGGCATCCGCTCAAGGACGCTCAGCGCCAGAGTCCCAGCGACAATTCGACGTCATCATCCGCAACGGAATGGTTTACGACGGAAGTGGTCGACCACCCGTGAAAGCAGACGTTGCCATTAGAGGAGATCGCATCGCGGCTGTGGGAAATTTGAATAGTGCTAGTGCAAAGACGATTGTTGATGCAAAAGGCCTCGCGGTGGCGCCTGGCTTCATTAACATGCTCAGTCACTCTGAGACGTCATGGTTAGTAGATGACCGTTCGTTGAGTGAACTTCGTGAAGGTGTTACGACGCAGATATTCGGCGAGAGTTCGATGGGGCCATTAAGCCCTGAAATGAAACAACGACGCGCGTCATCACAGGGCGATCTGAAGTTTGAGATCGAGTGGACCACGCTGGCGGAGTATCTCAACTATCTGCAAAAACGAGGCATCTCCCAGAATGTGGCTTCGTTCATCGGCGCCCCCACAATCCGCGAATACGTTATCGGCCTCGAAGACAAACCGCCGACGCCCGCACAACTCGATCAGATGCGCGAGCTGGTTCGTCGTGAGATGGAGGCAGGTGCACTGGGCATTACAACGGCTTTGATATATCCGCCGGCGTTCTTTGCAAAGACTGATGAATTGATCGAGCTGTGCAAAGTTGCGGCGAAGTACAAGGGCAAATACACAGCCCACATTCGTAGTGAAGGAGCACAATTGATCGAAGCTGTGCAGGAGACGATCCGCATCAGTCGTGAAGCCGGTTTGCCCGCCGAGATCTATCACCTCAAAGCATCGGGAGAAGCGAACTGGCCGAAGATGGATCAAGTGATCAGGATGATCGAAGACGCCCGCAAACAAGGTGTAAAGATCACCGCCGATATGTATACCTATCCTGCCGGTGGAACTGGCCTCGACGCATCTTTGCCGCCGTGGGTATTTGATGGAGGACGCGACGCCGCGTACAAACGGCTTCGGGATCCTGCGACGCGACAGAAGATCGCTGAAGCAGTTCGCACGCCGACAAACGAATGGGAAAATTTATATCTTTTGTCTGGTTCTCCCGATCGCATTTTATTAGCCAGCTTCAGGAACGATAACTTGAAGCCGCTCACCGGTAAGACACTTGCCGAAGTTGCCAGGATGCGCGGAAAAGATCCGATTGAGACGATCATGGATTTGCTACTCGAAGATCAGTCTCGCATCGGTACGATCTATTTTCTGATGAGTGAAGACAACATCAAGAAACAAATTCGTCAGCCCTGGGTCTCGTTTGGGTCTGACGCAGCTTCAATAGCTGCAGAAGGAGTATTTCTAAAATCGTCAACACATCCACGTACTTATGGCAATTTCGCGCGCCTGCTCGGAAAATATGTGCGCGACGAAAAAGTTATTTCACTGACAGAAGCTATTCGCAGGTTGACTAGCTTGCCTGCCGCAAATCTCGGTCTTAATCATCGTGGACTTCTTGAGAAGGACATGTTTGCAGACGTCGTTATTTTCGATCCACAAACAATCGCGGATCGTGCAACTTTCGACAACCCACACCAGTACTCAGTTGGTGTGCAGGATGTTTTTGTAAATGGCGTGCAGGTGCTTAAGGACGGAGAGCACACTGGATCAAAGCCCGGAAGAGCGCTGTGGGGACCGGGAAAAGTCGGTGGAAATTAGAGCGGGGCAGTAGTGGTCAAGAATAGGACCTATAAGACCTATTGGACCTATACCACTGCCCACTGCCCTCTAATGCGATGGCCTGGGAAAGATGTCTCGTGGAAGTCCCGGGAAAGTTTTCATTAGATTTTTGACATAGCCAGGACTTGCGTCCTCGGGCCCAAGCGGATCTTTAGAATCTTCGGGGACTGTTGAAAGATCCATGACCTTCCACTTTCCGTCTTCCAGATGCAAAAGATTTGGACCACCCTCTGCAGTTGCATGGCCCTGTTTATCCATCGGAGTGGTATCAATCCAGCACCAGTCGCCGTGCACCTTGATGTAGTGCACTTTGAAGATCACGTCCTGATCTCCTCGCAATGCATCCACAATAGCTTTACGTTCGGCGGTACCGTTTGCAGGAATATGTGCCTGAGTTTTGCCTGTACTTGTTTGTGCATTCACGGGTAAACACAACAGAGCAAGAAATAATATTAACGAGCACTGTCTTTTCATCAGATGCCTCTTGATTCTAAAGCATAGGTTGCCACTGGATTATCTCTCTGTGCTTCTCTGCGTCTCAAATGGTGAATAAGCCGCATCAATCACGACAGAGGCACCGAGACACGATAGCAGTCGCGAAGCTACTGATTGAATACTGCTACTCATCGAGCAGTCGCGTAGTGTTTTCCGTAACACTGGGAGGTTGGGCAAGCTCGTTAGTTTTCACCGGGCTAATCGGTGGGATGGACATAGTGGTTGCAGGATTCAAAGGAGCTCGTGCTGAATTGGATTCAAAGGTATGACTCTGAACACTCGGGGCCTGAAAAGCGGGAGGACTAACTGATTCTGTCTTTGGGATGAATAGCCGGGCGTAGAGGATCCATACAAGCGATATAAAGATGAGGGCGCATGGAAGCAACATCACCGCTCCCTCGTCGATTGCAAGACTCACTACCAGGGAAATAGAAAAGAGAACTAAGCTAAAGAACATCAGTTTTGCTCCGCGGCGCAGTCCTTTGCGGCGCGGAGAATCTAATGCAACCTGATCGTGGTCTGCAGGTTTTGCGGGCGATCGACCAGCTGCGAGCCACTCCGTCAAGCCGCTCAGCGCGAGCCCACAACGCGAACAGAACCTCATCTCATCGGAGACTTGTTGTTGGCCGCAGTTAGGACAATACATAAACCCTCGAGTTGAATTCGATTTTAACGGAACCCATTGAGAGTACGATAGCAAGCACAAGAGTGTTCGGTATAACTCCAAGCCTTTTCCGTGTTATTTGTGAAAACCTGTGGCCAACACAAAAGGGCGGTCGATAAACAGACCGCCCTTTGTCTACAACTTTCTATGCTCCGGAGTGCTTTCTGCCAGGTTGAATGGGCGGCGCGTCCGCACGATGCGCCGCCTTAATCTAGTACTACTCCTGACCACTGTCCTTCCGATAAAAGTAATACTCTGCGGTGTAGGGAACTTCTTTGATCTCACCGACCGATGAACCCGCCGTTGTTGGAGGCAGTCCTCCAGTTGTATTGACACGCTGAATGAAGGTTACTTTGCTGAAGATACCAGAACCACTGGTACTAACCTTCTCCAGCAACAACCATGCAATAGCACTCGAGTCAGGCGTGCACCCGGTTCCAGTAACACGGCGGCCTACGATCTTACTTCCACTCTTACTTTCCCACGTTGGCCCAACATAATGGTGTCCAACTTCACCGAAATAGTTTTCTTCGGCGAACAAAGAAGCATTCGGTGCGACGAAATCCCATGCCGTACCATTCCATCGATAGATCTGAACGCCACGTGCGTAAACGTGAAAAGCCAGCTTGTTGCCTTCCTCAATCTGCAAACTACCGCATTGGGCCGGTAATACCGGTCCATTTGGATTGTCGAATGCCCGCACAACTGCCGTCGGGAAAAGCGCTAATCCCAAAATCGCTTGTAGAACAAAGAATCTAACTTTGATCTTTATGTTTCGGTAATTCATCTTTCTCCTCTTCTAATTGAGTACGATCTACCGTACCTCATTATTGGATCTCGCGTTGTGCCAATGGTGTGACTACTACAGGCCTGCGAAGTCGCGGCACCATCATCGGCACGGAGCGTTTGTAACGTCTGTACGTCTCGCCGTGCGCACTGATCAAATCCTTCTCCTCAAACTGAATAGCGAGGAAGGTGTATGCAGTCGTTGCGATCGCAAACACCAGATGGGCGATTGTCATGGTCGGCGTGGACCAAAATGCCAGCAACCAGCCGAGATAGAGTGGGTGCCTTATATACTTGTAGAAAACCGGCATCCCGAATCCTAAGGGTTTGTATTCCTGACCTCGCAAAAACAGAAACACCTGGCGAAGTCCGAACAAGTCGAAATGGTTCAGCAGGAAAGTGCTGAGAAGAACGATCAGGAAGCCTAATGCACAAACGCTAAACAGCACGACGCGTACGGTCTCGTTCTGAACGTTCCAAACATCGCCACCAATTGGTTGCCATAGCCAGAACAACAGAATCATGGCTACTGATGAGAAGAGCACGTAAGTACTCCGCTCGATTTGGTCGGGAACAAATTGAGTCCATGTACGTTTGAACCATGGTCTCGCCATTAAACTATGCTGAATAGCGAACAGGCCCAGCAGACCTGCATCGATAAGTAGGGCCTCACCCAGAGAACCCGAACGTCCTGAGTCAATCGACTTTGGCACGATGAGATTGCCGATGAAACCGATCGCGTAAAGGAAGGTTCCGAAAAACGCCAGGTAACAAAGGACGCCATAGATAAAGGTTCCAACTCGCTTGAACATGAAGTCTCCTTTCAAAAACACTTCAGTCTGAGCTTTCGCGTGAAAGCTTATGGTCGCCCCCGTTTTTCTCTAGATCAAAACGCGAAAAAAAGCGTGAAGAAGGTCCACAGGTTATGATGTACGGCTTTGCAGTGTGGTTGTGAGGCATCGCTTCGCCTTGCCGAAAAGGGGTTGTTTAGAATTGGGCTATGCCCCTCAGTCACCGGCGGTCGACAGAGAATGTTGTCGGTGAAAGGGGCATAGCCCAGCAAAGGATGGAGTTAGGTTACGGCAAGGCGAAGCCATGCCTCACAACAGGCGGCGAAGCCATGGCGGCAAAAGCTGAGGTTTATTTTCCGGCGTCGGCGATCAGAACGACATCGCCGGTGATAACACCACGAGATATCACCAGACTTCCTGTTCTGGACCAATCGTAAGCGAAGATATCGGTCTCATTAAAACTCGTCAGCTGTTTTGCCGGGGAGCCATCGATCAATTGCACCCAGAGATTCTGAACTCCTGCGCGAGTATCCACATAGGCAAGACCGTGACTATCGGGCGTCCAGCGCAGCTGAGTGTCCCACTGAACATGGACCGTCGGCGAAACGTCGAACCTGTTCACAATCTTTTCGGTCTCCAAAGACATGACGGCAAGCCGCCACTTCGAATTAGCGTCTCCGTCGTTTTGCCAGAAGCCTAACCATTTTCCATCCGGCGATACGACTGGTCTGAGAGCTGTACCCGGCGGACTTACTCTCGACGGAGTTCCTCCATCAACAGAGACTTTCCAGAGACTGACGGAGTTGCCAGGTTCGAAGTGCTGAAAGAAAACCGATTTGCTGTCTGGAGAAAAAGTGGGCCAGTTGCACTCTGGTGTGGAGTTTGTCAGCTGTACGGGATTACCGCCATCGCGATCCATTCTCCAGATCTGAAATGTTCCGGAACGATTGGAATGGAAAACAATGTAGCGATTGTCAGGCGAGACAGATGGCGCGTAATTGCGTTTCATACCGGAGGTCAGCTGCCTTGTTCCTGTTCCGTCTGCATTGATCTCGAAAATATCAGCTGAGCCGCTCGCATCCGACGCGTAGACAATCTTATTGTCCGGCGCCCAATTCAAGTCGAAGTACCGTCCTAAGCCGAACGTTATTTGTTTCTGATTACGAACGTCGTTGTTTTGCACGACGAAGAGATTAGCGAGTGTTTGATTCTGAATAGTCACTAAGGCAGCCGCATCATCTGTGACGCCCGCATCGCGATAGTCACTCAAATCGTTTGTTATGGATCTGGCACTGCCATCACGGCACAGTAACCATACTTGTGCGAACGACGCACCCTGAACCTTACCGGACGTCACAATTCCGTTTCCATCAGGAAGCAACGTAATCCGCGACGGTTGTTCGAACCGCAGCGGTGCTAGTGAAATCGTTTTCTCAGCGCGACTGTTGAGATCGATTTCATACAGATTGAAATAAAATCCGGCCGTATCGTTATTTATCATTGCGAGCGTGAGAGTCTGATCGTTATTTGTCCACGCGGGCGTGGCAGAGATGTCGTAACTCAGTCTTTCCGGCCAGGAGCGCGCAGCCACGATTTGCTCGTTGCTGCCATCGACGTTTGCCACCTTCAAGAAGTCAGCGCGCTTTGTGCGATCGAAACGAACAAACGCCATGCGCTTGCCGTCGCGAGAAATGCTTGCTGGACCTTCTTCAGGGTTGACTCTTAACGGAGTCGCGCCGACACCAAGGGTTGGCACTTTATATATTTGCCAGACTTCATCCGTGGGCGTTGCGTAAGCGTAATAAATGAAGTTGCCGTCGGGGGCAAACATTAGCCCGGAGTAGTGGCCATCTTTCGCTGAAATGATCTCTACATTAGCTGTAGTGCTAATCTGCCGAAGCCACAGGCTTTCTTTCCCACCCTCCGACTTAATATAGGAGACATACTTGCCATCGGGTGATATCGCCGCATAGATCGCGCTTCCGTTGGTGGTAAGTTTCGTTACGTTGATGCGCTGAAACCTACCAACGACCGCGGGACTCTTCGCTGTCTTCCACTTATACAAACCAAACAGCGTGATGCTTATGACCGCAAGTACAGCTATCGCTATGGCAATAAACGAGAGCGATTTAGATCGACCCATCCCGAGGCTTCGGATTCGATTCGTTGCCGCGAAAGCTGCTCTTGTTTTTCGAACGCCAGCCTGCCTGGAACCGATTTCGCGAGACCGAGGTGCATTTGATCGATCGATTTCGAGATCTTTCTGCAAAGCGCGCAAATCAATCGCCATCTCTTTTACGAACTGATAACGGAGAGTTTGATCCTTACGCAGTGCTTTGCGAACAATGCGTTCTAGTTCATCAGGCACATCGCCCAGGTGTTCTGCAATCGCGGCAGGTTCTCTATCGACGATAGCAACAACAACATCAGTGGGAGTTTCTCCGACGAAAGGCGGTTCGCCCGCAATCATTTCGTAAATAACCACACCGAGGCTCCACACGTCGGTCCGCGCATCTACATCGACGCCTCGAGCCTGTTCTGGCGACATGTACGCAGCAGTACCCATTACGGCGCCAGGCGATGATTGCATGAGTAGCGTAGACATTGTCATACCCGCCGGCTTGCGATGCTCTGTTAGTTTCGCAAGGCCAAAATCAAGCACCTTCACATACCCGTCTTTGCGGATCATGATGTTCTCGGGCTTGATGTCGCGGTGAACAATTCCAGCCTCGTGTGCTGCTGATAAAGCCTCAGCTACTTGAACTGAAATCTCGAGTGCTTCGTTTACTGCGATTGATCCGGAGCCCATGCGCTCACGGAGCGTCGTGCCCTCGATGTACTCCATCGTGATGAATGGATGTCCATCATCCGTTTCACCGACTTCGTGGATGACACATACGTTTGGATGGCTCAAAGTAGAAGCGGCTCGCGCTTCTTGTTGGAAGCGGCGCAACCGATCAGGATCGCTGCGGAGATAACCGGGCAAAAATTTGAGAGCGACGCGCCGGCCGAGAATGGTGTCTCGAGCGAGGTAGACCTCACCCATGCCGCCTTCGCCTATTTGTTCAACGATTTCGTAATGCTTTATTCGCTGGCCAGGCTTAAGTTGGCTGGCTTCGTTTAACAGCGATTCAGCAGCACTTTCGACTACCGGCACTTCCATGAAACTGGCGGCGTGTTGATATGAATTGAGAAGCGACTCAACTTCATTGCGCAGAGCTGCGTCTTCTCCGCAAGCGCGATCGAGAAACTCCTTTTGCGCTGAGCCGGAGAGTTGGAGAGCCTCAGTAAAGATCTCCTTGGCTTGTTGCCATTGTTGAAGACTAACTCTGGTCATTTGAAATCTCGCGGTGTAGCCACGCCTTCGCCATGCTCCACTCTCTCTTTACCGTTGCCGGCGATATTTGTAACACCTCCGCCGTTTCTTCTACCGACAGTCCACTAAAGAATCTTAACTCCACAACTTTTGCTTGCCGTTCATCCACTTGCGCTAGACGATCCAGAGCCTCATCGATCGCCAGCACATCGAGATCTCGAGCCTTAACTGTGAGACTCGCTTCCGCAAGACTGACCCTGACATCTGAACCACCGCGTTTGACTCGGTGTCTGGAACGCGCATGATCAACCAGGATTCGGCGCATTAACTGCGCTGCGATGCCAAAAAAGTGCGCTCGGTTCTGCCACTGAACTCTTTTCTGATCGACCAGTCGGATGTAGGCCTCATGGATCAGAGCCGTCGTTTGCAGCGTATGTCCGGCACGTTCGCGTCTTAGATATCGGGCCGCTTGACGTCTCAGCTCGTCATAAACAAGAGGCAGAAGCTGATCGAGAGCTTCTTTGTCACCCTTTCCCCATCCGAGCAACAGCTGCGTCACATTTTGAGGCGTCTGAGACATTTGAAACGAAACCTTCGTTGCGGGTTGTACGACTGTGTTTGCCGCGGAGTTCTAGTCTGACAAAGACAATAGTTGATTGAGCGTTCGCCTGCCAGTTTTCAAGGAGCTTTTGTTATTAACGCGACAAAACGTTGGTTAAAGGGTCAGCCTTGGCCTTCGGTCTTTGACCTTTGGTCTTCGGTCCTCGGTTTGAACCAATTGTCAAAGGGTGAAATGACTTCGAAGGCCAAAGGTCAAAGGCCAAAGACCGAAGTACAAAATATTTTGAGCCCTGATCTCAACAGCCGTCGCGTTAGTTAGTTGAAGGCGGCAATAGAGCTAGCCTCAGTTTGAGACCGTAGGAGGGTCATATGAGAAACAAGATTTTTAGTAGCATTGCGATGTTGAGTCTCTTCTTCGTGCTGGCCGTTGCAGGGGTTCAGGCGCAAAGACCGACTGGTGTCGAGGTCAATTTGCCATTCAACTTTACTGCCGGCAAAGCAACTCTCAAGGCTGGGCGCTACAACATCCGAAAGCTTAGCGGCGACGTACTTTCGATTCGTGGTGATGACGGTAAACAAACAATCGTGAACGCACCTTTAACAGTAGGCAGTCGCGATTCAAAAGGCGGCGCACGACTCGTTTTCAATCGATATGGCGACAACTATTTTCTTAATCAAGTTTGGTTGACGACGGAGATTGGGCAACAGTTGTTCCCGACAAAATCGGAGTCGAAAGCGCGAGATATTCAGCTTGCGAAGGGAATTAAGGCAGAGCGAGTTGAAGTGAGTCTCAACTCAAATTAAATCAGCAAGTGAAAATTCAAGAAAAGGAGCGGGCTGAGAAGGCCCGCTCCTTAGGCATTCGAGGACTTCACTCCGTTAGGAGTGAAATGTTTATAGGTCGCGAAGAAACGAGGCATGGCACTCCTTTAGCAGTGCAATGTTTCCAGCGTCTCAATCGCTGGTCTGACGTTCGACGCCACATGAATTTCGGCTAAAAACTAATTGGGCGAACATTGCACTCCTAAAGGAGTGCCACTCCCTCTTCCGCGCGAGCTATAAACCTGCCACTCCTAACGGAGTGAAATCACTTACCTCGTTGCACGCGCTCCTTAACACCGTTATTGTTGCGGAACGAATCAACACCCGATGCGAGCTGCAATATTCAAAACTGTCCTTCTATTACTGCTCAGTCCTTCACTTTCACTAGCGAATATCTCAGCCCAGCAGCGGGCACACACTCTCACCGGTGACATCCGTTACCATAAAAACTTTCATTCGAACTTATTAAATAACGATCGCGATCTGATCGTGTATCTACCTCCCGATTACGAGACAAATAAAAACAAGCGCTTCTCAGTTTTTTACATGCACGACGGCCAAAACTTATTTGACGGCGCAACATCTTTTATTCCCGGGCAGGAATGGAGAGTTGATGAGACCGCTCAGTCGTTAATCAATGCGCACAAAATCGAGCCGCTGATCATCGTAGGCATCTATAACACGGGGAAAGACCGGGTTAACGAGTACACATCAGCTCAGGATCCAAAATACAAGGCTGGTGGGAATGCAGACCTGTATGGCCGAATGTTGGTTGAAGAATTGAAACCATTCATCGACCAGACGTACCGTACGAAGCGTGACGCTGCGCATACCGGCTTGGGAGGATCTTCTTTGGGAGGTCTGGTCTCGCTCTACCTGGGACTCAAATACACAGATGTGTTTTCGAAGCTCGCCGTCATCTCCCCATCGGTATGGTGGGCCGACAAACAGATAATTCATTTTGTCGAGCAGCTTCCCCAAAGGCCGGCCACGCGAATTTGGTTAGACATTGGCACAAAGGAAGGACGTGATCCGGCAGAGGCAGCAAAATCAGTGAGCGATGCACGGCTCCTGAACGACACTCTGATAAAGAAGGGCTGGCGTCCAGGCAAGGATCTGCAGTATTACGAAGCCAAAGATGCCGAACACAACGAACGCGCCTGGGCAGCGCGTACCGATCAGATTTTGGAGTTCCTCTTTCCCGAATAGCATCTAGTACGACAGGCTGTTAGCCTGTCGTGGTTCGGTTACAAGCATTTTCCCAGTTCTCATATGTCGCAAAAAAGATCAGCATCAAGATCAGTACGCAGTTCAGCCGTCCTGCTGATCGCCCTGATGTTCGCTCTCTCGTTTGCTCAAACTCCACCTCAGAAACCAGAGACTCAGCAGGGCATGGGAGTTGAGACGGGTCCGGCGCGAACTTATTCGTCACGTCGCACTGTTGGAATCACTGATCCGAAAGCGCCGGTGGTTTTCGAAGATGTCACCGCCAAAACTGCCATTGCAAAGTTTCTTCACCACTCTGGTACAGCCCAAAAAGATTACATCTTCGATACACCCTCGGGAGGAGTAACAGTTTTCGACTACGATGGCGACGGTCGCCCCGACATTTATTTCGTAAATGGCTCAACCGTGGCGGCAATGGAAGGACGGGAGAAACCACCACGCGCGGCTCTGTTCCACAATTTGGGCAACTGGAAGTTTGAAGATGTAACTGAAACGGCGGGTGTTGCGAATGAACGCTGGGGATTTGGTGTGGCAGTGGGTGATTACGACAATGATGGAAAGCCCGATCTGTACGTCACGAATCTTGGAGTTTCTCGTCTGTATCACAACAACGGAAACGGAACATTCACAGATGTAGCAGAGAAGCTTGGCGTAGCACGAAAAGGATGGAGCACGGGAGCAACCTGGGGAGACTATGATGGCGACGGGCGTTTGGATCTCTTCGTTCCGGGGTACGTGGAAGTTGATTTCAAGCAATTGCCACCAAGTCCAAGTGACGCGGGAAAGCCAGGCGAGGTACATCAAAATTTTTGTCAATTCCGAGGGGTGCCTGTAATGTGTGGGCCGCGAGGTCTAACCGGTGAAGGCGATACGCTCTATCACCAAAAAGCCGATGGCACTTTCGAAGACGTAAGTAAGAAGGCTGGCGTAGATGACAGCCAGAAGTATTATGGGTTCAGCTCGGCCTTTGTTCATGTTAACGACGATAAATTACTCGACCTGATTGTTGTAAACGACTCTACTCCGAAGCAACTATATATAAACCGCGGCAACGGAACGTTTGAAGAAGTTGGTTATCCGTCGGGCATTGCCTTGAACGAAAACGGGCGTGAACAGGCAGGAATGGGTCTGGCCGTTGGTGATTACGATAATGATGGGCGCGTGGATTTTCACATCACTAATTTTTCTGACGATTCCAACGTGCTCTATCATAACGATGGCGACGGAAACTTCAGCGACTTAACTTTTCAGGCAGGTTTGGGCGAGGTCAGTATTCCGTTCCTTGGATGGGGTACAAGCTTTCTCGATTTCGACAACGATGGATGGCTCGATTTACTTGTGGTTAACGGGCATGTATACCCGGTGGTTGATAATTATCAATGGGGAACCAGCTTCGCTCAACAGCCTTTGTTGTTTCGTAATCTGAAGAATGGACGATTTGACCGTGTCGGAGCAGCGCCTGACAGCGCACTAGCCGAAGCATGGCCGAGCAGAGGCTTGGCAGTTGCTGATCTTGATGGCGATGGGAATCTGGACGCGGTTATCAACAACCATGACGGAAGGCCAACTGTCATGCGAAACGTTGGTACTCCGGGAAATCACTGGCTCAACCTGCGACTGATCGGAAATCCACAAAAGAAGAGTCCGCGAGATGCGATCGGCAGCATCGTCTATTTAACATTAGGGAAGATACGTCAGCGTCAAGATATTATTAGTGGAGCGGGTTATTGTTCACAGAACGATATGACTCTTCATTTCGGATTGGGCCAGGCGACAAAGATCGACAAACTTGAGGTACAGTGGCCCAATGGCACGATCGAGAGCTTTAACATATCAGAAGTGGACAAGACTTTAACGATCATTGAGGGAAAGGGAATTCAGAAGTAAAGTCGATAGGTCGAATAGGTCCTATAAGTCCTATAAGTCCTATAAGTCCTATTGGTGCTAAGGAACATTCACTTGCGACGATTAGATCTCAGAACAGCCCAGGCGGCTCGACTAAATACAATCCGCGATATCAATCGGCAGATTGTTTTGAACTACGTGCGTGAACGCGAGCCGATATCGCGTGCGGAAATCGCTCGCGAAACACACCTCCAACGATCGTCGGTATCCGCAATAGTCGAAGATCTAAAGGCTGAAGGTTTAGTTGAAGAGGTGGGTGAGGGAGAATCGACCGGTGGGCGACGCCCAACCTTACTCAGGCTCCGAAGCAAAGGGCCAATTGCCATCGGCGTTGCCATCAATCCTACAAATACGACTGTGGCGAGTAGTGACCTGGCAGGTAGACTAATCGAACGTCAGGAGTTCTCGACTGACATCAATCCGCACAAGACCTTAGACAAAGTCATTGCGATCGTCCGCGCGATGTCTTCGGGGGCCAATGGTTCCATCGAAGGTGTTGGTGTTAGTTTGCCTGGACTCGTCGATCCTTCCACCGGGACGGCGATTTACATACCTTATTTTGAATGGCGCGATCTACCGATAGCGCAGGAGATCTCTTCGGCGGTGGGCTTGCCCGTGGCCATCGACAACGACGCTAACGCTGTTGCGCTCGCTGAGCTCTGGTTTGGCAGGCCTGAAGTTTGTAACGCGCGCGATTTCATTCTCGTGCTGGTCGCGGAGGGAGTTGGAACCGGCATCATTTTCGACGGGCAGATCTATAGAGGACAACGCGGCGCTGCGGGAGAGTTCGGTCACATGGTGATTGGCACCCACGCTCCTGTTCCATGTTCCTGCGGTAGTCATGATTGCTGGGAAGCGTTCTCCTCTGAACGCGCCACAATTGCGCGTTACATGAGATTGTCGAGGGATAGTAATTCGCTTCCTCCGACTTTCGCTGAATTAGTAGACCGTGGGTTGCGCGGCGATCCAAACGCGCGCTCCGCATTAATTGAAATGGCGTTGTGTTTGAGCGTCGGCATCTCGAACCTGATTGTAGGATTTAGTCCTGAAGCAGTGATTATTGGTGGCGAAGTTGCACGAGCCTGGTCACTGGTTGGAGACCAAATGCGGCAGACAATCGAACACGGAATTCGCCGAGGAGTACCTTCCGCTCGAATCTTACCTTCTACACTTGGTGGTGATTTGACATTAACCGGTGCGTTGAGTCTCGTTTTGGCTAGAAAGTTCGCTGCCGCATTCGCCGCGTGAAGTCCACTCGCGTTATCGCTTTCTAAGAAACGATTAGCCCGTCGATCAGAAGCCTCTCCTTCCTCTAACACACGAAAGCTCTTCTGCCGGAGCGCGGCCGTCCCCGGCCGCCCCCGTCGAACACAAGCACCACGACCAGAGAGGTGAAAGCTCCAAAAAGAAACCTCTCGTGTGTTAGGGGTGATGGCTTCTGTTCGACGGGGGCGGCCGAGGACGGCCGCGCTCCGACTGAAGAGCTTTCGTATGTTAAGGGATGGTGAATTCTGTTCGACGGGGGCCGAGGACCTGGAACGATTCCCAAACTGTTTGTAGAAGACTATCAACCATAAGAGGGTAGTGATCTGTTAAGAGAGCACTATCATAAAGAGAAAACTGTTGACAGCCCTACAAAACTGTATTAAATACTTCGTTCGGTCTGGCAACAAACTTTCACGGGTAGCTCGTTAGTCTGCAACTTCTTTTACTGTATCGGGTTTAACTAATTCGGCTAGTCTTCAGGATCAGTGATCCGAGGACTGGTGCGTTCCTATACAGAGTGACTCTGTACCCTGATGCGGAACTTCTAACCCTTCTTGTCTGTAACGAGGTTTAACCATGTCGATAAACGGGAGAATCACACGTCAACTCTCCTCATTAAGCGTAGTCACCCTGTTGGTAGGAATCTTTGCATTTTCCGCAGTCGGGCAAAGTAATAAAGGATCCATCAAAGGCACCGTAACCGATCAAAACGGCGGTCTTGTTCAGAACGCTACAGTAACGGTAACAAACGTCGCGACCAATAACGCGCGCACCGTCACGACTGGTGACGATGGTGTCTACTCGGTGCCGTTACTTGAACCAGGCACGTACAAAGTGAGCGTCACTGCCACAAGTTTTCCTGAGACTGTTCGTGAAAACATCATCGTGCAGACGGCAAGCACGGAAGTAGTCGATGTGACACTGGTCCCCGGTGGGGTTGGTGGCGTAGTTACGATTAGTGCGGCGCAGTCTGTGGTGCAATCGGAAACGAGTGACCTGGGTAGTGTGATTGATAACAAGCAGGTTACAGATTTACCGATTCCGCAACGTAATTTCACATTGCTGGCGACACTTTCTCCCGGTGTCACGCGACCTTTTGTAGGAGTAATTGGTGGTGGCGGCAATTTCGAAGCGGGCGGCAATCCAACAGGCACATCAACGGAGTCGACACGGTTCCGTGAATCAGGCGGTTCAGTGTTGGTAGTAAACGGCGCGAGACCAACCAGCAACAACTTTACGCTTGACGGTGCTGACAATAACGAAGGTCAGTTTGGTCAGATTGGAATCTATCCGCCCCCTGATGCTATCGCTGAATTCAAGATTCAAACCAGTGTCGCTCCGGCGGAAGGTGGACGTGCCGGTGGCGGCATTATCAGTACGACCACGAAATCTGGCAGCAATGGAGTTCATGGAACTGCTTACGAAAACTACCAGGGCCGTTTTGCGAGCGCGCTCAGCCGTCAGGACAAACGCAATATCAGGAGCAATACTCCGATCCCAAACCGCAATACTCACCAGTTTGGATTTACTGTTGGCGGACCAGCATTCCTTCCAAGGCCAGGAGAGGGCGGGCCAGTATTGTACGACGGCCGCAATCGAAGCTTCTGGTTTGTCTACTACGAAGGTCAGCGTAATGCCACGCCTTCGACCACCGGGGACTTTGGTTTTGTAAGCATACCGACTGCGAAGATGCGTGTGGGCGACTTTAGCGAATTCCTGGCACCTGGAACGAGGACTTACCACACAATCAATGGCGATGTAACAGCGCAGAACGGCACTGTGTTTTGCCGCACTGGCGTACCGGCAGCGGGCAATGATATCCGAAATTGTGGCCAGCCTCTGTCGCAGGCCGCACTCAATGTGTTGCAAGCTTATCCTGTACCAAATGTCAGCGGTAGAATCTTCGACAACTTCGCGACCAACCGCAAAGAAAAATATACGCGCAACACCTTCGGACTCCGATTCGATCACCGAATCAGCGACAGCGATTCAGCATTCTTCGCCTATAGTCGAGACAACAGCGGCCGCGCGCGCGATAACAATTTCCCGATTGGCAGTTCGCCGACAGGCAACGACCTGCCCTCGGGGTTCGGCGCGGGCAATGAATTCGGTAACTCTCGCGGCGTTCGACTCGGCGAAACCCACACTTTCTCACCAACCGTAATTAATGATCTGCGGTTCGGAGCCACTCGTGTTGAGATCGGTATCTTTAACACTGGCGTTAATGGCGCACTCGGTTTCAGTCCGAGTATCTCATCACAACTGGGCATAGCGAACGCGAATATCTGCGGAGAGTGCACCGGCTCCATCTTGCTCGGGATCGAAGAACCCAATCAACGCGGCCGACAGAATCAACTGGAGTTTATCGGTGACGGAGGCCCGTTCTACTTCAAGTCAAATAATTTCAGTTTCGCGGATGCGCTTACCTGGGTTCACGGAGCCCATACTTTGAAATTCGGTGGCGACTTGCGTGTTCGACAGAACACAAATTTTGATGGAGGTCGGACTGGGGCGATCAAAGGACAATATCAGTATGGTACCGCGTCCGGGGGATTCCTTTCGGGCAATTTTGCCGGCCTTCCAATTGGGCCACAGGACTCTGGCTCGGGGACGGCGAACTTCCTGCTCGGCTATGATCCGGGGTTTGTTAGCCGAGGTAACCCGGGTACTCCACCCTTCCTTTCAAATAAAGAGATCGCGTTCTTTGGCCAGGATGATTGGAAAGTGAATTCATCACTGACTTTGAACGTCGGCTTGCGTTGGGATCTATTCACGCAACCAACCGAGCGTTTTGATCGACAGTCAAATTACAATCCAGCAAACGACACACTAACGCGAGCGGGTGACAGCGCCGCGCTTGGGCGCGACCTGGTAAACAGTGACAAGAATAATTTCGGCCCGGCGATAGGGTTCGCATGGAGTGGTCTCACGAAAGATAAGACTGTTGTCATCCGCGGTGGCTACGCATTGAAGTACGCCGTAGACACTCCCGGCATTCCGGGCATTCTTTCGGCCAATCCTCCAACCGGATCGGGTTACGGTTGCAGTTTTACACAATTTGGAACTGGAGCTTGCCCACAATTGCCGGCGACCTTCACTCTGGATCAAGGTATTCCATTTCCGGTTTCTGCGGTTACAGTCGCGCCCGGAGCGTCCTTCGCGGCTCCTGCGGGCGCATCGCTAGTTTTCGTTGACCCGAACATCTCCAACGAAATGTTTCATCAGTTCAACGTGATCGGACAGTGGGAATTCCGTCCCCATTGGCTTGCGGAAGCAGGTTACGTGGGAACTCGCGGAAGAAATCTGTTGGTAGTCCAGAACATCGGTAACTCAACTGGAGGATTTCCGGGATCACGTTTGGTCACTACTCATGGCACTGTGCAAGCTATCCAGTACATTGGCAAGTCCTGGTACAACTCACTGCAGACCAAAGTCGAGCGACGCTTTACCGGCGGCTTGTCGGTTCTTTCGACCTACGTCTTTTCCAAAGCGGTTGATAACTCACCAGGTAACTTCTGCACTGGTGGTACTGGCCCAACAACGTGCGGCTTTTCGAACCCGCTTCAACCGGAAGTAGATAAGGGACGAGCAGATTTCGACGTGCCGCATCGCTTTACGTTTGCCGCGGTTTACGATCTTCCATTCGGTAGAGGAAGGAAGTTCGCCGCGAATATTTCCCGAGCCGCAGACTTGGTTGTGGGGGGCTGGCAAACTAATACCGACATAGCCATCCAGAGCGGTCCACCTTTCTCAGTGTTTGCGAATGGACAACGTGCCGATATCGTTTCAAATGGCACTACCTCTTGTCCGAAAATAGTCGGTCAAAACCCGTTTACACCCAAAACTCTGGACGGACTGACGTTCTGCAACGCTCGCTCGCGAGTATTCTCCAGCGATCCTGATACAACGACGGAGAACGGCCAAACCGTGCTTACTAACGTGCCGCGTTTTGGCAACAGTGGCCGCAACATCCTTCGTGGTGCCCGGCAAACCTATGTCAACGCGTCTCTATTCAAGAACTTTCACTTCGCTGAAAACTTTAACGTGCAACTTCGCGCGCAGGCTTACAACCTCTTTAATCACGTCAATGGTTTTCGCCCGAATAACGATCTCGGCAGTTCAGACTTCGGGAAAGACACAGCCGAACAGCGGCGACGTCAGCTGGAATTTGGAGTTCGATTCATCTTCTAGTCACAAACTTGGCACGATCTTGATTTACAAGTGTGGCGTGCGTTCTTTCAGGACGCACGCCGCTTTAATTATTCCGGATGTGAACACGCAGTTGAGTTGAATCGTCAGCGCGGCTCATTTTATCGCGTTTCTCCTCCCGTTCAATTTGTAGATCCATTCGGATTCGCCCACCGTAGCGTCAGTTTTGTGATCTGATGAAGCCGCGCGTAAACAATTTCAGCCGTTGCTTATTACTCGCGCTCGCATGTCTGTCATTAGTCTGGAAAGGAACGAACGCTCAAGATCCTCGAACGGCGACACAGCTGTCACCGTCAGAGATCGTACAGTTAACCGAGCTTGTGCGTTCACCGTCCGCTGGAGGTAACGTTCTCGAGCGTGCATTTCAGGTTGGAACGGATCTCATAAAGGAAGGGCGCTGGGCTGATGCATCTCCGCTCTTTATCGCCCTTTCTGAAAAACTGCCAAACGATTCAACGATCTTGTATTGCGCGGCTTTGACTTCATTCAATTCCGGGCGAGTTGTCGAGGCAGAGCAATTCATCGATCGCGCGATCGCAAGCATTCAAGCGCTGAGAAAGGCCGAACCGAATAATACAGAGGTCAAACATCGAGCAGCGGACGTTCTTGTTCTGAAGGCAGTGGTGCTTGCAAATCGGAAGGACGACAATCGAGCCCTGGAGGCAGCACGATCTGCGGTTGACCTTGCACCCGACAGCTTCGACGCACAGTTTGCATTAGGTCGTGCGCTATTCGGGAATGGCGATCTCGCGGGTGCAGCTCGCGCCTTTCAATCGGCAGTGTCGCTGAGACCCGTGGATCTTAAAGCTCGCTTCTTTTTAGCGACGACGTTGGAAAGAAGTGGAGATGATGCCGCGGCGCTCACCGCTTATCGCGAGTTGATAACAAAGGAGCCACGATCGGCAGAGGGACATTTAGGTCTCGGGGTTCTTTTGGTGAAACGCGGTGGAGACAGTCAGGCGGAAGGTATATCCGAGCTGGAACGATGTATTGAGCTTGATCCAAACAACTATGAGGCGAGGATTACTTTAGGACGCGTGCTGGTGGGAAAGGGACGCGCCGCCGATGCGATTGCACACTTGCGTGTGGCAGCCAACCTCGCACCGAGCAATCCCGAACCTCACTATCAACTGTCTTTGGCCTATCGCAAGCTCGGTCGAAAAGAGGAAGCCGAAGCAGAGAGTGCAGTCGTCAAGAAAATTCATGAATCGCGTCGCGGGTCGGCCGAACCCAACCCGAGTCCGACTCCAAAGCTTTAGCTGAGAAGCTCAATTTACTTTCGATGAGAACCTTCAGGGTAGCAAAAGAGTCCCTCTGGTCAGCCTACTGCAGAACGATCTGCTTAGGCTGCGCTGTCATAGCTCTGATATCAGGTTGCTCATACCCGGCCGTGGCGCAGAAACGTCAGACTGGTCCACGAAATGTTGCGACACAACAGTCACCCAAATCCCCTGCGGTCCGAAATGCAGCGGCGCTACTCGAGGCCGGGAAACTGGAAGAAGCCGAAGTTGCTGTGCGTGGTGTCATTGCTCATGAGCCGCGAAACGCAGAAGCACACGCGCTCCTGGGAGTGATCCTCAATCAACGTGGTGTTGCTGACGAGGCTGAAAAAGAACTGCGAGAAGCTGTGCGCCTCGATCCACGATCTGAGCCGGCGTGGACGAATCTCGGCGTGCTGTTGGCGCGTACAAACCGAGCTGACGAAGCAATAACGATTCTTCAACGCGCCATCACCCTGGCGCCCGAACACTCGAAGGCGGCCTACAATCTGGCGGTGCTTTATGTTGGTCGCAAAGATTATGACCGTGCGATTCCCTTGCTGGAACGCACGAAGACAAACGAAGGTGGCGACGAAACTGTCGATATCGCTTTGTTAATTACACTCGTCGATGCTTACGCGCATGCAAATCGCCGAAGCGAGGCAATCAAGATTACCGCAATTGCCGAACGCCGCAGTAAAGACGACGTGCGCGTGTTGTTTACGATGGGACTTGCACTCGCCGATGCGGGCGCTTATGAACGTGCCGCCGAGTTGTTCGCTCGCACAAACGAATTGAAACCTAATACTTATGAGGTTCTCTACAATCTTGGCATCGCCTACTTCAATCTCGATCGGTTAGACGACGCTCGCAAGTCTTTGCAGGATGCGGCGACGTTGAAGCCTGACGAAGCCGATGTGTTTTATCGATTGGGATTGGTTGCCTCTGCAAAAAACGAAAGCGAGAACGCGCTGGGCCTGTGGCAGCGATCTATCAAACTGAATCCGAAGTACGCTGCGGCTTACTTCATGATTGGCGAAGAGCTAATCAAGAATAAACGCAACGAAACAGCCCTCCCGTTTTACGTGCGAGCTGTAGAAAATGATCCGGCTCAGCCTCTTTATCAAATCCGTCTGGGAATCGCGCACGTTCGAGCGCGCAGATACGCTGAAGCGCGTTCAATTTTTGACACCGCCACCAAACGCTTTCCGAAAAACGCGATTCTGTTTTATCTGGTTGGTTATGTATCGCGTGCGTTAGGTGACTTTGATGGAGCTCGCAAGGCGCTGGAGCAGTCGATTCAATTGGAATCAAACAACGCCGATGCATATGCCAGCCTCGGCTTTCTTGCTGCCGAACGAGGCCAGCCGGATGAAGCCGAGCGCTTACTGAGAAAAGCACTGATGATCGACCCAAAGAATTATCCGGCGACCTATGACCTCGGACGCGTACTCGTAAGAACGCGACGTTATGACGAGGCGATTTCTACGCTTGAACGAGGAGTGAAGTTAGCCGCAGACGATCCTGGCGTTCATTACCAGCTTTTTCTTGCCTACTCTCGAATGCAAAGAAAAGACGATGCCAATCGTGAGTTGGAGCTTTTCAAACAACTCGAAGAGGCAAGAAAGCAGCGTGAACAGAATGGCGCTCAAGACGCTGTTCCGCTTCCAGTCGATGCGTCGACCCAAAGAGGCCGCCCAGGTGTTGATAAGTCAAAACCGTGAAAGGGTTAGCACATCCTGAAATGCGAGCCACTAAGGTTCCAGTTAACTGTGCACAAAAAGTGGTCCAACTAGAAAAAGAACAAGTAAGGAAAGGTGGTTTACCCCCGCTGTTTCCGAGGCATTCAAGTCGGTTTTGCGCGCGGGTAAACCACTCTTCCTTACTTGTTCTTTTTCTCGCGTTGCTACTCATCTCGCAATCCTGTTCAGCCATCGAAGGTGCGGCCGTTACAAATATCAACGCCGGGGGGCCTGTCGTTACTAAACTAGAACCTCCCACCTGGTGGGCCAACCACACGATCAATCCGGTGAGGCTCCTTGTCCGAGGTCAGAACTTGCTGGGTGCCCAAGTTCTTTCATCAACGCCTGCGATAAGGCCTTCCAACATCAGGACCAATGAAGCTGGAACATATCTATTCGTGGACCTGACTATCACTCCTAACACAAGGGCGGGCTCATATCCACTCCAGTTAAAAACTGCGAAGGGAAGCACCACGGTCTCATTCAAAATTGAGCCTCAGCTAAATCCGAGAACACACTTTCAGGGCATCAATCCCAACGATGTGATCTACCTGATCATGATCGATCGCTTTGCGAACGGCGATCCGAAGAATGACACTCCGCCCGGCGCACCTGCCGCCGCTACCGATCGTAGCAATCCTCGTTCGTATCATGGTGGTGACCTTCGTGGCATCATCGATCATCTTCCTTATCTCAAGGAACTCGGTGTGACGGCACTATGGTTAACACCCTGGTGTGACAACTGGAACGGCATAACACAGTGTGATTACCCGTGGTGTCCAAGCACCTACTATCATGGCTATCACGCAATCGATTACTACTCAGTAGAAGATCGATTTGGCGATTTGGTTACCTTGCGCGAGCTGATCGAGAAGGCCCATTCAGTCGGAATCAAAGTGATTCAAGATCAAGTTGCGAACCACGTAGGATCGAGGCACCCGTGGGTTACTGATCCGCCATTGCCTGATTGGTTTCACGGAACTCTGTCTCAGCATCAGCGCAATAGATTCAGGAACTACACTTTACTATCGCCGCATTCAAATCCAGACGATTTTCGTAACACGCTTGATGGCTGGTTCAGTGACGACCTGCCGGATATGAATCAGGAAGAACCGGAGGTCGCTAAATACGAAATACAAAATTCGCTCTGGTGGGTGGGAGCATCAGGAATTGATGGTATCCGTCAGGACACCATTCAATACATGCCTCGATTTTTTATTCGCGAACTATCAGATGCGCTTCATCGCCAGTACCCAAAGATGTGGATGGTGGGTGAAGTGTTTGAACGTGACGCCGCGCAAACTGCGTTTTTTATCGGTGGCCATCGGGGCTGGGATGGGATCGATACAAAGTTGGATTCTGTTTTTGACTTCTCGCTCTGGAGTGTTTCGCAGCTTGTCTTCACCAACAAACTTCCCATGCGCGCGCTCCCCTATCAGTTGAAATACGACGCGCTTTATCCGGATCCACTCAAACTTACTACGCTCGCAAATAATCACGACACGATGCGATTCATGTCCCTCGAAGGAGCAACAGTCGAAGGAGCCATGATGCATCTTGCTTTTACGCTGAGTGTTCGCGGAATCCCTCAGTTGTACTCTGGCGAAGAGCTGGCGATGGAAGGCAAGGATGATCCAGATAACAGACGCGACTTCCCGGGCGGTTTTCCCTTTGGGAATTCACCAGACAGCCGTACCGCCTTTACCAGAGAAGGCAGACACCCAGATGAGCAACGGATGTTCGAATGGACCCGACAATGGATTCGACTACGATTAGAACATTCGGCAATCAGAGATGGACGGTTGATAGATCTTTACCAAGACGATGATGCTTATGTTTTTGCACGTCAGAGCAACATCGAAACGCTTGTCGTCGCGTTCAATCGCTTGAGCGAAGCACAAAAGATAAAAGTGCCGATGCGCTCCATTCATATACGTGACGGAGCTGATTTGAAACCGATACTCGGATCTTCTCAAACGGCGCGAGTTGTCGATGGACAAGTGACGATAACGATTCCTGCACGCACGGCAGTGGCATTTAGAGCAAACTGAGATGAAGTTCCCGAGAAGCAGCGGAGTTCTTTTGCACCCGACATCATTGCCGGGACCATTCGGCATTGGCGATCTCGGTCCGGAGGCTTTTCGATTTGCGAAATTTTTGGTCGATGCCGGACAGAGTCTGTGGCAAGTTCTGCCCCTGGGCCCGACAGGCTACGGCGATTCGCCGTATGCGTGCTACTCGGCGTTCGCAGGAAACACCTTGCTTGTTAGTCCGGAACAGTTGGTCACCGACGGGTTATTAACGAAGTCAGACTTACCCACGATCTCAACCTCTGCTGACCGCATCAACTTTGGTGAAGCGCATGCAATCAAAGAGGCTCTGCTGAAGAAAGCATACGAGCGTTACAAGCAGACTACAGACACGAACCTGCGCAGTGCTTTTGAAACCTTTGCGCAACTTCAAGCGCATTGGCTGGAAGACTACGCATTGTTTCGTGCATTGAAAGACGCTCACGGCGGCGTTGCGTGGAATGAGTGGGAACCATCACTCGTGCGGCGCGACGAAGCAGCACTCGACATCGCGCGCGACAAGTTGCAGGACGAAATAGAAGCACACATGTTTTACCAGTTTCTGTTTTTCCAGCAATGGACCACGTTAAAGGCGTATTGCAACGGGCACGACATCAAGATTATTGGCGACCTGCCAATATTCGTCGCGCCGGACTCAGCTGACGTTTGGACCAGCCCGGAACAATTCCAGCTCGACAAGAATGGAAGACCAACAGTAGTTGCTGGTGTCCCACCAGATTACTTCAGCAAGACCGGACAGTTGTGGGGAAATCCTTTGTACAACTGGCCGAGGATGCTCAAAGACGGCTTTCAGTGGTGGATCGAACGCGTGCGCGCGACGTTTGCGGTGGTGGACATTGCGCGCGTCGATCACTTTCGTGGGTTTGCCGCGTGTTGGGAAATCCCTGGCGGTGACAAGACCGCCGAGCGCGGACGTTGGGTGGAAGCACCCGGGCTTCAATTGTTCACTGCGATTCGTAAGACGTTAGGTGAGCTACCAATCATAGCTGAAGACCTTGGCGTCATTACTCCTGATGTTGTTGCGCTGCGCGATGAATTTGCTTTTCCGGGAATGCGCATTCTCCAGTTCGGTTTCGGTAGTGATACGAAGAACCTCGATCTACCACATAATTACATTCAAAACGTAGTTGCATATACGGGCACACATGATAACGACACAACATTAGGCTGGTTCCACAGTGTTGCCGGTGAAGGATCAACGCGAACTGCTGCGCAGATAAAACGCGAACAGAGGTTCTGTCTGAACTATCTGAATTCAGATGGGAAAGAGATCAACTGGGATTTCATTCGCGGCGTTTGGGCTTCAGTTGCGAATACTGCAGTCGTGCCGTTGCAGGACATTTTAGGTTTAGGCACTGAAGCGAGAATGAATTTGCCAAACAGCACTTCGGGGAATTGGAGTTGGCGTTGCAAGCAGGGCGCATTGACTGATGACATTGCGGAGAGACTGAGAGATTTGACCCAATTGTATGGCCGCGCGAAAGAGAGCGGTGAGCCTGCTGGTTAGAGTAAACATGCGACGACCTAAGTATCACAGTGTGTTCTCTGCGTGCCTTTGCGTCCTCTGCGCCTCTGCGGTGCAATCAAACTCTAAACCGCAGAGACGCAGAGAACGCAGAGAAGGCGCAGAGACGTTCTCAAATTGGGTTGGAATGCTGGCACGGTCCGTGACGACTCACGTTCTGTTCGGTGTCCTGCTGGTTGTATTTGGGCCTATCGCTCAATCACAATCAATCGCACCGCAAATCTTCAAAGTAGATCCACCAGGTTGGTGGACCAGAAGTTCAGCCAATCCCATTCGTCTGCTGATTCGAGGAAGAAATCTTCAAAACTCCCAGCTCCAGTTCAGTGCGATAGGTGTTCGCGTCGTTGGTGCGCCGAAGGTGAACGAGCGTGGAACCTATGCGTTTGTTGATATCTCAATTGCTTCCAATGCGAAAGCAGGCAAGCATGAGCTAAATCTCAGAACATCTCATGGTGTGGCGCGCGGGTCGTTCGAAGTCTTACCGGCACTGAATCGACAGAACCGCTTCCAGGGATTCTCGTCCTCAGATGTCCTTTATCTGATCATGCTCGATCGATTCAACGACGGCGACCCGAGCAACAATGATCCGCCACAGTCCCGTGGACTTTACGATCGTAGCAACAAGTTCTACTACCACGGTGGCGACCTGCAGGGCGTTATCAATCGTCTCGACTATTTAAAGGACTTGGGCATTACAGCGATCTGGCTGACGCCGTGGTACGACAACTACGACCACCCGAATGAAATCGAACTGAAGGAAGACAAACCGAGCACAGGCTTTCACGGGTATAACCCACAAGATTTTTATGCTGTCGAAGAACATTTTGGATCGTTACTGAAACTGCGTGAACTGGTCGATCGAGCCCACAGTGTTGGCATCAAGATCATTCAGGACCAGGTGATGAATCACACCGGTCCCTATCATCCGTGGGTAGATGATCCACCGACGCCGACCTGGTTCAACGGTACTAAGAAGTCACACCTGAACAACGTATTTCAGACCTGGACATTGCACGATCCACGGCCCGTTGAATTACTGAAACGCGAAACAATGGAAGGTTGGTTCCTCAACTTTCTTCCCGATCTGAATCAGTCTGATCCCGAAGTGGCGCGTTATCTAATTCAGAACACTTTGTGGTGGATTGGAACCACAGGTCTCGATGGTATTCGCATGGACACGTGGCAGTACGTTCCAAATTCGTTCTGGAAAAAGTGGACAGCCGCGGTAAAGAAAGAGTTTCCAAATTTCAAAGTCGTCGGTGAAGTGAAAGATGGCGACGTCGTACACACGTCGTTCTTTCAAGGTGGCGTTGTGCGCTTTGATGGAATCGATTCAGGCCTGGACTCGTTACTGGACTTTCCGCTGTTCTACCCTATTCGACGCGCGTTTGCTCAAGGCAAAGCGCTCGACGAAGTGCCCAAGACACTTGCCAAAGATTATCTCTATACCAACCCGAACATACTCGTCACGTTGCTCGGAGGTCACGACGATGGACGCTTTATGAGCGAGCACGGTGCAACTATCACCGGCCTGAAACTAGCAAACGCTTTTGTTTTGACGACGCGCGGCGTTCCCCAACTTTATTACGGTGACGAGATCGCGATGACAGGCGCGGATGAGCCTACGACGCGTGGAGACTTTCCTGGCGGCTTCCCAGGCGACTCGCGCAATGCGTTCACGCGCGAGGGCCGCACGGCGGACGAACAAGAAGCGTTTGAGTTCATCCAGAAGCTTACGCGCTTGCGTCACGAGCTTGAGCCTTTGAGGAGTGGCCGTTTAGTGAATCTTTATGTGTCTCCACAACAATATGCTTACGCGCGAGTTGCTGGAAAGAGCGTCGTCATAGTTGCGTTCAATAATGATGAGAAAACGGAGCAGTTCGCATTCGATGTGTCGCAGGTTGGACTCATGAATGGAACGAGACCGCATGATCGACTAGGCAATGGTTCCAGTGTTGTTGATGTGGGCGGAATTGTATTGAATCTGCCGCCCCGCTCCGTATCGATTTTCGTGCCGAGTAAGAATTAAGACGTCTCTGCGTCTCTGCGGTTCAGGTTGGCCCACTCCGTTTAAAACCGCAGAGGCGCAGAGAACGCAGAGACGCAGAGAAAGTCAGCGCACCTCCGGAGGCTTGAATGAACAAACCACGCCTGAGTTTCGGACAAATCTGGAACATGAGCTTTGGCTTCCTTGGCATTCAGTTTGGCTGGGGTCTGCAGCTGGCCAACATGAGCGCTATCTATAGCTACTTAGGCGCCAAGGAATCTGACATACCGTTGCTTTGGCTCGCTGGTCCTGTGACCGGGCTTATCGTTCAACCGATCATTGGAGCGTTAAGTGATCGAACGTGGAATTGGCTGGGAAGGCGAAGGCCATACTTTCTGGTTGGTGCAATTCTCTCGAGTCTTGCCCTGTTTCTGATGCCGGATTCTACGAGTGTGCGGATGGCTGCAAGTTTTTTATGGGTTTTAGACGCTAGCATCAACATCAGCATGGAACCATTCCGCGCCTTCGTCGCAGACAAGTTAAACCCGTCCCAACGAACAACAGGTTTCTTGATGCAGAGCTTCTTCATTGGAATCGGCGCGACGTTGGCTAATGCATTGCCCTACCTTTTCCGCTATTCAGGTGTAACAGGTCGAACGTCCAGCGGAATACCCTTGACCGTTCAATACTCCTTCAAGATCGGAGCTGCAGCTTTTCTTATCGCAGTTCTTTGGACTGTTATAACGACGAAAGAATATCCACCAGAGAATATCGAGGAGTTTCAAGCAAAGCGTGCTCAGCACAAGGGCATTGTTGAACTTGTCAAAGCACTGATCGCTGAAATCGTTGGAGCAATTCGTGAGATGCCCGCGACAATGAAACAGCTTGCGGTGGTGCAGTTGTTCACGTGGCTTGGGTTGTTTTGCATGTGGCTCTTCTTCGGCCTGATGACGTCATATCACGTGTTTGGAGCAAGTAGTCCCGAAGATCCGAAGTTTCCCCTGGGAGGAGAGTGGGGTGGCATCTGCTTCATGGTCTACTCAATTGTCACGTTCGTCGTGGCATTTGGCCTCGCACGGCTGGCAGCTTGGTCGAGTCGAAAGGCTGTGCATTCGATCTCGCTGATACTGGGTGGAGTTGGCTTGCTCTCCGTTTACCTGATTCACGATAAATACACTTTGCTTTTAACGATGGTCGGCGTCGGTATCGCTTGGGCCTCAATTCTTTCAATGCCTTATGCGATCCTGGCCGGCGCTCTACCTCCAGCTAGAATAGGAATATACATGGGGGTGTTTAATTTCTTCATCGTCATCCCCGAGATCTTTCAGGCCTTAACATTTGGACCGATCATACGTGCTGTGTTTGGAGCAGAGAATCACAATGCACCTCTCTACATGGTCATGGCGGGAGGTGTGTTCATGATGCTGGCAGCACTTCTGGTGGTGAGGGTCGAGGATGTCGCGGATCGCATCGTGGGTGATGATCTGGTTTTGAAAGGTGATAGTGAAGAGGCCTTTACGCTTCCGGAAGGAGTGCAACCGGTGCCGAGTACTGGTCTCATCGATGAGAAGTGAAAGAGTGTTTTAGAAAGATGAACACAGATAGACCATCTCAGAGAAAGAGCAACCAGGCTTGGATAGGGTCAGTACCACCTCGCGGTAGCGGGTGGGTGCGAAGCTCTACAGTCGATCGTCAACTCAGGCCGCGCACCCACCCGCTACCGCGAGGTGGTACTGACCCTATCCAAGATTGGAAAGTGTTGGCGGTCCTCCTGATTGCCGCGGTTCTATTCTTCTTCGGACCTGCGCAGTTTCTGCTGGTCAAGGGGCAACACCCAACTCGCGACGTATCCAAAGAACCCGCTCGCCCGACGCGCGACTGGGTTCGTGATGGTGTTATCTACGAAATCTATCCGCGTGCTTTCTCAACTGAAGGCAATTTCAAAGGCGTTACCGCCAAACTCGATGATCTCAAGCAACTCGGTGTCACAATTCTGTGGTTGATGCCTATCCATCCGATTGGTCAGGAAAAGAAGAAGGGAAGTATCGGCAGTCCTTATGCAGTTCGCGACTACTACGCCATCAATCCAGATTACGGCACAAAACAGGATCTTCAGCAATTAATCTCAGAAGCTCATCGACGCGGCATGAAAGTCATCATCGACATCGTTGCCAACCACACTGCGTGGGACAGCGTTTTGATGAAGCACCCTGAGTTCTATAAACGCGATGCTCAAGGCAATATCACCTATCCACACGACTGGTACGACATTGCCGCATTGAATTACGCAAACCAGCAGTTGCGCGCATACATGACTGACATGCTCAAGTTCTGGTTGCGCGACTTCAACCTTGATGGGTTCCGCTGTGACGTTGCCGGTGAAGTGCCGACAGACTTTTGGGAGAACGCCCGAGTTGAACTTGAGAAGATCCGCCCGGACATCGTAATGCTTGCTGAAGCTCACAAGCCTGAACTACTCGTCAAAGCATTTGATCTTGATTACGCGTGGCCTCTGCACAGCGCTATGACGGATGTTCTGCAAGGGCGTTCGCCTGCGTCTCAATTGAAAGGCGTCTGGGAACAGGAAGTCAAAGAATCACCGCGCGGCGCCATTCACATGCGATTCTCTGATAATCACGATGAGCGTCGGGCGATAGCACGGTTCGGTGAACCTGCCTCACTTGCGGCGTCAGCCTTCGTGTTTACTCTTGATGGTGTGCCGATGCTTTACAACGGCATGGAAGTTGGAGATACGACTGAATCGGGCGCGCCTGCGTTGTTTGAGAAGCTGCCGATCTTTTGGTCAATCAGTGAACGGCGCCCTGAGTTTGGAAGGTTTTATCACGAGATGGTGGCACTGCGTCGATCAAGTGAAGCGTTAAGAAGAGGGTCGCTCGAATGGGTGCGCAATTCTGACGAAGCGAGGGTTATCACTTACCTTCGCAAAGCACCGACCGAAGAATTGGTTGTTGCGATCAATTTCTCGAGTCGCCCGTATTTCGGCAGCGTAGAGCTTGGAAACGGAGCTACCTACGTTGAAGTGACGCCTGACATCAGTGCGCCTTTGCCACCTGACGCGCCTGCGCCAGAGAAACGACTCAACAAACGAATTGTCGGTTTGCCTGCGCTTCAGCTGGATGCGTGGGGGTATCGAATCTTTCGGAAGGTTACGAAATGACGCAATCCTTGGTTTCGATCTCTGCGCTTCCTCTGCTTCTCTCCGGTCTCTGCGGTTTTTCCTGGCAACCATTCACCGCAGAGACCGGAGAAGCAGAGGAAGCGCAGAGAAGAATTCCGTGATCGGTTTTTATAAACGATGTATCTACTATCAATCTTCGTTACTGCTGCCATTGCCGTCCACACTTTGTTGGTCAAGCCGACAAAAGAAGTGGCCCAGGCGCCAGGCATTGATGCTCATTGGCCCACTGCCGCGAAGAACGGATTTGGAACTTCTACTTCACTAACATCAAGGGTCTGGTTCACTCTTGCAAGTGGAACTTTGACCGAAGTCTTCTATCCAACCATCGACATACCCAACACTCAGACACTTCAGTTTGTCTTCTGTAGAGATCGATCTTGTCAGTTTGAAGAAGATATGTCGCATTCGTTGAGTGTCGTCGATGACCGCTCACTCAGCTTTCGACAGGTCAACAGCGGCTCTGGCATCACAATCACAAAGACCTATACGACCGATCCCGATCGTGCGACAGTCTTGATAGAAGTAGTTATCAACTCGAGCATCCCGAATTCGGCGCTCTTTCTCTATTACGATCCATCACTAAAGAACAGTGGCATGCACGATAGTGCCTGGACCGATAGCGGCGCACTTCTCGCCTCAGAAGCTAACGTCGCCACAGCTCTGGTATCGACCGTAGGCTTCGCATCGATCAGCAACACTTTTGCTGGTAAAGATATCGACTTCTTTTCGCTCCCGCGCAGCGAACGAGCTGACAACGGCAACGTTGTCCAAATCGCAAGACTCCCGGAAACAAAGAAACTCACCATTGCGCTCGCATTTGGCTCAACACCGGCCGAAGCACTCATCGATGCGCGAACTTCCCTGCGCAAAGGATTTGTTTCCTGCCAGAAACAGTACGCGACTGCGTGGCACAACTACCTTCAATCGTTACCGAAACTAAAACAACGCGAGCCACAACTGAACATGGCCGCGATGGTTCTGAAAGCATTGGAAGACAAGACATATCGTGGCGCCATCATCGCCTCACCTTCCACGCCGTGGGGTGGAGGCCCGAACGCAAACGAGCCCACCATATCGGGCTATCACGCTGTTTGGTCTCGTGATCTCTATCAGGTCGCCACCGCGTTAATCGCCATAGGCGACCGGGCTGCTGCCAACCGAGCACTCGACTATCTTTTTAAAACTCAACAAAGACCAGACGGAAGTTTTCCGCAAAACACCTGGGTTGATGGTCGTCCGATTGGGGGCGGGTTACAGATAGACGAGGTTGCGCTGCCAATTGTATTAGCACTTCAATTGAATCGTGACGATCGCGAAACGTGGCTCAAGCACGTTAAGCCGGCAGCCGATTTCATCGTTACTCACGGACCCATTACGCAACAGGACCGCTGGGAGGAAAAGAAGGGCTATTCACCATCTACCTTGGCCGCTGAAGTCGCCGGCCTCGTCTGTGCCGCTGAATTTGCTCGCAGGCACAACGATCCTTTGTCGGCGATCAGGTATCTCGAAAAGGCAGACGATTGGGAAGCAAATATCGAGCGGTGGACCACTACTACAACCGGACCTCTTGGGAGTGGACACTATTTTCTGCGTTTGACCGAAGGTGGAAATCCTGATCAGGCGGATGCTCTCGAGATCAACAGTGGAGGCGGGCGATACGATCAACGGACCATAGTTGATATGGGTTTCCTCGAATTAGTAAGGCTTGGCGTTCGCGCAGCCAACGATCCTCTAATCGTCAAATCGCTGCAAGTGATTGATGCCAACATCAAGCGGCGCACACCTTCTGGTCCGGCGTGGTATCGATATAACCACGATGCATACGGTGAACGAGCTGATGGTCTTCCTTACGATTCACGAGCGGGCATTGGCCGTCTGTGGACTTTGCTCACCGGCGAGCGAGGAGAATATGAGCTTGCGGTTGGTCGTGTTCAGAAAGCGCGACTCTTGTTGAAAACGATGTCGGGGTTTGCAAACGATGGTCTCATGATACCGGAACAGGTGTGGGATCGCGGGAAGATTGGAACGGGCACCGGATCCGCGACGCCGTTGGCATGGTCAATGGCACAGTTTATTCGGTTAGCAATGAATGTTAGGGAAAACAAGAACAGTGAGACACCCTCGCAGGTGGTATCGCGCTATACGCATAGAACACTGAGGAGAAATGATCGAAGCCAATAACAAATTAATGTCTCAACGAGCGGATAACCTTGTTTGTGCTGCGGACCTTGGAGGCACGCACCTTCGTGTCGCAGTAGTCGATTCCGGCGGACATATCCACTTTCGGTTGAAGCAAAGCACGCCACAGGAGGGGAGTCCTGAGGGAATCATGCGGTCGTTGGTAAGCGCAGTGAGGGAATGTGAGGTGCATGCAACACAGAACGGTGGCAGACGGATTTCTGCGGTCTCTGTTGTTGTTCCTGGTACCGTCGACGTGCATCGAGGAATCGTAGTCAAGGCCCCAAATCTCCCTGCGCTTGATGGGTTTCATTTAAGCGAACAGTTAACTTCGCAACTTGGTTATTGTTCCGTGCTGGAGAATGATGCGAACGCTGCGGCAGTCGGCGAGATGTGGATGGGTGCCGGTCGAGGACGCAGCGCTATTGTTTGCGTCACACTTGGAACGGGAGTCGGCGGCGGCATCATTTTGAACGGCAAACTATGGCGGGGAGTTGATGGCGCTGCTGCAGAGATCGGTCATATGTGTGTCGATCCGTTTGGTGGGGTGGCATGCGGTTGCGGCAGTCGTGGTTGTCTCGAGGTCTATGCTTCGGCAACAGCAATCGTGCGGATGACGAGGGAGGCAAGCCCGCGTCATCCTGGTTCTGCTCTGGACATTAATAAGTTGACGGCGGAAGCGATCTTCTGTGCGGGCAAACACAATGATGAACTCGCGCTCGAAGTGTTCAAACGCATGGGTGTATATCTTGGTATCGGAATAGCCAACTTAATAAACATTCTGAACCCGGAGATGATCGTTATTGGTGGTGGTGTGGCAAATGGGTGGGAACTCTTTGACAAGAGCATGCGGCAACAAGTTGCTGAGCGGGCGTTCCCACTATTGGCTGCTCGCGTTCAGATTGTTCAAGCAGAGTGCGGTGATGACGCCGGACTTCTTGGCGCTGCGCGGCTGGGATTTGATTCTTCTCTGTGATCCTTCAGCGTTCTGCGTCTCTGCGGTGCCTCCGTCTTTTTTCGTGTGATTCGTGTATTTCGTGGATCGTACCTTTAACCTGGCGAAAACGATCCACGAATCAACACGAACACACGAAAGCACAGCGTTTCAGCCAGGAAAGTGAAAACAAACCTTTGAAGACACTTATCTTAGCCATTGCCCTACTACTCTCCGGAGCGATTCCCGGCGTCGCGCAGGACATCACCTCACTCGAAAAGATCGGATCGGTGTCTTCTGTCCAAAGGTTCGATAAAGGCGTCATCCTCACCTGCACGGACAATTCGCATGTGCAGATAACCGTCCTCGCCGCTGATCTAATTCGAGTCAGAACAGTTTTCAATAAACCCCTACCGCAGCGCGATAATTCATGGGCCATAGCAAATACAAATTGGAAAACGACCAACTGGAATTTGAGAGAGGAAACTTCCTCAGTTCTGGTCACAACTGACGAAGTTGAAGTTTTAGTAAATCGCTCACCACTGCTAATCGACTTTCGTGATGTTCGTACTCATGCAGTCATCAATGCAGATCAACAGCCCATGGTTTACGACGCGAAAGGCTTGCGCAAAGATCTGCAATTTGATCCTAACGCCGGAATCTTTGTCGCCGCTGCAAAAAAGTTTGGCTTTGACGAACACTTTTATGGCCTCGGTGAGAAAGCAGCACATCTTGATAAGCGGCGCAGTTTGTTTGTTAACTGGAACTCGGACACACCTGGCTACACTGAAGGAAAAGATCCGATTTACCAGACTATTCCGTTTTATCTTGGGCTGCAGAAGAACATCGCCTACGGGATTTTCTTCGACAATAGTTATAAGAGCTATTTCGATTTTGGACATTCCTCCCAACAACGTGTTTGGTTTGGAGCAGAAGGTGGCGAGCTCAACTACTATTTCCTTTACGGTCCATCAATCAAAAAGGTCCTTGCCCGCTATGCCGATCTGACTGGCCACATGCCGATGCCGCCGCTATGGGCCCTCGGGAATCAACAGAGCCGTTGGAGTTACTACCCGGACACCATGGTTGAAGAAGTGGTGCATCAGTATCGTGAACGTGATCTGCCATTGGACGTAATCCATCTCGATATCGACTATATGAAGGGATATCGAGTTTTTACTTTTGACACAGATCGTTTTCCGGATCCTAAGGGTCTAACGGACCGTTTGGGTCGCGATGGTGTAAAGGTCGTAACGATAGTCGATCCGGGCGTCAAGAAAGATTCCGAAAATTACTACGTCTTTAAGCAAGGCGTTGAAAATAACTTCTTCCAACGGCGCAGCAATGGCGATCTGTTTGTTCCAAGAGTCTGGCCAGGCGACAGCGCTTTTGTTGATTACACACTGCCCGAAGCGCGCAAATGGTGGGGTGATCTTCACCGGTTCTATTTGGATAGCGGCATTTCCGGCATCTGGAACGACATGAATGAACCGTCTGATTTCATCGATCAAACGGGAAAGAACCAGATGGATGTGGTTAGTTATGACGGGGGCGACAAGACTACACACGCGAAGAACCGCAACACCTTCGCATTGTTGATGGCGCGTGCTACCTATGAAGGACTCGAGCGCTTGAAACCCGATCGGCGCCCGTACGTGATTACTCGAGCTGCGTATGCCGGCATTCAACGTTATTCGACAATGTGGACCGGTGACACGAACAGTACCTGGGAATCGCTCGCACTTAATATCCCTATGTTTACGACGTTGGGATTGTCGGGAGAACCGTTTGTTGGTAGCGACGTTGGAGGATTTATCGGACGAGGAAATGGTGAGTTGTTGGTTCGTTCGTATCAGATAAGCTTTCTCGCACCGTTTTGTCGCAATCACAAAGAGCTCAGCGGTTATGATCAGGAACCCTGGCGCTTCGGAGTTTACTACGAGGACATCATCCGTAAATACTTAAAACTGCGATACGCACTGCTGCCGTTTCTCTACACCACGCTTGAAGAAGCACATCGAACTGGCGTGCCGCTGTTTCGCCCTCTGGTGTTGAACTATCAGGACGATCCAAACACCTACAACCTCGATGACCAATTTATGATCGGTGACGATCTACTTGTGGCGCCGATCCTCAAACCGGATGTAGTCAGGCGCCTGGTCTACTTACCGCAGGGAAACTGGTACGACTACTGGACGAATAAACAATACAAAGGCAATCAGACGATCAGTGTCGAGGCACCGCTCGAAACCGTGCCGATGTTTGTACGTGGGGGCGCCATCGTTCCGACAATCGCGCCGATGAAATATGTTGGGGAAAAACCATCGGATCCAATCACTTTTGATATTTACCTTAATTCAAATGGAATGGCTTCCACGACTTTGTATGAAGACGATGGAGTATCGCCGGCTTACAAGGACGGGAAATATCGACGAACTTACATTGCTGCTCGGCGTAGCGTTCGAGGTTTTGTGATTGACGTTCGTGCTGCCGAAGGAAGTTACAATCCGGGGGAGAGAACGTTTAGGTTCCAAATTCCGTCTTTCGAGCACGTTTCGAAGGTGGTAACGGCACCCGGTGACGGGCGAGCGCATCAAGTGGAGTTGAAGTAAAGTCCCCCGAAGTTTGTGGTCAGCAGCATAGGACCTATAGGACGTATTGGACCTATTACTACTGACGACTGACCCACTGACTACTTCCCGTTCAACACCTGGTCCGCTGCCAATACGAGAAACATGTAGTTTGAAGACCCGCCTCCCAACACATACTCAGCTTGTTGCCAAAGAAACGGAAAGTCCTTGAGTTCGGGGAAGTCAGGGCGAATGAGTGCTGTGCCCGATGCGACACCGCCGGGAATGTACGACCAGTCCGCGCGATTAATTCCATACGCCGTTGTCATAGATCTTGAACCAACACCTGACGCAAACGAAGCTGTGTTCTCACCAGGATGAACCCCAAGAACAAAGTTCAGAGCGTTGAGCATATACTCGGTCGAAACAATGTCGGGGAAGGCGCGGTGCAGATAGTATTGTTGGACTCCAAACTGTTGTAGATCCCAACCCGCGCCCCAGATATGCGGACGATACGGAACACCGAAAGGCGTCTCCTTTTGCAGTTGAACGGTTTTAGCGAAGTTCGTTGTGACAGCGGTTCGCAGTGCTTCAATAAAACTCTTGTCCTTAATTAGAGGAAGTGCCTTTCCAACCGACCAGGCTACCCGGTCCGCGCGTGAAATGACCTCTTTGCGTTTTGTCAGAAGAAACTCACCATACTCACTCTTGTTCGTGGTCAACCAGAGTTCTACTGCTGCACTGACACGTTCGTCGAAGCCTTTGCTCGGATCGCGATTCTGTTTCCAAAGTTCCTCAGCCGCATCGATGCACTGTTTCGCAAGTTGGGGATTGAACTTTTGCAGAACTCGACCGGCAATCGCGAGCGCGGCGATACCTTTGTATTCGTGGCCCGGGTTTTCTTCAGTAAAAACCAGACGATCATCTTTTTGGCCTGAATGCGTTGCCGTGCGCGTGTCTGCGGAGAGCTTCGAATCGTAAAAGAGATTGTCGGTGGAATTTGTCTCCTCTCCGAGCAACACGTACTGCGGCAGTGTTGGGACAATTATTCCGCGGTAGAGTCTGCCCAGATTCTTGTAACCTCCCAGGATTGTCAGAACACCGTGCTCAATCTGCTGGAGTGCGTCTGGTTTTCCGTCGGGTTGGTGAATTTTTGTTAGCTGCTTACGTTCATCGATCGCTGTGTCATCGTAGCTAAGTGCAAAAGCTTCATAAGCGCTGCCCAGGATTGAAACTTCATCAGCTTGAGACTCGATGCGAAGATCATCATCGCCTGCGTCATGCCATCCGCCGACATTCAGGCCGGGAACAGTTTCTCCTGATCGAGCTGTGCTCAGTGTGCCTGGACCTTGAACATAACCGTCGAAGTGGTTGTAGTTGGTATCGGCCATTCGTGCATCATCGAGATGACATGCGCCGTGCCAAACTCGGTATTGCTCTTCCACGCGCATGTGACACATCTGAACGGGAAGGAAATATTCGAGGACCGGTTGCCAGACTCCGCGCTGATAAATAGTCGATGAAATCTGGAACGGCTGACTGCGAAAGTTGCGATACTCTGCAACGTAAATTCCAGGTCTTTCAACTTGGCTGAAATCGAATTGCAGATAGCGATATCGCAGAAACTTTCCCCAAAGCGTCGGAGTCCCGGCCGCTGCCTCTTCGAAACCCCCAGTCTCGGAGACTCGCATCAGACGAAATGTGTCATTTGCTTGATCCGAACTGTCGAGTTCAATAATCGCGACCTTTTTTTGTTTGGGGTGATAGCCAATCTGTGAAACGTGAACTACTGGTTGATATTTCCAGCCCGGAATCGCATTGGCCGTGATGATCCAGTCGATCGCATGCGCTGCAGTGTTCGCTGGAACGAGAGATCTGACTATGAACCAGCCGTTGTTATGCTTGTTGCGACCGTCAAGCAATTGCAACTCTGATTTGTTGCTCTCGATGACAATGCGTTGCACATCTATTTCGGGTGCGACAGACAATCTCTTTCCTGTCGCTAAAGGCACGGGTTGAATCTCACCATTTGCATCTTTCACATCAGGCCCGTTTGGCTGCCGCGGAAAAATTCCAGACTTTTCATCGAGGTACCAACTCTTCCCGAACAAGTTGGCTGGATATAACTCCAGATTGAATCCAACCCTGCCGATAAAAGCATCGGGTACAGCCTTATCAAGATCGACAACGATATGAATGTTTTTGCCTTCGCCTCTAACCATGACCTGATAAGAAAGATTCAGGTCCGGATAATCGATCGGATTGAAGCCAGTCCGATTTCGGCTTGGATCTGGATAGGAGAGCCAGGTAGTTATTTCGTTTCGATCTTTGCTAACTGTGCGTTTGTCCTGCTTTGGCATTGGCTGCCATTGTCCGGGGGTTGGGTCAAGTCGCAGGTCCCCATTAGTCGCTACTCGAACGCCGTTTTGAATGATGCTGACACCTGCTTGATGCCCTTCGGGATAGATGTCCTGGAAGGCCATTACATTGAGCCCGGGCAGCTCGAAATACTCCAGATCGTTTAGTAAAAGCGTAGTCTGTTGAGCGTTTTGAGGAGACTTTGCGATGAGTAACAGCACGAAAGTCAGAACGACTACTCTAGTTGTCGTACGCATCCGCATTCCAATCCTCCTTAAAATGCGAGCCAATATACAGGAGTCTCTTTGGGGTTCGTTGGCCTGCCACCGCTTTGTCAAAGCGATACTCGAAAAATTCGGTTCCGAGTCTCGAGATCCAGCCGGACTGCCGTTACAAAGCGATGGCAGGCCACCGCACTCCAAAAAAACTCCTTGCACAAAATGCCCATCTTTACTAGCCTAGGACGTGGCCATTTCGCCCAGCCTGGCCAGCTCACTCAACCCTCAGTTAGGCGACCTACGTTGAACAGCAAGACCCGTTACTAAACCGAATCTGCTGAATTTGCCTCGTTTTTCCGCGCCAGAGCGCGTATCCGAATAGTTTCTCCCGGGCATACCGCCGCGTCTGATCGACGCGGCGGAAATACCTGCGCAACTGATCATGAGCACCAACTTGACGATGATTGCTGCCGCCGACGAGCTTGCTTCAGAGTCAGCAAATACGGCGCCCGGCATCGTCTTTTCCAATCTACCAATTGGAATCTATCGCGCCACAAATACAGGCCGGATTGTGGCCGCCAACAAGACACTGCTGCAAATGTTTGATTCCAAGTCGCTCAAAGAGTTGAACGACATCTTTGAAGCGCCGGGTTTCCAGCTTGTTTGTCAGCGCAAGGAGTTTCAGGAGCATTTGAAAACAGTCGGCGTCATTCGAGCCTTTGAGTCAAGTTCGTCGCTTCACGATGGTCGCAGTTTTCATTCACGGGAGAATGTGAACGTTGTTCGTGGCGAGTCCGGAGAGGTTGTTTTCTACGAAGGAACGATTGAAGCGCTTGACGAATCCCCGCACGCTATCGAAGGCACTAATCTTCTAAACGCGCTGATGGAGAATTCGCCTGACACGATTTACTTCAAAGACAATTCATCGCGATTCATTCGCGTCAACAAAGCGCAAGCGGACCTTCTTGGTCTCAACTCGCCAGAGGACGCTGTTGGCAAGAGTGACTTTGATTTTTTCACTCATGAACATGCCCGAGAGGCCTTCGAAGACGAGCGACGCATCATCGAAAGCCGCAAACTCGTCGTCGACAAAGTTGAACGCATCCGGCGCGGCGATGGAGCGTACCGCTGGGTATCTGCAACCAAGGTTCCGATGATTAATGAACGCGGCGAGGTGATCGGACTCGCCGGAATTTCACGCGACATAACAGAGCGCAAGAATGCTGAACTGGAGAAGCAAGTTCTCTTCCGGATAATGGACGGCATCAGTCAAACAGAGAAGCTTTCTGATTTGCTGGAGTTAATCCATGAGTCGATAAGTGAGGTCGTATGCGCAGAGAACTGTTACGTCGCTTTGATCGACGAGATCACTGGCTTGTTGAATTTCGAATTTTACGTGGACAAGGTTGACGAAGCTCCTCTCCCTCGCCCCGCCACGGGTGGTCTAACCGGTTACCTGCTCAAGAAAAACTGTCCGTTATTGCTGACTGACAAACAGCAGCGACAAATGATGGCCCGCGGTGAGGTGCAAGTTGCCGGCACCGTCTCCGCAGCCTGGTTAGGCGTGCCCCTGCGCACTCCTGCCGGAACCATCGGCGCTCTCGTAGTTCAAAGTTATGACGACTCGGCTGCCTTTACGCCTACAGATTTGGAGTTTCTCACCACCGTTGGTAGTCAAATAGCGATCACGATCGAACGCCAGCGGGCTCAGGATCGTCTCGGTCGAACAGCGGCGATGCTTTCTCAAAGTAACAGGGAATTGCAGGACTTCGCGTCTGTGGCTTCGCACGACTTGCAGGAACCACTACGGAAGATTCAAGCGTTCGGCGATCGATTGAGGCAGAAGTGCGAAGGTCAATTATCTGAAGCCGGCATTGACTATCTGGCGCGAATGTTGAATGCGGCGAGTCGTATGCAGATTCTGATCAATGACCTCCTGACGTTCTCACGAGTGACCACAAAAGCACAGCCTTTTTCGAAAGTTGACCTGAATGTAATCGCTCGTGATGTCTTATCGGATCTCGAAGTCCGAATCGAACAGACCGGCGGCAGCGTTGAAGTTTCAGACCTGCCTGTCATCGACGCCGATCCATTGCAAATGCGTCAACTATTTCAAAACCTGATCGCCAATGCGTTGAAGTTTCGTAAGCCCGACGAACCTTCTTTCGTAAAGATCTTCGCCAACTGCAACTCGCAAATTGCTGAAGGAGCGACGTGGGCTTTGGCCAACGCCGAAACGTGGCAGATCTCAGTGACCGACAATGGAATTGGTTTTGATGAAAAGTATCTGGATCGAATCTTTACGGTTTTCCAGCGACTCCACGGTCGCAATACCTACGAAGGAACCGGTGTAGGCCTCGCGGTCTGCAGGCGTATTGTTGAACGTCATAACGGCAGCATCACTGCAAGAAGTAAACCTGGCCATGGCGCAACATTCATTGTCAAACTGCCCTCTACTCAACGGAAAGGAACAAACGAATGAATAATCGAAGGTCGATCACGATTCTTCTTGCGGACGACGACGCTGACGACCGCATGATGGCGTCAGACGCTCTGGAAGAGAGTCGTCTGGCCAACGACCTCAGGTGTGTCGAAGACGGCGAAGAGTTGATGGACTACCTGCATCGTCGTGGCAAATACGCACCGCCGAATGACGCCCCCAGGCCCGGTCTGATCCTCCTGGATCTCAACATGCCGCGAAAGGACGGTCGGGAAGCGCTAAAGGAAATCAAGGCTGAGCCGGAACTGCGCAGCATTCCCGTAATCGTCTTAACTACCTCGAAGGCCGAAGAGGATATCTATCGCACTTACGATCTCGGCGTTAACTCATTCATCACGAAGCCAGTAAATTTCGAGTCGCTGGTTGCAGTTATGAAAGCCCTCGGCAAGTACTGGTTTGAGATAGTGGAATTGCCGGTTGAAAGAGCAGTTTAATGACTGAACATGCCATCAGAGTACTCCTGGTCGATGACGACGAAGACGATTACGTCATGACGCGCGAGCTTCTTTCGGAAGCTGCAACTGGCGTATTCCAACTCGACTGGGCGTCGGATTATGACGAGGCCGTCGCAATGATCGAGCGACGGGAGCACGACGTTTACTTACTCGATTATCGTCTGGGTGAGCGCAGTGGTCTGGAGATACTTCGAGCTGTAGGCAGTAAGAATCCGCACTCGCCGATGATTCTCCTGACCGGCCAGGGAGATGACGGCATCGATCTCGAGGCCATGCGCGAGGGTGCTGCGGACTACTTGATAAAAGGACAACTAACCTCGGATCTGTTGGCTCGCTCGATACGTTACTCGATGGAGCGAGCGAAAACCTCGCAGTCGCTGCGTGAGAGCGAAGAGCGTTACCAGCGATTGGTCGAGCATTCACCAGATGCCATTATCGTCCACACGGAAGGAAGAATAGTCTTCGTAAATGGCGCCGGCATACATCTTCTTGGCGCTAATTCCAGTTCAGAGATAATTGGCACGCCGATAATGAAGTTCGTCGCTGCGGCCTATCGCGAGAGCGTTAGCAATCTAATCTTACTAAGCCTCAGAGACAACATAGAGGTTCCCTTCGTCGAGGAAAAGTTTCTTCGACTTGACGGTACGGAGATAGACGTTGAAGTGGGTGCCGTCCCGTTTGTCTACGAAAACGAACGCGCAGTTCAGATGGTGGCGCGAGACATTCGTGCGCGCAAATTGATTGAGGAGAGATTGATTCACGATGCTTTTCACGATGCGTTGACAGGTCTGCCTAACCGCGCTCTTTTCACAGAACATCTGAGACTCGCAGTTGACCGCGCAAAGAAGAAAGATCCTTATCTTTTTGCAGTTCTGTTCCTGGACCTGGATCGCTTCAAGAATGTGAACGACAGTCTTGGTCATGCCGTCGGTGATGAACTACTTGTTGGAATAGCTCGGCGATTGGAAAATCACATTCGGCCGGTGGATCGAGTGGCACGTTTAGGTGGTGACGAATTCGCACTCCTTCTGGATGGTATCGAACAGCCGAGTGATGCGACGAGAGTGGCCGAGCGTCTGCAGCAGGAAATGCAGTTACCCTTTAACATTCGTGGCCATAATGTCTTTACGTCAGCTAGCGTCGGAATCGCGATGAGCAGCACTGGCTACAATGGCCCTGATGCGGTGCTTCGCGACGCCGATACAGCAATGTATCGAGCCAAAGCTCTGGGAAAAGCACGATACGAGATCTTCGACTTAGAGATGCACTCGCGCGCAGTTGCTTTATTAAAGCTCGAGACAGATCTGAGACTCGCTGTGGAACGACAGGAGTTCATGATCCAATATCAACCGATCATGAGACTCGGAACCAACGAGATCTATGGCTTTGAAGCGTTGGTTCGTTGGCAGCATCCCGAACGCGGTCTGCTCCTGCCGATGGAGTTCATCCCGGTTTCTGAAGAAACAGGATTGATCATTCCGCTGGGACGGTGGGTGTTGCGTGAAGCGTGTCGTCAGGTTCGAGCGTGGCAGGAAGAACTTCCCGGTTGCGAAGACGTGACGCTCAGTGTGAATTACTCGGGTAAGCAGTTTATGCAAACCGATGTCATTGAGGAGATCAAACAGATTCTAAAGGATACCGATTTTGATCCTTGCCTGTTGCAGTTGGAGATCACTGAGAGTGCGGTTATTGAGAACACAAAGACTGTTACTGAGATGATTCTTGAGTTGAGGAAGCTTGGAATTCGTCTAAGTATGGACGACTTTGGCACGGGCTACTCGTCACTTAGCTATCTGCATAGTTTCCCAATTCATACCTTGAAGATAGATCGCTCTTTCATCAGCAGTAAGAACGACGTCGGCGATAATGAGATTGTTCGCACGATCATCATGCTGGCGCGTAATCTGGGACTGGATGTTGTCGCTGAGGGTGTAGAGACAAAGGAGCAGCTAGCCTATTTACGTGCCCTTGATTGTGAATATGCGCAAGGATTTTTCTTTGCGCACCCATTGGATCCGAGTCAGGCCGAGATTGCTTTGAAGACGATGAAGGTCGGACAGGGAATAGGGCAGCCTCCTGCGACAGCGTTACCTGTTGCCGAATCGCCGGCCCTGGTTCTCGAGTGATCTGAGTCCCAGCCACAATTTAGTATTCCTTAAAACGTCAGTCACCTTTAATATATTACCCATTCCCCCGGAACCTCAGGTTTAGAGGGTTGTTCACTTGAATTCTGGCAGCCTATCGATGGGCGACGTTGTGGCTTCCGGCGACAAGGATGGCCTGCGACTGTTGCTCACACGCGGCGCCGACGTCAATGAGACAAACAAAGGTGGTCAGACTCCACTAATCCTCGCCGTAGTGTCCAATCAGGTTCGATTGCTCCCACTGCTGTTGGAAGCAGGAGCCGATCCCTTGATCCGCGACAACACTGGGCTCAATGCAATCGAGTGGGCAGAGCGAAAAGGCTTGTTTGAGGTCGCTAGTCAACTTCGAGATAGAACGGTTGGCGACTCGCGCGACTTAGGCGCTGGTCAGGAAAAACAAGCTCACGAGACTTCATCACCGTCTCCTCAAGCTTCAGAGAAGAACTTAACGGACGTCGAAAAATCCAGACGATGGATTGCAGGCATGAAGCAAAGGCTGGATGAGCAGGCCAGTCGCCGACAGTCTGACGCTGACACGTCGATTACTGGCAATGCGGCGATCCCCGACACGTCGCCCCAGGAAATCAAGGAAACTTCCACTCCCCTCGCAACAGTGCCACAGATTAATGAACCTCATTCAGGGCCGGAGTCTGAAGGCAGACTTGCATCGTTTAAGAAATGTCCGCAATGTGGCGCCGTCTATAACAGCGATATCGTCGCTTATTGCTCATACCATAGCGTGCCGCTCGTTGATATCGATACGCCGGTTGAAGAGCACAAAAAACCTGAGAGCACCGGAAGCAATGTTCTACTTTGGCTGTTGGTCATCATCACTTTTCTAAGCGCTGCCTTAGTGGGCCTAATGTTTTTGCCTCGCAGTGATCAAAACACTCAACGTTCCGCACCGCCATCCAATCCAACGCAGGCGTCTACCTGGAAGGGGACTCCCATTGCTGAGGATAGTTTGAAAACGAAGATCGTCGATCTACCTGAGGCCCAGACAGCTGTGAAAATTGAGAAGCCAGAAACCGTCGTCGTGCGTGTCCGAATTGGAAATGATGGTCGTGTCTCGTCCGCTCATGGTGTTTCAGGGAATGAGGAGCTGCGACGTGCGGCTATGGACGCAGCCCGAAAAGCAACATTCTCGGCGGATAAGCTGCGCGGTAGGGAAGCGACGGGAACGATCACTTACACATTCAATCCGTAGGAACGGAAGTTCAGATGCGACTTGGATGTAGTCAGTACCACCTCGCGGTAGCGGGTGGGTGCGAAGCAAAAATTGAATTGGCGAAACAAACTTCGTACCCACCCGCTACCGCGAGGTGGTACTGACTACATCCAAGTCGCTGGCCCTACGGGATCAGTTTCGCTCTAGTCAGATCTGAAACCAGAAAAAAGGACATCGCTAGTAAGCTGACCAGTATCGGCACCAGCAAGACAAATAACGAGTGCTCCCAGAAAACCAGTGACTTTGAGTGCTGGAGGTTGAGCAACGGAATCAAAAGCGTTGTCCCGTAGTAAATAGCCAGCGGAAAAGATAATCGCCTCAGCCGAGACTTCAGGCTTTGGGTTTCAGTCGGCTCAGTTAATAGAAACAGCATGAGAAGGAACGCGAAGTAAACAACGATTCCTTCCAGTCGATGCAGCTCGTTACGATCGAGCAGCTCAAGATGAAACGAGTCTCTTTGCGTTTCCAGTGCGATGCAAATCCTCACTGTGTTGGCGATGATGGTGCTTGCGTATGCCATCGCAGCTGTCACCGGAACAAAGCGCCACGAAAGCGGTTTGTTCCGCTGAGCAACCAACACTCTTAAAGTCAGCATTAAGAAGGCGGCAATCATAAAGTTCACGCCGGCACATGACGCAGCAATCAAGAACGTGTGATCGCTGCTCATGTAGCCAGCATGACTTTCGAAACTAAATGATCGTCCGCTCAAAAACTCAACCAGCCAGGTCGTCGGCGAAAGTACCCAGCGCAATTGATCCGGACTCGCCAGGGAGTAGTGAACTTTGAGTACGAGAGCGCACAGTCCAACGACAAATAACTGTGCGCTCCATTTTTTCTGGCTGTTCATACAAACCGCCGCTGCTTGCGGATAATTGTAATCGTCGTGATAAGCGCTGAAATTACCAACAACCAAATCAATTCAGGCTCGGCGCCGGCTTCAGTCCCGCCAACTGCCATATCGGTTACGTGTAATGGGAGCGGTACGGGCTGATTGATGTCCTTTGCCGGTTCCAGGGTGTTTGTTACTACTTCTCTGACGGCAATGAACGATGTATAGCGAGTTAGTAAGTTGTATTTCAGTCCGAGCGAGGTGATTTCGCTGGCTCGTTCAGCACTGACATCTTCAGATCCATAATCGGAGAGTTCAGCAATTCGTGAACGTGCCCACAGATAACGCAGCGCCGAATTGCCTTCTTCAGGCTGCACGCCGCTAACATCCAGGCGGCTGACGTATTCGCCACGACCTGATTGGCCGGTCAGTTCGAACCTACCACTAACTGGACCCCGCCATTTGCCGAATAGAATCAATGGACGTTGCGCCAGCAGGTCGGGAAAGCTAACCGGATGTACGTCGTAAGTATCGAAGCCAACTGAACGAATATGGATATTCGTCAACACTGGAGTTTGAATGTACGTCCTGAACTTCTCCGCCATTGCGCCAGCTTCTGATTCCTGGCTAACAATGAATGGTTCACCCATGCCAGCCTTTGCGACACCTTCAATCAGATAACGGTTCACAGCCGATCCGATACCGAAGGCGAACACATTACTCTGATTTAGATTGCTGCGAATGTAATCAAAGGCACCTTGTTCGCCGGAGACGTATCCATCAGTTACAAGAACGATGTTGCGCGAGATGTTCTGCTGCCGCGGCAGGTTCATGGCACGCTGGATCGCTGCAAGCAATTCTGTTCCGCCATTGCCGCGTTGATCGTTCAACAAACGGATCGCAGTGTCGAGATTCGCTGCATTAGCCTGCAAAGAGTTTTCTGACAGCACAGTCGAGTCTCCGGCAAAGAGCACCACATTGAAGTAATCGGTCGGCCTGAGCTGGCTGATCAGTTTTGTCAGCAGGCTCTTTGAAGTCTCAAGTGGAAATCCCGACATTGAGCCTGATACGTCGACCACGAATATGTACTCGCGAGGAGGAATATCATCGGTAGCTACGCGCTCTGGCGGTTGCGCCATGTACAGAAAGAAGTTTTCATCTTGACCTTGAAACAACAGCAAACCAGAGTTGATCTGGTTGCCGGCCAATCGATAGCGCAGAACGAAATCCTGATTTGCTTGAAAAGGATTCGCATCATCAAAAGTCACTTGTGCAGTGTTCGGGCTCACCCACTGCGGATAAACGGTATGCGAAGGGCAGTTGAAACTCTGGATCGGGACGCCTGCGGAAACCCTCGCCGAAATATGTAGTGCACTTGGCGGCTGCTCACCTTGATGAAGATAAGGTGTGCTTACAAAACCATCTTCACCTTTTCCCGACTTGGTCGAAGCGTATCGAGGGCCGACCACGGTGGGAAACACTACTTCATAGGTTCCATCAGTCGGTACCAACAACTCTGTGTATCGAAGTTCAATATTCACCTCTTCCTGGGGCATCACATTGGCCAGCTTCATGGTAAACACGTTGGGTCGATCCTGCTCAAGCAGTGATGCGCTTTTACCTTCCTCTTTCGCTTTTTCAAAATCCTTCTTTGCTTGTTCTCGTTCTTTGATCTTTGCAACGATTACTTCATTTCCGATTTGCATCCGCATACCGTAAACCGCTGCGCGAGTAGAAGCAGGGAAGACGTAGGTTGCATTTATCGGACGCAGTCCTTCATTTCGATAAGTCTGAACAACCTTGACATCAGCAATAACACCGGACACTGATATTTCAACGCGAGTATCTTTGAGTGGAAGATGATCAACGCTCGGATCTCCCTGGACAAAGAAGTACGGCGCGAGCGTCTTGTCCTCGGTGCTCTGCGCAAAACCTGACGTGAAAATGACTGCGACTGCCAGCAGTGCCAAACCAAAATTTCGCAAATTGACGTGCATTTGATTTCCTTGCCTTTCAGGCTACTAAATCTCCTTCACTTGACTTGTGGGCCGTGAAGCCCGTGGAACGTGGGAGATCGTAGGAAAACGCCGGGTTTGGGCTAAGGTTTGCGGCCACAGGCTCGCCCCGTATTGACCACAGTTTGCCTTGGGAAAAGCCGTGTTTCGGCTGATGTTGCTGGTACTGGGAAAATGTCCGATATGGGTCTGTCTTGTTCGTGACGCAACCAACCAAAGCCCCGTTATCAAAAGGTACTTTCACCATTCCGGGGCTTGGTTGTTTGCATCACGAACAAGACAGACGCATATCGGACATTTTCTGTGTTAGAGTTCGCCCGCTTACTACCAAACTCTCTAGCTCATTTTGGAGGTTGATTGATGTCAACTGGGTGGTCGCGTCGTCAATTCATCGCAGGATTGGGAGCAGGAGCAGTTGTTTCAACTGACATCGCCGAGTCGATACGCTTTGCCGTCAGTAAACCAGCCATCCGCTTCGGGTATGCGGCTATAACGTGGGAAGGCAACGACGTTCAGGCCATTAAAGACATCTCCGACTTAGGATTTCACGGCATTCAGTTGCGCAGCAATATCCTCAAAGAGTTTGGGGAGCGGCCCGAAGCTTTGCGTTCACTTTTGCTGCAACACAACTTGGAAATGGTCGCGTTCTCGAGTGGAGGCGTGCGGATAGATCCAAACAGCGAAGTCGATGAGATCGCGAAACACACCAGCAATGCGAAGTTTGTCAAAGCTGTTGGAGGTAGGTATTTACAGGTGACCGACTCTGCCCGCCCAAAGAATCGAAAGCCTGAAGCTGCTGACTTCAAACAACTCGGGCATGTCCTGACCGAGATAGGAAAGCGGGCCAGTGATCTTGGCGTGCCTCTCGGTTATCACAACCACATGACGTCACTTGGCGAATCGCCGGGCGAAATCGATAGCATCATGGATGCGGCTGATCCAAAGTTCGTGAAGCTCGAGTTAGACATCGCACACTACCAACAGGGGGGAGGCGATCCTGTGCGTGCGATTCGTCAATATCGGGACCGTCTGTTGTTTTTGCACATTAAGGACGTTGAAGACCTGACGACTTCAGACTCGCGCGGCCGTGCCTATCGTTTTGTAGAGCTTGGTCGAGGCCGGGTAGATCTGCCGGCAGTGTTTGCGGCGTTGAAAGAGGTGAAGTTCAGCGATTGGGCAATCATCGAACTTGATGCGGTGCCGGACAAGTCACGAACACCGAAGGAGTGTGCCGAGATCAGCGTCAAGTACCTGGAAGATAAACTGAAGCTGAAGGTCTTTGGCCTTTGACCTTTGGTCTTTGGTCTTTCGTGTGGTCTTCGGGGCGATGACATTGGCAACTAAGACACCACCAGGCTTTAGCCGGTGGTACATCAACTTCGCAGCTACAATATGAAGCCGTAGTGACCAGTTCTAGAAATTGAGCTCCAACTGGCTTGTGTGGTGTTGCGGTGGCTAGCTAAGAAATTGAAGAACCACCGGCTAAAGCCTGGTGGTGTTTGCACTGGTGGTGGTGACGTGTCTAGTTGTGAAATTGACGTAACACCGGCTAAAGCCCGGTGGTGTTTTAGGTCGCCAATGAAACTGGCAAAGCCATCCAAGGCGCCTAAGACCAAAACCCAAAGACCATCCTACTGATATCGCAACACCACAATCGGATCCACTCTCATCGCTCGGAGTGCGGGGAGCAGACACGCAAGCAGTGCGTTTAACATCATTCGGATTGCGTAACGAAGATCTTGAAGTAGGTTTTGCATGTTCAGACCTCAGACCCCAGATCCCAGATCTCAAATCCCAGATCCCAGATGATCTCTGCGATATCATATTTGAGATCTGGGATCTGATCTCTGTCTTCATTTCACTTTCATGACAACGAACGTCAAATCATCGTAGAGTGCTACGCCAGTGCACCATTCCTTGACTCGTCGCACAACTTCATCTCGAATCTGGTCAACAGACAACTGAGCGATCGATTTCAGCGTTTCCATAATGCGGCTTGCTCCGAATTCTTCGCCGTCCTTATTTAGCGCTTCCGTCAAACCATCCGTATACAGAAACAGCAAATCGTCTGCTTCCATCTGAACTGTTTCCTGTTCGTATCTGGTATGTTCAAAAGCACCTGCAACGAGACCACCTGACGTCAGTTCGCGAAACTCATTTTTTTCGCGCGCCCGAAGATAAAGTGGCGGATTATGACCAGCATTGACGTAAGTTAAGAGTTGGGTGGATTGATCGAACGTCGCGTAGAAGAAGGTAACGTAGTGCTCGCCAGCGGTTGAGTTGAACAAGAGCCGGTTGAGTTTGGAAACGATTGAAGATAACTCAGGGTTGGAATTTCCATTCGATCCATTTCTTGCCGTCAAACTTCGCAAGGTTGCCTGAACGGTAGACATAAGTAAGGCAGCTGGCATTCCTTTTCCAGCCACGTCTGCGATTGCGAGGCCGAGTTGTCGATTATCGAAATTGATGAAGTCGTAATAATCGCCGCCAACGCCACGGGCAGGTTCGCAAAAACCAGCGATCTCCATGGCGACACACTGAGGAGGACTCGAAGGTAATAATCGCTGCTGCACTTCGGCGGCGAGCGCCAATTCGCGTCGCATTCTTTCCTGCGCGACCATTCGCTCGGTCAGCCGTGCGTTATCAATTACCAGGGCGAGTTGCGCCGCGATCGACATCAGCAATTCTCGGTCTGCGCCGGAATATTGAAATCCTCCTCGCCTTGGTCCAAACGACAGAATTCCTACGAGCTCGTTTTTCTGTCGAATCTGCACAAGGATTCTGGCCTTTATTGTTCGCAACGTGTCGTGTTCACCGGCGCGCTCTTCACGTATCGAAGGTAGGACTGAGTTCAGCGCCTGTGACCACGTTTCAATTTCACGCTGCTCGATTACCAATGGTGTAGACAGATTGTTGAGGCGTCTGACAACGAAAGCCCGTGGGCTGAGCTTCAATTGTTTTAGGACCGCGCTTGTTTCCGCGGGTCGACCCTTTGTGGAGAGGACACGCAGGTTGAAGTTGCCGGTGCCTTCGTCGCGCACAAAGATTGCGGCATTGCTCGCTTCCAGGGCATCTCTGATTCGTTCAGCGAGCTGTTGATACAACTGGTCTATCGTGCTGACTTGTTGGCTTCCCTGGCTCAGGTCGAAGAAGATCTTGCGCTCATCGTAAGGCACTGGTTCGTAGTATCGCTCGATGCGCGGCAACAAGACTTTACGAGCGAACCAATGGATTAGGACAAAGGTTGCGGTTAGAACCAGCGAGACGACCAGATCTGATCGGCGGCCGAAGCTGTCGATGTATCGCAGACGACTTCCAGTGAATGCGATCACGTACACTAGTACAAAGAGACCAATCTCTGTCGAGTAGTACACACGTCTGACAGACAGATGGCCCTTCGACTGTCGCCACAATCTGCGCGCGGCCTTTGGGGTGGGCATGTTGATGCGAGGGAGCACTCTCATAAACGCAGAATTTGAATGGGGAGAGCCTGAATCGAATCTATGCATTTAGCTTTCATAATGAAGGACACCGCAGGGAACAGTTATCTGGCAGGTTTGTGCGGGAATGCTGGGACCGCAGGCGTCCCCGCCTGCCCCGACGAACGGAACCAAGTTCGTTGCATCAAGAAAGTTTGTTGGAGACCATGCCAGCGCTTCAGGCGACGAACTTGGTTCCGTTCGTCTGGGGCAGGCGGTCCCAGCATTCAACCGCCTCGTTTGAAGTATTGCACTGCTCGCTCATGCTTTTCGGCTGCTTCCCGCGAATCGAAAGTTCCGAGATTGCGACGTTTACCCGTTTTCGGATCTTTCTTACGGGAATAAAGTCGGTACTTACCTGACTTAAGTTTCCTAATCATAGCTTCCTCCAAATCAGTTCAGTCTTGGCCTGTTGCAAGACTTGGATAAGGAGGACGCAATCCGTTCAAGTAAATGTCACGTTTGTCTGTAAGTGGAAGCAGCCAATAGTGGCAAGCGGTCAAGAACCTAGTCCAAAGCCGAAAGTGGAACATTGGACTTTGGACGTTGGACTTTGGACTATGTTTCAATGTTGCAAGATACGACTATCCCGTGAATCCAAGCATGAATAACGTTCTGCCAGCCGAAATCATCAGCTGCATAAGATGCGCGCTCGAAGAAGACATCGGAACTGGTGATGCGACTACGAATAGCATTGTCCCCGCAACTGCAACGCTGAAAGGAAAGATTGTCGCCAAGCAGACGGGAGTAGTTGCTGGACTTGAAATCGCGAAAGCAGTTTTTCTCGAGCTCAATGAAGACGTCATTTTCAAACAGCTGGTAAGCGACGGTTCAGAGGTGGAAAACAAAACGGTACTCGCTAGTGTCGAAGGCTCAGCGCGAGCATTACTAACCGGCGAACGAACTGCCTTAAACTTCCTCGGTCGCATGTCGGGAATTGCTACCTTGACGAGACAATTCGTCAATGCAGTTTCCGGCACTGATGCGCAGATACTGGACACGCGAAAAACAGCACCCGGTTTGAGAACGTTGGACAAGAAAGCCGTGCAACTTGGAGGCGGGCGAAATCATCGCGTTGGGTTGTTCGACATGATCTTAATAAAGGACAACCACATCGATTTCGCGGGTTCGATCACCGCTGCTGTCGAACGAGCACGTGCGGCAGCGACTGATCTCGAGATAGAAGTAGAAACTCGCAGTCTCGAAGATGTAAAAGAGGCACTGAGCCTCGGTGTGGAAAGAATTCTGCTCGACAACATGACCCTGGAAACTATGAGACGCGCGGTTGCGCTGGCATGGGGTCGAGCCAAATTAGAGGCGTCTGGCAATATCAACCTGGAAAATGTGGCGGAGGTCGCGCGCAGTGGCGTTGAATACATCTCGGTTGGCGCTCTGACACATTCGCCCAAAGTATTTGATGTTAGCCTGGAGTGGGCAGAAAACTTATCCCCCGAAACCGGCACCTAACTGTTTTGGCCTTTGGTTTTCGGCTTTTGGTCTTGGGCTTTCGAGTCGGATGAACGTGGCGGAGACCGAAGATCAAGGTCAAAGACCAAAGGCCAAAGGCCAAAGACCAAACTCAAATGACTACCGCGACCACAACTGAAGCAATCTACGACAGCCTAAGCCGGCTCTTGTCTACTACTGTGCCTGACTTTGAACTGCGACTCAAAGCCGAACTCGCAAGCGAGATCAATCGCCTTAAGGTTGAAAAAAACGCAGTCATTCTTGGACACAACTATATGGAGCCGGCACTGTTCTATTCGATTCCGGACTATGTCGGCGATTCACTCGAACTCAGCCGCAAAGCTGCGCAAAGTAACAAAGACATCATCGTCTTCTGTGGCGTGAAGTTTATGGCTGAGACCGCAAAGATACTGAATCCAACCAGAAAGGTTCTGGTTCCTTCTGAGAAGGCAGGCTGTTCACTTGCGGCGAGTATTACGGCAGAGGATGTACGAGAGTTGAAAGCTCAGTTCCCTGGAGTGCCAGTGGTTACGTACATTAATACTTACGCGGATGTTAAAGCTGAATCAGATATCTGTTGCACATCAGGCAATGCAGTTGCAGTAGTGAACTCACTGAATACCGACAAGGTAATCTTTATCCCGGACGAATATCTCGCCGCGAATGTCGCGCGCGAAACAGGTAAGCAGATCATCTATCCAACGAAGGACCCAAAGCAGCGATTCAGAGACGATCTTGATTATCAGATGATTGGCTGGCCCGGAAGATGCGAAGTTCACGAGAAGTTTACGGTTGAGGATATCGCGAACGTAAGGAAGCAGTTTCCGGATGTTGTAATCCTGGCGCATCCCGAGTGTAGTCCTGAAGTGGTTGAAGCTTCTGATTTTTCAGGAAGCACTACGGCGATGATTAAGTTCGTTGAAAAGACCAACGCGCCACATTATTTGATGCTGACTGAATGTTCGATGGGAGATAACGTGGCTGCGGCTAATCCTGACAAGGAGATGCTGAGGCTCTGCAGTATTCGGTGTCCTCACATGAATCAAATCACTCTTGAGGACACACTTGAAGCTTTGCGAAAAGAGCAGTTTGAGATCGTAATCGATGAAGAGATTCGCCGGCGTGCGTACCTTGCGGTCGAACGGATGCTGCATATTGGGTAGCTCAGTTGTCAAATTTTGATTGGGGTGTTCTTTGGTCTTTGGCCTTTGGTCTTGGGTCTTCGGTGTTGGATTCTGAATTCGTTGAGATTCACGCAAGACCGAAGGCCAAAGACCAAAGGCCAAAACTCGAAAAGCATCTTGGCTGAGACAGACGTCTTAATCATAGGTTGTGGAATTGCGGGCGCCACGGCTGCATTACGTCTTGCCCGTGATCCGACACGCCGCATCACCGTCATAACCCGCGCTCCGGAAGCACGCGAATCCAACACCCGCTACGCTCAGGGTGGCATCATCGGTCGTGGCCCGGACGATAGTGCTGAGCTACTTTACAACGACATCATAGCTGCGGGCGCCGGAGTCACTTCTCCTACGGCGGCTCGAATTCTTGCAGACGAGGGGCCGCCTCTGCTCAATGAAGTGCTTGAGAAAACTGCAGGCGTCATCTTTGATCACGAACCTTCAGGCGAACCTATCTGGGGACAAGAGGCTGCACATTCGCGACGTCGCATTCTGCACGTGGGCGATCTCACGGGAATGGCAATAGCCGAGCGACTAATCTCGACGCTTCGCAATTACGACAACATAACTATCCAAACAGACGCAACGGCAGTCGACTTGATAACGTTTCCACATCACTCGCGCGACCCACTGGATAACTACAGACCAATTTCCTGTCATGGTGCGTACGTATTTAACCGTTCGGAGAAGACCGTCCACCGGTATCTTTCCAAGATGACGATTCTCGCGACCGGAGGCTTGGGTCGCATCTATCGAAACACGACAAATCCAGTTGGTGCCCGAGGTGATGGTCTCGCAATGGCCCATCGCGCTGGGGCGCGCATCGCGAACGCTGAGTATATTCAGTTTCATCCCACCGCATTAGCAGCGCCTGGAGCCGAAGGTCTTTTGATTAGTGAAGCAGTGCGAGGTGAAGGCGGCATCTTATTGACGCCGGATCTAAAACCATTCATGCACAAGTATTCACCCGAGTGGAAAGACCTGGCTCCCAGGGACATCGTCGCGCGCGCGATTCATCATGAAATGGAGATGAATGGTTATTCGTATGTGTTGCTGGATCTTGCGTCGCATATGGAAACCGAGAAGATCAGAGCGCGATTTCCATTCATCTACAATGAGTGCTTGAAGGTTGGACTCGACATTTCGCGAGAGCCGGTACCGGTTGTGCCGGCGGCTCATTATTTTTGCGGAGGCGTTTTGGTAGATGAGTGGAGCCGCACCAACATTCAAAACCTGTACGCCGTTGGGGAGATCAGTTGCACCGGTGTTCATGGCGCTAATCGTTTAGCATCAACATCATTATTGGAAGGGCTGGTTTGGGGAAACAGGGCGGCGATGGAGATCGAACGCACTCTGGATTTTGCCGGGCTGCAACCGGAGTTTGACGATATTCCGCCGTGGGACGAGAGCAATCTTAGTGCAGAGCCTGATCCTGCGTTGATTCAAGGCGACATGCAGACAATTCAGAACATCATGTGGCACTACGTCGGATTGGTTAGGAGTGGTGACCGTTTGTCGAGAGCGATACGTGAACTGCGTCATTTATGGAACGAGATTGAGACGTTTTATCGAACGACGAAGCTGTCAGATGGTTTGATCGGTTTACGGAATGCCGTTGAAGTAGCGCTGATCGTAGCGCAGGCGGCTCAACACAATCGTCAGAGTCGAGGGTGCCATTACAGGCAGGATGCGGTTGACTGGGAAGGCGACCGGTTGATCTAGAAATGTCCCATATCGGACATCATTAGTTCCAACAGATCGGTTCGGACAGCAAAGCCGTGACGTTCATAAAGTGACCGGCTTCTTTCACTAGGCCACAGAATTACAGCGTGAACCGGTTTCTGTTTACAGAAAGAAATAGCCTCATCCACCAGCCGCGATCCGATGCCTTGACCGCGCACGTCTTCATCAACGAATACATTGGTTATGTAGCCGTGGAATTCTGGTTCCGACGTTGGATTCGGAATCTTCTCAATTACCTGTAACCACAACGCGCCGACGATTCTTTGACCTTCCTCTACGACCCAACAGCGCCAGTTTGTTCGTTGTAAATGTTCCGCCATCCAGCTTTCGCAACGACCAAGGAATTCGCTATCGTTCTCAACATCGCTCCCAGTGATGGAACGGAACTGATAGCGAAGCTTTGCAAGCGCGGGCGCGTCATCTGGATTGGCAATTCTAATATTGACCATGCGCTGAGATTTCTCGAAGCAGTATGTCTCGCGTAAACTAACTGCGTTATAAACCGATGTCCAACAAAAGGCCAACGATTGTAGCTGTTAGTGGATTTTCCTCGAACGTCGGCAAGACGACACTCGTGTGTGATCTACTGAAGGCACTGCCCGAATGGGAAGCGATAAAGCTTTCACGAGGGCACTATCGTTCGTGTGGCAAAGATCCAGAAGCATGCTGCGTTAGCGATCTGCTTCGCGAAGAAGCGGTCGTGCGTTCAGGTCGAGCCGCGAATTATGCAGTCGGTAAGGATACGGGACGGTTTTGGGATGCTGGAGCTACAAACGTTCACTGGGTGATCGTGGATGATCATCAAGTGGAACAGGGAGTGAATGAAGCCCTTAGCCGTGTTGAATCAAAAGGTGTGATCATTGAGGGCAACAGCTTCCTCGAATATATCGATCCCGATTTTGCGATCATGTGTGCGCGGGCTGAGGGAGGAACAATAAAATCGTCTGCGCGAACAACGATTTCGAAGTGCAATGCGCTTTTCCTCTCGTCTTTAAATAACGGTCATGAAGATCCGAGACGGCAGTTTGCGGAGTGGCATGCAAGATCAGCAGTCGCGATCAGTCTAGAGCACCTGCCGGTATTCACAACGGCGGATTTTTCAGATCTAGTTCAGCGCATCCGGCGCTTGTCCGATAAGCTTTAGCTTCTCGCGACGCAACCAACTGGGCCCTCCGTTATCAATAGAACCTCTGATCGACGGGCTCAGTTGATAACGTCACGACAAGCCAAAGCATATCGGACAAAACAAAGCCGGAGCGATCGAGATCGCCCCGGCTTTTTCATCAGCTTATTATTCGTTTAGCTTACACGAACACGACTAATCAAGTTCGTTTGCACCATACCATTTGGCAGGTAACGGATTAGATACGTTTCGCGATAAGTATTCCAACCTCTTCGAACGTAACGCGTCTGCGTTACTGTTCTACCGTACCCATTTCGATAGCGCCAATCTCGGTCACGATATCTGCGTTGCCGACCGATTTCCACACGAATCTGGGGAGAGGTTGCAGCATTGGCATTAGCAACAGTCGTCGAGGCTTCCGGAACTGCTAACAGTAATGAGGCTGACGTCAGAATCAATGCCAATAGTTTCTTCATGGTTTTCCTCCTTTTGATAACAGCTGATTAACCTGCAATCAGCTCACCGAAAACTGATGAAGGAGGGGTTTTAAAGGATTCCGCAAGAATTGGGGAAGAGATGTGAAGAAAATGTGAAGATCGGTTTGAATAGGACCTATAGAACCAATAGGACCTATTCACGAACCACGGGCCGTCACGGCATCGTCTTCTCAGTTTCGCGAATCAGTTCTGCAAAACGAGAATCGGAGCGTAAATTTGCCAAATGCGGATCAACCCTGACAAATGTGAAACCTACCGCATGTTCCCGTTCAGCTTGCATCAACCACTTGAATGCCTGATCGCGTTCGCCTAACAGACAGTAGATGATTGCAATCTCGTACGCCGTTACCCAGTTCTCATTCCGCTTCGCAACCAACTCCTCGACAATCGCTTTGGCCTCTTCGACCTTTCCAATCGCCGCCAGGACATGAGCCCGTTTAGCGTGCGTTGTTGGCGTATCGCCTGCAAAGGAACGTTCTTGTTCAAACGCTGCGAGCGCCTCGGCGTGCATTCCTTTGCGTTCGAATGCCCAACGCAAAACGGTGTGTGCTGCGACCGAACCAGGATCCAGTTCAAGAGCTTTACGACATTGCGTGATTGCTTCATCAAACTTGCCCCCAAGAAAGAGAACATTGGCGACAGCTGTAGCGATCACCGGAGACTGTGGCGAGATCTGCCGAGCCTTTTCAATTTCGGAATAGGCCTCATCATGGCGACCCATTGCCGACAAGCTGTACGCGTACCAGCGGTGTGCAACCTGATTACTTGGTTTCAGCAGAATTGCCGTCCGTAACTCTCGCTCTGCATCAGGCCAGTCACGATCGAAGTGAAGTCTTACAAATCCCAAAGAGGCGTGTGCTTCTGCGAGCGTGGGATCTGAATCAACTGCACGTGTCGCCGCTTGCCTGGCTTTTTCCCAGGCGCCTTCCGGAGGTGGTTCAACGAACCAATTGAGCAAGGCATAACAATCGGCCAGTTCTGCATGAGCAATCGAAAACTGCGGATCCAATTCAACTGCACGTTCCAGACGTTCGATAGCTTGTCGCAGGCCTTCGGCTGTTCGTCGGGTTGAATAATACCGACCTGCAGTGTAGAGCTGTCGTGCTTCCTCGTTTTCACCCGATTGTGTGTCCTGGGCGGGCATAAACACTGGTGACGTGACAGAAGCATGGGTAATTGGTTTGTGTCGCTTCAAATTCGCCGAGGCCACTCCTCGAAGTGGCTTTCTATGAACTACTGGATTCCGCGTTGCCTTTAGCAGCTCCTCAAAAGCCGGATCGCCTCGCAACGGATCAAGTTGAGGTTCAACACCCAACCAGACGAGCCATGCTTCTTTAATCGCAGCAGCTTTCCGTAGTTGTTCCAGCGCTTCTTTTCGATTCCCCAGATGGAGATGGATCAACGCCAGGTGATACGGCGATACGTAACTGTCCGACGACATGGCCTCGAGGCGTTTCAGAGTAGCGTACGCATCTTTTCGTCTACCTGCTGCCGCATACGCGCCACCCAGAGCCGCTACAAACATCTGACCTCCGCTGGAGAAGCGCAAAGCTTTCTCTGCGTTGGCTACTGCCTCATCAACACTGCCCGTATGCCGGAGTGTCCAGGAATAAGTAACCAGCCCGTAAGAAAACTCGGGAACAGTTTCGAGCATGCTTCGATATGTCGCTAAAGATTCGATGAAGCGACGCATTTGGTAATAACACCAACCCAAACCTTGCATGATGCTTGGCGAGAGTGGATCAAGCCTGCGTGCCTGCAGCATTTGCTCGAGCGCTTCGTCAAATCGGCCTTCCATCAGTAGGTGGTATCCGTACCAATGATGAGCGGTGGCGTAGTTGGGATTGATGTCTATTGCTCGTCGATGTTGTGCCTCGGCAACAGCCCAATCGAAGTCGTGACATACGATGGCAAAGCCGAGTGCGCTATAAGCCTCCGCTGATGTTGAATCAAGTTCTACAGCTTTGCTTGCCGCTTGCTTAGCGGCTGCAGAACACTCATCGAAGGGCTTGATGCCAAATACACCGAGCCAATTGTAGTAGTCAGCAATACCGGTGTAGGCGAGTGCGTAGTGAGGATCAACATCGATTGCGCGCTTGTAGCATTCGAGGGCTTTCGCAAAGCCGGCCTCGGTGTATGAGTTCCAGTGATAACGTCCTCGCAGATATTGCTCAAACGCCTCGGAGTTGTCAGTACCTCGTTTGGAAAGTTGTTTTTGTTCATCGCGCGTCAACTGCGGGAGAAGCGCGGTTGCTATGCGCTCGGAGATCGAGTCTTCGATTTGCAGAACGTCAGTCGAGTCTTCATCAAAGTGCTCGGCCCAGCGAGTCACACCTTCGGTCACACTAAGCAACTGTGCCGTCACGCGAATGCGATTGCCGACACGTCGCAAAGTTCCATCGACTACATAATCGATTCCCAAATCGCGCCCGGCAACCAAAGGATCGACTGCCGATGCATGATAGCGAAGAACACTGCTTGTCGGTCTCACTACAAGCCGCTGCACATTACTGAGTCGGGTAATGATTGCGTCAGTTAATCCGATTCCAAGATATTCGTCGCCCGTGTTCTCACCAACGTTGCTCAGCACTCGTAACGGAAGTACAGCGATTGACTGCTGGTCTGGAGCAAGTTGAGTTGCGATGGCCGGCAATGCTGCCAGCCGATGATCCAGCTTCCTTAACAGATCGTTGAACCTGGGGTGACCATGCAGCGGATCGAGTTCTGGATCTACCGCGAGCCACAGGAGCTTAGCGTCGGTGTATGCGTATGCTTGTTCCAACAGATCAAGTGTGGGCTCGATTCGTCCAAGCGCTGCATTAACCAGCGCCAGGTGATAAGGAGAGACGTAGCGACGATTTGCTAACTGCTCCATCTCCTTCAGAACTTCTTCCGCACTCTTCGCATCGCCAGCCGCTGCAAAAGCCGCTCCCAGTCGACCCAGTGTATGCGAGGCTTTACCCATGAGGTCTACAGTTTTTTGTGCAGCATCAATTGCCTCCTGATGGCGGCCAAGAGCACTGCAAGCGAAACTCAAACCATATAACATCATTAAATTGTGAGGTTCGTTATCAAGCGTTGTCTTCGCGAATCGATACGCCTCATCAAAACGCCGAGCATGATAAGAACACCAAACAACGCTGAACCTCGAGATAATTGCCATCGGATCAAGGTCCCGTGCTGTGTGTGCTTCACGAAGCGATTCGCTGAAGCGACCTTCCATCGCTAATTGCAGCGCGTACCAGATGCGAGCGGGAGGATAGTTGGGATCAAGCTCGATTGCTCGAACCAGCTCGTGTTCCGCACTTGCCCACGCGAAGTCGCGACAAAGAATTGCCTGTCCCAAAGCGCCATGACCTTCAGCTAAAGTTGGATCATGTTCGACGGCTGTCGATGCTGCTTCATATGCCGCGGCCGCACATTCGGCAAACGGCATCACGCTGAATACGCCAAGCCAGTTGTGATAACCAGCAACTCCGGCATGCGCAAGTGCATAGTTTGGATCCAAAGCAATTGCTTGTTGATAACAGACGATCGCTTTAGCAAACCCATCTTCGGTAAAAGTGTTCCAGTAAAAACGTCCACGCAGATAAGCTTCGTGCGCTTGCGGATTATCGGTACCGCGTTTCGCCAGACGCAGACGTTCATCTACGGTCAGGTGAGGAACTATTGCTTCAGCGACGTGCGCTGAAATCGTGTCTTCAAGATTCAGGACATCGGTGAACTGCTCGTCGAACTGTCCGGCCCATGCTGTCGTTTCGTCTTTGACATTAAGCAGTTGAATCGTGATGCGAATCCGTTCTGACGATCGCCGGATTCGTCCATCAAGAACGTACGTCACGCCGAGTTCACGGCCTGCGCGAAGCGGATCAGCATCACCACGGTAGCGAAGTACGCTACTGGTGGGTCGCACCGCAAAGTTGCGGACGGAGCTCAAACGAGTGATTAGAGCGTCAGCAAGTCCAGTCCCAAGGTAATCGGGCCCGGAGTCACCTTGATTTATGTCGAGCAACTTCAACGGCAACACAGCCAATGAGTTTTCATTTGAGACCGGTTCATGCTTCACGCCTAACGTTACACGCGGCGGATCCGGCAGATCTGAGACTGGACGGCCTTCGAGGAATCGCGTGATGTCGTCGCGCAGATCAGCCGCAGTTTGATAGCGCCATTCCGGTTCTTTGCGCAGCGCTTGCATCACCATGCTGTCCAGGTCACCAGACAATGTTCGACGAAGAGTTTCCAGGGTTGTGCTTCGCGTTGCGTAGATCTGTTTCAGTGTTGTTGCTTCGTCACCCGAATACAGATTTGGCAGCATGTCCTCGGCTCGCGTAATGATGATGCTTGGCGGAGCAGGGGACTCTTCGCAAATGACGCGCGCGATTTCATGCGGCGCCCGATTAACGAGCCGGTATGGACGATGTCCAGTCAATAATTCGTAAAGCAGAACACCGAGCGAATACACGTCAGTGGTTGGATTCGTGGGAGCGCCCTGCACTTGTTCCGGTGATGCGTATTCGGGTGTCATCAAACGCATCGCCGTGGCTGTTGGATCGTGAGTAATGTCGGCCGCGAGATCTGGATTCAGCAGTTTTGCAATACCAAAATCAAGGAGCTTTGGAACTCCGTCCGAGGTTACCAGAACGTTTGACGGCTTAATGTCGCGGTGGACTACCTGCTTCTGATGAGCGTAATGAACGGCGTCGCAAATCGATCGAAACAGTTTTAAGCGTTCGGTGACTGTTAGTTGATTGGTATCACAGTAGGAATACAGCGGTTGACCTTCAATGTATTCCATTACGAAGTACGGAAGTCCGTCTTCTGTCGTTCCGCCATCGAGTAGCCCGGCGATGTGTGGGTGATCGAGAGCTGCCAGAATCTGGCGTTCTTTTCGGAACCGACGCAGAATGAAGTCCGTATCCATTCCGCGCTTCACTAGTTTTATTGCCGCCCGTTTGTGAAACTCATTGTCAGCGCGAGAGGCTTCATAAACGGCGCCCATTCCACCTCGACCGATTTCTCGTTCGATGCGGTACGTACCAAGGCGCCTGCCGATCATCGGATCGGTCTCTTCAACGAACGACTCGAGCATTCCCAATTCGGTATTGGCGTATAAAGGCTGGTCTAGTAATTCGCCGGCGCTGTCGTGTTGTCTTAACAACAGTTGAACATCACGCCGCAGTGACTCATCCTCGCCGCAGGCCACCGCGACAAACTGGTTGCGTTCATCGGGCGAACAGTCCAATGCTCCCTGAAATATCTCTTCGACTTGTCGCCAGCGTTCGGGGGTCATTTTTAAAGCTGAGGTGATGTTGCCGGGTTTAAGATTTCAAATGTCAAATCTAAATCTGAAAGCTTAAATCCTTTGATACGTATAATTCGTAAGGATGAAAAAGATGATTCCAGCGTTGCGCAATTAACTACTTCTTTTGCATTTCACCATGGAGCCAGGCCTTTGCAAAACGCCAATGACGTTTGATCGTCGTGGGGGTTACGCCGAGAACGTCTGCGGTTTCTTCGATTGAGAGACCGCCAAAGTAGCGGAGTTCGACCATGCGTGCTTTTTGTTGATCAAATTCAGCAAGTGCTCGAAGCGCGTCGTCGAGCGCAATCAATTCAGAACTGCGTTCGACCGCCCGGTCAATGTTTTCATCCAGGGAGAGCTTCTGAAAATCCTGTCCGCGCTTCTCGGCGTTGTGCTTGCGCGCGTGATCAACAAGAAGACGGCGCATGATCTGTGCGGCAACGCCAAAGAAGTGAGCCCGGTTTTGCCAGTTCACCCTCGTCTGATCAACGAGGCGCAAGTAGGCTTCGTGAACCAGAGCGGTCGGTTGCAGAGTATGATCTGGACGTTCGCGCCGGAGGTAATTCGCGGCAAGCTTTCGCAGTTCATCGTAGATGACGGGTAATAAAAGATCAACCGCACCGCGATCGCCTTTTGATAGCTCAATGAGTAACCGAGTAACGTTCTCGGCATGATTCTCACTCAATGGGGGCTTATCTCCTTTTCGAAGTGGATTGTAACTGGAGAAAGTCACGTTTTGATGGACGAAAACAGTATAAGCCAGATTGAAGAGATTTCCGATTTTTGATTGCCGATTCCCGATTTGGACAAATGTCCGACGAACTTTAGGTTTGTCGTGAGTAACCGACGCGTCCTCTCAATCTTTGCGCGGCTCGTCAACGACGCGCGACAAACTAAAAAGGGTCAAACATTTAGCCAAATCGGCAACTGACAATCAAAAATCGACAATGTCCTGGCCCTCTGCGGTCCAACTTTGCGCGTTATGCTTATGAAGGCGATTTTGGGCACTTATTTGAAAGAGGTGAGCGTTATGCAGGCAGGAGAATTAACCATTGTGAGCCGTACCCGTCCGGTAAATGTGGCGTCAATGGGTACAAAAATTGGCCACTGGGTCGCGCGGGTATTTGGTTGTTGGCATACGGACATGAGTCGACCGTTTTCGCATCACGGCCAGGCCTACCGGGTTTGTCTCAACTGCGGAGCGCAGCGTCAGTTCAATCTCGGAAACTGGCAGATGAAGGGAAGTCTTTATTACGAACGTGCGAATACCAGCAGGCTTTACCCAACTAACGATTTTGCAGCAATAAAAAAGGCCGCCTGATCATACACTTTTAACCAGCATACAAAGCAGCAGGCGTTTTGATGCGCCTGCTGTTTTACTTTTAGGGCTTTGAGTTTGTCATTTTTCAAAAGGCGAGCGCACTATAGTCGTCCGATGAATGATTTACCGGTTCAACTGCGCCGAGCTCGTGCTGGTGATGAAATATCAATCAGCTCTGTACTGCTTGAAGCTTTTAACGAGTACTTGCCTCAGTACACACCAGCGGGATTTGCGGCAACCACACCATCTCCGTCTGAAGTTCTGCAACGGATGGAAGAAGGTCCCGTGTGGTTGGCTATGATTGAGTCAGACATAGTGGGCACTGTTTCGGCAGTCTTGCGTGGCGAGCAAGAGCTTTATATCCGCGGAATGGCAGTGCTGCCGGAAGCGCGAGGTCAGCAAATCGGAAAGTTGTTGTTCGAATTGGTCGAAGAGTATGCGAAGGGAAATGGCTGCACGAAATTGGTGCTAAGCACGACTCCGTTTCTCGATCGTGCAATCCGGTTGTATGAGAGATTGGGATTTGTGAAAACTACTGATGGTCCGCATGACTTGCACGGAACACCGTTGGTTACAATGGAGAAGCCGCTGGACAGCGGACTAAACTGGAAGCGCAGTTGGGAAGGGGGCAAGCGGTTCAATGTTTGAACCGCCTGCCCCATTACCAACTGCCTTTCAATGGAGTGAGCTAACGCACAAGCTGTTGCTTTGGTTTAATCACGTACGGTTGTTTGTCAGGCGTCTTCTTTTCACTGGTCTCTTCACTCTTCTTTCCGGTGTAGATGTAACTATCACGTGACTTCACCACCAACTCCGCGTCATTTACTCGTACTTTAATAGCGCGTCGCTGACCATTGTTTCCCGCAACTCGCGGGTAGTAACCGAGGCTGTATTGTCTGGAAAGTTCGTCAGCAATCCAGCTAAATGCTTGACCTATCCCAAACATAGAATCGCCGCTATAAAATCTTCCACCCGTAGCATTGGAAAGGGCGTGAAGATAATCCACCGCACGTTTGTAATCGCCAGGCCGCGTTCCCGGCACACCTCCACCGCCGGGACCGGGTAACGGTAGGCCAAGAATTGTTCCGCGACCTCTGGGTATAGGTAGCCCCTGCGTAAAGACAGTGTTCTGTCCAGACGTGTCGTAATCAACAGAATAGATAGGGGCCTCAGATTCTTCTGCCTCTCGCAGAGTGCTGTTGTAAGAAGCGTGATGACTCGTGGTGTCCACTCCATCCGTGAACAACACAACTGCTTTGCGACCAGTTATCGTCCTCAAATGTTGTGTGAAGACCGAATCGACTGCATCGTACAAGCGCGTACCACCACCGGTTCGGCTGCGATGAATGGCTTTAGTAATCGCTTCACGGTCGCTGGTGGGCTTCGTCAAGACCGTGATTCGATCGTCAAATGAGATGACCATCACACTGTCTTCAGGTTTCAATTTTTCTACAAAACCAATTGCGGCATTGTGGATGTCTTCCAGTCGGAACTGCGTCGAGCCGCTTGTATCGATCAAGAGCACGACTGTGATTGGCTGATCAGTTGTAGCAAAGTAAGAGATCTTCTGTTCGACACCGTCTTCAAAAATGTGAAAGTCGTCCTTCTGAAGTAGAGGAACATATTTCCCATATCGATCCACCACGGTTACCGGCACAGTTACAAGCGAAGTATCAAAGCGAATCACATCGCCTTCGACCGTTTCTCCCGCTGCCGAGATCTTCGACTCGTTGATCCCATTGTCTGAATTCTCTGAGGTTGTTTTCGTTGCAGGCTTAGATTTGGAATCCTGAGTTCCTTTACGTCCGGACTGCCCACTTAGTTGACCGACAGACACAAACAAAAAGAGCAGGAGTAATAATGAGAGCTTCTTCATTGGATTACGTAGTCTTGCGTTGTACTAAAGGAGTGGGAAGACAATTGTTGACTAAGCAATAGATGCTGGCGATTTTCCAAAGGTTGATTCGCGGGCGCGAACTTTGCACTTCCTTAACATTGGACTAATCGACTTGGAAGCAGTCAGTACCACCTCGCGGTAGCGGGTGGGTGCGAAGCCTTAAGATCGAACGCTAAACACAGGCTTCGCACCCACCCGCTACCGCGAGGTGGTACTGACTGCTTCCAACATTCCAACATTGATATATGACTTATTCGACCTACCGGTCGACCCTGTTAACACTCCCCCTCGAGAAAAGCGTCTATTAAACAGCCGCCAAACGGCGTATTATTGGCACCAATTTACTGACACTCTCCCTGAAACCAGCGCTCTCCCTAACACGATCTGACTCTCAAACTTGAGTGTAGATCCTCGTCCGGGAGAGATTATGCGAATACCAAACCCGACTTTGCGTGTTCTGCCGTTCGTTCTTCTGGGTTTCTTTCTAATTAATTCGGGGATTTCCTCCCACAACGTCCGGCTGAACCAAGCTTACGACCTCGTTCATGCACAGACACGTGAGCGAACAGTCGTCAACACTCCAAACAGTCCCCTCGAAGTTATAAAGACTGACGTCGATCTTGTAACCGTCGATGCACTTGTGCTTCAAAAGAACACTGCTCGTGTGGTCGGCGACCTGAAGCGTGAAGACTTTTTGATTTCAGAGGATGGCAAGCGTCAGGAGATAACACATTTTAGTCAGGGGAGCTTGCCCCTTTCTGTGCTGCTGCTGATCGACCGCGGAGGTTGTTTGGATCCATTCAATACACAAGTCCGTCTGGCGGCGGCAGATGCGCTTGTACGATTGAAACCGACAGATGAGGTCGCGGTGATGACGTATCACAACACGGCAGACTTGTTACAGCCATTTACTCGCGACCGATGGCCAATCAACTTTGCCCTGGATCACATTCCGCCTCATGATGAAGCGGCCGATCATTGTTTGAATAAAGCTTTTTACGAAGCGGCGACGTACATGGAGCAAGCGGCCAATCCGTCGGGTCGTCGGGTAATTATTTTTATCACAGGCGTGACGCGGAATTTCGACTGTTCCGATGGACCCGGTGGCAAGACCGCTGTAAATGCTATCTATGAATCGGGAAGCGTCGTTTGTGCGATAGTCCCGGTGACGAAAGAACAACAGATGGAGAACGGGATGATGCGCTGGGCGACCAGAGTTGGCGGTCTGATGCGAGTCTCAACTCTTAACATAAAACAGATCGCAACAGATACAGGCGGAGAAGTGCTCGAAGACAAGCCCGAACTGCTCGATCACACGTTTGCGACTTTGATGGAGCATCTGCGTTCGCGTTTTAGCCTGGCTTTTGTCTCCACAAATAAGGTTCGAGATGGCAGTTTGCGAAAACTGAAGATCGAATTGAAGCCGGAAGCGAAGAAGGCTCGAGGCGACTTGGTAGTAAAGTCGCGGAAGAGTTATGTCGCGCCGCGTGGATAAACAAAACTGCTAAAAGTGAACAATTGGGAAGGGGGCAAGCGGTACAAACAGGCACCAACATGGAAAGCGCAGTTGGGGGGCAATTGATTGTGCCGCTTGCCCCCAACTGCGCTTTCAATGTTGGTAATTGATTGTGGCGCTTGCCCCCTTCCTAACTGCACATCCAATGGACGTGGACTTTGTTCAAAAGGACACTCAATTCCGGAGCACCCGCTCAACAGCGTTCACTACTCGCTCAACATCCGCGTCGGATGTTCTCCAGTTGCAAACACTCACTCGCATTGCTCGACGTCCGCGCCAAGTCGTGCCTTGAAAGAATGCTTCGCCCGTTTTGAGGATCGCTGCAATCACCGCATCAGTGTGGCGATCATGATCCTCTTCACTTGCGTTTTCTGATCGATCGAGAAACCTGACTAGCCCTTGATTGATTGTCGGCTCCCATAACATCTCAGCGCCCTCGAGTTTTCCAATGCCGGTTACGATCGAATGCGCATGTTTACTGCAACGCTCGACCAAATCCGCGATTCCTTGTCTGCCCAGTGAGCGAATGGCTGCGTAAGAGGCAAAGCATCGCGATCGTCGCGACCACTCTGGATTCCAATCCATCTGGTCGCGCGCATTCGATGCCAATGTGATGTAAGCCGCCGAGCTCGCCATTGACGCTCGGTGTGATTCACGATCGGCGACGAAAGCAAACCCACAATCGAAGGGAACATTGAGCATCTTGTGCCCGTCAGTCGCCCACGAATCGGCTAACTCAACTCCCTCGACCAGGTGTCGTAGCTTAGTGGTTGTTGTTACCCACAAACCAAACGCACCATCAACATGGACCCACGCGCCAAACTTCTTTGCGATTGGAATCAGTTCCCTGAAGTTATCGTAAGCGCCGATGTTTATGTCCCCTGCCTGGAGAAGAACTATTGCGGGTGAGCTAGGATCCTGGTTGAGCGTTTCTTCAAGTGCACTGGCGGGGAGTCGATCTTCAGAATCAACAGGGATCAGTTCAATCTGGTCTGTGCCAAATCCGAGTAGTCGAACGGCACGCGTGAATGAACCGTGTCGCGCAGCGCTCGTAAGTATACGAATTCGCGGTGCGCCAAACAGACCCTTGGCTTCAACATCCCAATTGTGTCTGGTCAGGACTGCATGTCGGGCCGCAGCCAGACAAGTCACGTGCGCCATCTGACAGCCTGTGACTAATGCAAAACTCGCGCTTGGAGGCAGATTCAAGAGATCTTTCAGCCAATCGCCCACGACCTCTTCTGCTACCGCAGCGGCCGGACTCGTTGAATAGAGTGCAGCATTCTGTTGCCACGCTGAGGTCATCCAGTCAGCCGCCAACGCAGCAGGAACGACACCGCCGATCACCCAGCCAAAGAACCGGCCACCGGCTGAGCCTATTAAACCACCTTCGACATCTCGAGCGAGATCATCAATTACTTGATCGGCTGGAACAGCTGCGTCAGTAAGCGGTCTTGCTAATCGCGATCGAAGCGTTTCGACATCGACAGTTGCCGCTACTGATGATTGATCGAGAGTTTCGATATGCGATATGGCGTGAAGGACAGCCGTGTCTAATGCATGACGAAATTCGGAGGCGAGTTTTTCCATGGCGATAGTTTAAGTCGTTTGCATTAAGGCTGCTATCTGAATCTTGTTCATCATATCGATGAGATCAAGACATGCTACTTTGGAGTGCGACGTGCCGTCGCTTTGTTACAGGGTTACTTATTAAGGCCTGCTGTGACAAAGCGACGGCACGCAGTCGCACTCCAAAGTGTGTATACTCTGCGCGAATTTGTCAGATAACAGGAGGCTCTATGACGGACGAGAGCTTTGACCAGGACGCTGCGATAAAACTTCTCAACCAGATAATGGAAGCAGAACTCGCCGGCGTTGTGCGATACACCCACTATTCACTGATGGTTTTTGGTTACAGTCGTATTCCCATCGTAAGTTGGCTTCGTGGGGAAGCGAATACCTGCTTAGCGCATGCAAACGCTGCGGGTGAGCTGGTCACGCAATTTGGTGCGCATCCGTCACTGAAAATTGGCGCGCTTCTCGAAACGCATAAGCACGGAATCAACGATATCCTGCTTGAGTCGCTCGAAGCAGAGAAGGCTGGACTAGCACTTTACAAGCAACTGTTTGAGGTAGTACGCGACCGTTCAGTGTTACTCGAAGATTACGCGCGTGAGATGATCAGTGAGGAAGAGTCGCACATTGGCGAAGTGGTAAAGATGCTTCGCAAGCCTGGTGAGATAGATTCGTAGAACATGAGACAAGCTTGGAAGCAGTCAGTACCACCTCGCGGTAGCGGGTGGGTGCGAAGCCAGATTTGATTAGTGATTTCTGAAGCTTCGCACCCACCCGCTACCGCGAGGTGGTACTGACTGCCTCCAAGTTTGGCCGCAGCTCCGTCGCGCTGTGTAATGGATCTAATCTGCGGATGAAAACAGCGAGCGAATTAACGTGAAGAGTGATAATGGAAGCGATTACTTGTTCACTCGAGCAATCGTTCGTCCGCCGGGCGCCAACTTTTCCGCAGGACTCACGACAGTCGATCTGGGAATTCCCAATCACGACCTGGCACTAACCCAACACGCCGCATACTGCAAAGCCCTGGTTTCGTGTGGTCTCGCTGTGACTATGCTACCAGTTGATGATGCTTATCCCGACTCTACATTTGTCGAGGACACGGCGATCATTACTGAGCGCGGTGCAATAATTACGCGTCCAGGCGCAAGCACGAGACGTGGTGAGATTGCGTCAATTTCAAGCGAACTTTTGAGGTGCTTCGAGAAGACGGCGCGAATTGAAGCTCCGGGTACAGTCGACGGTGGCGATGTGTGCGAAGCGGGAGGACACTTCTTCATTGGTATTTCAGACCGAACGAATGAAGCAGGTGCGATTCAACTAAGCAAGTTACTTTGCAATTTAGATTACAGTTCGGAGTTTGTTGACATCCGCGGCCTTGATGGAATTCTGCATTTGAAGAGCGGACTCGCGTATTTGGAAGGAAACAAACTCGTCGTGATCGATGCGCTGGCAGATCGCGAGCGGTTTCGAAATTACGAAATGATCAAGGTCCATCCACCCGAGGAGTATGCGGCGAACTGTGTTGCGATTAATGACTCAGTTTTGATTGCTGCTGGTTTCCCGTCTCTTGAGAGGGAGTTGACGGAGCGTGGTTATCACACAATATCGCTCGAGATGTCGGAGTTTCAGAAGATGGATGGAGGCTTGAGTTGTTTGTCGCTGAGATTCTGATTTCTCTGTGATGCTCTGTGTCTCTGCGCCTCAGTGGTTAAAGAGGATCTTGAAACCACAGAGGCACGGAGACACAGAGCATCACAGAGAGCTATCGATTATCGTAGAACCTCCAATTAGTCACGAAATCACGCGTCAACTTCTGCTTCGTAATACTCGCTCGGATCATCTCGATTGGAATTCGATTCTCGTGAAGTAGCGCATCGTTGTACTGTCTGTTAGTCATCTTCCCGGAATCAACCAGCTCCTTGTGCATTGCGTACTGCTGCAATCCACCAATCAAATACGCGATTTGATAAAGCGGACCATAGCTCCCATCGAATGAACGTCGCACTTCAGCAGTTGCGTTATCGCGTTCGTGGCCGACTTTGTTCACAAGCAAATCGATGCATTCCTGCGGGGTCATCTTCTCCAGATGAAAACTGAGCGAGAAGATGATCCGTGCGCAACGATGCATTCGCCAGAACAACATGCCGATCTTGTTTGCTGCGATCTCTTTAGGATCTCGACTGCCGCTTGTTGAATACGCAGCAAAGTTCAAATCCCACATCAGAAGTTCCCAGTAAAGCGAATTTCCTTCCGACCAGAATGGCGTACCGAAGATTGCTCGATACGGTTTGTTGCGCGCCGACATGAAGCCCTGGAGATGATGACCTGGTATCAATTCATGAAAGACTGTCGCGCGAGAGAAGTAGGGATTGTTGCCGCGCATGCTCATCATCTTTTGTTCCTGCGCCATTGTGTTTGTGGGATATGAGACGAGAATAGTTTCGCCTCCCAGGAAGAAAGGACTAACGAGTTGACGCTCTGGAGTCATCATCTCCATGCGCCAGGTATCTTTTGCTAGTTGAGGTACAGTCACCAGGTCTTTGTCTTCGACGAACTTGATAGCTTCAAGTGCGAGGTCTTTGATCAGTTCTGGTTGTTTGCCAGGTTCGACGTACTTGTCTTTAACGACCTCAAGAGCTTTGTGCCAGTCGTCGCCGAAACCGAGTTCGCCTGATGCTTTCTTCATTTCGTTCTCGCACCACGCCATTTCTTTTTCGCCAATCGCAATAATTTCTTCAGGAGTGTAAGGAATCATCTCGGAGCGAAGTTCACTGATCAGTGCTTCTCGCCCGATTGGATCGCCGACGATGTCACTCGCATCACCTGGTCTTGCTGCAGCACTCGTGGAACGCTGAAAGCCTCCACCTGCACCTGCACCTGCTCCTGTTCCTGCTCCTGCTAATGCTCCTCCCCCGCCCGGACCTCGACTGCCCTGTGCTTGTCCGCCGTTTTCGCTTCGGATTCCAACAACGCGCTCACTAAGAAACTGCGCGTAATTTGTTAGTGATTGATCGAGCACTTTGTAAGGCTCTTCATTCCACCAGGTGAAGACCGGGTCGTAACCGTTGTAGAACGTGTACCAATTTCTAAGAGTATTTCGCAGACCGTTGATCGCACCAACCGCTCGATTCGCAATAGTCTTCTTTACTCGAACAGCATCAGCCGTGACGTTACTATCGCCGCCACGTGGTGGTTTCAGACTGGCCTCCATTGCCGTGCGACGCTCATCAACCTGTTTCTTCAGTTCGTTTAATGTTGCAGCAGTCTTTGCTGAATCGATCGGTTCCATTCGACGCCGTGTCTCCTCGAAGTCGATAATCGTCTTTGCAAATGGAACCATAAGTTGAATCTCTTCGAGTTGTTTTGCCTGGATGTCGAGTTGTCGGAGTTCGTATTCAAGATGGTTCTTGAAAAGTATGTAGTCGATCTTGCCATCCTGGCTCATTGAATCGAAGTTGAGTTTCTGAAGTGACGCTAGCCAGTCGTTGTAAAGATTTCGGAATCGTTCACGCCGCGCCGGCGATGTTGCGACAGGGAAGGAGCGCTGAAGACTGCCATGGTCGACCGTGTAGCGCTCGATCGCCGCACGCATCTCGCTCTCTCGTTGGTCAAAGAGGTCAGCTGGAGTTGCCGTCTTTGTAGGTTTGGGTTTTGTGCCGTTGGTTTGAGCAGTATTAATCGAAAAAGAGCCGGTAATAATAAAGACTGCAGCGAGACAGCAGGTCAAAGCTGGGGATGCTAAGCGCATTACTTGGTCTCCTGATAAAACTGTCGTTGGAATTGATGGAAAGCTTACCGGGCTCGACATGCTACCTCAAAATTCAGCATCTGAGACTTCTAAATTGTAGGGGGTTTGTCTTGTATTTTTAAAGACGGCAAAGACCGTTGTTTTCGTGCGCTTTGGTTCGTGATTCGTGGATTAATTAATCGCGACAGAACAGCCGATCTGTGTTGCCTCAAAAGTCCAGTTAAATTAGATCCGGCTTTGCCCGCTGTTGTGAGGCATGGCTCTGCCCCGCCGTAAGCGAGTGATAATTGATTTTGGGCTTCGCCCTCGATGTGTTTCCAGTCAAGAGCTTGAGGGCGTAGCGGAACTGAAATCTAAGCTCGCTTACGGCAGGGCAGAGCGCATGCCTCACAACAGCGGGCAAAGCCGGATCTAATTTAACTGGACTTTTGAGAAAGCCCAGCCGATCCACGAATCACACGAACCACACGAACAACGCCCGTTGCAGCTGCGATCCTTCAAATCCTTCCGGATCGTGCCCTAATTTTGATTCGACCAAACCGAATTGGAATGGCGAGCAAAGCGACCGATTGACCTTGCCCAACTTGAAGTCGTACGAATGCATAGGTCAATCGGTCGCTTCGCTCGCCGTTCTAATTCAAGTCCCGATTTCAAATTAGGGTACCACCAAATTCTGGGTAGTGTCCTAATCTAAGATCGGAAATGGTTTCCGTGGTTCGATAATTGTCCCGACATGATATAAAGGCGCCATGCAATCTCCCGCTTCTAAGAATTTTGCCCTTCTTTTTAGTCTTACGTGCATCGGTGCGGCGTTGAAACTGATTTACTCTGGTATCTATCTAATCGGTGCGCCATTATTGCTGATCGGTGTAGTTTGGTTTGCTTCAACTATCAGCAGGTTGAGGCGCTAGTCATCAATTTCAAATTTGACACTGCCAAATTCTGACGCGTCTTGCCTCATTTTCTGGATGTTTGCTATCATCCAGCCTCGTTATCCAAAGCCATGGCAGGGCTTCAAGGTAGTAGCTGCCAGTTTCTAACTTTTGATAGGACGCTCCGGAAGACCTTCGTTATGAATCGAACATCGACTCGATTCTTTACTTTTTAATGACGACCCGCACCACGCGGGCGCGCAACGAAGGCGCTCCTATCGAATCCGATCAACTGAAGTAGCAAGTAATAATTGGTGAATCGTACAAGTAGGAAGAGGTCTTCGGCCTTAGGACTTAGGTCTTTGGTTTAGTCCACTGGCGCGTCCCGTGGTTCGGTCAAGGTGCGTCAGAAGGCGAGACAATCATGAGTGAGATCAACGTACAACTAAAAGAGGGCGCTGCAGTTCCGATGCCCGCTTCTTCGACGGTTGCTGAAGCGCTGAAGAAGCTCGATCGGGATTTAGCTAAACAAGCACTAGCCGCGAAGGTAGATGGCCGAGAGGTGGATCTAACCGCGTCGCTGGAGAAGATCCAGAATGGCGGTACCTCAGTCCAAATTGAACCCATCGTTCCCCAGACCCGCGATGGTCTGGAGGTCCTGCGTCATTCGACGGCTCACTTGCTTGCTGCAGCGGTCCTGGATCTTTTCCCGGGAACGAAGCTGGGGATTGGTCCGGCTCTGCTCGATGATCCGCGATATGGCTTTTTTTACGACATGATTGCACCTCGACCGCTCACCGAAGCCGATTTGCCCGTAATTGAAAAGCGGATGAAACAGATTGCGAGTCAGAATCTGTCGTATCGGCGTGATGAGATTACGAAATCTGAAGCACTGCGGATCTTCGCCGATCGTGAAGAGCCGTTGAAGTGTGAGCTCATCGATGAGAAAGCTGGGGAGACGGTTAGCGTCTATTACATCGATGGTTCACCGTTCATTGACTTCTGTCTCGGGCCGCACGTGCCGAACACCAATAAGCTTCGTGCATTCAAGTTACTTTCACTGGCCGGCGCTTATTGGAAGGGCGATGCTGCCCAGCCGCAGATGCAGCGAATTTACGGAACGGCATTCTTCACGCAGGAAGAGCTTGACGCCTGGCTAAAGCAACGTGAAGAAGCGGAGAAGCGTGATCACCGCCGTTTAGGAAGAGAGCTTGATCTGTTTTCGATTCTGGAAGACTACGGACAGGGATTGATCTTCTGGCACCCTAAAGGCGGAGCGATTCGGAAAGAGCTGGAAGACTATCTTCGTGACGAGTTGTTGAAGCGTGGATATGGCTTGGTTTTCACGCCGCACATCGCCAAGCGAGAGCTCTGGTTCACCAGCGGTCACGAAGAGAACTATGCTGATTCGATGTTTTCACCAGTGGAGTTTGAAGGGCAGGAGTTTCGGTTGAAGCCGATGAACTGTCCAGGCCACATCGGTATCTACAAGTCTGCGCAGCGGTCATACCGAGACTTGCCACTTCGTTATGCGGAGCTCGGTACGGTGTATCGTGCCGAGCTGTCCGGAACGCTTCACGGTCTAACGCGCGTCCGCGGCTTTACCCAGGATGATGCGCATATCTTTTGTACGTCGGAACAGGTTCGTTCAGAGATTCTCGGTTGCATCGATTTCTCGTTCAACCTCTTCGAAGTCCTGGGTTTCAAAGAGATCAAAGTAGAACTCTCCGTACGTGGCAACGATCCAAACGCGCACTATCTTGGCTCTGATGCGGATTGGCAGCGTGCTGAAGAAGCACTAGCTGATGCTCTAAATGCTCGACAGATCCCGTTCACGCGTGTTGAAGGCGAGGCTGTCTTCTACGGACCGAAGATCGACATTCGGGTCAAAGATGCGATTGGACGTGATTGGCAATTAACGACGGTGCAGTTTGACTTCAATTTACCTGAGCGCTTCCAGATCGAATACATCGGCGAGGACAACAAACCCCATCGGCCTGTGATGGTGCACCGGGCATTATTTGGGTCAATGGAGCGTTTCTTCGGTGTTTTAATTGAACATTACGCCGGTGCGTTCCCGTTCTGGTTAGCGCCAGTTCAGGTGTCTGTGCTGCCGATAACGGATCGTATTAACGAATACGCTGAAGGCGTCATTCGAGAATTACGGAACGCAGGATTACGGGTCGAATCCAATCTGCGTAGTGAAAAGATCGGTGCGAAGATTCGAGATGCTCAGTTACAAAAGGTACCGTTCATGCTGGTTCTTGGTGATCGAGAGATGGAACAGAACCTGGTGGCGGTGCGCGAACGAGCCAGGGGTGATATTGGCACGATGTCACTTAACGATTTTAAAGAAATGGCGCGTCGACTAATCGAATCCCGCGCCTTAACAAACACTTAGTCCAAAGTCGAAAGTCGAAAGTCCAAAGTCGAAAGACATTGGACATTTGACATTGGGCATTGGACGTCTACCTAGGAGGTGCAGCAATAGCTACAGGATTTCGAGGTCGTGGGCAGCGCCCCGATAACAGGCGACTGCCGCCGGTTCGAATCAACGAAAGGATCCGCGTGCCCGAGGTGCGCGTGATTGGGGAAGAGGGAGAGCAGATGGGTGTAATGGATGTGCGCGACGCGATCCGTTCGGCCCGTGAGCGAGGCCTGGACCTCGTCGAAGTGGCCCCCAATGCGGATCCCCCTGTTTGCCGAATAATCGACTTTGGCAAGTTTCAATACGAAGCCAAGAAAAAGGCGAACGAGGCGAAGAAGAAACAAGTCACGATCACGGTCAAGGAAGTTAAGTTTCGCCCCGGAACTGATGTCCACGACTACGAGTATCGTATGAAACATGCTCGCGAGTGGTTGGGAGATGGCGACAAGGTTAAGGCCACGATCTGGTTTCGTGGACGTGAAATGACGCATCGTGAACTTGGCGCGCGCATTTTGGAGAAGCTGGAACAGGATCTTGCAGACGTCGGTGAAGTCGAAGCGCGACCGCGGATGGAAGGCAATCAGATGTTCATCATCTTTGGACCAAAGCGACACAAGGGAGCCGCCGCGTCAAAACCGGCGGAGAATATTTGAGATTTAAGATTTCAGATTGCAGATTGAGGATTTGATCTCGATAGCGCTTTCAAAGCTGAAATCTTAAATCTGCAATCTTAAATAACCAGAGGATAACTATGCCAAAACTAAAAACCCATAAGGGTGCCGCAAAGAGATTTCGGACCACCGCGACCGGCAAGGTTAAGCGTGGTCATTCGCATGCGCGTCACATTCTTACAAAGAAGACAAATAAGCGTAAACGACATTTGGATATCGACACGTTAGTCTCGAAGGGCGACATGGACCGCGTTATGAATATGTTGCCGTACGGCAGAGATTAAGCAACCAATTTGTGTGTTGGATGAAGCGTTTCATTCAAAGGCTCTAGAAGAAAGGGGATCAAAATGCCCAGAGCAAAACGTGGCAATAAGCGTCTCGAGCGACGCAAGAAAATATTAAAACTGGCCAAAGGCTACCGTGGAACGAAATCCAAGCTGTATCGTTCTGCAAAAGAATCAGTGGAGCGCGGTCTTAATTTCGCGTATACGGGCAGAAAACTGAAGAAGCGTGACTTCAGAAGTCTTTGGATTGTCCGCATCGGCGCGGCTGCGCGCTTGAACGGGTTGAATTATTCGCAGTTAATGCACGGTTTGAAATTGGCAGGCAGTGAGTTGGATCGAAAAGTCCTCGCAGACCTCGCCGTTCATCAGCCTGAATCTTTCGCGACTGTTGTTGCCCAGGCGAAGAGTGCTCTGGAAAACGAACAAAAGAACAAAGCTGCGTGAGTAAGTCCGGAAAGGGGCGTCAGCAAGTGAGACAAACACAGAGAAGAATCTTCACTACCACGTCTGTCCTAGTTTTGTTTGCGCTCGTAACTGCCATTGTTCTGGCACAAGGAGACTCAATCGTCGGCAAGTACAAAGGAATTGTAAAAACTGCCGGCTCGCCAGATGCAGAGGTCACATTGGAGTTGGTCAAGACCGGCGACAAGATTACGGGGCAAGCCGTGCATGGCGATGCGAAGGTGGAAGTGACGGAAGCAACTTTCTCCGAAGGAAAGTGGACGTTAAAGTTCGGACCAGCCGCACAGCACGGAATTCTTGTAGCGAAAGTGGAAGGCGATGCCCTGACTGGGGAGTGGTCAAACGGGGAGCAGAAGAAAACTGTTGAACTGAAGCGCGTCGTTGATACTGCTCCAGCTGCAGTTAACCTGAACGGACAGTGGGATGGAGTCGCGGACGCAGAAGGGCAACCATTTCCTTTCCTTCTGACGCTGAAAATCGATGGCGAGAAAGTTACGGGCAGCAGCAGTTCACAATTGGGAGAAGCCCAGATCAGTAGCGGTACCTGGAAAGAGGGCAAGTTGAATTTCCAGCTCGAAGGTGGTAGCGGAGTAATAGTTATGTCGGCGGTTGTAATCGATGGAAAGTTGAGTGGTGACTTTGACTACGCCGGCCAGGCCCAGGGGAAGTGGGTTGCAGTTAGAAAGAACTGACTTGGAAGTTTTTTGATGACTGTTCAGGAAACAGATCAGGATCCAGCCCATCAGGTTGAAGCAGCAAGCAAAGCGTTCGAGCAAGAGTTCGAACGCTTTGCACGCTTTACCGGTGATCCAAACGGTCTTGTGGGATTAACTTTAGACGAAGCTGTCGCACAGGAGCGTTCGTTGAGCGATCTTCGCACGCGACACTTAGGAAAGAAGAGTGCTTTCGCAGCAGCCAAGAAACTGATCGGAAGAGTTCCGTCAGATCAGAGAGCCGCATTTGGACAACGCGTTCAATCAGTGGAGGCGGGTCTCGTGGCGAGGTTCGATGCTGCGGAATCGACATTGAAGCAGTATATCGAGCGGCAACGCACAGCTCGTGAGAGTATTGATGTCACATTACCAGGCCGAAGACCGCGTCGCGGCCATCGTCATCCGATTACTTTGTTGAGGGAACGCATTGAGGACATTTTCGTCGCGCTTGGCTATGCGATTGAGGACGGCCGAGAAATTGAAACCGATTTCTATAACTTCACGGCGTTAAATATTCCCGAAAATCATCCGGCACGGGGAACCCAGGATACTTTCTATACGACTGACGGCTTCGCGTTACGATCACAAACATCAACCGTACAAATACACGCAATGCAACGTCGTGGTGTGCCGGTGCGAATGATTGCCCCTGGTCGTGTTTTCCGCAGAGATACTCCCGATCCGACGCACAATCCGATGTTTTTTCAGGTTGAAGGTTTGTGCGTCGATCGCGGCATTACCATGGCGCATTTGAAGGGAACAGTAGCTGAGTTTCTTCGCCGGATGTTCGGGCCGGAGACGGTGACACGGTTTCGCCCATCGTACTTTCCGTTTACAGAGCCGAGTGCTGAGTTTGATTTTAGTTGTTTTAAGTGCAAGGGCAGTGGGTGCCGAATTTGCAAAAACTCGGGCTGGATCGAGTTGGGTGGCTCCGGCATGGTGCATCCGAATGTATTAAGAATCGTCGGCGTGGATCCACAAGAGTACTCAGGTTTTGCATTTGGTTTGGGCATCGATCGCATGGCCTCATTAATGTACAACCTCGATGACATTCGGTTGCTCTTCGAAAACGACGTGCGGTTTTTGGAGCAGTTTGAATAGAGAATGGTCTTTGGTTTTTGGTCTTGGGTCTTTGCTGTGTTGAGTCAAAACAAAGACCGAAGGCCAAAGACCAAAGGCCAAAGACCAAGATGCTAATCAGCTACAACTGGCTTCGTGAACTAACTTCAACCACGCGTACCGCGCGGGAATTGCGTGATCGGCTGACGATGGTTGGATTAGCTGTTGATGCAGTAGATCAGCACCAGGATGATGCGGTGTTGGACGTCGAAGTGCCGTCAAACCGTCCGGATTGTCTCTCGCACATCGGCATCGCTCGTGAAGTAACAGTTATTGATTCACGCTCACTTAATCTGCCCAAGCGCACAAATCCCCCGTCTGAGGGTAGTGCTGCTTCACTGACCTCGGTAGAAATTAACGACATTGAACTCTGTCCTCGCTACGCCGCTAGATTAATTCGCGGAGTGCAGATCGGACCTTCGCCAGATTGGTTGGTAGAACGTTTGGAAACGATTGGTCAGCGTTCAATCAATAACGTCGCTGACATCACAAACTACGTCTTGCATGAAACTGGTCAGCCTTTGCACGCATTCGATTTCGCAAAGCTTTCGGAACGTCGCATTGTAGTCAGGCGTGCGGTTGCGAACGAGACGTTAAAGACTCTGGATGGTGTTGAGCGCCAGTTAACGAACGAAATGTTAGTCATTGCTGACGCGGAAAAACCAGTGGCCCTCGCCGGAATCATGGGAGGTGAGGACTCGGAGATTTCCGAACGAACTACTGAAGTGCTAATTGAAAGCGCTTACTTCAACCCGGATTCAGTTCGCCGAACCGCCCGCAGTTTGGTAATGGATACCGAAGCCTCGAGACGTTTCGAACGTGGCGCCGACTGCGACGGTGTAGTTCGCGCCCAGCAAAGATGCGTTGAGTTGATTTGTGAACTTGCTGGAGGGGTTGCGACTACGGACGCGATCGATGTTTATCCGAATCCGATCAGTCAGCGCATAGTTCAGTTAAGACCAGAGCGAGTCGAAGCGTTGACTTCGATCTCCGCGGAAACGTCGGAGGTGAAACGGATCCTTACCGGACTTGGCTTTCAAACGGTGGATGCACCCGCAGGAGAAATGGGCTTTAAGGTTCCCACATGGCGGATAGATGTTGAGCAGGAAGAGGATCTTGTCGAAGAAGTTGCGCGACATGTTGGTTATGACAAAATTGCTTCAGAATTGCCGCCTTCAGCTTCCTCTGGTGAATACCAACCGAACGAAATGAAGCTTCGGAGCTTGAGGAGGACTTTGACAGGGTTGGGATTGGATGAAGCGATCAACTTCAGTTTTACTGAGGAATACGAGGAGTTTGAGAGCATCGCTTCCGCCCACGGGCCGGTGCTTAAGCAGCCAAAGCTGAAAAACCCGATAATCGAAGACGCGGCTTGGATGCGTTCTACTTTATTGCCAGGCCTATTGGCATCTGTACGTCGAAACATGAACCAGGGCCAAAGAGATGTCAGGTTGTTTGAGGTAGGCCGCGTATTTTTCGAGCTGGGTGATGGAGAACTGCCTGAAGAAACTGTGGCGCTGTCAATTGTGATGACGGGCGGTGCGAAAGAAGAGGGTCGAGCAGTTGCGGAGCGCGATCTAGATTTCTTTGACCTCAAAGGCATACTTGATGCAGCTGTTGATTCAATGAATCTCGAGCCATTGCTGTATTCGAAGACTGAAGTGAAGCATCTACGTTCGGGACAAGCCGCGTCTTTGAGTCTGGTTGATGGGTTGAGAATTGGTTCGGCGGGTCGACTTGCTGATTCAGTTGCCGCACATTACAAATTCCGTCAGCCGATCTTCGTAGTTGAGTTGGATCTGGCGGGCCTGCTAACGGGACCGGAGAGAATGGTTCACTACACGCCTCTTCCTCGATATCCATCTGTCCAACGAGACATTTCTTTACTGATAGATCGCGGTGTCCAATTCAACGACCTATTACGTGCTATTCGCGAGGAAGAAATTCGCGAGTGCCGCCAGGCTCTTTTAGTTGGCACGTTCCAAGGTGCGAACATTCCCGCAGACAAACGTTCCATCACACTTCGACTAGAATATCGCTCAGATGAGCGCACTTTAACCGATGAAGAAGTTGAGGAGCATCACGCCAAACTAGCGTCGTCACTCCTGGAAAAATTTTCGGCAGAGCAACGCTAAATAAATCGACTACGAATGCAAAATGAGTCTTGCGCTCGCAACCGTGAAGTCGGATAATCAGTTTCGCAGTTTTTAAGAACCCCCGAGAGCGGAGAGATAAACGATGGTTGGTCTGTCTGGCCTTGAGAAGTTTTCGCACCTTGAAGATAAGATCTACCGGACCATCGAACTCACAAAAACTCTGCGCCAGGAAAAAGAGAATCTCGAAAAAGAACTCTCCATGATGCACCGTGACATGGGGAATGTACTCAACGAGAAGGAGCGTCTTGAAACCCAGGTAGAAAAACTTCTGGCAGAGCGAGATACAATCCGCATGAAGGTTGAGGCAATGTTGGATGCGGTTGCCGCACTCGATCCTGAAATGGTGGAGGAATTGAGATGAGTGCCGGAATCGGCCAAACCTTCAACAAGGGCACCATGGACAGTACAAGCAGCAGCCCTACTATACGCGTAGAAATCTACAACCAGACCTACAACATCAGGTCCGATGGTGATACCGAATATATTATTCAACTCGCCGAATTTGTTGATAGCCGAATGCGTGAGATTTCTTCCGGAACGCTGACGGTTGATTCCCTCAAGGTGGCAATTCTTGCAGCTCTCCACATCGCAGACGAACTCCATCGGTTAAAGAACATGCACGAACAAGCCGATTCCCAACTCGCTGCTCGCAGTTCTGAATGCGCCGAAATGCTCGATAGACTGCTAAAAGTCAGAAGTAGTGTCGAGAACGAACAGGGCGGCGCAGGCAAACTTACCCTCGGATAATTTCAGATTTAAGATTTCAAATTGAAGATTGGCCGAATGTGTCTCCTTAGGACCTAGTAGGACGGATTCGACCTATTAGCTGTCCACTGATCACTAAGTGTTGACGGAAACCCAATCTTCAATCTGAAATCTTAAATCTGAAATGATCTGTGTTAATATCCACGCGGCGGAGGGAAACGTTCTGCGGTGCCCGTCACCGATGTTACGATGATTGAGCCAACGCCGTTGATTCGGGAGACCGAGGTCGTTTTGCCGGTGCAGCTCTTCAACGTTAAGAACTGCCAGAGGCGGCGACATTAAGAGGTCACCCACCTGTCATTGCAGGTTCAATTACGGCTTCGGAACGGCAACTGCGGATCCCCCTCCCGCCAGATTCCGCGAATCGTGAATCGTCGATCGTGATTCGTTACCACGATCTTCCGATCCGTGATTAGCGGCTTTTTTGTATCTAACCCTTTATGAAAGTCCTCATGATCGGAGACGTGGTGGCCAAGCCCGGCCGTATAGCCGTGCTCGAACGCATTCAGGATCTCCGCGAACAACACGAGATCGACTTCGCCGTCATGAAC
>DASYPT010000184.1:0-4285 GCA_036006355.1 Pyrinomonadaceae bacterium | reverse complement strand
GTGGATCTCAATTCAATCTCGGCCCTGGAACCTGCGGGGGCGCGCTCGGGGTCTTGTTGGCTTCGGTTTATGTAGGTACCGCTTGCCCCCTTCCCAATTGCGCTTTCAATTCTGTTTTGTGTAGGTAGCGCTTGCCCCCTTCCCAACTGTGCTTTTAATTCTGTTTTGAGTTTCTACCGCTTGCCCCTTCCCAACTGTGCTTTAACGCATGTCGTAGTTAACTCTCACGTCGCTTGAGAAAGCTGAAAGTGCTGCTCGCGTCACCCTCGGACAACCGCCGATTGAAATTTCCCGAAGTCGCGGCAACGCAGTCAGAAAAGTCACGCCTTCATCAGTAATGTACTTGCATCCTTCGAACGAAAGTTCCTCGAGCGATTCCATTCCACTCAGCATCTCCAAACTCCGATCGGTAATGAGAGTGTAACCAGCGTGATACTTGTTCAGCTTCGACATCCCTACGATATGACTCGTCGCAACATCCGTAGTGTCACGGCAATACATCAGAATCAGTGACTCAATTTGTTGACATCGACCGATGTGCCGGAAACCAGCATCATCAACGTCCATTGGCAGCAACTCTTTCAGGGCGGGGAACTCCTGCAATCGCGCAAGGGCAGCGTCGTCTACAAACTTGCAACTCACCGCCAGTCCTTTCAACGCCGGCATTGCAGCCAATGCAATAAATCCTGGTCCGTTGAGGTTCGGACATTCACGTCCCCACAGATATTCAATCGTTTGTGATTGACCGAAACGTCTGAAGCCTTCTTCAGTCGCGACTGTGCCCTGGCCCATCAGCATCCGAAGCTTAGGCAACGCCCCAATGTGTTGCATCGCATCATCGTCGCAGAGTTCTCCCTGACATCCGAGATAACCAAGATTCGTCATGCCATCCAATTCCTGGAGAGCACGTCCGCGCAAACCCGTTGTGTGCCAGAAAAAACTCAAGCCAAAAATGCCGTCGAGTCCGCGAAGATTCGCGAGTCCTTGTCGAGTGAACGGACCATCAATCAATAGGTTCGTGGGCTCTGCACTGAAAGACATCAGACCGTACTCAAGTTCCCCACCTTGCCACGATTTGAAATTTGGAAAGTCACGCAGCAACTTCAAACCTTCATCGGTGACGTTTCGCCCGGTTTTTAACCGACGCAGTTTTGTCTTGCCAGTCAGCGCTGCAATGGCGCCATCGCCTACGTTGCATCCAAGCAGATCAACTTCCTCGAGCTCATTACAGAAGCTGAGATTAGAAATCCCCTTATCTGAAACTTTGTTTTGCCAAAACATCGCAAACATACGGAGGTTAGCCAGATGCTTTAACACGTCGAGCCCGCGATCGGTGACATGACCTCCCAGAATGAGTTCGCGCAGTTGCGGCATGCGGGCGAGACATTGCAAACCTTCGTCTGTCAAACGATTCGAACCGTTGAGATTAAGCGAGGTTATTTGATCGAGTTGCGAAATGATCCGTAAGTCTTCATCGCCGATCAAGTTTGCTGAGTTGATCGAGGTAAGTCTTAAATCTTTGATTACTGCACAGACGTTCTCCCAATCTTTAGACGACATTGGTTGTCGCGGTTCGATGCTGTTTTTCGTCCAGTCGATTCGATAGAACGGAGGCTTCGAACTAAAAACAAACGGAGCTGTGCGAAGATCGCCCGATGGTTTGTTACTCGATATTGCCAACTCATCCCAGTCCTTGAAACCGTACAGCTGCGCGATAAGGTGTTGAGCATCCGCAAGGTTGAAGTTAGCTATTCGCGGCTGAGTGTCAGGAACGTTGAACAGCCTGTCGCGGATGAAGTCGCGAATCTGTTCGATGTTTAGCGAACTATGGAAGAGATCATTTAGATAATCGACAGCTTGCGGGTCAGCTGAGTTGTAGGCGGCGACGAGGTTTTCAGCAATGCGCAGGTGCTGTTGCAGGTCGGGTATTTGTGAACGCTGGATGTGTTGGACGAGTTTGGGCCAACTTTCAAAACCATGTTCGCGAGCGATAACGTATTGACTGTCTGCCAGAATCGGTTTTGACGAACCAGGTTTGTATCTTTGCAAACGACTAACCGCAGAAGTTACACCACTGCGAACTTGTTGTAGTAACTCTTTGGCTTGTTTACGGAGTTGTTCGAGCGACGGGCGTACTGGAAGCTTAGACATGATGATCTCCTTTCGTTTCTGCCCGTGTCCGCAAGGCGGGCCAAAAGAAGATCTTGATTTTGGGAATACAGTTCAGGTGGGCTCAGCCCTTTCCGCGGACGGGATGCGACCTGTTGCGCGGAAGCATGGTAACTGTATTGAGTGAACGATTCAATCCGCAGATTACACAGCGGGCTTAGGCCGCACCAAACTTGGATGCAGTCAGTACCACCTCGCGGTAGCGGGTGGGTGCGAAGCTGCTATTGATTGTTGACTCGAGCTTCGCACCCACCCGCTACCGCGAGGTGGTACTGACTGCATCCAAGTTTGTCTCAAGAAAACTTGCCAAGACGACAAGAAGTTGTTGGTTTGCTACACAGATTACGCAGATTTCCTAATCAGTGGAATGAATCACTATTCTCATCAAAAAATCTGCGTAATCTATGAAATCTGCGGATGTAACTCAGAAATTACACGGCGAGACGAGCGGAGGTGACTTGGCGGGAACGGTGTCTCGGAATTTGATCCGTTTCTTTTGCAGATTGGTTACTGCTGCCTCTACCTGCTCAGGTTGCAAACCAACATTCGCCTGAAAGAAAACCCAGTCGATGTCCTCATAATATTGCCGCACTTCATTTGTTTTTATCATCCCGTCGCGGATAAACCAGAGATTGAAGTTAATTGACATCGTGTCTTCCGGATAATAGTTGCCGCCGTGCTCTGCGAAGAGTTTGCCATCGACAAAATAGCGGACCTTCTGATCTGCAACCTGCGTCACCAGCGTGTGCCAACCGGCCTGAGACCCGTTGCTTGTTTGAAAGACATTGTCCTTTTTCCAGTTTGGCTCCGGACTAAAAGTCTCCCATGTCGTTGCGTAGAGAGTTGGGCCAGCAATGCCCCAGCCTCCATTCGGCAAGTACTCGAAATCCAGTTCGCTATAGTCGGGATCCATGGGAGCCTTGAGCGGAGCTATCGTGTAAAAGCTCTGAACAATCTGATCGCCTGAAGGACCAGACAGTGGGGCGTCGGTGAAACGAACGCGAGCAGCATAAGTGCCTTCAAAGTACTTGCGTTGATGGCAGATCTGAGTCTGCTTCGTATTGGCCGGTGTGCCGTCTGTAGAAGATGTCATTCGAACAAATCGATTTCCCTGGCGATCGGCGTCTGCTTGTAGTGACACGCCGCCTTCTGACCACGTCGCGCCCGGAACTCCGGGCCAACCGGCTGCTGTGCGAATGATCCAGCCGTGTTTCTTGAGCTGGGTCAAATTGGAGTAACTGAAGTCATCGAAGAGCAGAGATGCCGACTTAGTTGCAAAAGCCTCATTCGTAGTGCGGCTTACTCCTGTCGCGAAAAGCAGTGAGGCGGTAAAGAGAAATATGATCGACGTTAGTTTCACGAGGGTGCCATAATACAATAGTTACAGTTGAGGGCGTCGTTACAACTGAATTGGTTACGCTGGACGCGGGCAGGGGGGGACGCCTGCGGTCCCAGCACGACGGTGCTTATGTTTTTTGGCAATTCGCGAGAGCCGCAAATGGACTGGAAGTCCAAACACTTTCACCAGGAAAGAACATTCGAAGCGCCTCGAGACCTCGTGGCTGAGGCTGCCCGTAAGTACTTCGTGGAATCGCTCGGTTGGCAGATTACTAAAGAAGCGGACGGCTTCAATGCTGAGGGCTACGGTTTTTCTCACAAGTGCATCGCTAGACTTCAATTCCCATCCGACCTTAATGCAACCAAAGTTGTTATTGACCTGTCGGTGAGCCGAGCGGGTGGACGCGGATTCATGCTCTTTGATGTTGGTGGTTATTACAACATCCAAATGCGACATTGGCTGGATGGTACCCAGGCGAACCTTCACACAATTCTGACACCTCAAAGCATCAGCTCTCCAAATCCTGTACCACCTCCGCCTCCTTCGACAAACAAAGGCGCTGCGTGTGTTTTCAACGGATGTATTGGTTTTATTCTCGTGATGTTCGCGCTGTATGTCCTTGTTACTTTCTCCGAAGCCATCATCGGGCTCATCACCGGCCATCTTTATCTTTTCGGCAGAGGCGGGACCTTAGTGGTGGAGGGAATCCCCGGACGGATCACTTCGGCTCTAATCATAATGTTCATTTTGTTTATTGCCTGGCGGATCAATAGGAGC
>DASYPT010000183.1:0-5374 GCA_036006355.1 Pyrinomonadaceae bacterium | reverse complement strand
ACTTGGGACTGTTGCGCGGTCACAGCACAGTTCTCGTCATTCAACGTCGGCCTGCGAAAAGAGAATCGCGTAGTGTTCAGCTTCCGTTTGAATGGCATCGGGACATTTGGAACCGAACAAATTGGACAACACTTTAAGTGAGTGGCGATTTTCGATTGCCGATTGCCAATTTGCTGGGGCATTTTTGCTGGGGGCACCAATGTGCCCGAGTTCTCAAATTGACAATTGGCAATCGGCAATGGTCTAAGCAACTAAAGCCCGTCTGATCTTCATCATTGACACGGTTGAGGGCTGGTCTTAGATTTAAGCGGTCGAGGCGCAGTGTCTGGGCATTAATTCCGGGTACGAGCCTTCGACGAAGGGCTCTCCCTCCCAATGGCTTCACTCGTAGTAAGCCCTCGGTAACATTTCCGCCCCGACAAACTCAAAGCAGCAGCGCTTTGAAACTTAATACTTCGTCCTTTTGCGTTTACACCAAGACAATTCAATTTCGGATCGCTCAATCATTAAGGAGCACCCATGAAAAAGCAGAACCAGAAGAATAAATCTCGTACGGCCGCAAAAAGCCGGCGAGCTCGTGTGGTTACCGCTACTGTGGCGATCTTGCTGATCGCTGTTGCGGGTATCACTGTTCTCTCCAAACAACTCACGAGCGCGAACGCTTCGCCGTCTCAAAGTGCGGGTAGCGAGGCTCCGAAATACGTGACGGTGAAAGTGGCGGGACAGGACGTTCAAGTTGATCCGCAGACAGGACAAATCAAACCGTTATCACCTGAAGAAGCGAAGCATTTAGCCGATGGTTTGAAGCCAATGTTTAATCGATCTACGGAAGGATTGAAACAAGTGCGACACGCAGACGGTTCGCTATCAATGGATCTACAGGGCCGTTTTCAGAATGTTGCTGTTGCGAGACGCAACGCTGACGGAACAGTCGAACAATCATGCGTTGATAATCCTGAAGCTGCGGCAAACTTTTTCGGCATCGATCCTCAACTGGTCGGAGTTCAGCCTACTCAAGGTGTTCCGTCTAAACCCGTGAGAACTCCGGCGAGGAAGAATGCTCAATGAACAGGCCTGTCTTTGCCATGCTTCGAGCTCTTCTGCTTGTCAGCCTTGTAGGATTTGCGGCTTCCTCCGCATCTGCGTCTGTCACGGTCACAATTCAGAATAACGACTCGGCAGGTGTTGGTTTCAACGATCCGACGCCCGTTGCCCCCATTGGTGGCAATAACGGCACTACACTGGGTCAACAGCGAATGAATGCGTTTCAGTTTGCAGCCAACATTTGGGGTGCGACATTAGATAGCGGACCAAGTATCACCATTCGAGCTAGTTGGTCCGGTCTCACCTGCACTACAGATTCTGCTGTGCTCGCGCAAACAGGTGCGCTAACTATTCACACTGGCTTTTCAAATGGTATTCCAGGCGTGTGGTACGGCGCCGCCCTTGCCAACGCGTTGTCCGGCAGCGATCAGAACATGAGCCAGGCAGAGATCAGTGCGCAGGTCAACGTCAATCTCGGAAATCCGGATTGTTTGTCAGGAAGTCATTGGTATCTCGGCTTAGATGGAGGGCATGGTGGCGATACCGAACTTGTGGCCGTTCTGATCCATGAGTTTGCTCACGGACTTGGAATGCAAACATTCTCGAATGTGAAGACAGGTTCCGACAACGGAACTCCGGGCATTTATGATCGATTTCTCCGGGACAACACCACCGGCAAACTGTGGTCCGAGATGTCGGCGGCTGAGCGAGTTGCTTCTGCCGTCAATGGTGGCAATCTTGTTTGGGCTGGGAGCCAGGTAACTGCAGACGTCCCGAACGTTCTGGGAACACCCAGACTAACAATCAACTCACCAGGGTCCATTGCTGGAAACTATACAGTTGGAACTGCCGACTTCGGACCGAGTATCTCTTCGCCAGGAATTACGGGCAATGTAGTTCGTACTCAACCATTGGACGCATGCTCGGCCGTTTCAAACGCTGGTTCAATTTCAGGAAATATCGCCTTCATCGATCGCGGCACGTGTAATTTCATCGACAAAGTGAAGAACGCGCAAAATGCAGGAGCGATCGGAGTAATCATCGGAAACGTGTCCACGAGCAACAATCCATCTGTTGCCCCTGGCATGGGAGCGGTTGGGACGCCTGTTTTAATTACCATTCCCACAGAAAGTTTAAACTTTTCGGATGCGCAAGCCCTTCGAGGTCAGCTGGGTGGAGCAGTGAATGGGTCAATATATGTTGACCATTCTGTGTTGTTAGGTTCGGATTCCTCGGGCCACGCGCTGATGTATGCTCCAGCCACAGCCAATCAAGGATCATCCGTTTCACACTTCGACACCTCTGCGTTTCCAAATCTGGTAATGGAGCCAAATTACAGTGGAGACCTTGGTCATAGTGTGGTCGCGCCGCACGATTTGACAGCCTCGTTGATGCACGATCTTGGGTGGACAAGCACTCCACCTCCACCGCCGCCTGACAACGACAATTTCACATCCGCTCAAATAATCGGCGGATGTTCTGGGAATGTGAACGGCACAAACGTAAGTGCGACCAAAGAAACCGGCGAACCCAACCACTCTCCAGATAATAATGGTGGTTCCAAATCTGTCTGGTACGCATGGCAGGCGCCGGCTACTGGCAGTGCAACGATTACCACAGCGGGAAGTAGCTTTGATACTGTCTTAGCAGTTTACACAGGTGCTTCGGTCGGTTCTCTTACACCCATCGTGAAGAACGATGACGCCAGCGGCAATGACACGACCAGCAGTGTCAACTTCAATGCGACCGACGGAACCACTTATATGATCGCTGTTGACGGATATAATAATAACGGCTCTGGTGGTGACACGGGATCGATAACACTGAATTGGAGCTTAACGAATTGCGGTGCGGGTGCAATGCAGATCATGCTTGAAGAATCCGGGCCAGATCCCAATCAGGCAGCTGCGTTCGATGCGATCCTGTTTGTGCGAGATCCATTCCCGGTCGTTAATAGTTCAAATCTTTTTAGTCTTCCAGGAGATGCCAACACCAGGGTACTTATCTTCGTCACAAATCTTCAGTTGGCGCAGGGTGAAACTGCAGCCGCAGTCACCGTCAATTTGATCGACAGCCTCAATCAAACATATAACATCCCGGCGCAGGACGTCCGGTCAGTGCCTAATCAGGCTTTCACTCAGGTAACTTTCCGCCTGCCGAACAATCTGCCAGTAGGTACTTGTCAGATAAAAGTCATCGCGCATGGGGGAGCCAGCAACACGGCAACGTTGAGAATCAAGATTTAGCCGGGTTAGTTGGTAAATCACACGGTTTCGTTTCAGGAGTTCGCTGTTTCATGACGAATCTTTTCTCTTCGCGCCTGAAGATCGCAGGCATCCTCACGATCCTTTTCTTCGTAATTATGCTCGTCTATATGGCGTTTCCGGCGCGATCGCGCGCGCGAGTCGCTCCAATTACGCAATCGGGCAGTTCAAAGAAAAAGCAACGCGCGTTTGTCCCGGGTCATGTGCTTGTCAGATACCGCAGTGAGGCGCTTGCTCGAAGAAAGACTGGAGCCTCGCAAATGGCTAGCGCGACGGGTCAACTAATGTCCCTACGAGTAGAGCGATTTGACGGATCGAATCTTGTTGAGGGCTTGAGGTTAGCTAAGGTTGAGCCTGCTGATACGCTTCGTGCTGTGGCAGCGTTGAGAAATCAACCCGACGTGCTTTACGCAGAGCCCGACTACATTCTCCACGCGGCTGTTACAACACCGAACGACACGTACTTTGCGAATCTCTACGGACTCACCAAAGTCGGAGCACCGCTCGCCTGGGACATCAATAAAGGAAGCAGCAGTGTTGTGGTTGGGGTTGTCGATGAAGGCATCGACATTAATCATCTCGATCTGCAACCAAACATCTGGACTAATCCGAGCCCCGGTTCCATTCCCGGCATTACTGGAGATCTCCATGGCTACAACTTTGTCAGCAACACCGGAACCGTTTTCAGTGGCGACGACGCAGAATCGCATGCTACTCACGTTGCCGGAATAATTGGCGCGGCAGGCAATAACAACAAAGGTGTTGTCGGGGTAAATTGGAATGTCAGTTTGATGTCCCTGAAGTTTTTAGGTGATACAGGCGGTACAACTTCAGATGCGATCAGGGCCTGCAATTATGCGAAACAGATGCGCGACTTGTGGCTGAGTAGCGGACAAACGCAGGGTGCAAACATTCGAGTACTCAATGGAAGCTTCGGAAGCCAGGAGTTTAGCCAGGCATTTGAGGACTCGATCAACCAACTAAACATTTCGGGCATTCTGTTTGTCGTCGCGGCGGGAAATGTTGATGATGGCAGCGCAACGGCTGATAACGATTTGGTGCCGATGTATCCTTCAAGCTTTAACGCACCCAACATTCTCTCAGTAGCTGCGACGAATCAAACGGATGCACTTACTTTCTTCTCACACTTTGGAGCCGCCTCGGTTGACCTCGGTGCACCTGGTGAACAGATCCTTAGCACAACTCCGCCTTGTACAACGCTTGACAAGAGCGTCTGTGATCCGCAGTTCACCGATTCAAACGGTGACACGTATTCAGTGTTTCGCGGAACGTCAATGTCAGCACCGCACGTCTCCGGTGCAGCGGCGTTGCTGTGGGCTCAAAACCCAAATCTTACCGTGCAACAAGTCAAGAGCCTCTTACTATTGAACGGCGATGCTGTTCCGGCATTGATTGGCACTACATTAAGCGGTCGCCGCTTGAATGTGTTTAAGAGCCTGTTGTCGCTTGCTTTTCCTGATGCAGTGGCGCCAGGCGCCGTCACGAATTTTCACATCGATTCTCAAAACGGAAGGACGTTCAACCTTGGGTGGAACGCATCGGGTGATGATGGAGCAACAGGCCAGGCTTCACTCTATGAAATCAGCTTTACGGATGCCTCGAGTGGAAAAGTTTATTTGCTGAAAGGAGTGATTCCAGGGACATCGGGTAATGCGCAAACCACACAAGTCATAACGCCGTACCGGCACGTTGCAGGAACGCTAACACTCAACGAGTTTGACGAGGTGGGCAATGCGGGCACACCCGTCACCCTAAATGTCACCATTCCCGATACTCTCGGCGATCCGTACATCACTAGCTTAGCAAGCCCGGGAACATTGACCACCGGTGGTCAACTTCAAGCACTTAATGCGGATGACGTCTATGCCGATTACATCTTGCCTACGGGCTTTGTCTTTCCGTTTTTCGGGACAAACTATACCTCGCTGATAATTTCATCGAATGGCAACCTCTTCTTTTCTGATGCGCCAACGCGCCGGAACGGCGATGCCGACGACCCTCCCGCGACCCCGAAGGCTTTGGGTGGCTATCAGATGATCGCTGGA
>DASYPT010000182.1:0-19134 GCA_036006355.1 Pyrinomonadaceae bacterium | reverse complement strand
CCGACGAGGCCGTTGTTCTCTATGCCGATCGCAATTGACTGGGTGTCGCCAAACCCGTTAGTAGGAGAGTGACAACCGGAACAGTTGTTATCATTATTCAACCCGGCTACGGTGTCGAAGAACAGAAGCCGGCCGAGATCGTGAGGATTTCCGGATCAATCGTTATCGGCAACGAGTCGATTTCGTTTTCTTCAATTACAAGAGACATGGCTGAAACAGCAGGTCGATTATAGTCCATACATCGTAACAAGCAGAACGATTGTCGCAATTGCCTGTTGCAAATCAAAGTAATCTGCGAAATCTGCGGATTAAAACCATTTACGATTCAAGCTTCACTCTCCTTAAAACTTTAAACTCCTTGACACTCACACTCCAATAATCTAAATATTGTTTTGCTTCTGTTGTTTCCCACAAGAGCACGTTGCCCTAACCTCATTGTTATAGCCCAAAAAGTTCAAGTCCAGCCTGGTGTAGTCAGTGAGGTGCGCATATGTCTATCCGTTCCAGCGATTTGGCTATTGATCTAGGAACCGCGAACACGCTCGTATTCGCCGAATCCCGGGGTGTCGTCATCGATGAACCCTCAATCGTCGCTATAAATAAAGTAACCAATAGTGTTGAGGCTGTTGGCACAGACGCAAAAGAGATGCTCGGTCGCACACCGACCAATATTGTGGCCATCCGCCCGATGAAAGACGGTGTGATCGCGAATTTCGAAGTCGCGGAGAAGATGCTTCAGCATTTCATCCGCAAGGCGCGAAACGGAAGGAGTTTTGTGAGCCCTCGGGTCATCATCGGCATTCCCACCGGCATTACTCAGGTGGAACGCCGGGCTGTCGAGGACTCGGCGTACCGCGCGAAAGCGTCCGAGGTATTTCTGGTCGAAGAGGCTGTGGCGGCTGCCATCGGCGCCGGACTTCCGATAACCGAGCCGCGCGGAAACATTGTGGTCGATATTGGTGGCGGCACCACCGATATCGCTGTTATGAGCATGGCCGGGATCGTCTACTCGAGGGCTATCCGAGTTGCCGGCGACGCGATGGACGACGCCATCATTGAGTTCGTGAAGCGCAAGCATAAGTTATTGATCGGCGAGCGCACGGTTGAAGAGATTAAAATTAAGCTTGGCAGCGCCTTTCCGCTCGACGAGCCTCTCTCTCTGGAAGTACGTGGCCGCAATCTAGTCGAGGGCGTCCCAAAGACAATCACCCTAACAGACCATGAAGTGCGTCAGGCGCTCGATCCTGCGGTGTGTTCGATAATAGAAGCAGTGCGTGTGGCCCTGGAGAAGACACCACCGGAGCTCTCAGCTGATATCATCGATCGTGGCCTTGTGCTTACCGGGGGCGGGGCTTTACTAAGGAATCTCGATAGACGGATCAAGGCTGAGATCGGTCTGCCGGTCCATGTTGCGGAGAGTCCGCTCACATCCGTGGTGCTGGGCGCAGGCAAGATACTTTCCGATTTTGAGTTACTGAACAGAGTGAAGTGGACGAATACTAATCTCTACGAGTAACGTCTGAATATAGAAGTCTAGCCGCAGATAAGTCGGACATACCACGCGAATCCTAGAGATACCACCTGCTTTAGCAGCGTCGTATCTGACTTTTTGTGCAAAGCCTCGCGCTGACTTCAGCTCACGATGCTTTTCGCGCATGGCGATGGAGTAGCGCCCTAATAGCAAAATGCGTCTCGCACCCCGTCATAAATCTCTCAGCTGTGGTGTTCTCTTTATAACAGAAGCCGAATGACAAGAAGGAACTCGTCAGCAACTCCTGCCTGTTTCAATGCGACCAGTGCTGATGGTGATGTTTCGAACTCGCACTGACTCGTCTTAATCTTTTCGATGATGACCGAAGCTATAACTCGGGCTCGAGAGAGTTGAACTATGTCGTCGTTAACGAGCGGACGACTTGAAGCGGTTTCTTGTGTCCTCACCAACAATGGTGCAGCTAGGAGCAATAATAAGATGAAACTAAATCGCATGGTCTTATTGATTCGCGGCTGCCTGATCAGCCGCAACTCTCGCTTGCACGATTGCATTGCCGTGGACACTCACATCAAAGCGTCGACCCGCAGGAACCTTTGCATCCTTCCCTTTTTTGAATCCCCAAAACGGAGCCGCGGGCCAGAATAAGACGCCAGTAACAATAACAGCCGTGGTTACTGTTCCCCCTTTGCTGTCACCTCTCGTGCTCTTGCTGAATTCAAGCGGGACCTTCGTGCCATCAACTGCGATCACGTCTTGCATCGCAGATTCTACAGATCAAATGTTTGTTATTGAATCGGAAACGAGGCGCTTTGACCTAACTACCTGCATGCCTGATGAAGTAAATTACGCTTATCAATCATGAGCAGGGGTGGGTCATTCGATGAGCAAGGGTTTACGTATCTTCGTGCGATCCAAATTAGCCCACGGATTGAAGCCGCGCTTTTAACCGTAATCCTCCTTGCATTTCTTTCTCTATTGCTCCTGCTGCTCAGGGAGAAAGCACCCTTTATCGACGACTCGATACATATTCCTGCAGGTTACTCTTACCTCCTCACACACGATTTCCGGTTAAACCAGGAACATCCTCCTCTGATCAAGCTACTCAGCGGTTTGGGGGTGTGGGCAACACACGCACGGTTTCCCTTTGATTCTCCGGGATGGCAGCAGGCGACTACACCTCGCGATCCGGAAGACGGCATGCAAAAGATCGCCGGCGCGTTCTTTAAGTTGAACGCAGACAAGTTTGCCCAAATCGTGCTCTACGCAAAATTGCCAATGCTGGTTATACCTTTGCTCCTGCTACTTCTTGTCTGGTGGTTTACGCGTCAACTGTTTGGATCGGTGGCCGCGCTGATTGCCACGCTATTAACAGCGACTGAACCAAACATCATCGGCAACTCCATAGTTGTCCAAAACGATGTTGCGGCGGCATTCTCGCTGCTCTTGTTTGTGGCGGCTTCGAAAAAATTCTTAAGTCAGTCTCGCGCGATCGATGCTTTGTTGCTTGGTACGGCGTTGGGTTTAGGTCTTGTAACGAAATACTCGCTCGTACCTCTCTTGCCCGCATGTGTGCTGATTGTGATCGTTCATTGGGCTAAGCAACCGATAAGAAACAACAGCAGCCGGATAAAAGTTGCGACCCAGTTCTGCCTGATTTTTCTTGTTGCATATTTCATTTTGATCAGCAGCTACGCATTCCAGATAAAACGTATCGACGCAGATGTAAGTGCGACGATTGCGAGTTGGTTGTATCTGACGGGTACGTCCGCGGCGGTCTTCGAAAAACTTCTCGTACATGTTCCACTCCTGCTACCGCACTACTTTATCTACGGCATCGACATGGTGGTTCAGGATAGTCGTGAGGGTCGGACTGCATTCCTGCTCGGTCGAGTTTCCGAAACGGGATGGTGGTACTACTTTCCTATTGCGCTCGCGTTGAAAACGACTATTCCATTTTTGCTGACGTCTGTATCCGGATTTGTTTGGGCTGTGGGCCAGGTGTTTGCCCGCAAACGCTATGTTTTGCTTTATGTGCTGGTGCCCGTCTTTTGTTTCCTCGGATTAAGTATGACGTCACATATGGATATTGGCGTTCGTCATATTCTTCCAATCTTTCCTCTTCTCGCAATCGCGTCTTCGGGAGTGATCTGTGCTACCGCTGAGCGCTTATCTCAGTACCGAAATGCTTTGGCGCCGGGGTTCGTTCTTCTTCTCTTTGTTTTACCAAACCTGCTGATATCGATCTTTTCGTATCCAAATTACCTCACCTATTTCAGCCCACTTGCCGGTGGTTCATCCTCAGGATGGACCAAGCTCTCTGATTCAAATGTAGAGACTGGTCAGGAGGTTAAGCCACTCGCCAAGTATCTTTTGGCGCACGGAGAGAACCGAGTTACGGGCATGCTGATTGGTGGTGAGTTTCTGAACTATTACGGAGTCGAATTCTTAGAGTTTCCCGGCTGGAATATTCCAGACGAACCGGATGATGAAGACGCTGAATCCAATTCGGATTCAAACGGAAACGAACCCAATCCAGCAGATTCGCAGAGCACTGAAGATACGAGTTCAGAAGAAGTTTACACAAAATATGTAGCTATTGGTGCGTGGTACTTTGCAGAGGTTGATCTGACGGGCAAACAGGAAGAGATTATTGATATTTACAGGAATCAAAAACCTGAAGCGATGATTGGGAACTCAATCTTCGTGTTCCGAAAGCGTTAGTATGCGGAGACTGGGTAATACGTCGAGTTAACCCTCCTTGACAGTCGGGCTACCGCACCGGGCTTCCGTCCCAGTACGATGATTGTTTGAATCAATTTTTTGTTACACTAACGAAGTTCCAAGGCAACCTCGAATCTTGACATAATCTCTTTTAGGGAAGGGTGCTGGTATTGAGATATCACTGTTGCACTCATGCCCTTACTCCACAAACCTTGGGCAACCTCGAAGTCCATCGTAATGCGGATCGATTTAGGGCCGGTTCAATCCGATCTAACAGTTGAAATACATAATCGGATTTCCGGAGTGACGTTTCGGGATCTTTTTGCCGACGTACTTCTCGCGGATTTGTTCGGGTGCGAGGTGGCCAGCGAATTCGTAGCGCCCGATGAGGTCGGCGGGGGAAATGCGGCTGCCCTGACTCTTTAGTCTTGAAACCCAGTAGTCGCTGAAGGCCTGTGTCGCTGGAAACCACTGCTCGATCTCGTAGACCTCTTTGATCTCACCTTGATAAATCGCGAATGCGTACTTCGCTTGTTCTGCCCGCGTGCGATTTAGTCTCCATAAACCTCGCGTACATGTGTAAAGATCATCTGCAGCCTTGCAGTGTGGAAACTGTTCGTTGATGGAGATCGCGATCACTGGATCGTTGATCAAACTCTTTCTGGGTCCCCGCTTCTTTTTGGAAGTCCGCTTCGTAGTGTCAGAGGTGTCGGCGTTAATGAGGATTGTGGCGTCAAGATTGAGTGGGTCATCCAAATCCAGCGTCGCATCTACCTCCAAACCTTCCGACAACGGTGAGCCGTCATGAGGGCAGTACTCATACGACTTAGTCCTGTACTTGCGTTGGCACTTGGGGCACTGTTTCATTGCAGACCAATCTAGAGGATGCAGTGGTAAAAGTGAAGTTCCAATAAAAGGTTGTTGTCATGGATTGATGGAGCGTGTTTCGAATCAGCGGGGGCGCGCTGGGTTTGTGTTTGGTGAGGTTCGTGAATTTGCCGCTTGCCCCCTTCCCGACTTGTTCTATTTTCTTAAGATTTCTGATACCCGCTTGCCTCCTTCCCGACTTGTTCTAATCGAAGAAAACTCAAGATTCACTGGAAGGAGTCAGAGCCAGATCGGTGCTTGTAGTTTGAGGATGAGTGAAACTAATCAGGATCAATCCGACCAGGTAGAGTCCCAACGTGAAGAAAGAGATGTAACCAGTGGCCGGTGCGAATTGCTCAGCGTCGAGCGCGCCAAGAGTAACGCCCGAAACGAGTGCGCCGGTAAGATTTTTGAGCCAACCGCCATCAGCCGAATAAAGACTCGCGAGCAGCATATGTTTTAGGACGAATGCAGTTCCAAAAAGCACTACCAGACTTCGTAACAAACGACGCGCGTCGAAAGATGAAAACTGATTGTTCCACAGCGTCCAAAGAAAAAAGAACGAGAAGAGCCAGTGTAATAAGCCACGTTCCGGCAATACGGAATTGAACGCCTGCGCGCATGCGAAGAAAAGCGTGAGCAGCATCCAGATATGCGTCACGTTCGTCAATGGTGAATTCGCGCCGGTGATCAACGATCGAATCTCAATTAATCCGCCGCGTACAAACAACAGCAGCAGCAGAACAGCGAGAACAAGTGTAACAAGTGAGGGCGGCAAGAACATGAACGCGTGACTTTCACCGCTCACACGCAAACCTCCGAGCAGCGCGACCGTCAGGAAAACGAACGGCAGGACCACATAAGTAACGAGTGCCTGATTCTTCGAGCTGTTGGTGTTTGCTAACTCGTCACTCATCACTTTCTAGTCCTCAGCATCTTCAGCGGATTTACATCGCCCCAGCTGCGCTCGGTTCCTTGTTCCAACTCGGCTTTTAACTCTGCGGCTGTATGCATCTGCAGATTCTCATCATCGACGGTTAGCGGTGTGGGAGATAACGTAATAGCGCGGTTGACTGCGTCAAGACCTTGCTTGAACAAATCCTGATCGTAGTAAACACGGCCCCAACCTTCACGGTAAAAAGAGTAAGCAATGTAAAACTGCGTCTTTGGATCACTCTGGGCGGAGTCGGCGCGCTGCCACTCGTCACGGGCCGCACGAAATTGATCACGCCGAAAGAGAGTGAGCGCAGCATTAAACTTCTCTTGATCTACCTGGTAAGTGCCGGTCGCTACTTGAGCTCCAGTTGCCACCTCTCGGAAGCTGCGTGGCTCAGTCGCATAAATCCAGATGATCGCGGTGGCGTAAATCGCAGAGAGCGCGAGCCCAATGATTTGAATGAACCTTTGTTGCATGGTGACGCGGGGTTGTGTCTTTAGGGGTAAACTGGGGGCAATTTCTGGGAGAGTCGATATGCTACTTGGGTTTTGTTTATTCGGTCTAGGAGTTATCCACGGATTGGACCGATTACACAGGCTTTGCACAAAAAGCGAAAATCGCAAATGGCAATTTGTGGACCCGCCTACACAAGCACTTCTGTCGGAACGCGTCCTTCCTTGACCGCCCCGTCGAACAGAAAGTCCCAAACCCTAACACACGAAAGCTCTTCAGTCGGAGCGCGTCCGTCCTCGGCCGCCCCCGTCCAACAGAACCATCTCGATTTTACGACCCAAATATCTGCTCTTTTTTTGCAATTCAGATGCTCCAGTTTTTTTAATCAATCTCTAACTCTTAAAGCCGCGGGTGTTCAGCCAGAAGCTTTGAGTTCAACTTGGTTCTGTTGGACGGGGGCCGGGGACGACCGCGCTCCGACAGAAGAGCGCTCGTGTGTTCCGTCAAGGGACTTCTGTTCGACGGGGTGGCCGAGGAGGGACGCGTTCTGAAAGAAGAGCTTGTGTAGGCGGTCCACAAATCGCCATTTGTGATTTTCGTTTTTTGCAAAGCCGATTAGACAGACTAAAGAAACCTTGATCGGCTGAATGCCTTGTTATAGCATCCGCCCACAAAGCAGTATTTTCCAGTGCATTAACGACCGCGTCAAAGCTGACGCACTCTACAAACTACTTGGCACACAAACGCGTGACTGCCGATTCTCAAGTTTAAGATTGTTCGCATCGCCCCAAGCGACAAACCCGATTGGTCGTTACCCCGACTACAGCAATCGAAATCATTAATCGGTTTAGTCACTAGATTCTCCTTGAACCCTTTTCCCCAGAAAGAAGGATAACCATGAACCACATCACATCGAGAATGTTTCAGGCGTTCTGCATAACCACTCTACTCCTCTGCGGCGGACACGCTCAGCGCTCTTTCGCCCAAACTCCAACGCCAACACCAGCTGCCGGGCCTCAGTTTCTGAATATTACGGTCGTTAGCGTGAAGCCCGGAATGGTTAGTGAATTTCAGAGCCTCATAAAAGACACGATGAATCCCGCGCTCAAGAAGGGCGGCCTCATGTGGCGTGAAGTTTGGCAAAGCACTGCTGCCGGCGGCGACGCGTTTGAGTACGTGCTGGTTTCTCCGGTGGGAAAGCTTTCGGAGTATGACGGACCAGGTCCGCTCGAGAAAGGTTTAGGCGCGCAGGGCTTCGCGGCATGGCAAACGAAAGCAAGCACCATGGTAACCAGCGTTCGCCGGTTCATAGTTCGGACACGCAACGATCTGAGCTTTGAGAAACAATCCGCTGGACCACACAAACTCGCCGTGGTCACCTCGATCCATATAGCCCCTAATCGTAACTCCGAATTCGAAAACTACATCAAGAACGACTACATGCCAGTTATGAAACAGGCGCAAGTTACTTATCTGGTAACTCAGACGCTTTTTGGCGGGGACGCGAATGAGTACGTTACGCTGACGATGCGCGACAGTTTTGCAGATCTCGATAAAGGCCCGGTGATAACGCAGACACTCGGGGAAGAGGGCGCACAGAAGCTATTACAAAAATTGCCCGCGGGTATCGTCGTGCATGTCGAGCGGTCGCTGTCGCGGTTCATGCCCGATTTAAGTTTTATGCCGGCACCGTAGGCGTCCGATTGGCAAGCAGATTATCAGCCACAGATAAACACAGATCTAACATTTTCTGATCTGTAAAATCTGTGTAATCTGTGGCTCCGGTTGCACTGATGCTTTATCCCAACCCGACTTTCTTGATCAACTCCACAAACCTCGGATCGCTTCGCAGACCGTCGTAATGTGGATCGATTTTGAGGTATTGCATCTGCAAGTCATGAGCGACGTAGGCTTTCTCCAACGATGCAATCGCTCCTTCCTTGTCGCCCAGACCAACGTAGAGAACCGCAAGTTCCGCCGGTGAGACATATTCTTTCGTCGTCTTAAGCTTTTCGAGAATGGCTTGCGCTTCACTCTTCCGGCCCACCTGCGTAAGGGCGTAGCCTAGAAAGCACTGTGTGCTCATGGTCGTGTCGCCCATGCTTATTACCCTCTTATAGTCTTCGATCGCTTCGTTATACTTCCCTGCGCCATCATAGGTGTAAGCACGAAAGATCACCGCACTCTCATTGTCTGGCGCCAACTTCAGGAGACTATCAAGCTTTTGCAGAGCCTCATCGTAACGCCGCGCAAAGAACAAGGCTACAGGCTCGCCAACCCTCATACGGAGATCCAATGGATCAATCTGTTGCGCACGCCTTACCTCTGCTATCGCCTCTTCGTGCCGCCCAAATCGCGATAGAAGGTTTGCATAGGTCAGGTGAGCCTCAGCAAGGTTTGGGTTCAATTCAAAAGCACGTTTGAACTCTCGGTCCGCGCCACTCCAGTCCCAGTCATTCATCATAAGGAGTGCCTGGGATACGTGTGCCTCAGCCAACGAGTCATCCAACTCGAGGGCTTTCTTTACCGCCAACTTCGCTTTTGGAACCGCTTCCTTGGGATCAATTTCACCGATGCTACTCAGGAAGACGTACGCCTCGGCAATTCCAGCCCATGCAAGTCCAAAATTGGGATCCAGCGCCACCGCCTTGTTGAAGTAGTCAATCGCAGTCGGCACCGAAGGTGTTGACTTGCGACGGTAATAGACGCCGTTAAGATACAGTTGGTAAGCCTCTGGGTTAGTCGTCGCGCGTTTGCTTAGTTGTTGCTCTTGCGCGCCGGTCAAATGCACTCGCAACTTTTCTGATACGGCGCGCGCAATCTCTTCCTGCACCGCTTGCACGTCGGTGATGCTTCGACTGTACTGCTCTCCCCAAAGCTGCGTCTTGTCGCGCGCATTAACTAACTCGGCGCGCACCTGTAACTGATCGCCACGCTGAACCACGCGCCCAGTTAGAATAACTTCGACGCCTAATGCATTAGCCGCTTCCTGCGGATCCACATCCTTGCCCTTGTACTTAAACGCTGAACTGCGGGCGATAACCTTCATGCCCGGTAACTGTGAGAGTTTGTCGATGAGGCTTTCACTGATGCCGTCTGAAAGAACGTCTGCATTTGCGTCGCCGCCGGCATTAGCAAACGGAAGAACTGCGATTGAGGTAACGCCCCCGGAACGACTTCCGGAAAGCTTGTAGTAACCAACTAACCCAGCAAGACCAAGAACAATCACTGCGACGATCAACAATGCCGCAAGCTTGTGACGCTTGATCTCTCCAACAACATACTCAGCGCTCGAGACGGTGTGGGCCACGTGCGCTTCAGCGGTGGAGGCGGCAACCGGATTGATCGCGGTCGACGCAACGCTGCGGTGCAGTTGCGCTTCCGGTGTGATGCTTCGCTCCAACTCAGCATCAAGCTCGACTCGTTGCTTCAAACGTTTCAAGTCAAGACTGAGTTCTCGCGCCAACTGATAACGTTCTTCTCGTTTCTTCGTCAGCGCCTTCTCTACAATTCGTTCCAACTCGCCAGGTACATCACCACTGTAAAGTAACAACGAAGGCGGCTCGCGATGGAGAATTGTCGCGAGCACGTCCGTAGTTGTTCCGCCTTCAAACGGCAAGCGTCCCGCCACCATTTCATACAAGACCACTCCAAGGCTCCAGATATCAGTACGCGCATCGACCTCCGACGCGCGTGCCTGCTCCGGCGACATGTAGCTCGCCGTGCCCATGACTACACCGGGATCTGTTTTCAACACACGGGTCATAGTTGAAGCTTCTGGTGCGACTTCGGGTTTGGAGGATTCGTTGGCAAGCTTTGCTAATCCGAAGTCGAGCACTTTGACATAGCCGTCGCGTCGCAGCATCACGTTTTCGGGTTTGATATCGCGATGCACAATGCCTGCTTCGTGTGCAGCCGCGAGCGCATCAGCAACCTGACTAACGATGGCTAGCGTTTCTTTCAGCTCCATTGGTGAACGCGCGAGTCTTTGACGCAAAGATTCACCTTCGACCAATTCGGTAGCGATGAAGTGATGGCCCTGCTCTTCTCCGATTTCGTAGATAGTCAGAATGTTGGGGTGATTAAGACTTGAGGCAGCGTAGGCTTCACGCTCAAAACGTGAGAGGCGATCTTTGTTCTCAGTGAACTCTGCGGGAAGGAGTTTGATTGCCACCTGACGACGCAGCCGCGAGTCGTGGGCCAGATAAACTTCACCCATCCCGCCCTGTCCGAGCAGTGCACGTATTTCGTAATGACCAAATTGGGAATTAATCGGAAGAGTAATCGCTGTTACCTGTGGTGAAACTGGAAGTGAAAGACGAGCGAGAATCTAATTTAGTGTTGAGTGCGAAGTCAAACCAGCCACAGATAAACAGCGATCACACAAATCTAACAATTTCTGATCGGTGAAATCTGTGCAATCTGTGGCTAATTTCCTGAAATCCCTCTCCGATTATGCATATCCCTCTAATGCATTAACGTACGACAAAGAGAAGGAGTCAGGGAAATGTCCCCCATTAGTATCCGCTTTTTACTACCGTGTGCAGCCTTTGCGATCATGCTGCTGGCCTCGGCGAACGCATGGGCCGATCCCATCACAATTACAGTTGGCAATCCGGGCAACCAGAACACCGACAACGTGCTCTTCAACAACGGAAGTCTCGTGCACTCTGGTTTAGTTGTTCAAGGAGACTTCAATGGCTCCGGCGCGGGTTTCATCGTAGATTTCACTTCAGCCTCAGGAAACGGAAATCTGGGCGTCAGTGGTGGTCAGGCGGTCTTAGTGGGAGGCACCGGCAACATACCTTTCTCGAATGCAACTGTGCAGCTCGAAAATGGTGCGACGTTTACGAAGTTGATTTTGAACATTGACGTCACAGCCGGTTTACCACCTCCAACTCAGGTTCAGTTCACCGTTAATTACACATTGGCAGGTGGCCAGGTCTTCAGTCAGGTCTTTTCAGTCGACACGAATGGTCAAAATTTCTTCGGCATTGAAGCTGCCGAAGGAGCGGTGATTAACAGTGTGACCGTTCAAGGTATAAATGGTACGACCTTCCAGGATATTAACCAGTGGCGGATGGGCGGATTTTCCAATCCGGTTCCTGAGCCTGCCAGCTTGTTCTTGCTTGGCTCCGGACTCATGGGAACTGCAGGCGCCCTTCGTCGTCGTTTCAAGAATCGTAAGTAACCAGGTAGATAAACTTTCCTTTAAACGTCGGTAGACTCGCTCTACCGACGTTCTTTTTTGGGCCAGGACACCACCAGGCTTTAGCCGGTGGTACTTCAATTTCACGGGTTCCGCAAAGGACCACCGGTGGCAACGCGTTCTGAAATAGCTCAGAAGTTGAAGTACCACCGGCTAAAGCCCGGTGGTGTCACTTGCGGGGGCGCATGGCGACTTCGATCTCGGACGATGTGTAAGGTAATCCTGTGGTCAACACCTCGGCGCCGGCGGGCGTCACCAGAATCATGTCTTCGAGATACAAACCCACACCGTCCACGACTAATATCGGTTCGAATGCGAGGACCTGACCGACCGCGAGCTTATCAATTAAACCTTCGGCGCTTTCGATACCCACGCCGTGCATCTGCCACAATTTTTCGCCTTCCTTCGATAAAGCAACTTCAGCGGTATGCTTCGCGAAGGTGGTTCGTAGTTGTGAGCGCCGCTCCTGAAACACGCGTTGCCAGGCCGCGAAAACATCTTTCGATGTCTTGCCAGGTTTGATTGCATTAAGTCCCGCACGATAAGCAGCAACGAATAGATCCCATGCTTCGCGTTGACCCTCGTCGAAGCGGCCACTCACCGGAGCTGTGCGACCTACATCACCTTCGTAATTCTCCTGGGCACAACCTACATCGACTCGAGCAAGTTCACCCGCGCGCATCTCACGATCGAGAAAACGCCTGTCTCCCCACGACTGAACAGCAACTGTCAGGTCTGAGTTGCTACCAGTCATCAACCAGGGCCAGAACGAAATCGCATCTGCGCCGGCACGAACGCAAGCGGCAACGACATCAACCTCCGCTTCACGCTGACGCCTGCCCGGCCGCAAAGCAGTGAGACCTGCACGAAGCGCGGCCGAACTACTCAGTGCAACACGCCTGAGTGTCTCTACTTCAGTGCTGTCTTTGATTGAGCGAAGTGCGATCGCGTCGGGCATCGGGCCAAATTGCGTTTGCGGCCACCGAGCTCTTAATACACTTTCCCAAAGTTGTGCTTCGGTCTGCCCCATCAGTAAAGCCGGCGTCGTGCCTGGCTTATCGCTTGAGAATGGACCGCGTATAACGACGCGTGGATCTTCTGATAACCGACGATCGATGAAGGACGCGAAGTCGTCCCACACTACAACATGCTCCAGGCCCACGCGTGCCGCCGAAGTTGGACCATGCTCGACATAAGCATAAGGCGGGTGCATGAAGCGGCCGAATCCGGAGAGTTGTCCTGGCGATGGTACAAAGAGCCACGACTCATGCCGGGGCGAATCGATTACGAGTAATGCTCCTACGGCATTTTCCAGACCGGTTAGATAATAGAAGAGCGCATTTTGACGAAAGCCGTCCTCGTTTTCGACCATCACGGTTGAGCGTGAGCGCACGAGTACGAGGGCGTCTGGAGCGGCTTGAATGACGCGATCACGTCTGGTGCGAAATGTTGATTTGTCCTGGGCGAGAGTAGTGCCAACGCTTAATGCGATGAGAAGGATTAGAATCCATGGTCTCATTTGCGGCCTCCGAAGAGAGTGTCGATTGAGAGGAACTACGTTCGGTCTATCGAGCGTAGTCTACAGGGTCAAGAGAGTTGATTGAAATTGATTGGGCACGTCTGCGTTTTCTCTGCGTCTCTGCGTTTTCTCTGCGTCTCTGCGGTCGAAAAAGTGCGACCTGCCTTTTAACGCAGAGACGCAGAGGACGCAGAGGTTCATGCATCCGGCTTCGCCAGCTGTTGTGAGGCATGGCTCGGCCCTGCCGCGTGCGAGCGATAATTGGTTTTTGGGGCTTTGCCCTCGATGTGTTTCCAGGTGTAAGAGGTTGAGGGTGTAGCCCAATTGAAATCTAAGATCGCTTACGGCAGGGCAGAGCCATGCCTCACAACAGCTGGCAAAGCCGAATCCAATGAAATCGAGGAGGCAAAAATCCACACTGCTCCTGCTGCAGCCAGGCTGTATGCGTTTGAACCCCACGCGATGTGATTACCAGAGTTAGCAAACGCCATTGGTATCAAGATAATTTCGAAGAGCACAATCATTAACGCCAGCAGATGAGCAGCCAGTCTGTTCAGAATTCCAAAGAGGATCGAGAGGCCCGCCAGCAAGAATGCGATTCCGCTGAGTATCACCCAAAAGGACCCGCCGAGTGGCATCCATTTCGGAACCATTCCCGCGACGCCTTGAACGGCGGTGAGATGTACTAGTCCAAAAAGAACTGCCGCCAATCCAATTACCCAACGAGCAACAGTCCGCGATTTGTACGACCAATTGGAAAACGACGCAAAAAGAACGAGTGCGCCGGCTACGACCATTAGCTGCGTAAACATTCCAGCCAAAACTCCGACGATCAACGTCAATCGAAAACCGAGCGCACGCGGCGCTGTATAGAAACGCGGCAACCAGAAGAGGCCAAACACCAGGTAAATGAGAGCTGCTGCGAGTGCGCCTCCGCGTCTTGTGCGCCGCCAGAGGATCGCCGCACCCGCGATGATCATCCAGACAGCAGTGATGTACGCGAAAATCTTTTGCCCGGGAATGCTGTCGCCCAACGCGCCGATTGGTTGATGAGCAGCTTCAAACTCGCCCCAGATCAGATCGAAGACACCAGCAGCAATCGTCGCAAGAGCAAACAGGTATACGCCGCCTTTGGCTAGCGTGGGGTTTGTTTCATTCATAGCGCCTCGGATGTTAGTTAACAACTGGTACAATGAACAGAGCCATTTTCAGGTAATTTGTTTGTACCAATGCGCTGGGAGATCATTTGCCTAAAGCAATCAGCAGCTACGAACTCACGCTGGACTCGCGTCCGCACAACCAGACTCTGACGAGCTGGCTTTATGCTGAACTGCGCGCCGCCATTCTTCACGGTCGACTCGCGCCAGGAACCCGACTGCCTGCATCGAGAGACTTTGCCGCTCAGCATGGACTCTCTCGCGGAACTGTTGTCAGTGTTTTTGAACGCCTCCAAGCCGAAGGGTACGTATCGTGTCAGGTCGGATTGGGTACGTGGGTTAATCGGTTGGCCACTGTTCACGGTCAAGTGAGCCATCAGGAAACGCCCCCGGCTTATGTTCGTCGTGTGCTTGCAACTTATGCACGACCCAGGGCATGGGTTGATCTAGCTCCTATAGAACGTGGTCGTCCCTTTCAAGCAGGCGATCCGGCTATCGATGAATTTCCAGCCAGGCTCTGGGGAAGCATTGCGGCAAAACGAGCGCGGAGTTTTGGATCATGGCTGCGAACTGAAGATGACGGACGCGGGTATCGACCATTACGTGAAGCGATTACACATTACCTGTCCATCTCACGAGGCGTGCACTGCAGTTCAGATCAGATCATTGTTGTGTCGGGAGTGCAGCAGGCACTCGACCTTCTGGCGCGCGTTCTCTTGAAGCCGCATGAGCAAGTATGGTTGGAAGATCCGGGTTACTTTGGAACACACATCGCGTTCCGCAACGTTGGAGCCAGGATCATTCCGGTGCCTGTAGACGAGCAAGGACTGGAAGTCGAAGCAGGTATAAAGACTTGCCCACAAGCGAGGGGAGCCTACGTCACACCAGCTCATCAATTTCCCATGGGAATGACAATGTCACTTGAGCGGCGAATCGCGCTGCTGAAATGGGCGTCGAGCGCCGGCGCCTTTATAATCGAAGATGATTACGATAGTGAGTACCGTTTTGCAGGGCGGCGAGTGCCCACATTACAAGGATTGGATCGGAATTCGAATGTGATCCTTGTCGGCTCTTTCACCAAGACACTGTTTCCTTCACTGCGTATTGGCTATATGGTTTTGCCATCCTCTTTGGTGGACTGTTTTCTCGCGTACCGCTATCGAACTGACTTTCGGAATCTGAGCCTCGACCAGGCGATACTCTGTGATTTCATCGAAGGCGGACATTTGGGAAGACATCTGCGAAGGATGCGGAACCTGTACTCCAGACGTCTCGCAGCGCTGCTCGAGGGCGGGCAAACTTATTTGAGCGGTCTTCTTAAGATTTCCAATGTTCGGGCCGGACTCTATACCGTGGGTTTTCTGGAGAATGGTATGAGTTCGCGGCAAGCAGAAAAAGCGGCAGCATCGCACGGTGTGGAAGTCATCGCACTCGATCGATATACGTTGAAACGATCGGATCCGAAGGGAGTGCTTATGGGCTTTGCTGCGTTTGATGAGAAGGCAATTCGAAAAGGGTTGGTCCAACTGGCTAAGGCACTGGAGCACTAGTGAGTTGCAGGTGCTTATTCGTGTGATTCGTGTGATTCGTGGAACAGCTCCGCAGGAAGAAACAATCCACGAATCACACGAATCACACTAAAAAAGGGCGGTCGTCGGTGACCGCCCCTTTGGGTTGATGAATTGAACGGTGTCGACTCTTAGCGGTTTGCGGCTTTCGCTGTTTGTGGCCGCGGTTGGTTCATCATGTTGCGCATCTTCTCGATCGAGCCGGGGCTGCGACGCTCTGCCCATGCCTCGTAGCGTTCCGCAGCTTTCTCCAGATTCTCCAACATGTGTTTGTCGCCAAACTTCTGGCGGAATTCGGGCAACACTTTCTTCAACTTGTCCCAAACAATGTAGAACTCGCCACTAGTTTCGAAGAAGAGCCCTTCGTGTAGCAGTCCATAGTTAAGGAGTGCGCAGGCCTGTTCCCAGTAGCCGATCACCATGCCGATGAACGTGCCGCCTTCGGAATCCGGCTGCATGAATTTCATCGCTTCGTCAAATGTTTGGACATTGTAGTGCTGTTGGAACCAGTCGCGCGCCTGACGTAGACGGGGCTCGCGACGCAGATCGTAAACCTGTAAGTGTAGTTGTGCTTGTTCGTGCGTTGGTTTTGTTGCCATCGATTTCTCCTTCGAAAAAATATCATCCTATTCATAGATCGAATGGAGCGTGAGGAGATCGACAATGGCATTACAAATTTCTTTTATCCTCAGTTGTGTGTAACAGTTCGAGACAGAGGAGGCGAGAGTGGGCGAAGGGTGAGTGCGACGGGACCCCGCTCCTGCTCCTGCTCGTGTTCTTCTCAATGGTGTGAGCCTTTAGGAGCCACGCGGTACCAAAGTTGAAGTTTCACAAACAACGGATCGGTTGGTTTCGAAGCCGCGCGATAAAACAAGAGTTGAGGCGCCGGACCTTCTGCCGTTAACGCACGCGTGTTACTACCTGCATCGCGCTCCTCCTTCGTCCATGCCTGGCCAACGGACTTGTCCATCTCTAAAAAACCAACACCAGTGCTCCACTGTTTTTCCCACTCCGCCACCTGTGTGTCTGAAAGCTTCTGTGCTTTGTCAGTGATAGCAACTCCTTCAAGTGGTGTCGGGCTGACCAGGACACTCAGAACTTCAGCAACATGATCGGGCCGGCTCTTGCGAACGGTGAAGAATGGTGGTGCGTCGTCTTGCGCGGGGATCTCAGTTAATTTACCAAGTTCGACTCTATTATCGCCGTTCAATGTTCGGGTCGTAGGAAAGATCAGATAGGGTTCACCTAAACTTCCATCTGCATACTGCTCTCGATCGATTACGTACAGATAGCCCTTGCGTGCGCCCTCAACACTGATGCGCAACTTATCGCCCTGGGCCAGCTTGGTGTCCGGTGAAATGCGCTCCGGTGTCCACTGTCTGTTGGCCGAATCTTCATGAACGATTATCCGTTCACCTGAATCGCGGGGTGAGGCAGGTCGCAAGCGCCAGATCGTAACGCCGACCACCGAATCAGCCGCAACATTGTCGATCGGCACCTTGGGTGTCGCTATCCGATAACTGCGACGCCGAGGACTCGGTTTATTTTTTGTTGTGTTGAGGAAAGCGGTATCCCACAACTTTCGCGTTGTTTCATCGTTCGTTTGTGCGACCACCGCAACAGCTAACATTGCGGCTAGTGCCGAAAACATTAGAACACGTACTTTCATGTTCTCCTTCTTCCTGCCCCCTGAAATATTGCCAATTGCCGGTTGCCGATTTCTAATTGCGGTCACCCCAAATTGCCAATTCCCAATCGGAAATCGGCAATCTATCACTTCCACTCACCTTGCAATACAAACCCTGCCCAGTAATAGGGCGACTGCCATTGCTTCTGCTTGAACATCTCGATCTGAGCAGCACGTAATGCGGCCGCAGGAGTCTTGTGAGTCTTCAACATTCCTGCATAGACGCGTTCCATCAATAATGCAGTGGCTTTGTCATTGACGTTCCAAAGACTGACGATGACGCGACGCGCGCCGGCGTACATGAACCCTCGCGTCAACCCAACTAAACCTTCTCCCTTGACGTCTTTGCCAAGTCCCGTTTCGCACGCACTCAAAACCACAAGTTCCGCCGGCAAATTAAGGTTATACAGATCGAGCGTGCGTAAAAATCCATCCTCTGGGTTGCCCTTTTCATCCACCAACGAAAGAACGATTGCGGATAGATCAGCGCGAGAACTGTCCAGATATCCATGTGTAGCAAAATGGATGTAGCGATACTTGCTCAACTCTCCACTAGTGACGAGTGATCGATTGGCACGAAAGTCCAACAGCTTAAGATTCGACGCAGACGGTGCGACTGCAAGTATTTGGTCCGCTTCCTGACGTGTAAACGGCAACCGTCGAATTGAAAGCTGACCGGTGGTGTTATCAGACAAGTGCTCAATGATTCTTGTCTCGTTTGCCGGAAGCGCCTGACGTACTGGAACGGATCGAGCAGTCTTCAATCGAGAGTCATTTAGTGAAAATACAGGGTCGGCAATTACAGCCAGCGTCTTTGCTGCAGGTTTACGACTCGCCAGGTTTCGACGCTGGACAGCTAATGCTGAAGCCGATGGCAAACTGACAATTTCATGATCCTGGATAATTGGATGGTAGGCACTTCCAACCGTTAACGCCGCAAACGGCACGTACTGCAGCACGCCATCTGGAACCACAATCAATCTCTTTGTTCCGAACTCACTTGCCGCCGGCTCAAGCACCATTTGACTAAGTTGGCCCGCAGATTCCTGAAACTGTTTGTCAGCTTGAGCAATTCGTTCCTGACGTTGCTCGGGTGTTTCGAGTCCTTTCACAACACTGCGAGCAGTCAGTGACTCGTAGACTTGTCGCGCTACCTTTTCGATATCCACTTGTTTTGGCAGCTCGTAAGTCTTAATTGCATCTGCTGATACGACCCAGAGGTAACTTCGCTCCTGGCCGAGCGAGTATTCCAACAACACAGAGTCCGGATCCAGCTGTTGCTGTATTTCTTTAGCACTGAGTGGTTGAGGTTGCGTTAGGGCTGCGTAAGCAGGACTGGCTTTTCTTAACTGTGCCTGTATCGAGAGGTTTTCTTCTTCAAGCGCATTAAGGTCTTTATTCATCTGGGCCAACTGATCATCTTTGCCCTTTTGGCCTGTCAGCTCAATCGATCGCTGCGCTTTAGCGCTCAGTTGTTGCCGTACAAGTCGTTCTCGTTCAAGCAGGGCTGGATCAACTCCCTGG
>DASYPT010000181.1:0-6572 GCA_036006355.1 Pyrinomonadaceae bacterium | reverse complement strand
ACTGTATTCAGTCCCGATCTGTGGTGGTTTTGATTTTCCATCTGTGGTTGCGGTTGTGATGTACACCTTACCGCCAGTCACAATGGGTGAAGACCAACCACGTCCAGGAATTTCCTGGAACCATTCCACGTTTTCGGTTTTTGACCAACGTTCAGCCAGTCGCGCATGTGTTCCGACAGGGTTTGCCTCCGGACCACGGAATTGCGGCCAGACATCCTGAGCGTGAACAGAGAACGACGTTAACAACAATGCGCAAATTATGTTGGCTTTGCACATGAGACTGGAAGTGATGAAGTTCTTCATAATCAGATTCTTCTCTAATCGGTTTGAATACTCAAAAGTGAGGTGCTTTTTTGAATGATGCGAAATGAAGTAGCTCGTGCCAATACGCGCAAGAGCTCAATTTGGTTTCAGTCTGTATTTTATCGAATGCTTCTGCGATTAATTGGATCTACTTGGAACCAGTCAGTACCCCCTCGCGGTAGCGGGTGGGTACGCAGTCCGTTTTTGTAGATGGATCAAGACTGCGTACCCACCGGCTACCGCGAGGTGGTACTGACTGCTGCCAAGTTCTTCTTATGAAGAATTTGCCAGAGCAAAGCACAAAGTACAAATAACAAAAGATCAACCCTCGTCAGTGGATCGCATCAAGGAACGGAGTATCCGGATCACTTACGTAGAAGATCACCAACCTTAGTGGATCCGAAGTGCTCTTGTTATATCCCGTCATCTTTACGTTCGGCGGCATCAACATCGCCTGACCAGTCTTTACTGTGATTGACTCTTGACCCTCCTTCTCGAGAGTAAATGCGCCTTCCAACACGAAAACAGTTACAGGAAAACGGTGTGTGTGGAACAGAGTGTGGTCACGAGGCTGGAACGTCGCAGTGAGGACTCGCACTTGTTGTTTCTCACCCTTAGGCATTCCTTCTACGATCTCACTAATAACTGTTTGAGGTGGCTTAATGACGTGTTGTTCCTGGGCCATTGTTGTCAAAGAAGCAAGAAACATTACGAGTGCAAGGTTGATAATTCTTGACTTACTCATTTCGACTCTTCCTTCCCTGGGTCTACGTTACCGCGTGTTAGCGGATGATGAGAGCCGGGTTCAATCCAACCGATGTTTAAGCAAGGAAACCAAACGCCCCGAAAACATGCGGGCCCAGCATTGGGCAAAACGTGGTTCTGGTCGAGAGTGGACACATCAACATCAACAATCACCTCGACGTCAGGATCGATTGCGTAGCCCTCACCCTCCAGAAGAAAGCGAGCATCGTCTACTGAGTACGCGGTTACACCAAAGCCATATGAACGAGGACCTCGAACCAAAAACGTCTTAGCAGTTGATTGGCATGACTCATGTCAGCCACTGCAGCACTTCTTCCTCTCCCGTGCTTCGTGTGCCGCCAACGATGTGAATGAAGTATTCCTCAAGTGAGACCGGACCCTTCCCGTCCTCATCCAAACTAATCCCTTTGCGTAGTTCGTTAAGCGGGCCTGCTGCCAGCAACTTGCCTTGAGCGATGATGGCAATGTCGGAACAGAGGCGCTCAACGATCTCCAGAACATGGGAGGTCAGAAATACTGTCAAACCACGAGCAGTCAGTCGCGACAACAGATCCTTCAACGTTCGCGATGCGATCGCATCCACGCCTTCAAACGGTTCGTCAAGAAACAAAATCTCCGGCCGATGAATCAACGCGCAGGCCAACGACAATTTCTTCTTCATGCCGTGCGAATACTCAACGACCAGCTTCTTCGGTTCATCCTGCAAGTCCATCAGCTCTAGGAGTTCTTTCGACCTTTGACCTATTTCATCACTTGTTAGTCCGTACATCCGGCCCGTAAAGGCGAGCATCTCGGCTCCAGTCAATCGTTCAAAGAGATTCAAATCTTCCGGAACGACTCCAATTCTTTTCTTAATTTCGATTGGCTCTACCGCGATATCTCTACCGAGTACTCGAAGCCGGCCACTGGTCGGAGCCAGCAGCCCGGTAAGCATTTTGATAGTGGTTGATTTTCCTGCGCCGTTCGGGCCAAGGAATCCAAAGAAGCTTCCACGTTTGATGTAAAGATCGATGTGATCGACAGCGACAAAGGGGCCGAACTGCTTTACGAGAGAAAAAGTTTCAACCGCCGCCGAAGACACCGCTTGCTCCCATGACATAGTTGATTTTGTACGTGGTTGGTGAGGTGGTGGTCAAGTGGTATAGGTCCTAAATAGTTTTCAAGCGAGCAGCAACCCCTTCGCTTCGTCCGCCTGCACACATTCCGGAAACTCACGGTGCGTGCTCATGAGGAACGCATTGCTACTCGATGCCAGCGCGTTGCCATGGGTCGCCAGAAGTTTCACGAACTTTCCAAATGCCGACCAGCCATAATAGTAACCGTCATGCACGCTGACGAGAATATCTGCGGTGTGTTTTACGCGGTGCGTGAACAGTGATTTGTAAAGGTTAACGACGACATTCGGATACACGTGATTGTTAGTCGAGGCGAACCAATCGGTGGCGCTTACAAAGCCTTCGTCATCGGTCCGTCCCAGGTTCCTGAGCTCTTCAATCTTAGGACTGAGTTGAAGCGGGTCGCCGTTGAACGGTAAATATCGATAACGGTCTCCAGCGCTTCGTTCAATCCGTGCTGTTCCCCGCGAACTCTTTAAAGCCACAGCATCGGCGTCTCGAAAGATCGTAAAGTCAACGCCGGGTAGTTCAATCACAGCATCGCTGGTTTCCGGTATCAGATCTTCATCACCGCAATAAATTGCCACATAACTACACAACCCAAATGCAGGGATTGAAAGCGATCGGCCCTGGTTTGGGAGTTGACCAGAAACTTTAAAGCCTCGACGCGTCAAGTGGGTCACAAGATCGACGCGCCGATTCTCTTCCAGGTTCATGCCGTGATCTGAAAACAAAACAATTTCAGTTTCACTCCCTGATGTTTTACGAATCTCATTCAGAATGTTGTCGAGCGCTGCCAGTGCGACATTCAGTCGCTCAGGACCCTGTGCGTGCAAAAGTCCGTCAGTTGCTTTTAGAAAGCCAAAGTAATCTCTTGTTTGTGGTGCTTCAAGAAATCGTTCGCGAAAACGCTGCATATCAGCCCGCCAAATACGTTCGGGAGCAACATATATCAGGAACTCAAACATTAGCGGTTCCTGATAATCCAAAGCATCCATGTACGACGATGGAATCTTGTCCGGTGTGCGACGGCCAATGTATTTCCGAATTCCACCGGAAAGTTGGCGGGCATTTCGATCGAAGTAGAGACTTTCGTAACCGGGTGGTGGAGTTGCTTCGAACATCGCCGATAGAGCAACGTTCGTCATCGTCGGAAATGGAGAAAGGAGACGCGTTGGATTATTGAACGCGTCGAACATTCCTCGTGACTTTGCAGACTGAATGATTTTGTGAGGAACTCCGTCAAGACAAAGAAGTAGACGACGCGGACGAGCAGGACCAGCTTGAGGTTTTAATGACATCTCTCGAATTTCAGATTTCAGATTTCAGATTTAAGGTTGAAGATAGGTCAGGCGATAGGTCCTATTCGACGTATAGGACCTATTCTGGGTGGCCAATCTGAAATCTTCAATCTTAAATCTGAAATCCTATTTCTCGACTTCCTTCTGCGATACCTGTTCAGGTCTGTAGGCCTGCTTCAAACCCTTCCTCGCTTCATCGTGGGCATCATAAACGTTCGGACGAGCCAACACTTCCTTGTATTGAGCAACTGCCTCATCGCGTTTTCCCGCAACGTCGTACGCGCGTGCAGCATACAAGTGCGCCATCGTTACAAGACCGGGCTCCGCGTGTTCGACTTTGGTCGCCGTCAGAAACTCCTTTGCCGCTCGCTCATTCTGGCCTGCCGTTAGTAACACTTCTCCATATTTGAAGTGAATCAGATCCAGAGCTCGCACTGCGGCGTCTCTTGCATTTCGATCCCGAAGCAGTTCATCGAAAGTCGCAAATGCTTCCTTCTCGGCCTGAACCGCACCGGCGGCGTCGTTTTGCTTTCGCTTCTGTGCTGCGATCGCAACCAAGGCATCAGCGGTTTCCAGTCGCAAAAGATAGTTGCGAGGATACTTTGTGCTTAACTCTCTCGTTAATGCCAACACATCGTTGAAGCGCTTTTCGCGGGTGTACAACAAGACGAGTACAGTCTTAGCGTCATCTTGTCGCCACTGACCTTCTTTGGCTACTTGCTCCAGGAGCATCAAACCTTTCTTCCTGGACCCGCGATAGCCGCTTACTCCAGCAATCAGTTTTACAGGCAAGGGAAGTGAACCAACCGCGTACTCATAGATACCAATGGTTAATTGCGCATCGATGTATTCCGGCTTCAGCTTCAGGATTTCCCGATGATGATCGACTGCATCGTTGCCATCACGCAACGCGGCAAAGTGACGACGTTCGACTGCCTCCTCAAACGAAGCTTTCAACCCTTCAGTATTTGCGAGATAGTCCAGCGCTTCGATGTTCTTCGGTTCCTGTTTCAGTTTAGCTTCGGCTAATCGCTTTGCCTCCCGAGTAAGTGCGCGAAACTCGTCCACAATCTTCGGGTCTACTTTGTCGTCTCCATTTGTATAGAACGATTCAGAACTGTATAGGGAAGATTGCAGCCGGCGAGATTCATAAAGAGTTTTGAGCCACAATCTCGATGCCAGCAATTGGGGACCCGCCGGGTGATTAGGATAAAGTGTCGCGATCTCCTTGAAGTCGCGGTAAGCCTTGTCATAATCGATGTTGTAGAGTGCTTCCAACCCACTCTTGCGCAGGCTTTCAAGTCGCGCTCGATCCGCTTCGTTGACCCATGGGGATGCGGATTGTTGAGCGCTAACCACAAACGCGCTGATGAGTAGAAGAACGATTACACTCACAAAATATTTCACAACAAGTCCTCCGAACCATTACTCTTCACACCTTCGACTGGCCACGCAGGCAATGATCAGAACGCCTAAGCCAATCGCAAATCCTCCAATCACTTTCTTAACACTGCTTGGGCCGGTCATGAAGCCTCTGCCTCCAACGTCGCGCTTGTTTGCCTTGAACTTTTCAACCTGACTATAAGAGATTGTGGAGAGAGCCCCCGAGTTTGATTTGACGATAAAATGATCATCGGCGATCTCACGTATGAACCCTCGTACTTCCGTGTTGTCTTTTAGCTTTACTATCACCTCTCTATCGAGTGTTGGTCCTGCGTCCGCTACTGCCTTTTTGATCTTTTCAGCGTGTTTCGAATCCTTATCCTGAACTTTTTCCTGAGCCATTGCCGGGCCAAAAGGAATTAGGTTCGTCAGCAAGCCGAAGATCACGACCATTACTATTTTCTTCATAATCGATCCTGTTCTCAGGCTGGTCGCGAAGTCAGGATGGACCTGCAAACGACTCCATGTACTTCACACCTGAGCCTGTGTTAAAGAGAACAACGCGTTCAGTTGATTTGACGTTGCCCGCAGATATCAATTTCTTAAGTGCCGGGAGACAAGCAGCCCCTTCCGGAGCACAAAAAATTCCTTCACTGGCACCTATTTCCCTGGTTGCTTCAATGAGCTCGTCGTCAGTTACGGCGACAGCAGTACCGCCCGAGGCTCGTAAGGCATCGAGGATCAGAAAGTCACCAATCGCTTTAGGTACTCTCAATCCGGATGCAGTGGTCGCAGCATTTGGGAATTCATCTGCGAATCGTTTGCCTTCTTCGAACGCGCGAACAATCGGAGCACAACCGGTCGCCTGGACCGTCACCATTCGCGGCCGCCTCGATCCGATCCAACCCATCTGTTCCATTTCGTCGAAGGCCTTCCACATTCCAATCAGGCCCGTGCCGCCTCCGGTTGGATAGATAATTACGTCAGGCAGTTCCCAATTCAGTTGCTCCGCCAATTCGTAACCAAGCGTCTTTTTGCCTTCAACTCGATAAGGTTCCTTCAGCGTTGAAACATCGAACCAACCTTCGGCTTCTTTACGTCGACCAACTTCTGCTCCGCAGTCAGTAATCAGTCCTTCCATTAACGTGACGTGCGCGCCCGTCTGTTCACACTCGACTACATTTGCAAGCGGTGTGTCGCGAGGCATGAAGATGAAGCACTCAAGCCCGCCCCGTGCGGCGTAAGCAGCCAAAGCTCCTGCGGCATTACCTGCAGAGGGAACCGCAAGCTTACTCGCGCCGAGTTCCTTTGCCATCGAGACGGCCGTTGCCATTCCTCGCGCTTTGAAACTCTGCGTCGGGTTTTGACCTTCGTCCTTAATGTAAAGGTCCGCAACTCCCACCGAGTGGCCCAAACGATCCGCACGTAACAGCGGTGTCCAACCTTCTCCGAGAGTGACGATGTTGGCATCGTCTTCAACTGGCAGAACCTCGCGATATCGCCACAAATCCGGACGCCGGCCGATTAAAGATTCTTTTGTCAAAGATTGTTTAGCGCGATCCAAATCGTAACGAACAAGGAGCGGCCTACCGCATTCGCGACATAGGTTGAGCAACCTGTGTGCCTCGTGTCTTAAACCACAGAGGGCACATTCGAGATGAGTAACGTTCATGTAGTTTGAGATCCTTAGGTGTGATTAAACGCA
>DASYPT010000180.1:0-5030 GCA_036006355.1 Pyrinomonadaceae bacterium | reverse complement strand
GAAACGCCAAAGCAAACAGGAGCGTAACCACTATCGACCTGACTGTCTGTATAGTGAGGTGTCCAGCCGGACACATCCTGGAACAAACGGATGGCTCGAATTCTTCTATCGCCGCAGAGATTGAACCAATGCTTTGTACCCCGAGGTACTCGAATCATATCTCCAGCTTCAACTTCAATTGCGACTACCCCTAATTCATCAGAATTTATGTGAAAGAGACCATGGCCGGCGATTGTGAACCGAACTTCGTCTTCGTCATGCCAGTGTTCACGATCAAACTTGGCAAGCATTGCATCGAGGCCGGGAGTTTGAGGCGTAACGTCGATTACGTCAGCAGTCACATAACCTCCGCTCGACTTCAGATCCTCTATCTCGTGTGAATACGCCTGAAGAATTTCTTCCGCCGGTGCATCCTCTGGAACAGGTTTGGAAAGCGTCCAACGCTCGTAGTCTATGCCGCATAAGCTTAGACACGCCTTAATTTCTTCAATATCGCTTACCGTTCGTCCTTCACGGGTCAAAGTAACAAAAGCCATTGTCATTCTCTTTCTGAACTATCTTTTAACTTCCAGGGTTCTTCCCAGGGTCTCGAGTAGAAACTCTAGAATCTCGATGTGTCGCTTTGCCTGCTGAAGATCAACGCCCCACGAATATAGTCCGTGACGTTGGAGAAGGAATCCGTGGGCATTTGGGTTTCGCGAAAGGGTTTCGCCGATTGTGTTTGCAAGCAAAGTCATATCCTGGGAGTTATCAATGATTGGTAACCACTCACGATGTTCATGCGTTCGAACGCCATCAAGTCCTTTGAGCATTTCATATCCTTCGATGCTAATGCCGCGCCGCGTTGCGTATAGGTCAGACAGGATCGTATTCCAAACTGAATGAGTATGGAGAACTGCGCCTGCCTGCCGATCTTTTACGATCTGCAAATGTAGCAACGTCTCATCCGAAGGTTTGCCACTATGTTCACTCAAGACGTGCGCGTGTTGATCGATTAATAGAATCTGCGCGGCGGTTAGTTCGCCTTTATCAACGCCACTGGGACTCATCGCCAGGCACAAAGGCTCGCGACTGACAACTGCACTCAAGTTTCCACTTGTACCAAGCAACCACCCCCGCGCATGGAAACCTTTGGCAACTGCAGACAGAGAGGCGGCTGTTTGCGAAAAGTCAGCTGCTGTTTCGGATTGAGTGGCGGACATTATGCTCATTCAAAATCAATTCAGAGGATCAGTCAAATATTGAGAGCCCGAGGACTGCCCTTTTTGTCCTTCTCTGCGCCTCTGCGTCTCTGCGATTATTTTGGGGCATCGGATTTGAACCGCTGAGACGCAGAGAACGCAGAGACGCAGAGAAGAAGAGACTCCGGCAACACAAACAACCCAACCTGTTCTAAACCTTTTCGTTGAAGTTCTCGCCCTTTCCGTGCTATTAACAATCATCCCATTGAGTCCCCGACGATCTGTTCTCCCCCTTTTAATTCAAACGATATTCCCGAGTCGCGTCTCCCGTGTCTTTATGGTCCGGTCTAAAAAAGAGATTCGACAGTATAAGTCGAACGCGCAATGGAGGCCTTCCAGCAATGAATCCAAATACATTTTCTATTAGGCAATGCCTGCTCGCAGGTTTGATTCTTTTGACAGCAGCAGGCTCAGGCTTTGCACAGTTAAGAGCGAGTATTCAGGGAACGGTGTCAGACTCAAGTGGTGCTCTCGTTCCCGGAGTAAAGATCACACTCACCGATGCTGAAAACGGAAAGAGTCAGGAGGCGTTAAGTAGCGACGAAGGGTTCTACCGGATTGCCGGATTGGCGCCGGGCAAGTATTCCCTCGTTGCCGAAAAGCAAGGATACAAAAAAGCTAATCTCGAGAATGTCTCCGTCGAAGCCGAAAAAGTTCAAGCAGTCAACGTCGTTCTCGAAACTGGCGACGTTACCGCAACTGTCACTGTTACTGACGAAGCGACCGCAAAGTTAGAAACAGAAAATGCGAACGTCAATAAGAGCATAACGGAGCTAGAGGTTAAGCGACTTCCGCAGGTGGGGCGTGATCCGTATGAGCTCGCCCGGTTGACTCCTGGAATCTTCGGTGATGCTTCACGCAGCGCAAATGGAAATGCTGCTGGTCTTCCGAACTCGCCTGGTCCAGGCGGTTCAGGTAACTCCATCTTTCAAACTGAGAATCAGGTGCAGATCACTGCCAATGGTCAGCGCCTCTCGGCAAACAATTATCAAATCGATGGAGTTAGCGTAAACAGCCTGACGCACGGTGGCGCGGCGGTTATAACGCCGAATCAAGAGTCTGTTAAAGAGATTCAGATTTCGTCGTCGACGTACTCTGCTGAGGATGGCAGAAACTCCGGCGCCCAGGTGAAAGTAGTTTCACAGAACGGAACTAACGATTTTCACGGTAGCGCGTTTCTTAAGTACGACAGTCCAAAGCTCAACGCGTTCAATAAGTATCCAAATGACTTTGGTCGTGGACGAACGGAAAGAGTTGAAAGACTTTTCCGCCAGTTTGGTGGAAGCCTTGGCGGCCCACTCTATCTTCCACACTTTGGTGAAGGTGGTCCGGTGACCGTCGGCGGTAAAGACAAGTCGTTTTTCTTCTTCTCATATGAAGGTCTGCGCGAGAACTCGACAAGCCCTGCGGTCCACTATGTTGAAACGCCGCAGTTTCGTCAAACTATAATTAGTGCCCGGCCGGGTGGAATCAGCGCACGAATCCTGGCGGATTCAGGCATACAGCCACGAATCAGTTCAGTAATTCAATCGGCATGTGGAGACGTCAATTCTAATTACCTCTGTCAGCCAATAGGCACGGCGCTCGATATCGGTTCTCCCACTGGAGGATTAGGACAGTACGTTCCTCTCGGTAGCCCTTCTGGTGGTCCACTCGACGGTATCCCTGACATTCAGAAGGTTGTAGTTGGCGCACCCACAATCAATAAACCGAATCAGTACAATGCGCGCTTCGACTTCACGCCAAATTCAAAGAATCAATTTGCCTTCAGCACATATCTAACTCGTAGCTTCTTTGTCGGTAGCGATGCAGGTGGCGGCGCGCGTCCACAAGCTGACATAACCAGCACGCCCCATCAATCTGCGGTGACCTTTCTCTTCAACAGGACAATCTCTGCGACACTACTAAACGAAGCACGAGTCAACTTTACCAAATTCGCCTTCGACGAGACGCAATCATCGCGACAGACGAATTTCGGCATTCCCCGAGTTGAGATTGAAAGTCTGTTGCGAAACGGAGATCGTATTCGCTTTGGCGCCAACCAGTCGGAAACAACTCCTGGCATATTCTCAGAGAAGACATTTGAAGTGCGCGACATCGTCACCAAAGTGCATGGAAACCATGCCCTTAAATTTGGCGGCGACTGGCGCCGGGAATTAAATGACGATAATTTGAATGGAGCCTCGAGACCGCTCTACACCTTCGGTGGTCCGTTCAATTTCGCAAACGACACGCCGTTGTTCTATCAAATTAATGCCGATCCACGAACTGGTGGTGTTGCTGATGCTCAACGCCATTTCAAATCCGGTGGCTATGGACTGTTTGCGCAGGATGATTGGAAGCCTCGGCCGAATCTGACTCTCAACATTGGGCTGCGTTACGAGTACTTCCAGGTTCTGAAAGAGAAGAACGATCAAATCTCAAACTTCATCTTTGGACCAGGAGGAGGCCTGACAGGCTCGAAGGTCGTTCCAACGAGTTCACTCTACAGTCCGGATCGAAACAACTTCGGCCCACGACTTGGATTTGCTTACAGCCCGAAGGAATTTGGTCTACAAGACAAATTTGTTCTCCGTGGCGGCGCTGGTATTAGTTATAACCGGATTCCCGAGGTGGTCTTTTCTAACACGCGAGGGAATCCTCCCTTCTTTGCCAGGTTTGCGATCTGCTGTGGTACGGCAGGACCACCGATAGATGGTTTTGGCAGTCCATTCGTTGACGGACAAATACTTTATGCGCTGGGAGCAAGCTCGTCGCCATTTAGTTTTCCACCCAATCCGGCCCTGGCTGTCGGAATCGATCCCATAACCGGCACTCCGCCAAATCGAACCGTTGAGATCTATGGCGCGTTGCCCGACACACCTACGGCTTACATCTACACCTATTCTTTGGAGGGACAGTATTCACTCCCATTCAATCTGGTGGGTACGCTTGGTTACCAGGGCAGTTCAAGTCACAAACTGATCCGTCTTGTGAATCAACTTTTCGTGCAGCCGGTAATTCCAGCGAACTACTTTGCATTCGCCGTTTTCATTCCGACACCTGATGTGAATGCAAACTACAATGCGATGAATGCGAGGCTGACTCGCAGGTTCACGAATGGTTTTCAGTTTGATTTGCTTTACCGTTGGGCCAAGAGCATCGACACACTCTCTAACGAAGGTCCTGGCGCCGAAACAAACCAAACGTTCCCTCAAGATCTAAGCCAGGAGCGCGGCCCGTCTGATTTCGACGTGCGGCATAGTTTTGTTGGCTCGGGTTTATGGGACTTGCCATTATTCCGAAACCGTCACGACGCGTTAGGAAACGTTTTAGGTGGTTGGCAGATCAACGCAATCGTCACGGCACATACTGGATTTCCCTGGACACCGCATACTGGCCAATGCGTTCGCAGCGCCAACTCAAACAACTTCGTTTGTCCGTCGCGACCACCGCATTATTTCGGAGGCGCATTGGAGGATACCGACAATGACGCGTTCATCAGGCCGGGCGGAAATTTTCCTGGAGGTGGACTGAAGTTCTTTGATGCCAACAATCCCAACGGACTCTTGCCTCCGGGAATCGGCCGTAATAGCTTCCGTGGACCAAGATACTTCGCGACCGACTTGAGTTTAACTAAGCGAACCGGCTTGCCACGTTTCTTAAAGCTAGGTGAAGGAGCATCCTTCGAAATCAAGGCAAACTTCTTCAACGTCTTTAACACCTTGAACCTGCAGCCGCTCGAGTTCTTTTCACCAAACGTGGATAGTCCCGACTTCGGTCGAGCTCAAGGAGCACTGGCAGGACGAG
>DASYPT010000179.1:0-13488 GCA_036006355.1 Pyrinomonadaceae bacterium | reverse complement strand
ATTTGCTCTCCTTTAAAACAGGTAGAAGTGTGAAACGAAGATTATCAGCCGATGTGTTGAGGCGCAAGCGAGCAGTGGTTAGTTGTCCGTGGTCAGTGGTCGGTCGACAATTCAATAGGACGAATTGGTCGTATAGGTCCTATATATTTGACACGACAGCTCTGATTCTTTACATCTTCTTTGCATGTCAGAAGCAATCACCAGTGAGCCGACCACCACCAAAGCGCGCACAGATCTCTGCCAGCTATGTGGACGGGCCCAAAAACCTGAAGTATCCGTAACAAGCCTGTCGCCTGACTTACAGAACCTAATTCGGGCGAATCTAACTTCGACAGATTCAATTGAGCGCATCTGCGCAAGTTGTCTGAATCTTTTCAATCGAGCACTACAAAACCTCAGTTCACACGCTCACATCTTTGCTGACACCAAGCAAGCATTACCCACTCCGCTCCGCATGGACGCAGATGAACGATTCACCGGAAAAGGCGTGACGATCGCGTTTCTTGACTCCGGTTTCTATGCGCATACCGATCTAACTGAACCGGTGAATCGTATCCTTGCCTATCACAGCATTTTCGCCCCTGAAGATGATCCAGGTTTCTTGTTAACACCTGATGTTGCGAGTTGGCACGGCATGATGACCTCCGTGGTCGCCGCCGGAAACGGATTCTTGTCGGACGGTCTGTATCGAGGTATCGCGCCAGAAGCGAATGTTGTGCTTGTGAAGATCGGAAAGACCGGACGGCTTCCTGAAGAGAATATTGAAACCGGACTTCGGTGGGTGTTGGAAAACAAAGATCGATTCGGAATTCGAATCGTGAATATTTCGGCAGGAGGCGACTTCGAACAAAGCTACCTTAAGAATTCTTTGTGCAAGGTTGTCGAGGAAGCGGTCAGCCTGGGTTTGGTCGTAGTTTGTGCCGTGGGCAACGCTGGATTCGCCCCGGGCCATCCGGTCTTACCGCCTGCAAGTTCTCCATCGTCAATTTCTGTTGGCGGTCTTGACGATCAGAATTCATTGAATAGAGCGCGTCGCGGAATGTATCGCTCGTCATATGGGCCAACTATCGATGGTCTTCAGAAACCCGAAGTGATTGCCCCGGGCATTTGGGTCGCAGCACCAATCCTTCCACACACACCTACAGCTGACGAAGCTCAACTATACGCAACGCTTGATTCGGCGACTGATGACGAGCTCCGCGACATCATCATTTCTCAAAGTGGTGTAGATAAGGACCTGGATGAAGCGAAGGATCTCCCGATTCCATTAATTCGGCAACTAATCACAATCAAACTTCGGGAAGGAAATGTAATCAACGAACATTACAAGTTCGTTGATGGCACTTCCTTCGCATCCCCTATAGTTGCGTCAATCGTGGCCTGCATGCTGGAGGCGAATCCCACGCTGACGCCACAACAAGTCAAGAAGATTCTTATCGAAACTGCAGAACGCGTCGTGGGTGTTGAGGTTGAGCGACAAGGATGGGGAGTCGTCACACCGAGGGCGGCAGTAAGCAGAGCAGTAGATCTCAGATCTCAGATCGCAGATCTCAAATCTCCGCCCTGGTAACCGCCTGCTCTTCGGTCTGAGATCTGAGATCTGTGATCTGAGATCCATCTGCTGGACACTCGGGAAAGCCTGTGCAACAATCCGATTAACCAAAACCCACGACAACACATCACTTGAGAGGAGAGTTTTTGAGTTTGGTATGTCTGAAAACGAAGCAGCAATAAACAATGGTGCAGGTGAACCCACTGCGCCTGAAGTAAGCACCGAAGAGATCACTTATCACGCGGTCGAGAAAGACGGCGTGGTAACGGCCATCTGGGAAATGCAAGGCCGCAAGCATTTACGCACGATCGATCCTCGCTCACGTCAGGGACAGGACATTCTTCGCCTTTACACCACTGAACATCACGACGAAGTTGCTGGAGAAGCAGCGGCTTCATAGCCGTTGAGCTCCACTTTTCCACATCCCTACACAACTAAATTGCGGGGTTCGCCGCGAACAAAGGCTTCCAGATTATCGATCAGCTGACCGGCCAGTTGTTCCATTGCCTGGCGACTCGCCCATGCGTTATGTGGCGTTATGATCAAATTGGGAAGTCTCAGATCCAACAACGCACTTCCTTCTCGGGGCGGCTCAACTCGCAAAACATCAATGCCTGCTCCGGCGATTTTTTTGTTAGTCAAAGCATCGATTAGGGCGTAATCGTCTATCAATGCGCCGCGGGCAGTGTTGATTAGAACGGCGTCGGGTTTCATAAGATTCAACTCTTCCGCTCCAATCAGGTTCCTGGTGTCATCAGTTAGTGGGCAATGCAAAGACAGCACATCACTCTGTTTCAGCACCTGCTCAAACGCGACTCGACCCTCTCGTATTTCCGTAGCATTCTTGCGCTCAGCAATCATCACTTCCATTCCCACGGCCTGCGCGAGTTGTGCCATAGATCGCCCAAGCCTTCCGTATCCAATGACCCCCAGTTTGGCCCCATGCAAGTCTCCAATCGGGTGATCCAGAAGACAAAACTGTCTTGCGTCGTTCCAGAGACCAGCCTCCACATCGTGGCGATAAGCAATTAAGTTCCTTCGTAAGGCCAACATCAACATCAGCGCATGTTCGGGTAACGAATTGACCGCATAACCTCGAGTATTGCAGACGGCTATGTGATGTTCCTTACAGTAATCAAGATCGATATTGTCCACTCCAGTTGCGGCAACCGCAATCAACTTCAAAGCGGCCAGCTGAGCCAGGGTTTCTGCACGCAAAGGAAGTTTGTTTGAGATGACGATCGTCGCCTCTCGAAGGCGTGGAATGATCTCGCTAATGTCCGTTTCGTCGTACTCAATCCATTCGTGCGGAAATCGAGGCCTTGGAAACGGGATGTTGAAGGTGTTCCGTTCCAGAAAGACGATGACTTCTTCAATTTTTCGTTCCATGATCTATCCAATAATCTGAAGAATTGCCAGATTTTTGACAAGGCAGCCGACTGTAAATGCGAGCGGCCTTATCGCTATGTTGGCTAAGTTCCTTTGTCGCAACGTTAACGTCGCTGACTAGGAGGTCATTTACGGCCGGAATGGTCATTGCATAGTGCAGAGCGTCTTCAGACCCATTCGGGTTCCAGTCCAAAACCGAGTTTAAGAATCATTAGAGGCAAAACAAAAGGAGGATTGCCAATGAAAAGCGCAATACGCTTTTTAAGCGCAGCGATCTTGGTATTCCTGTATACGGCTATTGTGTTTGCGCAAGCCAGCCAAACAGGAGGAGTCACCGGCGTCGTCAGCGATTCGAAAGGCGCCCTCGTTAGCGGCGCTACCGTCGACGTCATAAACGAGAGCACGGGAAAGTCAGAGCGAACAGCAACCACCGCTGGTGATGGTGGTTACTCGATTACCTTGCTCAAACCCGGAGCTTACCGCCTTGAGATCACAGCCCCGAACTTTAAAAAGGCTGTGGTGCTAGACGTGCAAGTGAGAATTGGTGAAATCGCAAGACAAGACGTGGCTCTGGAAGCAGGCCGCATTGAGGAGACAGTCAACGTAGAGGCCACCACCTCTCTGATCAATCCTTCAAGCGCTGTGACGGGCCAGCCCCTGGGAGCTGAGACGCTCCGCACATTGCCTCTTGCTTCGCCGAATTTCTTGTTTTTGATGTCACTTTCCGCAGGTACTGCCAGCGAACCAACTGACGTTCGTACTGCAGGTCGAGGAACAGCAGACATGAACGTTAACGGCCAGCGAACCAGTAATAACAGTATTTCGTTGGAAGGCATCAACGTTAATGACTTCAACCTTGCGCACTTCGATACGGTGCCTCTACCGAACCCGAGCACGCTCGAAGAGATGAAAGTTGCGACCTCGCTGTACGACGCTTCTCAGGGAAGCAAAGGCGGTGGTTCTCTTGGTCTCGTTATCAAGTCGGGCCAGAAAGATTTTCATTGGGAAGGCTACTGGTCGCACCGTAACGACGCGCTCAATGCTAATGAGTGGTTTCGCAATGCGAACGGTGTGAGCAAGCGCGCACGTTTGCTGCAGAATGTGTTTGGAGGCAGCGGCAGTGGTCCAGTACCAAAACTGGGCGGTTTCTGGTTCTTCAACTATCAGGGCGTTCGCGCCCGCAATGGCTTGGATCCAAATGGTTCGAGCCTTACCCCCACGATTCAAGATTTCCCCAGGAATGCTGACGGCAGTACTTCCGTGGCATTGCTAGCTTCTGCTTTTAACCTGGCGCCGGCGCAAATCGATCCGGTCGCGGTTAACATTCTTAACCTGCACAGCTCGCTCTACAACGGATTTTTGGTTCCCAGATCGGGAAGCACGGGCTGCAAGTCCGCAGCAGCTGCTGCTGCCGGGGCTTTCCCCGGAACTTTTACCTGTAGTTTCTCAGGCGTGGCGCCCATCGAGGATAACCAGTACACGATCAGCTACGATCGGATAATGCGCGACGGAAAAGACAAGATTTCGGGTCGCTGGTTCTGGGACAACGGTGCCGTTGTTAAACCGTATGGCACTGCCAGCTCACCGTCTCTCGCATTTCCGCGCACTGACACGCAAGAGAATCGGTTCCTTTCAGTAACTGAGACTCACGTTTTCAGTGCCAGCAAGATCAACGAGCTGCGCTTGGGCTTCAGTCGCTTCATTTTCGCGAATATTCCCCACGACGCAGTGAACCTGTCTGACATAGGAGCCACACGCGCAAATAGCGACCAGTTTCCGGGAATGTATCAGGTCACCATCACCGGTCTGATGACGATAGGCACCGGCGTCAACGACGATCGCGGCACAGTGTCTAACCAGTACAACATCGTCGACACTTTCTCGATGACACGTGGAAGACATAGTCTGCGGGTTGGCGGCGAGGCAATTCAATATCAGTTGAATCGCTTTAACAACTTTGCCGTTCGTGGCGCACTAACCACCGGCGCCACATCTTCCGGGGTTACGCCGGCACCATCGACATTCAACAATTGCAGGCTCGATACAAATGACTGCAGCGCTATGCAGAATTTCCTGCGCGGAAGAGTAACCGCGATCCAATCGGCTTTCGGTGACCCGGCACGAAACTTTGTAGCGACTGACTTCGCAGCGTTCGTTCAGGACGATTTTCGCTGGTCACCCAGACTCACCTTCAACCTTGGTCTTCGCTGGGAAGGCATGAGCTTTGGTCACGACAAGTTGTATCGCGCTGGTGTTTTCGATCCACTTCTGGCAGCTGCTGGACAGAATCCGTTCCTGTTTCCTGAAAAGGTAGACCTGGCCGGATTCAAAGGTACTCCGGGTGTTAAGGATTGCGCGCTGAAGAGTTGTTTCGACGGCAATAACTTCGGACCTCGCGTCGGCTTTGCCTGGGACATTTTTGGAGATCAGAAGACAGTTTTAAGGGGCGGGTATGGTATTTACTACCAACGACTGTCGAATCAGAACATTCTTCAGAACTCGCTGGCGGCACCCTTTACCGTCCAACCATTGTCCACCAACTCAAATCCGACTGCCTTGCAGTTAGCAGACCCGTTTGGTGCCATACCACCACCATCGATCATTGCCACCGCGTTCATTCCTTCGGCGACGTTCTTTGCGGGCTTGAGAAACGTAAATACTGGCCTGGCGGCAACCAACCCGAATGATCCGAACGTTGCTCCGATATTCGTTAACGCGGCTGGACAAAGGTGCCTCAATTACGGCGGCACTGCGACCAATTGCTCAATCAATCTAGCATCCTTCACCAGTGCTCCACTCGATGCCTATACGCCTTATACGACTCAGTACAACGCCACCATTCAGCGTGAACTTTTCAACGGTTGGGCGGTTGAACTTGGCTACGTTGGAACACACTACACGGGTGGCATCGGTATCTGGGATCCGTTCCTGGCTCAGCTTTACAGTCCGACGAACCCACGCACCGTACGTGATATGAATGGGAACACTTACACAATCACCGCGAATACGGTGAACAACGAAGAATTGCGACACGACATCATCGGCTTGTCTCGCAAACGTGGCTCACGCTATTCCGGCAATATCGGATTTTCCAAGTATGACTCATTCCAGGCGACCCTATCGCGACGAATGAGTCGGGGCCTGTATTTCCAAGCCGCCTACACGTACTCGAACACAACCGACAATGTAAGTGGTTCATTGAGCACTGACGAGCTGAATATCACCCGCAATGGTCAGGGTGGTGGCAATCTGCTCAATTCGCAGAAGGATGTTATCCAGAATAAGGCGCGCGGAGATTTCGACCGACCGCATCGCTTAATTGTGAGCTACTCATATGATTTACCAGTGCCGAGTGGCAACTTCTGGAATAACCAGTTCTTCAAGGGCTGGGGTATCAGCGGCATTGTCTCTTACCAAAGTGGCTTGCCGTTCTCGATCACGGACAGCACCAGCGGCGGCGCGTTTGGTCAAACTGGTGGTGGAACGGCATCGTTTAGTGGAGCGTGTGGTACCCGTCCTCGCGACATGTACACAACAGGCTCAGTCTCGGATCAACTGGCTCACTACCTGAATACGGCCTGTTTCCGCACTGCCAGCCTCGTTCCAAATGGCACTACCAGTGCAAGCGGTTTTGGTGATGTACCGCGAAATGCCTTCCGTGGTCCATCTCAGCAGAACTGGGACTTCTCGTTAATCAAAACAACGCGAATCAGGGAAGGCCATGAACTTCGTTTCCGCATGGATGTTTTCAACGTGTGGAACCACCCAGTCTTTGGTTTCCCGAGTTCGGTAAACATCGGAACGGCGTCCACGTTTACCCAAATCACGACGACGGTCGTTCCTGCCCGGTTGATCCAGTTCGGTTTAAATTACCGACACTGATCCAATCGGATAGTCCCGCACGGACCTGCACGGATGATCTGTGCAGGTCCGTGGCCTTATACTTAAACGGGATGTGCTACCTCAGAATCCGTCTCCTACTGGTTGCGATCTTCGTTTTAGCGGTTCCCTCCGTCTTTGCCCAACGCGAGCGCGATACTTACACCGGCACATCGCTGACATTTGAAGTGAGCGGCGAAGTTCGTTTGCCCGACAATGCCGGTGCCGCGCAGAAAGTGCCGGTTCGTTTGGAAAGATTCACCGGCGGAATAGTCGACGAGATCCTCACCGACAACCGCGGTCGTTTTCGTTTCCCTGGCCTACCGAGAGGTTATTACAAAATAATCGTAAATGCGCCCGGCTACCGTCCTGCACAGCAAGATGCAGACCTGCAGGTGCTCTTCCGCATCTACCTGATCGTTGAACTCACCTCCGACAACGCGAAGAACAATAGCGGCGCGGCATTGTTGACCGATGTTGTCGATGCCCGTATTCCAGCGAATGCGCGCGCGGAATTCAGTAACGGGCGCGCCGCGCTGGTCCGGAACGACTACAAAGAGGCTATTACCCATCTCGAGAAAGCTATATCGGCTTACTCAACCTTCTTCGACGCGGAGCTTTTGCTGGGCACAGCATTCATGGACCTCAAAGACTGGGCCCAAGCTGAGAAAGCATTGCTGCATGCGGTTGAAATCAAGCCCGACAACGCGACAGCAGTCATCGCGCTCGGTGAAGTTTATTGGCGTCAGAAACGGAACGCCGAAGCTGAACAGAGACTTCTTGAAGGGTTGAAATTAGATGACAAGTCATGGCACGGACACTTCACTCTTGGCCGGCTCTACTGGGACATGGGCGAAGTGATGAAGGCTGGTGGTCCAATCGGCATGACGCTGCAGTTAAAACCAGATCTCGCCGAAGCGCATCTGCTCGCCGGAAACATTCTTTTGCGCGTTAATCAAAACGAACGGGCATTGGTAGAGTATCGTGAGTATTTGCGACTCGCGCCGAAAGGTGAGTTTGTTGGTCAGGTGCAGGAACTGGTGCGTAAAGTCGAAAAGACATTGAACGTCAAGAATTAACAGGGAACATGATTCGACCCGCAACCTCAGACGAAGCTTCAACGCTTACGCAAATCGCCCTCGAGTCGAAGAGCTATTGGGGTTATCCAGAACATTGGCTCAAACTCTGGCAACAGGAACTCGCAGTCTCTTCCGAGTTCATCGAGAAGAACTACGTGTTCGTGTTTGAAACTGGCGGAGAAATTCGCGGCTTTTATGCCCTGTGCATTAACGACTCCCAAGCAGAGTTGGAACACATGTGGGTACGGCCCACCGACATTGGTGCTGGTGTCGGAAAGGAACTCTTTCTGGATGCGATGGAGCGGGCAGCCCGGTTAAATGTGGGTGAGGTACAACTGACAGCTGATCCAAATGCGGCCGAGTTCTACAAAAAAATGGGCGCGCATCAAATCGGCGAAGCTCGCTCTGAGATTGATGGCCAACAAAGGATTCTTCCGCGAATGAAGATCGATATTTGACGTCCGAAACTTGCCCTCGTTACCTCGCACGCTTGAAATAGAAGTAACTCGAGCCAACCGCTGTTAATTCCCAACCTTCGCCAGCCCGCTGATTGATCAAACGCTCATTTGCCTGGGCCTGCAATTGTTGCATACTTCCGGCATCCGGTACCGGGTCAACCTTGTACTCCCAACCGGAGCGTGTTCTTTGTCCGTATCCCGTCCAACCGATCAAACACAATAAAGCTACGATAACCAGCGAAGTATAAAGTTTGCTCCTCATAACTACTCTCCTTCTTTTTCTGACCTAAGAGCGCTGAGAAGATATGTTGGAACGAGGGTCATGTCAAAAAACAAGGCTCGGGTTCAACAATGAAATGACCTGATGCGGGTCAGCTTCGAATCCTGAAGGTTGCTGTATTAGTAGTCTGACCTTGTGCAATCACTTTGATCTTGCACGTACCCACCGGCAGATTGTTAGGCAGCCGAAATGTGATCTGAACAAATTCGGAGTTAGGTATCACTCGTACATCCTGAGGTGTAATGTTAGCCGACTGATTGTTACTGTCGATCAGATTCACCACCACCGAGGACGCCGGCACGATTGGCATGTTAATTACGAAGATCACCAACCTGGTGTTTGGGTCAGACACCGGGTTAATCAGGTTTGCGCTATTAACTACAGGGAAAGGGTCTCGGATCAAAAGTATCGAATCCAGAGCCGCAGCCTGATCTCCGGCTGGTCCTGATTGATCAAGAAGAATCTGAAATTGTACCGAGTTGTTTGAGGGGCCAAACCCTAAACCGCTCAAGGCAAGATTATTCGTGTCCGCTTGAACAAACAGCTTCCCATTTTCAAGAACGCCATTTTGAGCAGGATCACGAAAGGCGTCGATTCGTGCAGTTCCCATGTTTCCTCCTGAACCATCATGGGACGCAGTCGCATCTTCAATTACGTAAACCGTTCCGTTACTATCAGTCGTGAGTCCATGAAGGAAGAGATTGTTGTCGATCGAGAGGCCTTCGACCGCTACCTCATCATGATCGGCGCGCCCGTCATGATTATCATCATAGATTGCCAGAAGCAGCGTGTCGTTACCTTCCGAATGCGAGAAGACAACGCCCAGTGAATTCACAGCAATGTCGATCGGGGCATCATCGGAGAACTGATAGGAATAGTAAGGTGTCGTATCGAGAGTATCAGGAATACGATCGCCGTTTGTGTCGCGAATGACTCTTAACTCATCGGAAGCGAAGTCAGCAATTAACAAATCATTGTTTGGCAGCAGTGCCAGCCCGTTTGCATTGAACAACTTATTATCGCCGAGGGTAACCAGGTTTTTTGACTGTGCCGCGTCGAAGCCGCCGGTGTTGGGATCACGCACCAGCAGCACAATTCCCGGAGAAGGTTCGTTGTTAGGGTCGTTGGGGTTAGCCGAGTTGAAAAAGCCACTCGAGGACACGATTACAAATTCACGGCCGTCAATCGCGTTACCTGTCACAACCGCAGCCGCAGACGGCAAATTAAAGTCTCGATGAAGATCATAAGTATTCGTTAAGTCAGCGACGAAATCGCCATTCGTATCGTTAGCCGTAATCAATATGCCAACTAGAGCATTGTTCAATGTGGCTGAGAAGACTTCGTATCGCGTCCCGGATTTGCCGACGGCGATGTCAAACGAACCGCCCGTTGAGTCGAGCGTTGTTCGATCGTCAGCTACGAGATCATTGTTCTTGTCAACGAACTGTTCGTCAGTCCCTGCCGTTGAAGTCAAACTCAATTGTGAGGTGTGGAGCACCTTGCTTAGTGAAGTACCTCCGGCAATTGGCCCACTTGCCAAAACGTCGTTGCTGCGTTGGATCCGCGCACTTCGCCTGAAGGAGTCGGTATTGCTTGTGCGAGGTCGTAAACTTTTTTGTTCTACGGACCGAGCCGGTCGATAAGAATTGGCTCTGGTATTTGGGCCTCGGCGCAACGTTGCGGTCAATGCTCGCTTGATGTCGGGTCTAATCTCGGGATTGGTGGTTTGCGCATGCCCACCAACTCCAAACCCGTAAGCGCCCAATATTGCAGCGGCCACTAAACTCACTAATCGAACCTTGTTCATAACCGTGATGTTCTCTTTTCTAATCTTTGGAGTGCGACGGCCTGCCGTCGCTTTGTTACCGCGCTACAAGAGCAACACGGCGTACTGTAACAAAGCGACGCCAGGTCGTCGCACTCCAAAGCCTCACTGTGGTCTATCTGGTTTGCTGGGTCGCGCAGTATCTGGACTGGACGAACGTGATGGCTCCGATCGCGGAGACTCAGAGCGTGATGGCTCCGAACGAGAAGGCTCCGAACGAGAAGGCTCCGAACGAGAAGGTTCCGAACGAGAAGGTTCAGATCTAGGCGCTTCCGAACGTGGTGATTCAGAACGGCTCGGCTCGGAACGGGGCGATTCCGACCGCGATGGGGGTTCGTAGTTATCAGGACGAGACGGCCTCGATGGGGCCTCACTGCGCGGCGACTCGGATCTAGATGGTTCCGAACGCGGTGGCTCTGACCGAGCCGGTTCAGATCTGGGCGCCTCGGAACGTGGTGATTCAGAACGACTTGGCTCGGAACGCGGTGACTCAGTCCGCGCCGGCGCTTCGTTTCGTTGCGGAGCTTCGACTCGCGCAGGTGGTTCACTTCTTTGCGGTCGCGATTCAAACGTTGGGGTTGGTGATTCACTCTGCCGCTCAGGTCGCGCCGGCTCGATTCGCTCACGACGCGGAGGTTTCTCGCTCGCGTCGGAGTTTGTACCTGAATCGACCCGTGACGGACGACTTATGTCCGCTGCGGGTTCACTCGTCGTCACAGAAGATCTTCGCTCCGGCCTTTCGTCTGATGAACGAGACGGAACCCCACCGTCAACGCGATCCGACGGTTGGCGCGACTCACGCACTGGACGAGTTACGGCGCCAGTCGGTCGTGCGTCAATTTCGCTGTTGGAATTGTTCGTATTCACAACAGGAGTCGCCGGTCTTGCCTCTCGTCCGTTGAGCACACGCGATCGACGCAACTCATCATCAAGCGCGACACCGGGGGTACGTATCGATGCGCCAGTGGATGTTGAAGTCGGAGGGAGTGACCCCATTCTAGCTGGACGACTAGTTCCCGTTGCAGCGTCCGAAGAAGTTGCCGGCCGAGCAGGCAAGCCGCTTGTTAATGGCTCCTGACTCATTGCGCGCCTTGCGAGCACATCATCAGCTCTTCTGGTTCGCAAATCTTCGTTACCAATCTGCCTGCCATTGGCAGTTGTCACGGCACGTAGCTCGGCCGGATTTACTCGGCGAAGATTTGCTAATTCATCTGATCGCAACCTGCTCAGACGTCCTGGCTGGCTGTAATAACGGGAGTGTGGATCGCGTTGATGATATCGGAGTGGATACCAACAATAGTTATCACCTACATAGACGAAGACTACGAGCGCGGGTCGCCACCAGCTGTGATAGCGGAAGTATGCACTCCGAGGACACCACGCCCAGTAACCGTTGTAATACACCCATCGTCCGTAGTGATATGGCGCCCATCCCCAGGGTTCATAACCCACCCAGGTCCAACCATAAGGCGGACACCATACCCAGTGACCATATCGATATGGCGCCCAATCAACGTAGTTGATGGTGCTCGCATGCGGTCTCCAGATCCAGCCGTAGTCGGACGTGTAACCCCAATCGCCGTATGCATCGAGATCCTCGGCGCCCCAAACGTATTCATCATAGTATTGGGTGTTGTAGCGAAGTCGTTGAGCCAGATAACGCTCGCGGTTGTTTACCCATTCGTCAATTGCGTCGCTCTGTGCATTGGCAACAAACTCCCAGTCTCCTGCGTTGTCACCCGAAACGATAAGTTCGGCAGCTCTTCCATCTCGAAGCGAAAATCCGGATGTATCAGAGTAGATTCGGGCGCTGCCGCCGTCGCGGACTGCAAAACGAACACGGCCGTCAGAGGGAACATCAATCCGGTAGAAGCCTGTTTTTTCCGCCGCCATAGTTGTACGAGGCGCATCGATTTCGAAGTATTCATGCTGGCGATCAAACCTGGCGAGTCGAACCGTTGCCGTACCTTCGATTACGCTCAGAGCAACGCCTTCATAGCGTAGCGCGACAATTTGAATCGTTGTGCTCGGAGCGAGTCGGACGAAGTTTCGAGCGTCGAATTGGATTTCAAGTCGCGAGTCTCGATCTGTTGCGAGGGTGTCACCCTCGACGAGCGGGAAATTGAGGCGGGCTCGTTCCCAGTCTTTATTGCCCTTTCGTTTCAGACTTACCTCAGCGGAGATCAAGCTTATGCGCACAACACGATCTTTTACATCGTAGTCATCTGCTTCATCTTCAGCGGCTCGTGCAATTGTTTGGGCAGAGAAGAGGGTCAGGAGAAGGAGAAGAATGCTTGAAAAGAGTCGGGAAGACCACATGGTAATGCTCCTTTGTTCTGATTTGGACCTCGATTGTGCCTTGGGTCAGCAGCGGTTAGTGCAAACAAAGAGCAGCGCGCTGACCCAGATCCAAGCGGGCCGAAACAGATGGGATGGGCTGTGACTTGCCCGCTCAGTTTTGTTGTCCAACGGAAGAGCAAAGGGCATGCCTGCTAAAAGAATCTACTATTGCCTACTGAATGAATTGAGGACTCTCAATGGAAAGTAAGGTCGGACCAAGAAGTAACTTTCTGCACTGGACTATCGTGTCTGTTCCACCCGAGGAAATTGTTAGGAAAATTGTAGTGAGTGCTCGATTGTCAAAAACTATTCAGACCTTATAAAAGTGGACCGAAAGACAAGTTTTGAGAAATCTCAACGTCGCTTTAGCCTTGAGGCTTACTGACACTTCGAGGATCAATACCGCAGACCGTGCGGACGTGGCACGATTTCGTGCGCTAATCAGAACGGGAGCGACCAAATTCTCATCCACAGATTACATAGCGCAGTAGAGCCGCAACCGAAAGCCATCTGATGACTGCCGCAATGAATTTGAACTATGGACCTAGCGGCAAGGTTTTCTCTGTGCATCTCTGTGTCTCTGTGCCTCTGTGGTGAATGAGACGTTTTTATCACCACAGAGACACGGAGACACAGAGATGCACAGAGAAGATCCGTCTAGTCGCGTAACTATTGGTTCAAATTCG
>DASYPT010000178.1:0-5553 GCA_036006355.1 Pyrinomonadaceae bacterium | reverse complement strand
TTGGATGCAGTCAGTACCACCTCGCGGTAGCGGGTGGGTGCGCAGCCAAGAACTCGGCAAAAACAAGCTGCGCACCCACCCGCTACCGCGAGGTGGTACTGACTGCCAGGCTATTGACAACCATTATGCTCAGCACTAGGTTTGTCGCGCTTTGCGACCTCGCAATTGGAGTACGACAAATGAAGATCTCCCGCGCTGTGAGCCGTTTGTTAATGCTCGTTGCCTGTATTGCAGATACGGGACAATAGGGGTGGCGTTTTATGGCCACCCCTATTCACTTTGACGCAGCCACCGAGTGCCGCCCCTGGGAGTGTTTAAGACCCAGCACTTCTTCCGCGACTCGTTGTTCCTGTAGATGTCGCTGACGTTGAAGTTTCCGATGTCGATGTTCCAGTTGAAGTCCCAGTTGTTCCTGTCGATGAGGTCGTCCCCAGATTGGTGTTCCGGTTCAAACTACTCTCCTTAACTCGCAGACGATTCTCTACGTTCGATACACCCGACACCGATTCGGCAATATCTTCGGCACGTCGCTTGTCACTGCGCGTCTGTACCGTTCCTGTCAGTGTAACTTCTGCATTCGACACTGCGACTTCAATGTCGGTAGCATCAAGGTAACCATCGCCCAGGCGATCACTGACGTCTTCTTTAATTCGTTCGTCAGAGCGCCGGTAATTCTTGGGTCCACGGCCGCGCAATTCTGCACGTTGTCGATCCATCTGTCTTCTGCGCTCTGCCTCTTGATCGCCAAACCATGATGAGATTTCGTCTGACGTGCGATCCCACCAGCCTCGTTCTTCACCGGGGCCGTAGCGCCCTTCATATTCCCGTTCACCAGCATAGCCTTGACCGTACCGGTTGCCGTAACCGCGGCCTGTTTGTCCGTAAGAGTCATATGAACCATATGACCGGCCTGACCTGAATCCGGTTGGATAGTTGTAGCGTTGTGAATAACCGCTCGACGTTTGTCCAGACCGATTTTCAGAACCATATCGTCCGTAGGTTTCACGCTCGCCGCTGTAATCATTTGACATTCGACCATAGCGGTTTTCTTCATCGTAGTCGCCATAGTCGCGATCACGTTCGTTTGAGTATCGGTTCGACATTCGATCATAGCGGCTCTCATCTCCGTAGCGCCCGTAGTTCCGGTCACGTTGGTCAGCCCATGATCGGCGGCCGTAGTCCTCGCGATCACTTTCATAGCTACGATTAGTTGAGCCAGAACGGTTTGAGTAGTCGCTAGTCCAGCGATTCTCGCGTCTGGATCGTTCTTCCTCATCATCGCGATCGTCATAGCGGTATCGTCTTTGTGGTTGATCACCGGACGAACGACCATAATTCGATTCCGAGCCACGGTCGAATTGTCCTTCGCCGCGGCTGTAACTTCGATTGTCATATCTGGATGCCATATAGTTTCCTCCCTTGCTCGTTACTTACTAATTGAGAATCCGGGCTCAAGCGCCGGAACGTCAGTAAACCCGCAAACCGTACCGTTCGCTGTCACAAGTTGTGTCGGATGGATTTCAGGTAACGTAGGAAGCGGCAAAATCTACTGAACACGAGTTCACTTTCGCAGCACCTTTTCACAAACCTATTTCCGAAGTGCAACGGAATTAAAGTACACCACCAGGCTTCAGCCGGTGGTGTTTCAATTTCACAGCTAGAACCAAGTTTACGACTCGTTGCACACCACCGACTGAAGCCGTGGTGTCGTTAAGATAAACTGTCGCGCCTCTTAGTTGTGAAGTTTGAGTACCAGCGGCTTAAGAAGCCGGTGGTGTACCAGCTCGTTTCGCCCCAAATGTATTGACTTTTCACAGTACTCGTGAGTAAAAGGACGCCACACTTCTTCCGCTTTCAATCTTACTTAGTCAGGAGAACGATCATGAAACGAATCACGACAGCATCTATTCTTGTCGTCCTCGTTGCGTCAGCACTTGCAGCGCAAACCAGCGCTATTTGGGAACCCGAAATGCAGATAAACGTGAAGGCGGTGGGATCGCCCAGAGTTTCGCCTGACGGTAAGAAGGTTGTCTATGCAGTCTCCGAAGCTGTGATGACATCCGACAAAAGTGAATTCGTTACTCAGCTTTGGATGGGTGACATTGCTACAAAAAAGAACGTGCAACTGACCTTTGGCGAGAAGTCTTCGAATAATCCAAAATGGTCGCCCGACGGAAACTGGATTGCATTCACCTCCAATCGCAAGGACAACAAGAACAATATCTACTTGTTAAGTGCAAATGGAGGTGAAGCTGAACCGCTAACCGAGGTAAAGTCAGGTGTAAGTAATTTTGAATGGGCCCCTGACGGTCGATCGATCGCCTTTACCATGACCGATGCGAAGACTGACGATGAAGAGAAGAACGATAAAGCAAAGAACGACTTTCGTTGGGTCGATGAAAACCTGAAGATGTCGCGATTATACGTAGTGGCTGTTCAAAAGGACGCCGATGGTAAACGTGAACCACGAAAGCTCACCACTGGAAATTACCAGGTTGGAGAGTTCAATTGGGCACCTGATAGCTCCAGGATAGTTTTTAGCTATGCAAAAACACCGAGTGCAAACGATTGGACTACCTCCGATGTTTCAGTCGTTGAGGTAGCGAATGCGAAAGTAACGTCGCTGGTCAGTACTCCCGCGGCTGAAAACGATCCGATTTATTCGCCGGATGGACAGTCGATCTCGATCGTTGTGAGCGACAACCCTCCACGATGGGCAGGGTCAGGCGTGATTCAAATATTGTCGACTGCCGGTGGCGAGTCCAGGACATTAGCTGCGTCGTTCGATGGCCAACCGGACGTCCTTGGCTGGTCAGCAGACTCGAAATCTATTTACTTCTCTGAAGCTAAGGGCACAGGAACAAAGATCTATACCCTGGATGTCGCAGCCAATCGGATCGATGAAATCAAGACGACGACCGCAGTTCTCACTGGAATGGATTTGAATAGTTCTCATACGATGTTTGGCTTTGTGCGGCAAACGGCCGACACGCCGGGCGATGCCTATGTTGCGTCAGTCTCGGACTTCGCACCGGTTCAGATCAGCCGAGCAAATGCAGATTTGAAAATGCCGCCGCTCGGTCGCACTGAAGTCATCCATTGGAAATCAAAAGACGGAAAGGATGTCGAAGGCTTGTTGACGTATCCTGTCGGCTATCAGACAGGCCAGCGAGTTCCCCTTATCCTTAATGTCCACGGCGGACCAGCTGGTGTGTTTCAGCAATCATTCATTGGCGGCCGCGGCGTTTATCCGCTTGCGTCGTTTGCCGCTCGCGGGTACGCGATTCTGCGCGCGAACCCACGAGGATCCAGTGGCTACGGCAGAGACTTTCGTCACGCGAATATCAAGGATTGGGGATTTGGCGACTATCAGGATTTAATGACTGGAGTTGATAAAGTGATTGAAATGGGCGTTGCCGATCCGGATCGATTAGGTGTCATGGGCTGGAGTTACGGTGGTTTCATGACGTCGTGGATCGTGACACAGACGAAGCGTTTCAAAGCAGCCTCCGCAGGCGCTCCCGTAACAAACCTGATGAGTTTCAACGGGACTGCTGATATTCCTGCATTTGTCCCGGATTACTTTGGCGGACAATCCTGGGACATCATCGATAGCTATCAAAAGCATTCGCCGATGTTCAACGTGAAGGGAGTTACAACTCCAACCATGATTCAACAAGGCGATGCTGATGTTCGAGTGCCGATCTCGCAAGGTTATGAGTTCTACAATGCGCTGAGGCAGCAAGGCGTGCCAACGCGGATGCTTGTGTTGCCACGCCAACCACACGGCCCAACTGAACCGAAGATGCAGTTGGCTGCGATGAAAGCGAACCTGGAGTGGTTTGAGAAATACATTGGACCGAAGCCTGAGACTTCGAAGAACTAACAATGCATGACACCTAACCACGAAGACACGAAGACACAAAGCCACGAAAGAGAACTATGACAAGTTTGTGTCTTTGAGTCTTAGGGGTTAAAAATTCTGTCTATCAATAACAGAGGTCGAACAACAATGAATCATTTCAAAGTTTCGGTATTAGCTGTCTTGATCATGCTATTTCCAGGCTCGGTCAGCTTGGCCTCAGATGAGTGGTCACAATTTCGTGGGCCAAACGGAAGCGGAGTCTCTGCAACGACCGGTTTGCCACAGGAATTCGGTCCAAACAAAAACGTGGTTTGGAAAACTGAACTACCGCCGGGACATTCGTCACCAGTGTTGACCCGCGATCGCATATTTGTCACGGCGTTCACCAAAGAGAAGGACAATCACAAACTCTTTGTCATCTGTCTCGATCGTCAAACGGGCAAGATTCTCTGGCAACGTGAAGTGCCACGCACTCTCGAAGGACGTTTGCAGAATGTCAATGGGCCAGCATCACCAAGTCCGGTGACTGACGGGTCGAACGTATATGTCTTCTTTCAGGAGTTTGGGTTGATCTCATTCGATCGTGCAGGTAAAGAACGTTGGAAGCTGCCTCTTGGTCCGTTCAACATGTTCTACGGTTTTGGCGCTTCGCCAATCCTTGTTGACGACAAAGTGATCCTGCCAGTTGATCAAGACAATCCGAGTTCGTACTTGATAGCCGTAGATAAAAACAGCGGGCGCGTGCGATGGAAAGTGGATCGACCAGTTGTTATTTCTGGTTATTCGACGCCGATAATCTATCAACCAAAACAGGGTCCGAAGCAGATCGTCGTTCCCGAGTCGTTCCAGCTTTCAGCCTATTCCGTTGAAGACGGTAAACGCGTTTGGTGGGTGCGTGGACTCGCATGCGAGATGAAGTCCATTGCCAGTCACGACGACGAGTACCTCTACATCAATGGCTGGGGTTTTCCACAGAACCAACCTGGTCAGCAGATTCCTACAATTTCTTTTGAAGAAGGTCTGGCGAGATACGACAAGAACGGCGACAAAATGATCGCCAAAACGGAAATCTCCGGCACCGAGAAGGTCGACAAAATGTTGGCCGCCGCATTCGAAGCCTTCGATGGGAATCGAGATGAGAAGTTGGACGAGAGGGACTGGGAAGTATTTCGCGCGATGATGGCTTCCGAAAATGGATTGCTGGCAATCAAGATGGGAGGGGAGGGAGATCAAACTGCGAAAGCGATTCGTTGGAAGTATCAGAAGCCGGTGCCTCAAGTGCCTTCAACGCTTCTTTATAAAGGCGTGCTCTACATGATCAACGACAGCGGCATTCTACTTTCGTTTGATCCCGCGACAGGAAATGTGATTAAGCAGGGACGACTTCAAGGCGCCATCGACAAATACTTTTCTTCGCCGGTCGCGGCAGATGACAAGGTTTACCTTATCGGCGAGGCAGGCGCGGTGTCAGTTCTAAAAGCGGCAGGTGCGTGGGAGGTACTGGCGGTGAATGAACTCGATGATGAAGTTTTCGCCACTCCGGCAATCGCTGATGGCCATATTTACATAAGAACTCGCAGCGCCTTGTATTGCTTCGGCAAAGTTTGATCTTCTCCAACCTGGATGCAGTCAGTACCACCTCGCGGTAGCTGGTGGGTGCGCAGCTTGTGATCGATGGTTTATGACAA
>DASYPT010000177.1:0-3597 GCA_036006355.1 Pyrinomonadaceae bacterium | reverse complement strand
CAGTTGAGCAGGGCGCAGGCAAAAAGAATCACTGTACGCGAGGTATTAGGTGGCAGTGATAAGTGGGACCCGAGATCGATTCGGATCATTGCGGAACCTAGGGCGCAGACCCGAGTGTTTAAGAACTAGAATCGAGTCAATGGACATCCGAGCAAAGAACATGTAAGGAAGGGCGGTTTACCCCCGCTGCTTGCCGACAGACTTCTTAGACGACGAGCGGGGGGTAAACCGCCCTTCCTTACTTGTCCTTTGCTCCTTACTTATTCTTTGCTCCTGGGTCTTTTTAGTTGTTTCCCCTTTCCCAGATTCTCACGGTGTTCGCTTCTGTTAATGCGTTCGTTTGGCTGATATGAACAGGCCACAACAAAAGGCGAAGCTACGAATCACATTAGTCATCCTATTCGTTTGTAGCTTAATGCATAGCCGATCTTTATCGGCTCAAAATTATAACCCCGAACCGCGACGCGATCTGTCCGGCTATTGGTCGTTCGAATTAGACCGCACTGATTCAGGCGTTGATCAAAAGTGGTTCAGTCGGCGTCTCCGCTACGGAATCAAACTCCCCGGTATTCTTCAGTCGCAGTATCAAGGCGATGAAATAACTACCGATACTCCCTGGGTTGCAACTCTCTACGATCGCTTTTGGTTCTTACGACAGGAGTACAAAGATTACACTGAACGAAACGTTCGCGTTCCATTTCTTTCGCAACCGCCCCGGCACTATCTCGGTGTCGCATGGTATCAACGCGATATCGACATTCTTCCGAACTGGGCAAATCGTCGAGTAGTGTTAACTCTCGAGCGACCGCATTGGGAAACCACGGTTTGGATTGATGAGAAAAAAATCGGCTCCGATCGGAGTCTCGTATCACCTCACATTTACGACCTTGGCACTGTTACACCGGGCCGGCATCGATTAACAATTCGTGTCGACAATCGAATGCTGATGTCTTACAGGCCCGATGCTCATAGTGTGTCCGATTCGCTTGGCGCCAGTTGGAATGGCATTGCCGGCAGAATTGACTTGAGTGCTACTGGCCGCGTCTGGATCGACGAGGTTCGTGCGGTTCCAAACCTGCAAAAGAGGACGATGTGGGTGAGAGTGCGCGTCGGTAATCAAACGGGTCTGAGCGGCTCGGGAACGATTACGGCAATTTGGCCCGACATAGGAGTGGTGCCAGTCAACTGGGATGAAAACGGTGGATGGGCCGTAGTTGAAGTACCGTTACGTGACGACATTATTCCCTGGGATGAATTCAATCCCAAGTTATATCCTTTGCGGATTTGGTTGAAGGCTCCGGGTATTGACGAGTACAGCGAAATACAAGTCGGCATTCGTGACTTTCGGGCTGTCGGAAACGAGTTTCGTCTGAACGATCATCCGGTCTATTTCCGCGGGACGCATCACGGTGGAGATTTTCCGCTCACGGGCTATCCGGACACCAGCGTTGCTTACTGGAAAAAGTTGTTTGAGATCTGCCGTAAGTGGGGACTCAATCACATGCGCTTCCATTCGTGGTGTCCACCTGAAGCAGCATTTCAGGCGGCGGATGAACTCGGATTCTATCTGCAGCCGGAGCCCGGAATGTGGAACGAGATCAACCCTGACACCGCGATGGAGCGAATGCTCTATTCAGAAACTGATCGAATGATCAAGGCCTATGGGAACCATCCATCATTCATGTTGCTCTCGGCGAGTAATGAACCAAAAGGCAAGTGGAAAGAGTCGTTAACAAGATGGGTTGAGCGTTATCGGAAAGAGGATCCAAGGAGACTCTACACGTCCGGAACCGGTCATACGGAAAGGGAAGTGCCTGACATCGCAGAGGGTACTGAGTATCTTGCCATTCAACGAATCGGTCCGAAGATGTTGCGCCGCGAGTCCGGTTGGTTTGGCGGCGACTACCGTGAGTCGCTGACAGATATAAACATTCCCGTGATATCGCACGAGGTCGGACAGTGGGTTGCTTATCCGGACTTCGATGTGATCAAAAAATTTACCGGATATCTCAAACCCGGGAACTTTGAAATCTTTCGCGACTCGCTCAAGGAGCATGGACTGCTCGAGAAGAATAAAACTTTTGCCGCACTCTCAAGTCATTTTCAATTCGAGTGCTACAAGGAGGAAATCGAGGCAAACTTGCGAACGCCGGGGCTCAGTGGTTTTCAACTGCTCGACCTTCATGACTATCTTGGCCAGGGCACGGCACTCGTCGGCTTGCTCGATCCTTTCTGGGATCCAAAGTTTACGAACCCCGAAGATTTCAAAGACTTCTGCAACAGCACTGTACCTCTAGCGCGTTTGCGTCAGAGAATCTTCACCAATGCGAGTCCGTTTGAAGTTGATGTCGAGATTGCACACTACGGTGAGAAGCCGCTTGAAAACATGTTGGCGGTTTGGAGAGTGAACGATGGTGGTAAGGACCTTCAAGGCGAATGGCCGGTGCAGGTAATCCCAATTGGAAAGAACACCATTCTCGGCAAAATTTCCGTCGACCTATCAAAATTTAAAGGCGCAGCAAAATCTAAGTTAACCGTGACTGTTGGTCCACCACGATTTTTTGGAGCGATTGACAGGAAGATTCTGCCAAACCCTGAAGCCGTACGAGGAGTAACCTATTGGCAGAACCAGTGGGACTTTTGGGTCTATCCTGCAAGTGGCTCCGATATGAGTCTCAGCGCGAATCCGGGCAGTCCAGCGCCAGCCGGCGACTGCCCACCGTCACGTGATCAAGATGTGCTAATCACCAATTCGTGGGAGGAAGCCCGCGCGAAGCTGGCTGCCGGGGGGAAGGTATTGCTCTCGCCGCGCAATTCAGACCTCGCGTGGACCAGTCCACCTCTCGACGTTGTGCCGGTGTTTTGGAATCGCCAAATGGGTCCTGCGTGGGGACGCATGTTAGGCCTTTGGATTCACCGGATGTTGGGAGATTCTAAGAGTCATACGCTCGACGGATTTCCAACTGACGAATATTTTGATTGGCAGTGGGCACAACTCATGCTCGGCACTCGCGCGATTAATCTGGATCGATTGCCGGAAGTGCTGGATCCTACCGTGTGGGCGATTGACGATTGGAATCGAAATTACAAGCTGGGTGTAATCTTTGAGTGTGCGGTGGGAAATGGTCGTCTATTGATCTCCGCTATCGACATAACCAAAACGTCTGACTCGAATCCGGTTCTGTCGCAGTTGCGCAACGCCTTGATCTTATATGTTCGGAGCGATTGTTTTCAGCCAAACGTCTCGGTTACCCCGGCAGAGTTTCGTTCACTGTTTTTCGACACTCGAATCATGAGTAACCTTCATGCGACGGCTTCAGTAGGCGGTGAGCCTGCGGGACAGGTCATTGATGGAGATCCGAACACATACTTGCTGCTGGGAGATCAAAAGGCGCCGGCGCGAGAACAGGCTGAGGTAGTAATCAGTTTTCCTTCTGCTGTAGAGATGTCAGGAATTGTAGTGATGCCGCGACAAAATCATCGCGAACATGAAGGCGATATCAAAGACTATACGGTGCAGATTAGTGACGACGGTACCCTGTGGTCGGATATAGCGCGAGGTGAATTTCCATCGAGTTTCGAACCGCATCGAGTTCA
>DASYPT010000176.1:0-13507 GCA_036006355.1 Pyrinomonadaceae bacterium | reverse complement strand
AATCATCGAGGCGAAGCGCGAAGCTGGTTCTGCCGGCAGTCCCCAAAACTCAGTCGGTTCGACGGCTGTGAATCCTGTTCAAGGGAACAGTCAAAGAATAGAACACGGTGCGTCAGTGCGGAACGACACCTCAATTCCAGTCCGGGAAATGAAGCAGAAGCCAATCGACTTTGGGCCTGAACGTGAAGCAGCCCTTAACCCTAAGATTCGCCATTTTCACGAAGACAAGCCTGACAAGGTTGTCCAACAGACCGCGACAGGACCGGACTTTCCGACCGCAAACATTCCAGCCGCGGATATGAACTTCAATGGAATCCAGTTTCCTGGGGTTGCATGTAACTGTGCACCGCCCGATACCGATGGTGAGGTTGGCGCCACACAGTATGTCCAAATCGTGAACGAGGGTTTCCAGGTATTTGATAAGACTACGGGAGCCTCTCTTCTGGGACCGTCCGGCATATCCACTGTTTGGGGTGGGTTTGGTGGCGTTTGCGAATCCAATGGAGATGGTGATCCGGTCGTTCTCTACGATCAGTTAGCCGACCGTTGGGTTATTTCTCAATTTGCCGGTGCGTCCGTTCCAACAGATGAATGCGTAGCCGTTTCGACAACTGGCGATGCAACGGGGTCGTATTTCCGCTACGATTTTCACCTTGGGACGAACTTCTTCGACTATCCCCATCTCAGCGTATGGCCTGATGGCTACTACATGAGCATGAACGTTTTCAATTCGTCAGGAACGGCGTTCCTGGGGCCGCAGGCGTTTGCGTTTGACCGGGCGAATATGCTTTCGGGTCTTCCTGCAACGTTCATAACGCCAGGAATCACTGGAGGATCAAGCGAAGAAGTGTTTTTACCTGCTGATCTCGACGGGTCAACCCTACCTCCAGCCGGCGCTCCCGCTACGTTCGTCGAATGGCCAGGGCCGGGCGGCTATAAGACTTTCCATTTCCACGTGGATTTTGCCACCCCGGGGAACAGTAGCTTCACGCAATTTGCTAACCCGGCGGCTGCCGGATTTACAGCACTGTGTCTAACAACCCGCAGTTGCGTTCCGCAATCCGGTACAACGTCGCGTCTTGATGGCATTGGCGACCGCTTGATGTTCAGGCTTGCTTATCGCAACTTCGGAAACCATGAATCCGTGGTGGGCAATTACACCGTCAGTTCAGGGACCGTTGCGGGCATTCGTTGGTTTGAACTGCGCAACGTCACGAATGGTCCTGTTACCGTCGCTCAGGAGAGCACCTATCAGCCCGATTCGACATGGCGGTGGATGGGTAGCGCAGCAATGGACAAGGACGGAAATATCGCTATTGGCTACAGCGCTTCAAGCGCCTCAATTTTTCCGCAATTGCGTTATGCCGGCAGATTGGCCAGTGATCCGGTGAATGTTCTGGCCCAGGGTGAGGCGACTCTTTTCTCTGGAACTGGCAGCCAAACAGGAACAGGCAGTCGATGGGGTGATTACAGCGCCTTGTCAGTTGATCCAGTTGACGATTGCACTTTCTGGTATACCAATGAGTATTACACAACAACGAGTCAGTTCAACTGGCGTACGCGAATCGGTTCTTTCCGATTCCAGACGTGCGGTGGCAACCCAACGCCAACCCCGACACCGACTCCAACAGCGACGCCTACACCGACACCAACTCCGACGCCGACACCTCCGCCGGCGATTAATGCGCCGAGTAATCTGAATGGGACCGTAATTTCGGCCAATCAGGTAAATCTGTCTTGGACGGATAATTCGAACAACGAAACCGGCTTTAGCATTGAGAGATGCTCTGGCAACGGTTGCACGAACTTCGCGCCGGTCGGGACGGTTGGAGCGGGCGTAAATACTTTCCAGAATACAGGGCTAACGCGGAACACATGGTATCGCTATCGGGTTCGTGCATTCAACGCTACCGATACCTCTGCTTATTCAAATGTCATTCAAGTGAGGACGCCGGTTCGCTAAGCGTCGTTCTACTTGAGCAAAATCCAAAGGGCGTCCGTTCGGGCGCCCTTTGCTTTTTAAAACAAACTCGGCGTTGTACCCACCTCTGCATCCACCCGCTCGATCAACTCTTTACCTTCATTATCAGCAAAGTTGACCTTGCTGCTAACTGGATGACTCTTCATCTCCTCGCTCGGATAAGGTTCGAGTAACTTCTTCAACTCGCCTATAGATACTTTTGAATCAAGCCACATTTCGTACGCGCTCTCCGGCAACATCACAGGCATTCGATCGTGTACTGGTAACAGCAGTTCGTTGGCGTTCGTCGTAACAATCGCGCACGATCTAATCGTTACTCCATCTTTTCTCCATTTATCCCAAATGCCTGCGAATGCGAAAGCGTCTTCATCCTTTCGTTGAAAGAAAAAAGGCTGTTTCGCTTTCCCAACTCTTCGCCACTCGTAAAAGCCATCGGCCAGAATCAAGCATCTCCTTCGTTCGAACGATTCTCTGAAGCTTGCTCGGTCTTCAAGTGTCTCAGCACGAGCATTGATGATTGGTGCTGGTTCCTTACTCCAGTACGGAATCAACCCCCAAACGAGCTCTTCTGCTTGATCGGGTTGAGTTAAGGTGACGACAGGCTGGGTAGGAGCAATGTTGTAGCGTGGTACAACCTGATCGAGTTGCACACGATTGGCCAGTGCAATACGAATTCGATCTACAGAACGAAGTGTAAACCTTCCGCACATCGTTCTTAGGCTTCCTCACCCGCTGTGGGTGTTGCTTCAGTCACGACTGGTACGGCTGGTTCAGGCTCTACACGCGTTTGAGGTCGTGCATATTGGTCAAGGCCAAACCCCAGCAGTGTGGTGCTCAGAATGAAAACGGACGAAAAGAAATACGGGGCAGAAGGACCCAAAGAATCAAATGCCCATCCGAAAAATAGAGGGGCAATAATCCGCGCAACTCCTCCATAGGTCTGTTGCATACCCATGTAGAGTCCTCGTTCTCTGGGGGCGATGACACGTGACAACAATGCCGTTACACATGGAAAAGTAAACGCGGTTCCTAAAGGAATTAACATCACAGCTATCGCCAACATCCATAGATTTCGCGACAACGGCATCCCTATAACGCCCGCTGACAGGAGCACAAGTCCGAGGCGCGACAACTTGGCTTCTCCTAACCAGTCAACCATCCGTCCGAGTAATAGCACGCGCGCGAAAACTGAAATTGAGCCAACGTACATGAAGAAGTAGCCAATGGTTTGCGCCGTGACCTGGAATCGCACGTTAAGGAATAGCGCGAGCACAGAAAAACTTCCCTGAAAAGCCCCTATTGAGATCGCATAAATCCAAATCAAACGCGAAGAAGGTTCACTCGAGTTGGAGAGCACTCGCCATATGGCCTGACGCGATGTCTTTCTCGGCTCGGCCGTAGCTATGTGATCATTAGGATCCCTTGACTCAGTTAGATATCGAGCAGCAAAGGCCATGTTCAAAAGGCAGATGGCTGCGGCGAGTAAACCGGGCGCAGCCTGGCCCAACTTCAAACTTCCGTGACCTGGAAGCAAGTCTCGTTGACCCAGCGCTAAAGCGAATGATCCCAGCACAGGGCCTAGTGCCACTCCAAGGTTGGTTGTAGCTGAAAGCCAACCCAAGGCACGCGCACGATCCTCTGGTGGTGTAGAGTCAGCCACATAGGCCTGAATCACTCCAACTGTTCCACCTCCCGCGCCCTGTACCACCCTCGATAAGAAAAGTAGAAACAGAGAATGTGCAAAGCCAAAAATCAGATATGCGATTGCCGAAGCGCCAAGTGCGATTAACAAGGTCGGACGTCGACCAACGCGATCAGAGAAACGGCCCCACATCGGCGCGCTTAAAAGTTGTGCGACGGTGAACGCAGAAACGATGAAGCCAATGATGATCCCGATTCCAAAATGTATTCCAAATATCTGAATGCCCGAGTTGGAGACCGCTTCTTTCACGTAAAAGGGCAAGAGCGGAATGATCATCAACAAACCGAGCATGTCCACGAATGCGGTCGCCATTAACGCAAAGAGTTTGGCGGGAATCTTTCGGACTTCTCTACCAAGCACATAGAGCAGTGCGATTCCGATCGCAATTAACAATATGCGAAGAAACGGTGATTGAAATGATTGACCGATGTTTGGTTGGATTAACAACACGGGACAGATTAGGTTTCGCCGCAGGATCGGAAGACAGAAAATATCACATTATTGGTGTAGCTTCAGAATGCGTCTTGACCAGGTGTGATCGCGCCGCTATTCTCAACCCGGCTTTCAGGGCGCCACCCAGTCCGCGGGCAGGACCGAGTCCACCTGATTCAATGTGTGAGTTAACAGGTTCGATCACGAACCTCCTTTAGCCCGAGCGAAGCGGACGACGGGCACTCGCCAAAGGAGGCTCGTTATGTCTGCTCAAGATCCGCTTCGTCACGTACCCGTACGACCAAATCTCAGACAACTTAAAGTTCAAGCCAAAAACCTCTTACGCGCTATTCAGCGCGGAGAGACTGAAGCCATCACAGAATTGGCGGAGTCACATCCGGAAGCCGTCAGGATAAAACCTGATGAAGTTAAACTCGCTGATGCGCAGTTCGCGTTGGCGAGGAGCTATGGTGTTGCGAGTTGGCCTCGGTTGGTTCAAGCGTGTCATTTGATCGACGCAATATGGCGCGATGATGTCGAGGCTGTTCGTCAACTGGTAACTAAACACCCGCAGTTGATTCATGAAAATGCGCGCGGTACACGCAACTGCAATTGGGGTCCGCCGCTCAGTTATGCCGCTAACCTTGGGCGCGACGAAATCATCCGTCTCCTGCACGATCTGGGGGCCACTGATCTTAAACATGCGATCGATCGTGCAACACTCCAAAGCAAAATCGAAACAGCGAGAATGATCCACAAAATGATGGGCAGTCCTCTACCACCGGAAGGATGTTTGAGTGGCGCAGCTTATACCCTAAGTGCAAGCGGAACCGCCTTGATGTTCGAGTTGGGAGCGAAGGTTCGTAACAATGATGGAACGAGGTTGGCGCCCGTAGACGTTGTTCTCGAAACCGACAGCCGGAATCCGGCAATGAAACATCAGATTCTCGAGATGTACGTCCGGAATGGATTGGTCCTTCCAGACACGCCGACGATGGCTTTGCATCGCGGACGCATTGATCTACTTGAAGCTCATCTACGTCGCGATCCTGTACTTTTTGAGCGCACCTTTACTCATGAAGAGATTTACCCACCGGACTTTGGTTGTCACGATGAAATTGAAGCAACGCAAGGAACGCCGTTGGCCGGCACAACGTTGCTTCATCTCTGTGCCGACTATGATGAACTGGAGATTGCTCGATGGTTGATTGAAAAAGGAATGGACGTAAATGCACGAGCTGCGGTTGATCCAGATGGATTTGGCGGTTACACAGCATTATTCGGCACCGTAGTGTCTCAGCCGAACTTCTGGATGAACCTTCTCGGGAAGGAACAGTCCTCACCGTTTGCAAAGCTATTGTTGGACCATGGGGCAAATCCAAATATCAGGGCGTCGTTACGAAAGCAATTGCATCCTGGTTATGGCCCCAAGCACGACACGAGGGTACACGAGTATCGTGATGTCACAGCACTATCCTGGGGACGAGAGTTTCACGCGAAGGTGTTTGTAAGCGAACCGGCGATGAAACTAATTGAAGAAGCGGGTGGCGTTTTGTAGGCTTTGTGTCCGCAGATTACGCCGCTGTCCGATATGCTTTAGCTTGTCGTGTCGTAACCAACGCGAACGGTCATTTGAAGTCGAAAGGGCCTGTTTGTCACGTCACGACAAGCTAAAGCATATCGGACAGCGGTGTAATCTGCGGATAAGAAGGTTCAAATTTAAAACAGAGACTTGATCCAGCCACCATCAACCTGGAACGAAGCGCCGGTGATGTAACTTGCGCGCTCTGACACCAGGAATGTTGCCAGTGCTGCGAACTCCCGTGGCTCACCGAGTCGACGCATCGGAATCTCCCGCTCCCATTTTGCCTTGAATTCCGCTGCGCTAATTCCCTGCTTCGCCGCTAACTGACTTGCAAGTTCCTCGACACGCTCTGTCCGGGTGTATCCAGGTAGAATGTTGTTTACGGTGATTCCGTAAGTTGCCACTTCATCTGCAAGAGTGCGAGCAAACCCTGTCAAACCTGCGCGCATGCTGTTTGAGAGCATTAGATTCTCAACTGGCTGTTTGACCGTAATAGAAGTGATATTGAGAATCCTTCCCCAACGTCGCTCTGTCATGCCAGGTAACACTTGTCTTGTTAGTTCGATCGCACTAAAGAGTGTCAACCTTGTCGCGGATTCCCATTCTTCTCGGGTGAGCGTTGCGAAGGTTCCTGTCGGTGGCCCGCCCGCATTGGTAACAAGGATATCGATGCGGCCAAACCGAGTAGTTCCCTGCTCGACAAGCCTCGCCACGTCCTCCGGCCGAGATACGTCGGCTTGAACTGCGAGTATCTCAATGCCTGTGCGCTCCCTGATCTGCGCGGCAGCATGTTCAATGTCTGTCGTGTTTCGTCCGCAAATTATGAGCGACGCACCCTCAGCTGCGAGCTCCTCAGCCACCGCTCGTCCGAGCCCATGACTAGAAGCCGCAACAAGCGCGATTTTGTTTTTGAGACCTAGATCCATAGCCTGCTTAATGTCCGACGAACTTTATGTTTGTCGTGCGTGGAGTGGAGCTACCTGGTAACAAGAGCCTCAGTCACGACACACGACAAACTGAAGTTCGTCGGACATTCAACTACCTCCTCAAATAATCGTCTGTTTTATCCAGCCAGTCCTGCCTTGGTGGGCTAAAAATGTCAACATCCAGCGTGTCCTCTAATGCCTCGGCTTTATGCTGGACATGTGACGGTATGTGCAAAACATCTCCGGCCATAACATCGATTACCTGTGCCTCATCCGCACCAATCCAAAAGCGCAACCCGCCTTCCAGGATGTAGGTGAGCTGTTCGTTCTCATGCGAATGTCGCGGCACGATCGCACCCTTCTTTAGATACACGTGGGAAAGCATCATGCGATCGGCGGTTATCAATCGCCGATCAAGCATGTCCGTGACCTTCTCTTTCGGCATGTCGGTCCAGCGATAGAACGTAACTGTTCGTTCGTCCATACTCCTCCTGAATTCTGTAGGTCCGGTATGATTTCAGTCGCTGCGCATTCTACATGGTCAATAGCATCCTTTGTAAACACAGTGAAATCAGCGTAAAGCAGATAGCCACGAAGACATCAAGGTACGAAGTCACGAAAATTTGAAAAAGTTTTTGTGGCTTAGTGTCTTTGTGGTGAATGCCTTTGTGATGAATTATTGTTTGCCCAGCGGAATCAAAAGTGCCTAGCAGAAGAGACGCATGGCAAAACGCTTATATTCAACGCCGTGGTGGCTTGAAGACGGCACAGAGATATGTTCGGTCTGCCATCACTTGTACCTATATGAGACGGAATATCGGTGTTCTGAGTGTGATGGAGGGGTTTGCTTGGAATGCTTTGAACTGACCTCAATGAGCTGTTTGCCATGTAGCAACACTAACGAGCACAGTGTGGGAGTTGAGCAGAAATGGCAGCGAGAGCAATTTGGAAGGGTGAATTGAAGCTTGGCACAAACAAAGTGCCGGTGAAGCTTTATTCAGCCGTGGAAGACAAGAGCGTCAGGTTCCATATCCTGGACGACACTAAGCGCAATCGAGTTAAGCAACACATGGTGGATGCCGAAAGCGGTGAGGAAGTTGAAACTAAGGACATTCGGAAGGGATATGAGATCGAGCCAGGAAAGTTTGTGATACTCGAAGAAGACGAATTAGAGGGTCTGAAGCCTGAGCCTTCACGCGTAATTGAGGTTAGTGAGTTTGTTCCGGCCGATGAGATTCCACAACAATTCTACGAACGACCGTACTTCTTAGGTCCTGACGGAGACGAAAAGAGTTACTTCGCCCTTGCCGTGGCACTCGAGAAGCAGCAGCGCGAAGGCATTGCGCATTGGGTAATGCGAAACAAAACGTACACAGGCGCATTAGGTGGTGTCGATGGCTATCTCGTCTTGTCAACTCTAAGGAATGCCGGCGAAGTAATTGCTGCTAGTGAGCTACCTGATGTGACTGGCAGGGCACCCACGAAAAAAGAGATAGATTTGGCGAAGCATCTGGTTAGCATGCTCGAAGGCGAGTTTGATCCGAAGGAATTCAAAGACGAATATCGTGAAAGAGTTCTGGAATTCATTGCGAAGAAAGCAAAGGGCCGCGCGCCTCGCCTTGCGCCAGTGAAGATAAAGCGAGCTACAACTTCACTCGACAGCGTTTTAGCGAAGAGTATTGCGTCGCTGAAGAAAGGAAAACGTGCCGCGTAAATCAACCACAAAGCGAAAGGCAGCCAGTAGAACGAGCGCAGTTGACGGGGAGGAGCGAGGAGGCGTTCGCCCGTTTTGGTCAGGAACCATTACGTTCGGACTAGTTAGCGTCCCAGTGAACCTTTTTCCGGCGAACCAGACGACTCGAACATCTCTGCGGATGCTGGGCCCGGATGGTGAACCGTTGTCGCGGAAATACTACGCTGAGAAGACCGGCAAAGATCTTGAAAACGACGAAATGATCCGTGGCTACGAAATAGACAAAGGTAAATTCGTCACAATCACAGATGAGGAACTGGAAAGGCTCGCCCCGGAGAAGACGCGCGATATTGATCTCAAGCTCTTTGTAAAGGAAGACGCAATTCCGCCTCTTTACTTCGAGAGAGGATACTTCCTGGCGCCCGCTGGCAATTCGGAAAAGGCTTACAGACTGTTAGCGGAAGCCATGAAGGAGCGCGGCGATGTTGGGTTGGCAACCTTTGTAATGCGGGGTAAAGAGAGACCCGTCGCAATCTTTTCCGATGATGGTATCCTGCGCGCAGAGACAATGCGATTCTCTGACGAGGTTCGTTCTCACAAACAGATTGGCTTGCCTGAAAAGAAGAACGTGTCAGAGGCCATCGTTCGCAAATTTGAAACACTCATCAAGAAAAAAGCCAAGCGCACTTTCTCGCCGGACAAAGACGAAGAGACAGAACGCCTACTAAAACTGGTTAAGAAGAAACAGCACAAGGCCAGCAATGTAGTCCAAATCAAAGACTATCAGCGACAAGGCGAGGGCGAACCCGTGGACCTCATACAGGTGTTAAAGCGAAGTCTTGCCGGAAAAAGGTAAACCACCCAGCGCGCAAGAAGGGCTTTACCTCAAAAGTCCAGTTTAATCCCCGCTTTGCCAGTTGTTGTGAGGCATGGCTTTGCCCTGCCGTAAGCGAGCGATAATTGGTTTTGGGCTTCGCCCTCGATGTGTTGCCAGTTTAAGAGCTTTGAGGCGTAGCCCAACGGAAATCTAATCTCGCTTACGGCAGGGCAAAGCCATACCTCACAACAACTGGCAAAGCCGCATTCCAATTAGGCTGGACTTTTGCGGCAAAGCACACAAGAAGAATTAACCACCAAGACACAAACCCACATGTGTCTTGGTGTCTTCGCGGCCAAAATTATTTCGCTAAGGATAAAAATGTCGAATTCCAAGGAGGTACCGCGTCGTAGAGTTAAGAACGCGAATTCCAACAATACCGGAGGCAAGTTGGCATGAAATACATGTTGCTTATTTACCATGACGAACAGCAGTTTATCGGCCTTACAGAGGATGAACGACAGGAGATCTATAAAGAATATCGTGCCTTACGTGAAGATCTCACAAACAACGGCAAGTTTGTAACCGGCTCGCAGCTGCAGGCTGCCTCCTCGGCACGCACGATCACGCTCCGAAACGGAAAGCAGATGGCGACTGACGGTCCTTTTGCAGAAACCAAAGAGCAGTTAGGCGGTTACTTTTTGGTGGAGACAGAGACGATTCGTGAGGCAGAAGAGATTGCGGCCAGAATTCCCTCGGCGAGAATGGGAAGTGTGGAAGTGCGTGCCTTAGTCTGAAAGACTGGTCTTTGACCTTCGCTTTTTGGCCTTTGATCTTCGTTGTGCGAAGACCAAGGCCGAAGGCCAAAGCCCAAAGACGGGTTATGTTTTAGTTCTTCTCCGCCGCTTTCTTGGTCTTCAGAATATTCCGCAGCTTCATTCGTGCCTTGTGCAGCTGCGATTTAGATGTGCCCACGGCAACGCCAAGTATTTTTGCAATTTCCTCGTGCTCGTGCCCTTCAACGTCATGTAGCACAAACACTGTTCGATAGCCCGGTGGCAATTGCTTCAGCGCATTGTCCAAGGCAATGCGATCCATTACCGGCATTGCATTCGGGTTCTCCGTGCCTCGGACAACCTGTACTGGTGTGTCGCCTTCTTCGGTTGTCCTTTCGAGTTTCACACTTCGTTTTCGGAAATGCATCAAACACTGATTTACAGTCAGTCGATGAAGCCAGGTCGTGAATGCTGACTCACCACGGAAGCTGCCAATCTTCCGGAAGAGCTGAATGAAGGCTTCCTGAGCAAGATCCTCCGCTTCCGCCGGATTCTGCGTCATACGCAAACACAAGGAATACACACGACGATTGTGTCTTTCATACAGCATTTCAAACGCCTGCATATCGCCTTTACCGGCAGCGATCGCGAGTGCATGATCCGAAAGAGGTACAGGTTCATTCTTGCTCTTTGTACCGGATTTACTCTGCCAAATTGGGAAGACTTCTGTATTAGTCATAGCTTTAGGAAAAAGCAAACACGGGGCCACGAATTTAGGCCCGCAAATTCAAGGAAAACACCCTCCTTTGTTAAGTTTTTCCACCAAAACGTCTCAGTAACGCGCAAACCGTGTACTGAAAACAAAAACAGCTCGAAGTAGCCGCATCTAAAGCGGCTACTCTCGAGCTGACAGTTTTTTGGTCAAACTACGGCTTTACTGCTGGGGCAGCTGGAGTAGTGGTTCGTTGTTGTGACAAACCACGGTTCATCAACATCTTCACTTCAACCCGTCGATTTTGAGCCCGGCCCGCAGCAGTGGAGTTCTCTGCAACGGCTTCCGTCTTGCCATACCCCATCGGCGTGACGAATCGACGCAGCGGTATCTTGTGTTGAACCGCCAGGTACTGAACCACAGCTTCCGCACGCTGCTGACTCAATCGAAAATTCTTCGCGTCGGCACCCGTCGAGTCCGTGTGTCCGGAGACTTCGATCATGTAGTTTTTGGCGGGTTGTACTTTTGCCGCAAAGTCATCGAGTTGAGTCTTGGCTTCAGGCGAAAGCACCGCACTATTCACCCGGAACGTAACGGCAGCGGACTCCTGCTGATCGTAATCGTCTAACGAGGAAATTCTCTCGTTAGCATTAGCGGCTTCGGCACGCGCTTCGGCAGCGACAGCGTAGAGTTCATCCATCTGCCCGGAGATTCTCTCCATGTTTGCTTCCACTGGCGCGACGCGCGTTTCAGCGGTTTGCGCCATTCGCATATCCGATTCGTTAAAGCGAATCTTATCAGCAACCAGTTGGCCTTGCGCATCGCCGCGTCCTTCAACTTCTACAATCAAACCGCGCAGAATGTCGGTTACCGGATACTTCTTACCGCCGCGCAGAAACCCACCGTTGGTTTTGATGCTGGTGTTATCGGTGATTCGAACTAAGTAATCCTGCCGCGTGCGGTCGCGGATGGTGAAATTATCTGCATCTCGTGAAATCACGACGCCTTTGAACTTCATCTTCGACCCACTCGGCACAGAACGAACTGTAGTGCTTACCTGTTGATTCGAGACCTGTCCAAGGGCGAATGTCGTTGCCGACAACAAGAGGGCCAAACTACAAACCAGCATGAGCGGTCGAGAAACTCTTTTCATACGAATACTCCTTCAACTCCAAAATAGGATCGCACTACTTCATCCGAAGAGGCTTGCTAATGTCGGGGGAAAACTTATGGGGGCAGGAGAAGTTAGAGGGTAACTAAAAGAGGCTCAAAATCAAAGTAAAGATCGATCAAAAGTGTTGCGATAGATTTGCGGTTTCCGATCAATTCTTTGGAGTGCGACGGCCTGCCGTCGCCCTGTTAGAGAGTTAGCTACCCGAAAGACCTGCGGAGACAAAGCGACGGCAGGCCGTCGCACTCCAAAAGAGCGACTAGAAAAGCGATTGTTGTCGCGGCGAACGAGTTCGGTCTTTGTCATCGAAAACTGACCGGCCATCAAGCGAAGGAGAAATCGCTAACTCATGCGCGAGCAGGGCGTCAAATTCGGCTCGCGGAGAGAACTGTGTCTCCACATTCCGAACGAATCGATCCAGTCTCTTAAAGCCGTCTAACTTCTCACAGTCACCAACCTTTGCCGCATCCAACGAAGTGCGCAAAACGTTCAGCGCCTCGTCATAAGTCTTCAGGGGGACAGGAAATGGATGACGATCCTTGCCTCCATGTGCAAATGAAAACCGAGCCGGATCGGCAAATCTCGTAGGTGTTCCATGGACCACTTCCGCAACCAGCGCCAGCGATTGCAGCGTGCGTGGGCCAAGCTTTTCGAGTAATAGCAGCTCCGCGAAATCGTGAAGGTCCCGTTCATAAGCTACGGCCAGAATCGCACCCAGTCGTTTCAGGTCGACATTAGACTCGCGTACTTCATGATGTGAAGGCATGCGTAGGTGTCGAGCAGACGCAAGCACTTTGTCGGGTGGCTCGCTCGCAAGTTCAAGCATTGCTGATTGTGCAGGTTTTGCATCACCGTCGACCAGGTTCATTATGATTCCTCTGTTATCACCGACAATCCCCGTATGCGGATCGGCAACAAAGTTTTTCACTGAAGTCGAGTGCCAGTGATACCGGCGCGCCATGCCGGTTTGGTCATTCAGGCCTTGCTGAACGACTGCCCATTCACCACTCGCAGTGACGACGAAGCTATGCAAATAAATTTGGAATCCATCAGCAATCGCGTTGTTATCTACTCGAGCTGTTAACCGGCTTGTTCGCACGAGGGACTCACCATCGAATCCCTGTCTATTTGCGATGCTTCGTAGTTCATGAGGCGTGTCAAGCGCGAATCTCCCGCGGCCACCGCAAAAGTAGATGCCTAACTCGTCTGACTTTGGTCCGAGACCCCGTTTCAGCGCCCCCATGACCGAAGTGGTGATTCCGGAGGAGTGCCAATCCATACCCATCACCGCACCCATTGCCTGAAACCAAAAGGGGTCGCTAAGTCGTGAAAGAAAGGCCGAGGTTCCGTACTCGTAAATGATTGTTTCGGTAATTGCTGATCCCAGCCTGGTCATGCGTTCGGCAAGCCAGCGAGGAACTCGTCCGCCGTGAAGAGGAAGATCTGCAGTTCCGGAACGATGCATAGGTATTCCCGGTTTGTGCGTCAGGCTGTCAGCCTGTCGTGGTGTCTCGAGTCAACTTCATAAATAGAGTGAGAAGTGCAGCCGACGACAGGTTAACAGTCTGTTGTACAGCTAATTCACTCCAAATCTCTCTACCGCTCGAGCGTGGGCCTTCATAGCTTCAACCCGCCGGTCTCGCGGCGGCGCAGTTGTATGAAGCGAATCGATCAGTTTCCGAGCAGCCTCGGTGACTTCATCGACTGCGCGG
>DASYPT010000175.1:0-6147 GCA_036006355.1 Pyrinomonadaceae bacterium | reverse complement strand
CCTCGAACCTATCCTTCACGTTTTGCGGTGCAAGTCTCAGCATTGACTGTATATTGACAAAGGTTGAGTATCTTTTCCAGAAAACTCTTTCGAACGTCTAAAATCGAGGCTTTGTGGATAGCTGCGAACCAAGCCCTTCACGTGGCGCAGTAACACAAGTGAGAAGGAGAGATCTGGATCAACTCTCTATGGGCAAAGGGTCAACCACCGCCAGGAAGGTTCTTGTATGCCAGTTGTTCTCGTTCTAGGTCAAGGCCGAATAGCTTCCAAAATTAAAACCCACTCAGCCTCGAGCACCTCGACTTAGCCTCTTTGCAGTTTTCGTCTGCCACAATCCTGCCACAAATGAGCTAGTGATAGGTAAACACATAATTGTGCGGAACGCTCGTCTTGACCTACGCCGTTGGTTCGTTCAGCAATGGACCAATTCCCCTCATTGGACCGAAATTTGGTCCGCCCGTCACGGTTCGACCGTGAGGGGTGGTCGGTGATGTAGTCAAGCCTCGTTCGCCGTTCAGTCATCAAAATTCGCTGTGGCAGATTTGTGGCAGGAATAAATGGAAAGTGACTGGTAACGGATGTGAACGGATGTGAGAAAGTTCAAAAACCCTTGATTTTGCTCGTGGCTGCAACTCGATTCAAAATCAATAGTTAACTTTTCCTACTTCTCTTCATTCGGGACCGTGAGGTCGGAGGTTCGAATCCTCTCGCCCCGACCAATAACTCACAATCTTCAACTACATACGGTCGTGAGCGTTAACGCTCTCTTGTCCTCGCGTGGCCAATTTGTGGACAAAATTTTTTGATTTACGGAATTAACCACTCTTAGCTCTGTCCCCATCTGCAAAAAACCGCCGAAAAAACGAGAAAAGGTTGAAAGCGCTACTTAGGGTGGTCCAATTCTTCACCCGAGGAACCGTGCGCTCGTCAAGATGTAATCGATGATTTGCTTAAGATAGCGTTAGTTCGCAAAAAGACCGACCGTGTGGTCGGTCAGCGTCTAACTTACGGATTCACATCCGCTGTGAGCACCATTCTCCCGCAACCGATCCGCATACGCTCATTTATTCTCCGTAAGTAGAAACGATGAAACATTCCATTCGTGGAGAAAACAACACGTTCTCCAAGGCAAGGGTCTAATTTTTGTGCAACGTTAGCTTCGTTTTCAAAAAATGCGCAAGTCTTAGGCCAACAATTGATGAGCTCAGTTTCTCCTCTAAACGATTGCATGACCAAGTTCTTGAGAAGTCGCGATAAGTAGTTGACGAACTTTAAGACGTCAGATATGGAATTCAACGCATCGCACTACGTAATATTGCGCGCGGGCTAACATCAATTGTCTGAGATAAAGATTGGACGGGCAACTTTGGTGACCAGGTTAATAAATTCTTACTTGTCAAATATTCAACTCTATATTCATGGTTGACCAGGTTGGACCGGACCAATGCGGTATGGACGCATCATCTCGTTATCCTCATGCTCAACAATGTGGCAGTGCCAAACGAATTGACCAGGCGTGTTGAACTGTGCGCGAAGGCGCGTGACCTCTCCGGGATAAGCGATGACCGTGTCTTTGCGGCCGGACTCCCAGGCTTCAGGCGGACGAACATCTCCGGTGAGTCCAAGCGGCACGATGGGTTCTTCGTTGTCGAGGGCCAGGCGTTCGCGGTTCACTACTTCAAACGCGATTTCATGGACGTGCATCGGATGCGCATCGGCGGTCAAGTTGTAAAACTCCCAGACCTCTGTGTCGCCCAGGTTTGGATTCTCGGTGACTGGATCGGCCCACATCTTATGCACTGGCGTTCCGGTGTCGTCGACGTTGCCCAGCCGAGCCTCTGAGGGCCCGTCAAAAACCATCGACATTTCTTCCAGAAGCGCCAGCCGTCTCGTGTTGTTTGGTGCAGGTAACGGTGGGATCGTCGGTAATTGTAGAAACATTGGTGGCGTCGTGGGATCCGGCGTCAGTGCGGGGACGACTTGGAACTGCATGACCTGTCCCGTACTTTCCGGATCGGCGACGTCAAAGTCATCGGGCGGCTCGCCACCGCCGAAAGGCTCATCTGGTCCAATGTTGGCGAGGACGTAATTACCAACAGGAACCTTGGAAAAGTCAACGATGACATCAGCCCGCTCGGCAAGTGCGATCAGCAGACGGTTATGGTGATCAGAAGTGAGGTTTACTGCCGCCGCCAGGAAGCCACCCTCGTTTCCGATCTGCCACACTTCCACCCCGGGAATGTTGCTGAAGTCCAAAATCAGAAATCGCGATTGGCAACCGTTCAAAAAGCGTAAGCGGTAGCGCCGCTGCTCGACTCTTTGGAAAGGCCAGGTGTTGCCGTTCACCATAATCACGTTGCCAAAGAACTCTGGGTTCCAGATGGGAGAAAGATCTGTATCGGGAATGAATGGTCCAGCGAACCCGTCGAACAATTCACGGGTGTTCGGATAGAAGAGCGAGCCATCAGCATTAAAGGATCGATCCTGAATAGCAATCGGAATCTCGTAGTAGGTTTTGTTTGGGGGAAACTTGTCGTTCTCATGGGGAGCAGGTCCCGGCAATACGGCCTGCGTGCCGAATCGACTGTCCAGGACGGCGTCGTCGCCGTCGGGACCACCACGGATGATGTAGAACCCGGCTGGTCCGGCGTACACATTCAGGCGAGTCATGCCGAGAGCGTGGTCGTGGTACCAAATAGTCGAGGCACGGTTTTCATTCGGATACTGGAAAACAGCGAATCCCGGACCCCAGGTCGCTCCAAAACTGGTAGCAGCCTGCCCTTAAAGAAGTTGTACCAGGTGCCTTCAGAGGCGAAACCGCTCGGAATGTTGTTGGCAGCCGGAAGATACCAGGCTTCCGCGTAGCCGTCTGATTCATCACCGACACCAATTGCGCCGTGAACGTGGGTTACGATCGGCACTGGACCAAGGTACGGACCAGGTGTGCTGGTGAAGGTTGGCCGAGTGTCCCGTCCCGATGTGCCACCAAGCGGGTTGGCCCAGTACAGTGTTTGATCGACTGGCAGCAAGTGCGGCAAGAACTCATTGTTTGCATTCTTGAGATCATTGATCCACTTCACGCGCACCGGTGTATTCCACCTGGCCTCGATAGTCAGCGACGGAGCGTTGTGTAGCAGTAGACCCCGTTTGCTCTCAGACGAAACAGCACCATAGCCCCAGACTGTTGTGGCCGGCAAACCAGCAGGAAGAATCTGCTGCTCAAACTGCTTCATGGAGATCTCGTAGTAGTCAACATTCTTACCACCGCGAACGACGATCTTTCCCGCCTTTGGCATCACCGGCGGGATAAGCAATGGTGTATGAAACTTAGGGATCAGATTAGGATCCAGTGTCCCACCGGGTATTTGTGCCAGTGTCTTGAGAATCCCGAATTTATTGAGGGCATACCAGGTGAGTGCTGTGCCTCCAGTGTATTTCAAAAACGTACGTCGGGTAATCATGATTCTCAACCTCGCAATTCTTCCATTTTCACGAAATGGATTCTTTCTCTTTTCGTTCGTCGTTATCCCTCGTCAAAGCACGTGTAACAAACTCGCTTTAGAGCCTGGTAACTCAAGAATTTGATTTCAGGAGAAATGTATTCAGGCCTCACAGGCTCCTGCTCCAGTAGGGCCGTGCTGAGATACTTCTTGTTGTCATCCGGAAATACAGTAGTGACCACAGCAGAAACGCCGAGCTCTTCTTGCACTATTAGCGCGCCAATAAGATTTGCTCCCGAAGAGATGCCAACTCCCAGGCCAAGATCTGCAGCAAGCTTCTGGGCCATAAGGATCGCGTCACCGTCCGACACACTGACGACGGAATCAAGCTCTTCGAGTTTGAGTATTGAAGGAATGAATTCGTCGGAAACGCCCTGGATGCGATGCTGGCCAACTTTGAACCCGCTCGAAAGTGTCGGTGATTCGGCGGGTTCGAGCGGATGGAGTTTAATGGCCGGGTTGTGCCGCCGCAGAAATCTGCCGACCCCCATGATCGTTCCACCCGTGCCAACACCGGCGATGAACGCATCGGCCTTAATGGAGTGTGAGTTTAGTTGCCACCAGATTTCGGCTCCCGTGGTGAGTTCATGCGCTTCAATATTAGCCAGATTGTCGAATTGTGAGGGCAGGAAAACAGCGCGCTCAGCTCGCGCAAACTCCTCCGTCAACCGAATGCTTCCCAGAAAGCCACCCTCCTCACGAGTAACCGAAACGATTCTCGCGCCGAAGCTGCGAATCAAAGCGACGCGTTCCTTACTCATCCAATCGGGTATGAATATTACGACTGGATGGCCCAGAGCCCGGCCGATGGCTGCAAATGAAATTCCGGTGTTGCCGCTAGTAGCCTCGACGATGGTATCTCCAGGATGTATCCGTCCCTCTTCATAAGCCTTCTTCAGAATATGAAAAGCCATTCGATCCTTGATGCTGCCGGTCATATTCAAGTGCTCGGCCTTGGCGTATATGACCCGTTCCCGTCCTCTGAACGAAAATCGGATGGCAAGGAGCGGCGTGTTACCTATCATATGCCTCAATTGCCTGATGCGACTGGAAGGCTGCGAGGGGGTTCGTTGCGGCAAAGAAGTTATGTTTTCGATCGGTATAGACATGTAATTTCAATTGCCTTTACAACGTGCAACCTGATCCTGGCGCTCGACGAGTTTCTGACAGGCAAGGCATAGATAAGCTGCCGGATCTGCCGTCAGGCGACCGACGGAGATTTGCTCACCGCAATCGACGCATTTCCCGTAAGTCCCATCCAACAATCGATCCTGCGCGTCAGTAATCTCGCGCAGCCGCGCTTCCAGTTGCGCCCGATGGCACCACTCAATGTCCCCGGTGTTTGCAGTCGACTCTTCGCCTTCTCGCAAACCGAGGATCTCGCTCTGGCACAATGGGCCTTCTCTCAGTAGGTCAAGAGAAACTTCTTCTTTTAGAGTTCGCAGCCAATTCCAAATCTCGCAGCCGCTGCCGATGAAAGGTGAATGGGCGAGTGGTTCTTCACTTCTCAGTAAAGCGGTATTTTCCATACTATTAACCTCAAGAGTTATGAATTCCCAAATCTGTGCCCTGGCGCATCCGCAAGACTCATTCCTAACTGGAGTCAGCCAAAGACTCCGCGACTCGTGCAATTTGCAGTGATTTCCTGCGAGCTTTCACGCGTGACCTGGTGAACTTTCCGCAGTTATCTGACGGGTCTGTGCGTTTTTAGGGAATTCAACTTCTGATACTGCAGGTGTAGTAAGCTTTCGATCGATTGTTCAACTCTGCAAGGAAGGATTGAGATAGAGTGGTGCCAGCTTGCTCACAATAAAAAGAGGCAGCGTCCCGGAGATCTCCCAAAGCATCGCAGGGAAATGTGGCCAATTTGTGGACAGAATCCGCAGCATACCGTAGTGAGGCGCTGTCAACGAATGGGAAAGAACTGCAAAACCCTTGATTTTCTTGCTGGCTGCAACTTTAGAAAAGACAAAAACTTAGGTTTTTGTCGAGCCTATCATTCGGGACCATGAGGTCGGAGGTTGGAATCCTCTCGCCTCGACCAGTAACTGACAATCCACCAACAATTTACATTCGTGAGCGTTAACGCTCATGTTTCGTCGTGTGGCCAATTTGTGGACAAAATTCTTTGCGTTACGGATTCAACTCCCATTACCTCCGTCGCGATCTGCAAAAAACCGCCTAAAAACGAGAAAAGATGAAAGTGTCGCTCGTACATGGTCCAATTCATGACCCCTCGGAACCGTGCGCTCGCCAACGTGTAAATCGCTGATTTGTTTCAGACGCCGTTAGTTCGGTGGAACACCGACCGTGAGGTGAGTGGGACATTAAGTATGAAGAAGGCCTCCGGATGTAGTTATCAACCTCTCCCGCGAGTTATCGAATCCAACAGCAAGTGGAAGCGGAGGATCGCCTCCGCTTCACCAGCCACCAGAGATTTTGAACCATATGCACTAGTTTGAGAACGAGATCTATTTAACCGCAAGTGTGGCTAATTGAAATTGTCTCAACTGAGGGGTTCACCCCAGCCCATTGTGGCCAATTTGTGGACAAAAAATTCTCTCAATTTAAAATCGATCTACTACTAAGCTCATCACATCTGCAAAACCGCATACGGGTGGGGAAGAATTCGACTGTATTCGGAGCG
>DASYPT010000174.1:0-42558 GCA_036006355.1 Pyrinomonadaceae bacterium | reverse complement strand
GTAGCGGGTGGGTGCGGAGCTTGTGATCGATGGTTTATGACAAGCTGCGCACCCACCCGCTACCGCGAGGTGGTACTGACTGCATTGTCACACTGAGAATGAATTTATCGTCTGTTATGCGAGCTCGCGAGGTGATTGCCGGCACGGCCATTCGCACACCACTCGTTCGATTGAATGTTGACACTGGTCCCGCCGAAATTTTTCTTAAGCTCGAGAATCTCCAACCAATCGGCTCATTCAAAATTCGTGGGGCCGCAAACGCGATCTTCCACTTGTCTCCACAAGAACTCGAGCTGGGTGTTGTTACTGCTTCGGCTGGAAACATGGCCCAGGGCGTTGCCTGGAATGCGAACAAACTCGGCATCCCGTGCACTGTAGTAGCTCCCGAAACGGCGCCCGATGCAAAGATCTCAGCGATCGAACGTCTTGGAGGCAACGTCATCAAAGTCAGCTTCGAAGAGTGGTGGCGAGCGTTCGAAGAGCGACGGTATCCAGGCGTGAAGGGAACTTTCATTCATGCCTTTGATGACGAGAATGTGATGGCAGGCAATGGCACGATCGCATTGGAGATCCTGGAAGATTTGGATGAACCTGATGCTGTAGTGATTCCATGGGGAGGTGGGGGACTAACTTGCGGAATAGCATCCGTCATCCGCGAGCTCCGACCGCAGTGCAAAGTGTTCACAGCTGAAGTAATCACAGCCGCGCCCTTAGCAGCGTCAATTAGCGCAGGTGAACCGACGGAAGTTGACTACCAACCGTCCTTCGTAGACGGGATCGGCGCGAAGCGCGTGTTTCCAAACATGTTTGAGCGTGCGAAAGGATTGATTGATAGTGCTTTGGTCGCGACGATTCAAGAGGTTGCGGCAGCGGTCAGAATGTTAGTGGAGCGGAATCGAGTTGTAGCTGAAGGAGCAGGCGCCTGTCCTGTTGCATGTGCACTTTCCGGCAAGGCAGACACCGGCAAGATCGTTTGTGTTGTCTCGGGTGGAAACATCGACTCACACAAGTTGGCAAAGATCTTGTCCGACGACCCGGCCACAAATTGAACACGGATTACACAGGTCTGAAGACGAGGTGAGTTAATCTGTGTAACAAACCGCCAACCTCTTGGTTTTCTGGCAAGAGCTCACCAACTTGAACCAAAACCAGTTTCTGCACGAAGACATTTTCTCTGTGTAGCTCTGTGTCTCTGTGTCTCAGTGGTGATGCCGCGCCTTCTTCACCACAGAGGCACAGAGACACAGAGCTACACAGAGAATAATCCGTGCGTGCAGACTCTTATGGAAAAGTCAGTTCAGCATAGGATTCGGTTGCAGCTCCGCCTCGGTGTGTAATCCGTATCTATCTGTGGTCAATCCGATCGTTAAGCTGAAGCTTTGTGCGCTGCAGCGACCCGGTTTTCCATCTCTTCCGGCGTGACATCTTCCTTGTGTGTTGCCACAGTCCAAATGTGACCGAACGGATCCTTTAACGTCCCCGAACGATCGCCATAGAATTGGTCCTGCAATGCTTTTATCTCAAGCCCGCCTTCTCCAATGGCCCGATTGTAAATCGTGTCCACGTCTTCAACGTAAATCATGAGACTCACTGGAGTGCCATTGAGTGCCTTTGGACTTACGTAGTCGGGCGGTTGTGGGTCGGCAAGCATGATCGGCGAATCGCCGATTTTGAGTTCCGCATGACCGACTTTGCCGCCGTGATCCATGCGAAATAGCTCAATCGCTCCGAACGCCTTCTTATAGAAATCGATTGCGGCGGAAGCGCCATCGATAATCAGATAGGGCGTCACCGAATGGTAGCCCTCGGGAATTGGTTTTACTTCTGCCATGTCTTTCTCCTCTGGATTTGTACTTTCAATCTGTGTAAGCGCCGCAGTTTGTCGACACTGATCCGAGGCCCGAATAGAACCTCGCGCTTTCTCCGATGCATGTGTGGTTAAAGGTTCTCAAGAAATTGAGTCAACTGCAACGTGCTGGGAGCGCAGGCTTCTTTACCTGCTTGTCCAATATGAAGATCTCGTCGCCTTTTGCGCTCTGAGCACTCGCTGTTTCTTCATGACACTCATAGAATACGCGGCCACCATGGAAAAAATCGCTGCCGGCATCTTTAGTTTATTACTGGGCTCAGTGGGTCTTTGGACTGGCCTTCGACAACTGAAGAATCGCCGGCTCTTGAGTAGTTGGAAAACAACGCCAGGTAAAGTTATCGAGCGCGGAACATATCGGCCAAATATAGCGTCACTCAGCGCGAGTGCGTTCCGTTATTCGCCGCTGGTGAAATATTCATATCAGGTAAACGGAGCAGACTTCATCAATGATGCGATCCACCCGAGACGCATACAACTTCCGAAACATAGTTCGAAAAAGTGGGCACAGAAGCAGGCCGAGACATTTCCAGGTGAAGTGCTTGTGCATTACAACTCGGACGATCCAGGCGAGTCGTACCTGGTACTGACCTCGAAACTCGTGCTGGGAATTGTTGTAGCGCTCGGGGTGTTGTTGATATTGATTGGTTTGATTGTTTTATTGATTTAATTCAGAAGTCATCTATGAAGGCGAGATCTGAAATCTTGTCATCGGCCGTAAGAGTGATTCTGAAGAAGCGCGATCCATTTTGAAACGTCACCTGGTAACCATACGTTCGCTCACCATCTTTCGACCGTTGAGCCAATTCAATTTTGTTTGCTGGTCCTAAAACCTTTAGCAGTCGCGCGATTCGTTGTGCGCGCGCTGGAAACACGTCGGCTCGAGCCTCGCGAGTAAACAGGTTCTCGTCAGCGGTTCCTTCTCGAAATTGCTGCATCAGGTCCTTAACAAGGGCGGTTACCTGTGGTTCTTTGTCGGGGATCGCTCGGCGACCAAGCTCGGGGTTGTAAATCGCTGCTACATGTCGCGCGATCTTGCCCGGATTTGCACCGGCCAGGTTATCGAGAGCGATGACTGTCACCTTGTCGTCAACATATCGACCGATATAGGTAGTGAATCCCTGCCACGCGCCTCCGTGCTCGATCAGCCGGTGGTCATTAATTTGAGTCACGCCCCAGCCAAATCCGTAATCATAGGTTTTGTTGTTGTTCAATCTAACCGGTGTCCACATCTGCTGGAGACTTGTTTGCTTCAAAAGAGTTTCTCCATAGAGAGCAGCGTCCCATTTCGCCATATCGAGGACATTGAAGTAGAGCGCACCATCGGCAGTTGTATTTAAAGTGGGCGATACCCAGTTTTGATTCTTCAACTGATCTTGTTCAATGCGATAACCCGCCGCGCGATTGGGAATGACGTCTGCTTCACTAATGATTCGCGTCGATGTCATACCCAGGGGCTTGAAGATACGATCTTGAAGAAAGTCGCCGTAGAACTGTCCGGTGACTTTGTGAATGAGAATGCCTAACGTCAGGTAAGCGATGTTGCTGTATTGCCACTTCTCGCCCGGCTTGAACGCTGGTGTGATTGCCTGGGCCCGCTTCAGAAGTTCGTCTTCGGTGTAATCGCGTTTGAAATCAAAGTCGTCGGGATAGTCGGTGAGGCCGGAGGTGTGTGTAAGCAGATGCCGCACTGTCATGTCTTTCCATGACTCAGGGACTTCGCCCAGATACTTGCTGATCTTTTCATCCAGACCGACCTTTCCCTGTTCAACCAGCATCATCACTGCCGTTGCCGTGAACTGTTTGCCCACGGAGCCTGACTGAAAGATCGTTTCTGGTTTCACTGCCACCTGATGCTCAACGTTTGAAAGACCGTATCCCTTCGCTAGGACAACCTTCCCGTTCTTAACGATAGCCAGCGCAATACCGGGGATTCTTTGTCTAGCCATCTCCACGCGCACATACTCGTCAATTGCTGCGGTGCTACCATTTTGTGCGCAGCAGGTGGTTACAAACAACAACAAGACGAGCGCTGGTTTGAAGGGCAGGTGGTTAAACATCGGAGGACCTCCAGGTGTTAGAGTCGGGCGTGGACAGATTACACAACCCAACTTGACTAATGCACGACTTCCAGGTTCTTTCAGCCGTCGTCGCACCAGCACCAACCCCTGACACACGAATGCTGTTCAGTCGGAGCGCGGCCGTCCTGGCCGCCCCCGTCGAACAGAAGCCAGCACCGGTTAAATTGACCCTTGCTCCTTTTGCAATCCACCAGGGTTCTGTTCGACGGGGGCGGCCGAGGACGACCGCGCTCCGACAGAAGAGCGTTCGTGTGTTAGGGATGCTGGCTTCTGTTCGACTGGGGTTTCTTGCGATAAACTGCGTTCTCGCCCTGTCCGTCTTACGTTCTCATGAACTCGTCCAAGAAAAGGAACCGCGCGCGTGCGTCTTCGAATAATCTTCGCACTTCTGTCGATCTCTATTTGTCTCACGCAGTTTGGAACGCAAGCAGTAACTCAAACACCGACGAGACCATCACCAACCACAGTTGAGGTGTCTGCTCAATCGACGCCGACACCAACTCCTACGCCACTGCCGCCACCTACGGTCAGAATCGACGGCTACCGTAACGCAGCAGGCAGAATTATTGGAGCAGCACTTACCAGTAAACGAGCCTACGAGCGACTCGGATATCTGACCGATCACATCGGCAATCGACTCAGCGGGTCGGTAGCATTACAGCGGGGAATCGAGTGGGCGCTTGCGGAGATGAAGAAGGACGGACTCGACAATGTGCGTGCCGAGAAAGTGATGGTGCCGCACTGGGTGCGCGGCGAAGAGAGTTTGGAAATGATTTCGCCTGTGACGCGCTCGCTCACAATACTTGGACTTGGAAATAGTGTTGGAACACCCGAAGCAGGAATCACAGCTGAAGTTGTTGTTGTACACAACTTCGATGAGTTGGAGGCACTTGGCGAGAAGGTACGCGGCAAGATCGTTGTCTATAACGCGCCTTTCACCACTTACGGAGCAACGGTTCTTTACCGAGGCTTTGGTGCTTCGCGAGCAGCGCGTTACGGTGCACTCGCAACCCTGGTCCGTTCAATCACACCTGTTAGCCTGCAGACGCCCCATACTGGCGCGCTCAGATATGACGACAGCGCGCCGAAGATTCCAGCTGCGGCAATCACAATCGAAGGTGCGGAGTTACTTCAACGTATGCAGGATCGCGGAGAGCAGGTGACGGTGCGTTTGAAAATGGCGGCGAAGTTTCTGCCTGATGCGGAGTCCGCAAATGTTATCGGTGAATTGAAGGGAACTGAGAAACCTGATGAGGTTGTGCTGGTAAGTGGACACTTCGATTCGTGGGATGTTGGACAAGGCGCGAACGACGATGGTGGTGGTTGCATAGTGTCGTGGGAAGCCGTCAGGTTGCTGAAGGAGTTAGGACTTCGTCCACGACGAACGATTCGAGTCGTGCTCTGGACGAACGAGGAAAATGGCGGACGTGGAGGATTGGGTTATCGCGACGCGCACGCGGCTGAACTTACGAAGCATATCTTTGCAATCGAATCGGATTCCGGTATTGCGCGTCCGCAGGGATTTGGTCTAGTGGACGCTGCGCCTCTGCAAGCTCGCGCAAATTTGAAAGAGATTTTGAAGCTGCTCTCAGGCATTGCTGCGGATCGGGTCGCTGACAACGGTGGCGGTTCTGACATCGGACCGATCATGCGCGACGGTGTGATTGGCGCGAGCCTGGATGTGGACGGTACTCACTATTTCGATATTCACCACACTCAGGCCGATACACTGGACAAGATCGATCCGCGAGATTTAGCGCTGTGCGTGGCGACGATGGCGGTGGTTGCGTACACCGTGGCGGATTTACCTCAGAGCTTCGCGAAATAGCTTTATCCGCAGATTACACAGATTACGCAGATTTTTTGAAGAGGCGCTAAGAGACGGTGGTGCCCTAATTTGGATTCGGCCCAGCAGAATTAGAACGGCGAGCGAAGCGACCGATTGACCTCACCCAACCTGAAATCGTACGAATACATAGGTCAATCGGTCGCTTCGCTCGCCGTTCTAATTCGAGGTCGGATTTCAAATTAGGCCACGACCAACGAGATTGAATCCTCCGCTGTCAGTAAAAAATCTGCGTAATCTGTGCAATCTGCGGAGAAACTCAAGCCACAGCAGCCCGTTCCGAGAGCACACCCTTTTCAAGATGCCGCTCGTGAGTTGCGAAGCTGGCTGCGTGTGGATCGTGAGTGACAAGCATGATCGTCTTCTTCAACTCGCGGTTTAGTGTCGAGAGTATCTGTAAGATCTCTTCACCGGAACGTGCATCAAGGTTTCCGGTTGGTTCGTCCGCAAGAATCAGATCAGGATCAGTAACGATGGCGCGGGCAATAGCAACGCGTTGCTCTTGACCGCCTGAGAGCTGTTTTGGTTGGTGGTTCATGCGGTCGGAAAGGCCCACCAGTTCCAAAGCAGTTTCAACGTTCTTCTTCCGTTCCGCTTTACTGAGTTTTGTCAGCAGCAAAGGCAATTCGACGTTTTCAAATGCGGTGAGCACTGGCACCAGATTGAAAGTCTGAAAGATGTAACCAATGTGCGTGTTGCGCCAAACAGCCAACTGACTCTCACTCAATTTCGACAAATGAGTGCCCATCACTATCACTTCGCCTTCGGTGACGCGATCGATGCCCGCGAGGAGATTAAGGAGCGTAGACTTTCCGGACCCACTCGGTCCCATCAAAGCAAAGAAATCACCTTCCTGGATCTCCAAGTCGACGTCATCCAGTGCGACAACTTCAAAGCCATCGCGAGAAAATCGTTTGCTTACGTTGTGAACTTGCACTATTGGTGCAGCCATGGTTTCTTCACTCCCAACCTACTGAATCTTTACTCGATCTCCATCGCGTAGTTTTTCAACACCCGCGACCGCCACAGTTTCATTTCCGCTGAGACCATCCAGGACAAGGTACGCGTCGCCTGACTCCTCGCCTGTTCTGATTGTTCGCTGTTCGACCTTGTTACCCTTGACGACGAATACAAACGACGACCCGTCCTTGTTTACGACCGCAGTCTTAGGGACGAGTACTCGTGTTACGACTTGTCCGCCGTTACTTGCCGGTTTGTCAGAAAGAAAGTTGACTCGTGCATTCATCTCCGGGCGCAACTGCTCGTTCGGATTCTCGACTTTGACTTTGATTTGGACTGTCGCCTTTGCGCGATTCGCCTCCGGCGCGATCTCTGCGATGTAGCCGGAATACCGAAGATTCGGAAAAGCATCTGGAATAATTTCGGCCTTTTGACCCATCTTTAGCCGGGCGAAATCCGCCTGGCTGATGTCGAGCTCAATTTGCAGGTCCGTCAAATCTGCGAGGTCGACAACCGATGTGCGCGCACCGGAGCCACCGAAGGCTGAAGGACTAACCATCTCGCCTCGCTCAACGATCCGTTCCAGCACGGTTCCTGCTACGGGGGCTTTGATTTCAGTTGCGGCAAGTTGAGTTTGAGCGTAATCCAGCGCCGCTCTCATCTGCTGCACCTGCGCTACTGCGGCCCGTATCTCTTCGGACCGGGGGCCAATATCCGTGATCGCGCTTGATTGTTTGGCAGCTTCCACAAGGGCGGCGGCAGTGTCGCGTTGCGCGACCGCATTATCCAATTCTGCTTTCGAAACTACCCCGGTGCGATACAGAGTTTCAGCTCGTTGATATGCCGCCTCAGCGTTTTTCAGATTTGCTTCAGCCTGGATTACTGCAGCTTTGTCTTTCAATTTCTCCTGAGGACGTGAACCGCTTTTGAGTTGATCCAAACGAGCTTGTGCAGCAGCGAGATTGGCCGTTGCCTGATTTACCTGCGCGCGAAACTCGGTGTCTTCCAGTCTGACGAGTACTTGCCCTGCCTGAACGTTGTCGCTCTTTTCGACGCCAATCCAGGCGACACGGCCCATTACTTTCGCGCCCACAGCAATCTTGTGATGAGCGACGACGTAGCCTGAAGCCGATAGCACACTCTCACCTGCTGCCGGCGCGCCGTTATCGGTTCGAACTGGAGCTGCAGAAATACTTTTAGCTCCGGTGAACAGATAGAGATAACCGAAAGCAAGCAAGGCAAGTACTACGGCGATGAGTAGAAACAGTAACTTCGGCGGGCCCTGCTTCGCAGTTGGTGAAGGGGCAGGACCACGATCGATCTTTAAGCTTCGTAGACGCTTGTTTAGATCTTCCTGCTCTTCTTTTGATTTAGTATTGGTGGTGACCATTTTATAGATTGCCGATTGCCGATTGCCAAGTGTCGATTTTGCTTTGGCCCTTAGATTCAATTCTATTCTGGAGATCTAATACTTCGAGCACCAAAAAACCCAAAACCAACCCCAAAATCGGCAATTGGAAATTAGAAATCGGCAATGTCTTCACGCTCGCAATGCATCGACAATCCTGAACCTCGATGCTCGAATCGACGGGAAAAGCGAGCCGACAAAACCAATCACAGCCCCAAACGTCAATGCCCAGACCATCAAGTCGGGTGTGACCCGGAAGTTAAAAGCTATCTCACTAAACGTGACCCAGTTAGACGTGCCGGTTGAAACAAAATTCAGTGGCAGCGACAGCACGATTCCGATCGCGGCTCCAATCAAAGCGATGGCAACCGACTCCAAAAGAAAAGCAATCAGGATACTGAGTCTACCGAAGCCAAGAACACGGAGCGTACCAATCTCTTTCGTTCTTCGGGCAACTGCGGCGTACATAGTGTTCATTCCCGCGAAGCCAGCTCCTACAGCCATAATGAAGGTTATGAAAACTGCTAACGCCTTCAGCGCTCCGGAGGCCTGTCCTTGTTGTTCTTCATAGAAACTCCGCTCCGACGTTGCTTTCAAATGGAGTTTTGGATCGTCAGTAATGCGTTTGGTCAGAGCATTCAACGCGTTTTGATCTTTAACGCGCAGTAACGCGATGGAAAACGAGTCAGTGCGCTTGGTTGTGCTTGCCAGCGAATTGATATCAACCCAAATCTCTGATTCGAATGCCTTGCCTGCAGAATCGAAAAGCCCTACGACTGTGTAGTCCGTTGTTTGAATGCGAAACTTATCGCCAATCTCGAGACCCTGGAACCGTTCAGCAATTCGTTTTGAAACTACAGCCTCAGTCAAGCCAGGTTGAAATAATCGACCCGAGACTACCTTGAATCCTGAACGCAACTTGAACGACATGGGTCCAACACCTCGAATAGTGATGTTCGAACCCTGGCTCATTCCTTTGCGCGCCTTGTAGATCAACGTAATGTTCTCGCCTGCGGCAAGAGGTTGCTCATTCTCGCGGGCCACGCCATCCAGATACATCAAATCCTTGAAGTTTTCCTGGGTGATGCTGCTATTGAGTTCGGCGGTGCTACCCTCTCGCAGAACTATCATGTTCAGCAGCTCACCACTACTTGCCAGAGTTGAATCGATACCTCGGGCGAGGGCCATTACGAGAAGAAATACAGCGACAGTCAGTCCAATTGTGAACGCGGTTGCCAGGGTGCTCCCTTTTCGCACGATAATATTTCGCAGGTTGTACTTGAGAGGTAGCGCCATCTTATTCAGTGCTCCGTAATGCTTCCGCGATTGTCAGGCCAGAAACTCTATAAGCAGAGTAAGCGACGCTGACCAGCCCAACCACGAGTGCCAGCAAAAATGCAGCTAGCAAGGTTGTTTCCGTAGGAATGAACTTGGAGAAAAACGGGATGTAAGTGCCGAACGGAAATGATCGATAAAGTAATGCCGCACCGCCAACACCAATCACTCCGCCAATGAAAGCTAATACCACCGCCTCAGCCAAAAATAGACCGGCAATCGTTCCTCTCTGAAAACCGATTGCCTTCAGTGTCCCTACTTCCTTTGTTCGCTCGCGGACAGTCATCGCCATCGTGTTTCCCATCACCAACAACACGGAGAAGGTGATCGCGGCCATGATGTAGTACATAAACTGTTTCACACCGCCCATCATCGACTGGAAGCTGAGCGCGAACTCTTTTTCCGTTTCCGTTTTGGTTGGGGCGTCAGAGTTTACAAATATCGAATCGATAGCCTGTGCAACGCGTGGCACGTCCTCTGGCGTGTTTGCCAGAATACTGAAAATGCTTGCTTGATCCTTGGCCCATGCAGGAAGAAGCTCGTTAATGTAGTCACTGTGAAAGAAGAGTGTCTTCTCATCACCCCCCGTGCAGACTCCACGAATCACGAATTCGACGCTCTGGTTGTAAATGGGACTCTTCAGTGTGATTCGTTGACCAGGAGTGAAACCGTAAAGCGTCACCAGCTTTTGTCCGACAATGGCACCCTGTTTGTCGTTTATGAATGCCTGCCACTCAGCATCTGACATTTTTAGTTCGGTGAATATCCCTCTTAATCGCTTCGCATCGACCGCAAAGTTCGCGAAGAAGTTCCGCTCGTCTTTGTAAATTCCACCGAACCAGTTCAACTCCATCGCATCCTTAACGCCCGGTACGGCCCGAATGCGCTGCAAATGAGCCATGGGCATGGGAAACCCGAGCGACACGTTATGTCTCGTGTCGAGCCTCAGTGGATTAGACTCCTCGGTGCCACGATCAAACTCTGTCAGAATCGTTCCCAGCGTCACAATAAGAAACAGGGAGACGACGAGACTCATTATAGTCAGCAGAGTTCGTAATCTGTTTCGCAGAATGTTCTTGAAGACAAGCTTGGCGAATTTCATTTCTGTTCACCTGGGTTAACTCTTCTAAATGGTTAGTTAGCAGTTGTACGTAAGCGAGCAACAAAGGTTCAGCCAAAGAAGCGGCACATTGTTATAACGGCCGGCAATGGACTTTGGTTACGGTTAGTTTGCCAAAAGCCTCGGAGTTAACTCGACCTCTTATGAGGTTATGTCGAATAGCTCACGTTGAAATCGACAGCAAAGCAGAAAAATTTTCAAAGTGCAATGTATTTGTTGATGCGGAGCTTTCCTAGTGGCTGTGTGCCCCGTTCCGAGTGGGGACCGTCGCGATGATCTGGGGACTGGTGAGCGTTAGGTAATGTAAGTGCATGGAACTAGAGCCAGGTGGTTCAATGCATTGAAGCGTCTCGTCAATCACTCTGTAGATCTGACCGAGTGGACATGGATTGACTGTCCGCGAAACAACCAGAGGCGGCAACGCCACCGGCTGGATTTCTGGCGGCGTAGAGGTCAGTGCTAACTCCAGTGCAAAGCAAAGAATAGCTATGAGCACGTAATAGCAGAGACTTGAGTTGCGATTACAATTTCGCATCTGCTTATCAGCTGACCAAATCGAATCACCAGCCTCGACATCGACAGCAAACCCAGACAAATTTTCAAAGTGCAACTGGTGTTTTTTAGGGGCGTGTCCTAATCCTGCATAATGTTTCGTGTTCTTCGTGTGATTTGTGGATCGCGTTAGTCGATCAGAAAGAGCGATCCACGAATCACACGAAACTCACTAACAGGAAGCCTCAATCACCAGCCGCCACATCTGAAGGTGAAGGTTGCTGTTGGGGTCTTTCATGTCCAGGTGTATCCAGGTGGCGTGTACCAAAAAAAGCCGTGCGGTCCAACACGTTTTCCTGGAAGCGTTCGAGATAGAGGTAGATAACGGGAGTGATGTAAAGGGTTATGAATTGCGAAATCACCAGACCGCCCACCACCACCATGCCAAGCGGTCGACGAGAGGCACCATCGGCCCCCATGCCAATTGCGATCGGCATCGCCCCAAACACGGCAGCCAACGTTGTCATTAGGATGGGACGGAAGCGGTCCATACTCGCGTCATGAATTGCAATGTCAGCTCTCTCACCCGCATCTACACGCTGACGTGCAAAGTCGACGATCATGATGCCGTTCTTCTTTACAATTCCCATCAACATGAACATGCCAACAAATGCATAGAGCGATGCTTCCTGACGAAAAATTAAAAGCGTTAACAAACCGCCCACGAGCGCTGTCGGCAATGTTGATAACACGGTCAGCGGATGAACATAACTCTCGTAAAGAATCGCGAGGATTACGTACATCACGAAGACAGCCAAACCCATCAACAACGTAAGACTTGTCACTGTGCTCGAGAACGTTTGTGCCTCACCAACCAGTTCACCCCGCACGCCGGGCGGCACGACTTCGTTCGCCGCTTTGGTGATGAAATTAGTTGCGTCTCCAAGTGCGACACCGGGTTTCAGGTTGAAGAACAGTGTCACACTCGTGAACTGATTCAAGTGATTAACCGTCTGTGGACCAAGTGTGTTTCTCCACGTTACAAGCTCACCAAGCTGAATCAAACGCTTGCCGTCGTCGGATCGAATGTACAGCTGTGCGAGATCTTCAGGATGAGCTCGAGCCTCATCAGCAATCTCGAGAATTACTTGATACTGATCTTCCGGTTTCTTGATCAGGTATAGATAATTTTGCGAGTAAGCGTTACGCAGCAGAGTCAGGATTCTCGCTTCAGAGACCCCGTAAGTCTTTGCCTGTTCGCGACGGAGGTCGATGTTTACGTTTGGTGTGTTGCTGTAGTAGTCCGAAGAGACCGTCAGAAAGCCGGGATAAGTCATTAACTTGCCGAGTAACTTTTGTCCAACGTCGTAAACTTCGCCTGGATTAGCACCTGATACAGCGAATCCATACTGCCCTTGCGTTTGAGCTGTTACGCCTGTGCTGATCTCCAGAACCGGGAAGGGCCTCAGGAATGTAAACACTCCTGGAATTGTGTTGAGTTTGCCCATCATCTCAGCGGTAACTTCCTGAATTGGTTTTCGTTCTTCAGGAGGCTTGATGAGCGTAAAAGTTATCCCCTGGTTCGACGCGAGGAAGCCTGTAGCGCCAGTCAGTGTGAAGTCGGTGATTACATTTGGATCCTCATGAAGCTTTTCATCCACGCGATTCTGCAACTCACGCATCTGCGCTGGAGAAGACCCCTCGCGAGCGATAAAAGCACCGAAGATTACGCTGCTGTCGCCCGGTGGCAGAAACGATTTCGGTACTAATAAAAACAGTCCGATCGTTCCAGCCAAACAGATAACCCAGATTGCCAGCGATATCCATCGATGCCTGATGAACCACCACAGCGATCCACCATAAAGAGCGAGCACGCGCTTCTCTATTCCACCAATGATGCGCTCCATCCAGGTCTTCTTCATGCCCTCGCCGCGCGCCTTCAGGAGCCGCGCGCACATCAAGGGCGTCAGTGTGAGTGACACAAGACCAGAAGCAAAAATCGCTATGACGATGGTTATTGCAAATTCACGGAAGATGCGCCCGACCAGTCCAGTCATGAACACCAGTGGAATAAACACTGCCGCCAACGAAATCGTCATGGACATGATCGTGAAGCTAATCTCTTTTGCGCTGTTCAGAGCGGCTATGAAGGGCTTCTCTCCATGTTCCATTCGGCGCACAGTGTTTTCGAGGAACACAATCGCATCGTCCACCAGGAAACCGATTGCCAGCGTCAATGCCATCAGCGATAGATTGTCAAGGCTATAGCCAAGAATACGCATCGCCATGAACGTGATGAGCAAAGACAAAGGCAGGGCGACGGTTGGAATCAGCGTGTCGGTTGCGCGACCAAGAAAAGCAAAGATGACAATAACAACGAGGACAAACGCGATGATCAGTGTCATCTGCACGTCAGCTACAGAATGCACAATGCTTAACGACCGATCATAGATTGGCGTGACCCGGATCGAGCCAGGTAATTGAGCACTGACCTGGGGCAGGATTTCGCGGATGCTCTTCGCAACCTCAACAGCGTTTGCTCCAGCCCGACGATTCACGGCCACGATCACTGTTGCTGAAGGAATATCGTAACCGCGAGCCCAGAACCGCATGTTCACGCGTTCGTCCTGTACAGAGTCTTTGACGTCCGCGACGTCGCGCAGGTAAACAGGCGCATCTCCGGTGCCACCGACAATCAAATTGCTGTATTGCTCCGCGTTCTCGAGCTGACCTTGTGGTCGAAGTATCGCTGTACCTGAACCGCTATCGAGCTGGCCGGCGCCTGTGTAGCTGGTGCCACTCCTAACTGCATTGCTGAGATCGTCGATGGTTATGCCGCGCGACCACATGGCAGCCGGGTTCGCTTTGATACGGATCGCCGACTTGGTTCCATAAACGTTGATTCGTGAAACGCCGGGAAGAATGCTGAGCCGCTGGCCGACCTGAGTGCTCGCGTAATCGTAAAGTTGACCACGCGTGACGGAGTCGCTGGTCAGCGCGATGTACATAATCGGCTGATCGTTTGGATTACTCTTTGAATAAGTTGGTGGCGAAGGAAGATCGGCGGGTAGACTACTCAGCGATTGGGAGATTGCCGTCTGGACATCTGTCGCAGCAGCATCGATATCCTTTTCCAACGCGAACTGGAGTGTGAACGTAGCAATGCCCTGGGAGCTCTTTGACGTTACTACTTCGAGCCCATTGATCTGCATGAACGAGCGTTCAAGCGGAGTGGCGATGTTGTTTGCGATGGTGTCAGGACTTGCGCCGGGATAACCAACGGTTACCTGAATGACTGGATAATCGACAGAGGGCAGATCGTTTACGGGCAATTGACGATAACTCAGTATCCCGAAAAGGATGACTGAAAGCGTCAAGACCGCCGTCATCACAGGTCTGCGTATGAAGGGTTCCGATAAATTCATTACTTCGCCTCAGTCGATGCGCCTGCGGTAGCCGGTTTTTCCTGGATGTGAACCTTGCCGTTGGGAGTAACTCCCAATTGTCCAACCGTAACAACCCGCTCACCAGCAGAGATTCCGCTTTCAACGACTACGAGATCGCCTTGACGCTGCCCCAGCGTTACAGGTCGCTGTTCCGCAGTGGAGTCTTGCTTAACCACGTAAACAAAAGATCCATTCGCTGACATTTGTGGCGCAGTCGAGGGCACGAGCACAGCCTGATGAATAGTATTCAAGACAAGACGAATATTGACGAAACGTCCTGGCCAGAATCGATGAGCTGAGTTGGGAATCGTGGCGCGCAGACCTACGGTTCCGGTCGTATCTTCGACGGCGTTATTAAGAAAGGTCAGCTGTCCAATGACGGGCGAGTCTGGTTCATCAGGTAAACGAACCTCTGTGGTAAGTCGATTCGCTTTCATCTGAGTTTGAACTTCCGACAGACGGTTTTGCGAGATCGTGAAATCCGCATAAATCGGATCTATTCTCTCAATCACCAACAGTGTGTTCTCAGTAGCTGGAGCGCCACTACCGGCAGCATTGCTCGCTGAAGAACTACCGGGGTGCACGATGTTGCCAACATCAACCAAACGCTGACCAGCGCGTCCATCGATAGGCGAACGAATGGAACAATAGCTCAGTTCAAGTTTGGTAGTCTCAACCGCTGCCGTGTCTACCTTGATGCTCTCTTCTGCGCTATTTACTGCAGCGCGTGCTGAGCCAACGTTTGCGTCCAGCGAATTTTGCGTTGCCCGTAGCTCTTCGTACTGTTCCCTGGAAACCACGCCTTGTTCTACCAGAGTGTTATAACGATTGACCTGCACCCTACCCCAGTTTGCTTTCGCGATCTCTGAAGCGAGGTTTGACTCAGCCTGTTTCTTGAGTGCTACATCTTTCTGGACATTGGCTTGCGCCTGACGTAATGCGGCTTCGAACGGCGCCGGGTCAATGGTAAACAGCATGTCGCCTTTGCGTACGTTTGCGCCGTCGGTGAAGTGGAGCTTGACTATTCGGCCTGACACCTGAGGTTGAATTGACACTACTTCACGGGCAGCAGTTTTGCCGACAGCGTCAAGATACGTGGGAACATCCTGGGCCACAGCAGTGCTGACGGAAACCGGCGCCGGTGGACGCTGAAAAGGTTGCTGAGCCGCCTTATTTGAGCAGCCGATGAACAGGGATGCCGACACTACGACGGCGAGTACGATCAGGGGATAGCGAATCTCGTATCTCATGCGAGTCTCAAAAACCAGTCACTGGGGGAGTACGAATTTGATTATTACAACGCGGAACGCCTAGAGGCAAATACGACAACTATGGTTGGTAAGGTTTCGGTTCATTTACGATTTGGTTTTTGATCTTTGGTCTTAGGCCTTTGAACATCACGTTGAACGGTAGCAGCCACAAAGATCTAAGGGCAAAGACCAAGACCTAAGACCAAAGACCAAAGGCCAAAGACCAAAGGCCCAACCCCGGAATCCTAGCTAACAGCCCTATCTGTGATCTCCAAAGCCTTGTCAATAATCCCAAAAGCCTCATTCATCTCCGCTTCTGTAATACACAGCGGCGGGTTTGTGAAGAACGTGTTCCAACGCACGAACGTGTACAGTCCTTCCTGACGAAAGTATTTGCCCAGTTCCTGCATTTCAGGCGAACTGCTGTTGAACGGAGCCATTGGTTCAAGTGTCTCTCGATTTCGTACTAATTCGACGATACCAAACAACCCAATGCTTCGCGTCGTTCCTACCGAGGGATGCCTGCGCTGGAGATCCTCCAGTAAGTCATGCATTACGTTTCCCATGCGTCGTGCGTTTTCGATCAGATTGTCTTCTTCGTAAACCGCGATGGTTGCAAGTGCAGACGCACAAGCCAATGGATGGCTGTTGTACGTTAAACCGCCATAGAAGACGTTCTTCTGAAAGTGGTCCGCTATCTGCCGGCGCATGCCAACTGCTCCAAGCTGCACATATGCACTCGTCAAACCCTTGGCCATCGTCATCAAATCAGGTTCAACGTTCCAGTGATTGACTGAGAACCACTCGCCAGTTCGACCGAAGCCAGCCATCACTTCATCTGCGATTAGGAGGATGCCGTACTTGTCGCACAACTTCCTGAGACCCTGGATGTAACCGTCGGGAGGAATTAGAACACCGTTGGTTCCAGTCACGGGCTCCACGATCAATGCTGCGATTGTCTTGGTTCCTTCGAGCTCGAGAATCTCTTCAGTACGAGCGAGCACTTCCTCAGCTGTTTCAGAACCCTTTTGAATTCCATGATAAAAATCGGGAATCCGAAAAACGCCGGGAATCCCCGGCTCCGCTGCCCACCGTCTTGGATCTCCGGTAAGTGTCAGTGCACCCGCTGTACCGCCATGATATGAGCGATAGCGAGCACCGATTTTGTGGCGTCCGGTGAACAGTCGCGCAATCCGAATCGCATTCTCAGTTGCTTCCGCTCCACCGTTGGTGAAGAAGAATGCGTCGATATCTCCGGGAGTTAGTTCCGCTAGTTTGGCGCCAAGACGTGCGCGAACGTCGGTTGCCATAAATGGATTGGCATAGGGAAGGGTCTCTGCCTGCTTCTTAATCGCATTGACGACGCGTTCATCTCCGTGGCCGATGTTCACGCACATGAGTTGACTGTTGAAATCGATGAAGCGTTTTCCTTCAGGTGTCCAGAAGTAAATTCCTTTTGCGTGCGCGACTGGAATCGGATCGACAGCAGCCTGTGCGGACCATTCGAAAAGTGTATGTCGGCGGCAGAGTTCAACGATCTCTGAGCCCGTCATGGAGTCGGTTGTGGTAGTCATGCTCGAGAGTATAACCAGAGACGAGGATCATTTCACGGGCGAGTGGAGACGCGGCGACGGGGCGACGCGGGGACACGGTGATCTAGAAAAGTCGTGTCGCCGCGTCCCCGCGTCTCCGTGTCTATTTCCTATCTTCTACAACCGAAAGAATATTCCCAGCCGGATCCTTGAACCACGCGATTTGAGGACCATTGCCTCGCATTATTCCCTTGGCGTCGGTTCTGATTTCAGCTTGATCATATTTCTCCAGCCGGATGCCGAGCGAGTTGAGTTCGTCAACCGCTTCGTCGATGTCATCCACCGCAAAGTTGAGAACCGTGAAAGTTGCAGGGGTGTGATTTGGTTTTGGATATAAGAAGACGTTGAACCCGTCGGCCAGATTCAATTGCAGTCCCTCTGGTTGCTCTGAAACATCCAGTCCCAGAGTCTTGCCATAAAAGGCCTTGGCCTTGCTCAAATCGGTAACGGAAAAACTTGAGAAGGCCCCGGACTCTCTGAACATTGTGGACGTCTTGCGTTCGGGTGATGAAGCTGCTTTCGCTGTCATTAGCTTGATCTCCTTTGGTTATGTTCGTGTCTGGGGATAAAGCTAATTAAGACACACCGAGTACGTCCGGTGGTGATCATTGCCTAGTTTGAATGTGATCATTGAATGTCGATTTGTGTCGACTCTTACTGCACTTGGATGCAGTCGGTACCACCTCGCGGTAGCGGGTGGGTACGCAGTCAACCTTGCTTGGGTGATTCGTTGACTACGTACCCACCCGCTACCGCGAGGTGGTACTGACCGCATCCAAGTGCGGTTGTCAGTCGCGAGAGCCAAAGATTCTTTTGAGATAAACAGTAACCGGTCTTAGTGAAGTGTCCTTCGTGATCAATGCGATGTGATTGTCAGGGCGAAGCAGCACGCTAAAAGATTTGCTGGCACCAAAGACTTCCGTAATGTGTGGATACAAGGCAATGGTTTGTGTATCGAGAACATCCGTCGATTGAAGTCCGTCTGGCTGTGTCTGCCCGTCAGAAAAGGACAGCAAGTGAAATTTCGGTGCCCGTAGTTTGTCGAAGATACTCTCTCCGTCTACAACAAAGTAGGGCATGCGATCGCCGGCTTTCACTTCAAAGTCATGGTCCTCGTCGTGTAAGCTCAATGAGTTGTCGCGATAGCTGATTCCTATCTGAGAAATCATAATGAAGAAGCGCTTGCGAATCGCATCGATTGACAGAATGTAGCGGGCCATTGGTGGAAAAATTGTGGTGCGAATCAGGCTGACAAACCAGTCGGTGCCTGCAGCAAGGTTGAACATTCGATCCGTCGTTTCAGTCAACCGTTTCGCGTTGGGCAAGCGCTCTTCGTTATACGTGTTCAAAAGGCTCAGGTGAGCGGAATGTTTGAGCACCATTGTCAGTTTCCATGCGAGGTTGTAACCATCTTGAATTCCGGTATTCATTCCCTGTCCACCGGCGGGCGTGTGAATATGCGCTGCGTCGCCCGCAACGAAACATCTCCCTGACGAAAAGCGATCAACGTGACGAGTGTGGACTTTATAAGTTGAAAACCAATCCACGCGGGTTATGTCCAGTTCCAACTGAGCTTCCTTTTTGATTTGTTCCTCAATCTCTTCATAAACAACGTCACTCTCGTCTTTCATTACACCTTCGGGAAACGATCCGACAATGCGCCAGCGTTTTTCTCCAGGTAGTGGAAAGAACGCGACTACGCTGTGCGGTGCGATGCAAACTGTTAGAGCGTCGTGAGTGAACTTCCAATCGATGTGAACATCAGCCACATAGAACAAACGTTCAAACGTGCTACCTGCGAATGAAAGGCCCAAATTGCGTCTGACCAAACTGTGTGGCCCGTCGCAACCCACGAGATAACTCGCTTCGATAGTCTGAATTTGTCCATCCGCGGTTTTAATCGATGCGGTGACCGCGGAATCGTTCTGCGAAAAGTTCAGCAACTCCGTTTGCCACCTGACATCCTGCTCATTCTCTCGGAGCCAGTCGTACATCAACTGTTCATTGCGGCTTTGTTCGAACACGAGCATGTAAGGATAAGGACTGAGACCTTCGCCAACATTGGATAGGTTTACTTCACCTAAAACTTCACCACGTTCAAGCATCCTGACTTTGCCCGCCGGTGTTCCCTGGGAAATAGCAGGCTTTGCGAGGTCAATCTGTTCGTAGATTTCAAGCGTGCGGGCGTGAACTCCCAGCGCTTTAGAGTAAGGCGTTACGCCTTCTTTCTTATCAATGATAATGAAGTCGACGCCATAACGAACAAACTGACATGCCAGTGCGAGACCGGTGGGTCCGGCGCCAACGATCAGAACATCTGTCTTGGTGGCTTGCATGGCCAGTATTATAGGACCTATAGGATCTATTCGATCTATTTTCATCGACTATCGAAACGCGATAATATCTGCGCCAACTCTCCTCGTTCTTCTATTCCTTAGACGTGTAAGACAGGCTGTTAGCCTGTCCTGGTCCGGTTTGCTAAGCTTCGAAGAACCGATAGCCAAGAGTCGACGACAGGCAAAAACAGCCTGTCGTACCAAGCAAAATCATGAAGCACCGCAACATACTCTTTCTGCTGCTTATCTCAATTCCTTCCATTACGTATGCGCAAACAGCCACGCGACCGGCAACTTCGAATGAGGCGAAATCCGCGAGCCTTTCCGAGAGAGTGAAGGCCAGGCTCCAGGGTTTAATGGCGACGGAAAAATTTCCCGGCGCGCAAGTCGGATTTGTTTATGTTGACGGACAAACGCCTGACGGCAAACCTCGCTATGTTTCTGGCTCAGTCGCGATCGGCGTTTCTGATCTGCAAACAGGGGCGACCCTAAAAACAACTGATCGATTATTGGCAGCAAGCATCGGTAAGACATTTGTCGCCACGCTGACCATGATGTTGGTTCAGGAAGGCAAGTTGAAACTCGACGACAAAATTCAAACCTGGTTGGGTACCGAACCCTGGTTCAATCAACTTCCAAATGCACCAGATATTACGCTGCGCATGTTGCTGAACCACTCGAGTGGAATTGAAAATCATGCAGAGATGAGCAGCTTTGAAAAGCAAACCCTCAAGAGTAGCGCAAGAAACATCAACTACGACGAACTGATTGCTTATGTACTTAAGAAGAAACCGCTCTTTCCAGCAGGCCAGGGATACAACTACTCAGACACAAATTACATTCTTGTGGGAATGATTATCGAGAAGGCTACAGGACGCTCTCTATACGAACTAATCGACGAGAGGATTTTGAAGCCATTCAAATTGGAGCGAACTATTCCGTCAAACGCGTTGACCTTGCCTGAGATGTCAAATGGATATCTCGATAACGGACCTGTGATTGTCAACGGCAAGTTCAGAATCAATCCGCAGTGGGAGTGGGCAGGTGGCGGATTTGCTTCAACCGCCGAGGATCTCGCTCGTTGGGGGCATCTCCTTTATGAGGGCGAAGTGCTCTCGCCAGGTAGTCTCGATGAAATGATCAGGAGCACGAGCACTGGTGAAGGCGCACTGTATGGGTTAGGCGTAATGATCTCGCGCAGTAACTTTGGAAGGACTTATGGGCATGACGGCGATTTTCCAGGCTACATTTCAGATTTGCGTTACTACACCAAGTACAAGGTGACTGTGGCGGTAATGGTTAACTCGGACCGGGCGTCTGTGATCGATGGTATGTCTTCCGCTACCGACGATTTTGCGCAGATCATCATTCGCGCAACCTCGAGCAGAGAAGTTTCAGCGACCGATCAGATCAAACTGAAGAGCGTGGCTGAAAACTGGTTGGCACTGATCTATGGCGGCAACATAGATGACGCTTGGAATTTGGTCTCGGATCGGCTCAGTGCCAGGTTTACGAAAGAGAGTTGGGCCGTTCGTATGCAGCAATTCTTAAGTCAGGCTGGTCGAGTTAAAAGCAGAACCTTCAACAGTATTTTCTATTCTGATCCCGTGGCCGAGACAGTCACCATTCGGTATGACAGCTCGTTTAGTAAATTACCTAAGGCTACCGAAACCCTGGTTCTGGAGAAACAGAGCGGAGAGTGGCGCGTCAGTAGTTATTCAATCCATTCATGAATAAGGACGTGCGACGCGGAGACGCGGAGATGGGGAGACGCGGAGGGCGTTTCTCGGCATCCCCGTGTCTCCGTGTCCCTCATCCCCGTGTCGATTTGAAGTCCACACCTTGCCCGTCTATCAAAGCACGAAGCACTAAACCCAAATTGGAGTTGCAACGATGAAAACATTTGCGCGCGCCACGCGGAGCACCATTCTGATCCTCCTCGGAATCTTATCTGCCGCGTTCGGTCTGAAAGGGTTTCTTTTGTCGAGTCACTTCATTGACGGCGGGGTAACGGGAGTTTCGATGTTGCTCTCAAATGTGCTTGGGTGGCCTCTCTCTTTGCTTATTCCAGTTATCAACGTTCCGTTTATCGTCGTTGCCTACCGGCAGATCGGACGTGTTTTTGCGTTTCGAAGCGTACTTGCAATTGCAGGCCTTTCTTTATGCCTGGCTTTTGTGAAGTTTCCGGACGTGACTCCGGACAAACTGCTTACCGCAGTATTTGGCGGCTTCTTCATCGGTGGCGGAATTGGGCTGGCCATACGTGGCGGCGCTGTGCTCGATGGGACTGAAATTGCCGCGCTGCTAATCAGCAAAGGCAGTCAGGTTCTAAAAGTTGGCGACGTCATTCTAATTCTGAATGTCGTCATCTTCTCGTCGGCAGCATTCTTCCTCGGCATCGACTCTGCGCTGTATTCGATGTTGACCTACTTTGCTGCTTCCAAGACCGTGGATTTTTTAATTCATGGCGTAGAGGAACACACCGCCATAATTATTGTTTCGGAACGAAGTGAGCCGATAAGGCAGGGAATAATTCAACGGCTACAAAGAGGTGTCACCGTCTTCAAGGGCAAAGGTGGGTTAACTAATCAGGACCAGGACATTCTTTACTGTGTAGTAACGAGGCTGGAAATCGGCCGCGTGAAGGCTGTCGTCGAGGACTATGATGAAGGGGCATTTATGGTCGTGCATGGGTTAGCTGATGCAGAGGGAGGAGTAGTGAAGCGGCATGTGCATTCTCATCCGTGAAGTCCTCAGTCTTCGCGAATAGGACCTATTGGACCTATAGGACCTATTCGCTCGACCGAAAACATTCAGAGCTTTCAGCTCTTTACAACATTTCCCTCCGAATCGTAAATCGTCACGTCACCAAACGGCGTCACTTGATCCTTCACTTTGTCCCAATCGCCGACGATCACGATTGCGGCATGATAAGTATCAAAGTACTTGGCGGCCGCGCGTTGAATATCAGCGGTTGTGAGCGCCTCGATCTTTGGACGGAAGTCGTCGATGAACGTCTTGCTTAGACCGTAGGTATAGACGGTATTGATTCGACCGGCGAGTCCGAGCTGACTGGCAAGCTCAACCGAAAAGTTTCCCGTGCTGAACTGCTTCGCCGCATCGAGTTCTTCGTCTGTCACCGGAAGAACCCTCATTCGGTCCAGTTCATAGAGGATCTCGAGGAGCGTTGGGCCAGTAACTTCGTTGCGCACTGACGCGCCGGCAAGATGCGACCCTGTCTTTGCCTGAGTGTTTGATGAGCTAAATGGAGAATAAGTGTAACCCTTGCTCTCGCGAATATTGCGAGTCAAGCGAGAATAGAACGAGGATCCGTATATCGTGTCGGCTGTTCTGAGAGCGAAATAATCAGCATGGCTGCGCGCAATACTTACGTTACCGACGTAGATGGTTGACTGGATCGACCCGGGACGATTGACAAAGTAAATCTGTCGTTTATCTCGCTCGGGAACCGCCGGATTCTCGTCAGCAGGAACAGTTCCGGTCTTCCAACTGCCGAATGCCTTTTCGATCTCAGCGAAGGCCTTGTCAACATCAATATCACCGACAACGATCAAATGTGACGCGTTTGGAATGTAGTACTTCGCCACAAACGCTTTCAGATCGTCTCGCGTCAGCGCACTGATCGATTTCTCATCAGGAACGACAAAACTATAAGGGTGATTCCCGAAGACAGCCTTCTGAAACCGCTCGTTCGCCAGAAAACCTGGATTTGAGCGGCCCGCTCGAATTTGTTGGATGGTGTTTTCCTGCGCCAGTTTTACTTCAGTTTCCGGGAACGCTGGGTGTTGGGCGACGTCGCTCATCAGCTCGAACATTCGATTTGAAAACTCTGACAGCGAAGTCGCGGTAAGTTGTGTTTGATCGGCGTCCGTAAAAAGACTAAGGGAGCCGCCAATTGAGCGGAGCTCTTCTTTGATCTGTTTACTTGTACGGCTGTCAGTGCCTTCATTCGCGATACCGGCCGCGATTTGAGCGATACCGGGATGTCCCGTTCGATCAGTCGCGTCGGTTGCCGCGCGGAAGGTTAGGATCGCTGAGACCTTCGGAACATTTGGCAACGGAGCGAGCACTACCGTCAGACCATTGGCAAGCTTCTTCTCTGTCAGCTTGGGTAGGTTCAAAGGTCGTGCGGGACCTGGCGGTGGCGGCGTTTTCTGTTGTGCTAATACGGGGAGACTCGAAACGATTAAGAGAGTAATTGATAGTAAGAGTTTCATTTCGGGGCCTCCTTTACTGACCAGTTTGAGTCTTTGTTTCGGGAACGCGATCGATCACTGTTCGATTGCTCGCGACGAGATATTTAGCTGCGGCCGCTTTCACCTGTGCTGCGGTGACATTCTCGAACGGAGTCAATAGCGAGTTGATTTGATTCGGGTCGTCCCTGAAGAGAGCGAGAACGGATAACAAGTGTGCCTTGCCAAAGCTCGACTCAAGTTGGCTGTAAAAGTTTGACCGATACCTGACCTTGGCATCTGCAAGTTCTTTCTCAGTGACTCCTTTAGCTACAACCTCCGCGGTTACCGCATCCATCTCTTTCAACACTTCATCAGCTGTGTGACCGGGCTTGTATGTGGTACGCGTCGTCATGATCATTGGCCCGGTGTAGTCAAACTCATTGCCGAAGTAATTCAGGCCGCCAGTCAGATCGAGCGTGAGTTCTTTCTCTTTAATAAGTCGTTGATACCAGCGAGAACTGTCGTCGCCCTGCAAAATCTGAACGAGTAGTGCCACAGCAGGAAAGTCGGGTGAGTTCTGAGCTGGTACGTGATATCCCGTGGCCAGAGCTGGGAGGTTCGCGAGCTTGTCTGGTTGAGAAACCCGTTTCTCTTTCATTTGAGCCGGTTCTGTTAAGTCTGGCTTAGGTGGTGCTGTCTGCGAAGGAATGCTTGCGAAATGCTTCTCCACCATCTTCTTCACTTCTGCAGGATCAACATCGCCCACGATCGTCAATACCGCGTTGTTTGGTGCGTAGTAGGTCTTGAAGAAATTGCGAACGTCTTCAATCGTTGCGGCATTGATCTCGTCAAGTTCTCCGTAACCGTTGTGAGAGTTATTCCAATTTGTAAAAGCGTTCTTCCAGAGTTCGATCCATTCGAAGAACTGGTAAGGTTGATTGAGAACGTTGACTCGAACTTCCTCACTCACCACGTTCTGCTGATTCTTGAGGTTTTCTTCGCTGATATCGAGAGAGCGCATGCGATCAGCTTCCAGCCACAGGCCCATCTCAACGCGATTGCTTGGCAGCGTTTCGTAATAGTTGGTGTAATCGAAATCGGTGTGACCGTTCGTATTGCCGCCGTTAGCTTCGACAAACTTTACATGATCAAACTTCTTCACGTTCGCAGAACCCTGAAACATCATGTGCTCAAACAGGTGGGCAAACCCTGTTCGGCCTTTGGGCTCAACGCGGAAACCAACATTGTAGTAAACGGCAACAGCAACTACTGGAGCGTTATGGTCCTCAGAGATTACGACTTTCAGACCGTTAGGGAGTTTGTAGTAGACGACGGGAACGTTTAATGGTTTCGCTTTGAGAGTTGAAGTACTGAGCGTCACTGCAAGAGCCAACAGCAGGAGCTTGATTAGTGATCGTTGCATGGAGATTCCTCGCTTAAGAAACATTGATGCATGGGGACTTGAGCACGACTGCAGATCAAACCCCTCCCTTTGTGGAAGATGTTTGATCCGAAAAACAAGAATGAGCTACGCAGAATTGGAACGAGTTTTTAACTGCTAAGAATTTCTACTCGTGGTGCGTTTATTACGCAAGAGAAAAGAAGAATGTTTCTGTGTCCGATATGCTTTAGCTTGTCGTGACGTAACCAACCAAGCCCGACTGATCCGACGTTCTGCAAAAGTCGATACCTTGGTTGGTTGCGTCACGACAAGCTAAAGCATATCGGACATTTTGACTTATTTGTTGTCAACCGGCTGCCCACTTTGCCATAATGTTTTCGAAGTCAAGTAGGCTTCGCTTACCAAACCCCGACAGCCCCATAAAATCCTCAGAAAACCAAGCCGCAGTCGCCTCGACGTGTATTTGGCTACAGGCCTGGTGAACCCAACAAGAGCTCAGAAAACGGGGGTAGTTGACATGCATTACCGTTTTTTACGGGCAGTCTCAGGCGCTTCGAAGAATGCCTTGAGCATGGTGGTGCGAGCGTTTGTGACGACGCTAATTATTGGTTCTTTCGTGGGCATTCTCATGCATATCATGGGGGTGCCGCTGCCAAACATCGGCGATTTGTGGCAGGGATTGGGGCTCTCAAAATTGGCTAAAGCTTTCTCATAGACTTGCCTCGTGAAGAGGCCCCAGGTTACCGAAACGCCAACCTCAGCCACTCCCTGAGGAATGAGTTAATGCCCCGAAGCTGAGACCGCGCGCGTCTCGCCCGCAAGAGCGCTGCCGGGGGCGTGAAAATGTAATGAGGATCGAGGCCCTTGTTATGTGGACACGCGAGCGGCGTTGGAGTTGGGCGAGGCGCCCGCGGTCTCAGTGATTAAGAAAGTCCGACGAACTGTCTAAAGTCCAAAGTCCAAGGTCCAAAGTCCAAGAATTTACTTTAGACATTGGACTTTAAACATTGGACTTTGGACTTTGCGTCTAGAATGAAAATACGATCTGTTGTTGCAGTCGATAGGTTGTTGGTACGAACGCGCTGATTGGAACAAAGAAGTTTGGATATTGGCCGCTGCTTCGTAATGAATTCTGAATAAAGAACAGACTCTGCAATGTGACCTTTCTCGCGATTCCGTATTCGAACCGGAAGTGATTAGTTCGAATATTCACGCCTGTGCCCGTGCCGAGGTCGTCGTCGGTAACCTGAGAGATCAATGCGTTCGCACCTTTGATTGAAAAGACGTACAGGAACGAACTGTCGCCTTTCTTTGTGATTCTTCCGACTTGCAATGCCGCTAACATCGCATCCCTTTCCTTCAGCCCTGTTGCGACGTTCCGCGCTAACTGCAGATTGAAGACCACGGGAAATTTGTGATCGCCTTTCTCGAATCCTGCATAGTTCAAACGGTAGGTTAGACGCGCAACCTGAAATCCTTGAGCGGTGTAGATTGCGCCTCCCGGTGTTGTGGTCGCATTGCCCGTTCCGGTTAAAGGACCGGAGAGCGCTAATCCAAGTCCGGGTTGAACGAGCAATACAACTCCATCTGCAGTTGAAGCCAGTTGGATTTGATTTGGATTGCGGTACAGTTGAATGTCGCCGCCAAACTGATCAGACCAGCGTTCATTGAAGGTCTGATTGAAAAGTACGCCCTGGTGGAAAAGGTTTGCTGAGCGACCAGTCGTTCCAACGATTTCACCTGCGCGTGCTAACGGACTTCCAGGCGTGATTATCGCCACGTTTGGATTGCTCAAGATGTACTGTCCCGCGCGAAAGTCTATGTTTGAAAAGTGCCCTGCGTTCTTCTTTAAGGTAAGGACGTACTTTTCATTGAAGCCGTTGAATCTAATGTCGTCATCGAACAGAAAACGGGAATTGTCCGCGAAGACCTCCAGAACTCGACCTCCCTGAAGTTGCACCGATTTGATTGGGTGGTAGTCGACCCACGCTTCGCTTATAAAGAGTGGATGTCGAGCGTTTACGGCACCGAAGTCCTGGTCTAGTGTTAAGGCGTTGTTTATTGGCCCGGTGGCGAGCTGGCTGTGGAAACTGAGGGTTGGATAAAGATCGGTATCGAAGTTGATTCTCAATCGGTAACGAGCACGAGCATTTTGGCTGTGGGTAACCGGAGGATCCGTCGGGTCGGTAGCGGAGCGAAAGATTCCATCGAAGCGAAGCCGGAAATCGCCGCTGACTCTCAAGGGTCCGATTCTCACGGCCTGACCTTCCAGTTTACTGACGCGTTGTTCGACAGTCGGTGGTTGCGGAGTTGGGGCAGCTTCGGCCGTTGGCGCCACTGCAGATGTTGTCGAGAGGGGTTCATCTGCAGCTGCGGCTTTAGGTCCCGACAATTTATTCAACAGGGCTTGAATGGCAGTCTGCTGGTCAGCGATTGTTTTTTGTAGTTGGTCTAACTTCGCGTTTTGTTTTTCGAGTTCTGCCTCGAGGACTCTGACGCGTTCGTTAACTGTCGGTTCGGTCGAATCTACTGTAGTTTTGACTGCGTTCTTAGCGAATTCCTGGGCACGGATTATGGAAACATTGAGTAGGCAGATGACGATTGAACAGAGAGCAAGGCGGAGAGCGGCGAGTCTGAAGCTTGGAAGCATCATTATTATGACCTCGATTATTGTTGGTTGAAAACCACTTCCTGGAACGGCGTAGGATATGTCCACTGTCTTAAATCGGTCTTGCTGTGAAGTTACATGGATGTGAACTCGTGTCCGACGAACTTTTAGTTTGTCGTGCGTCGAATTCATATGCCTCAGTTTTCTCAGGTGGTGCCAGGGTAAGCCACGACAAACTTAAAGTTCGTCGGACGTTCGCGTTGACAACGTTATTACCGCACGCTTACTATTTTCACGTTTAATAATTTTCCTTGGCTCTCCTCATGAGAGAACATGCTTCTTCAAGCAGCTGCTAGCAGCGCTGAAACTACAGTCGGCAGTCCTATTACAGCTTATTGGCCAGTGATGATATTTTTCGTCGTCGCGGTTGTGTTTCCTGTGCTGCCGCTCATACTAGGAAGATTTCTACGGCCGATAAAATATGAAAAAGGGAAGATGCGTCCCTACGAATGCGGCATCGACCCGACGACAGAAGCGCACGATCGGTTCACCGTAAGGTACTACATCGTGGCAATGCTCTTCTTAATATTTGATGTCGAGACGATCTTTCTTTTGCCTTGGGCGATAATCTTCATGGGTAACGATTTTTCGTTTACGAAGTTCGCGCTGGTTGAAATGTTTGTTTTCATTGCGATTCTTGTTGTTGGTTATTACTACGCGTGGCGAAAAGGCGCGCTTGAATGGGCCTGAGGGAATTTAAGATTTAAGATTGACTCCAGACGACAATCTTAAATCTGAAATCTTAAATCTGAATTAAGCTTATGGCTGAACACGAAGAGGGATTTGTTTTAACCAGGGTCGATTCGATCATGAATGCAGTTCGCCGGACGGTTGGGGCGAAGGGAATGGATCTCGCAGCGCCCGTCGTGAATTGGGCGCGGAAGTCTGCCCTCTGGCCAATGACCTTTGGCCTCGCGTGTTGCGCAATTGAAATGATCGCCACTGGGGCCGGCAGGTTCGATATCGATCGCTTTGGGGCTGGAGTATTTCGGCCAAGTCCTCGTCAAAGTGATCTCATTATCATTGCCGGCACCGTAACGTTGAAGATGGGTCCAGTTGTTCGCCGAGTTTATGACCAGATGCCAGAACCGAAGTGGGCGATTGCAATGGGCGCGTGCGCCTCGACTGGCGGTCCATTTGATTCATACTCAACAATGCAAGGTGTCGACCGGTGTATTCCCGTAGACGTTTATATTCCGGGTTGTCCCCCGCGACCCGAAGCCTTGCTCTATGGCTTGATGAGACTACAGGACATCATCATGCGCGAAGCCCCTTCCGCCTATATTTTTGAGTCGGACGGGTCGGTTCACAGACAGCGTAGTTTTGAAGACGAGGAATCTTCGAACGGGGGCTCAGGTTCGCAGTCGGCAAACGCAGCGTTGTCTGTCCAGGGTTGAAATTAGTCAGCTTGGAAGATCTCAGATCCCAGACCAATTGCTGACGTTCTGAAATCTGAGATCTGGGATCTGAGCTCTGAGATCTTGAGGTATTGGAAGGCCCCCGTGTCCGAGTCGGGGGCATTTTGTTTTGGAGTTCTGACCGAGACATTGCTGAGGAGGAACGATGAAAATAAACATTAAAACAATTGTATGCACCGTGATAGTAGGCCTCGCTTTGTTAGCGACTTCTGTTTCAACGAACTCGCAGACTAAACCAAGTATGAAGCGGCGAACCACGACGCGCCGGCCAGTGGCACCGTTGGTACCGGCGGGTACTGACTTGAAAGTTCGCATCAACGAGACGCTTTCCAGCAAAGACTCGAGGATAGGCGACAGATTCACAGCAACCGTGATCAATCCGAGTCGATTCGATGAGGCTCGTCTGAATGGCCACGTCAGTTCAATCCAAAAGTCCGGCAAGATCAAAGGTCGAACCAGCATGAATCTCGCGTTTGATTCAGTTGAGCTAAGAGATGGACGGAAGGGAACTCTTCATGGCTACGTAACCCGAGTTTACGGCGAGGGTTCGGGACGTGCCGACAACGAAGGTGGTGTTGAATCGGGGAGCCGCACAAAACAGACAGTAAAGCGCGCAGGTATTGGAGCAACTGTAGGAGCGATTGTTGGCGGGATCGCGGGTGGAGGCAAGGGAGCTGCTATCGGTCTGATAATTGGTGGCGCCGGTGGCGCCGGCTCACTCGCAGTGAACGGAAGCAAAGAGTTGAAGATTGAATCAGGGACCGAGATGTTGGTTCATGTGACGCGGTAGGGTTCTTCTATTGCCGATTTCCGATTGCCAATTGCCGATTTAGAAAGCGCGTCGGCGCAAAAACTCGTCAACGCCAGACAATCGGCAATTGCCAATCGGAAATTGGCAATCTCTCCATGGCCACTGACTACCCACCGAGCTGCCCCTGAACCATCTTCGTCATCTCTGAGGTAAGCGCCTCACGATTCGTGAAGAGATCCCACACCATGCCGGACAGCGCCGGTTCAGTTTGACTCGTTATTCGTCTCGTAAAGCGAAACCGATCGTTCGGGCTCGGGTGTGTGTCGTCCTCACTTGTTTCCCGATTCAGAGCTTCGCGCGTCGCTTCGGCCACGTCTGCGTTTTCAATTGCAGGCAGTTCATACAAGTTCTGGATAACTCGCCGCGCCGCCAGCGAGGCATTGATCTCATGTGTGGCTATCACATTGAACTGTGCGCTTCGTTTTACGACGTGAGTTAAACCATCTTCGAATGCTGAGGCGCCGTAGTTCATTGCCGCTACTCGATCGGCAAGTACCTCCTGAAGTCTTGTCGCTCCATGACTCAGCCTGCGAAAGATGAAGTGGTAGATGCGTAAAAATTGGAAGGCTATATTCCACCAGACGGCTTGCCCTCCCTCGTACATCGCCTGCGCAAACTTCATCATATGGTCATTGACTCGCATTGCCACATCGCCTCCGGCTGTATCTCGATTCGAGAAGTGACCATATTCGTGAGCTAACACCGCGCGAAAAGAGTTGAGCCGGAAATCATTCAAACACCCAACGCCGAGAATAAGGATTCGTTTCGCTTTGTCGTTGGATCGTTCGCGGAATGTTCCTTTTTCGTAGACGGCTAGTTCAGTACCTGGGGTCACCCTGATTTCGTCTATCGCGCGCGTTTGAACTGTGCTGGCGACATTCCGGGTTAGATCCCAAAGGCGTGGTGCTTCGTCTACGTTAAGCGGACGTCCAGGATCTTCCTTCTCAATCTTACTGAACAACGAGCGGATCATCTTGTAGATGGTAATCAATGCTCCGATGCCAAGGAGTAATATCAGTTTGATTGGTATACGGCCCAACATGATGAAGCCGTAAGTTATCGAGGCGGCAACGGCAATCACAAGGAACATCACAACCGGCATTGAAATAGCGTAGTAGAGACCGGCGACGTTGATTAACCGTCGATACCACTGACGCAAAGTCATCTGCGAACGACTTGCAGGTTGATTCGGATCTTCTGTTTCTATAGAACGTAGCGTAACGCGCGACATGAACTTGCCGGTCAGAAAAAGGAAAAGCAGCCCAAGCGCCCAAGCTGCGACTACACCGAGACTGTAGTAGGTGTAGTGCCAAACTCGTGCTCTTGAGCCAACGCCGGAATCCAGGAATGCTTGAGTGGCGTCATGAGGCAATCCCAGTTTTTCAGCCTGCAGTATCTCCCGTTCTGCCGTAATCCATTCTTCATCCGCCGCCGCTAACAGCGCACTGTAATAATGAGTCACTATCAGCTCTGGATGTTCGGCGACTAATTTCTTCGTCGCCACGCGCAGGGGATCGATCTGATCCAGATCGATCGCGAGTTGTCCCATCAAGGCGGGATACGACGGATCGTTACCAATGCTCGGATTGTTTACCGCTTCCGTCGCCAGGCTGAGCGCTCGTGTTTTTTGTTCGAATGTTCCTTGTTTGGTTTCGGAAGGATAAGCGAGTGTCTGCGCGAGGCTAATCAGATTTTCTGGTGAGCGCTTCTTCGAAACCGCATGTTCGAGCAAGCCCAGTCCCTCGTCAACTTTCCCGGCGAGTGCAGTACAGATGCCAAGTCGACGAATTACCGGATCGAATTCTGGAGCATTGAGTCTCACAGCTTCGTAAAGCTTGGCAGCTTCATCGTACTTTTGATTGTCCATAGCAACTGTTGCTGTTTTGAACGTCTCGAGCTGTTTCGGAGCCACTGCTTGAAGGTCTTTCCAAATGGCTTCTTCTTTTTTCATGTCTCGCTCTGTTGGTTGAGCGAGGACACTGGGGGTAGCCATCAGCAATAGGAGCAACGGGAGTATTAGTCGTTTCATAGCAATCTTTCCAGGGTTGAAAATGAGGAACGCAGCGTGTTTTAGAGGTCCGAACGAACCAGTGTGAGATTAGACACTCGCGATGACTCCTGTCAAAGGAAAAGTTGAAGTACCCGCCGAAAAGCCGGGCAGTAAGCCCGACTATCAAGGAGGGCTCATATCTGGCTCTACATAATCCGCTGCTGAGCCCTCCTTGACAGTCGGGCTACTGCCCCGAAAACTTGGAAGAAACAGGCCCAGAGAACCGTCTAATCCTCGGTAGTTAAGTAACGGGGGAAGCGAATGGAGCGGCGCGCCGCAATGGCTGAGCAAATCATCAGTGGCCGAGTTATTAACGCGTGCCAGGAAGGTGATCGAGACGCTTTTCGCGTTCTCTTTGAAACTTACAAGGACAAGGTTTACTCAATCGCAGTCTACTCGTCAGGTGGCGATGCGACTTTTGCCGATGATGTGACCCAACAGATTTTTTTGAAGCTGTTCACTGCCATCAAGCAATTTCGAGGAGATTCGGAATTCACCACCTGGCTGTATCGCCTCGTCGTCAATGCCTGTATGGATGAACGCCGGCGTCGCCGGCGTCTCCTTCCATTCGGCGAGGTCTTCGCAATGAAACACCCTTCGGAAAAAAATCCGCAGGAGAAACAGTATGGAAAGACCGAGGTTGCCGAAGCAGTGCGAAGCGCAATCGCGCAGCTCAAACCAAAGTTTCGGTTACCAATTCTTTTGAAATATATCGAGGGACTCTCTTACGAAGAGATAGCGCAGGTCATGGGTTGTTCCAAGGGAACAGTTGCCTCTCGTCTTAATCGTGGACACGGACAATTGGCAAAGCGGCTATCTCATCTGCGAGCATTCGTAGAGTAGTTCTGGAGACTTAGGATGTTTGGAAAGCACGTAATAAACGACATCTCGTCCTACTGCCATGGTGAGTTGAGTGCCGCAGACGCGCGTCTGTTCAACGAGCATCTCATGGCGTGTTCAAAGTGTCGTTCAGAGTTCGAACGAATAAAGTTGGGTGTAAAGCTTGCCGAGCAGCTCCCGCTTATTCAGCCTCCGGACAAGCTTTGGCCGGAGCTCGAGAGGAAACTTAAGACCAAACCTTCGCGGACGTCCTGGACTGCACCTCTCTATTTCAACAGATGGCAAACACGAACAGCAGTCGCTGCTGTACTGGTTGTCGCCGGCGCGCTTGGGCTCTGGCTTGTGTTGAGTGGCCGACGTTCGATTAATCAAGGCTCGTTCTGGCAGGTGGAGACAATCGATGGTACGCCGCGCATCGGTTCGACGAGCGTTCGAAACAAAGGTCAACTGGCAGTTGGTCAATGGCTTGAAACAGATGGCGCTTCGAGAGCACAGATCAATGTTGCTTCGATTGGGCAGGTTCAGATTGATGCAAATACGCGCGTTCGATTAGTCGAAACACAACCAACGGAGCATCGACTCGAATTAGCTCGTGGCAAGATGAGCGCACGAATCTGGGCGCCTCCGCGTCTCTTCTTTGTAGATACGCCGTCAGCAGTTGCTGCCGACATGGGATGTGCCTACACGTTGGAAGTTGACGATACGGGAGCAAGTTTGTTGAGGGTGACGTCGGGTTGGGTCGCGTTGGAATTGAAGGATCGTGAATCGATGGTACCGACCGGTGCTGCTTGTCAGACCCGACCTGGAGTTGGCCCGGGTACACCTTACTTCGAAGACGCCTCGCCCGAGTTTCGGCAGGCGTTAACAACAATCGATTTCGGCGGAAACCCATCTAATCAGGTTGCGATTGACACGCTGCTCAAGAACTCTCGAGCGCGTGACACGTTAACGCTTTGGCACCTACTTGGACGCGTGAATATTGAAGAACGCGACAAGCTTTACGACAAGATTGCAGCGTTTGTCCCACCGCCAGCGGGCGTGACTCGGGATGGAATTCTCAAGCTGGATCAGACGATGTTAGACAAGTGGAGAGATGATCTGGAACCTGCTTGGTGGTCCACTGATTATGTGGTTCCGAAGAAAATAGCCGAGGCATATTGGCAAATGAGGAATGGGATTAATCGAAGAGTTGCTAAGTTGAAGTGATACTGCGTTGTTCTTGGGCAAGGAATACTCACCACCAGACGTGCCTTCGTGTGTTTCGTGTTGATTCGTGGATCGTTTTGTTTAGGTTCTGAAAATACGATCCACGAAACACCACGAATCACACGAATAAGCCCGCGTTTGCAGAATTCTCTTATTTAATCAAAGTCAAGTGTCGTGTATCGTTCAACGCGATGACGCGAATAAACCCATCGTCACGTAAATCAAATCGGCTGATGCCGCAATTCGCACTCGATAACCAGACTGGCTTGAGTTCGGGTGCATCGAGTGCGCCAATCAAGTGCAAAGCGAGAATGCAAATCGTGCCGGTATGACTGAAAACAACCACGGTGCCGCCGTTAGTTTGCTTGATAATCTCATCGAGTTTTTGCCAGGCACGATCAAGAAGTTGACGATAACTCTCACCACCTGTCAGTACGTGCTCAAAGTCTCGCCGCAATAAAGCTGCATATTGTTCTGGATGTTTTTGGGCCGCGTCCTCAAACGTCAACCCCTCCATTACTCCAACGCTGCGCTCACGAAATGCTTTGCTAGCTTCGACTCGCAGACCGCTTAGCTTCGCGAGCGGCTCGGCTGTTTGCATTGCGCGAGCAAGGTCGCTCGAGTAGATCGCGCTTAGTGGTTCGGAAGCCAACGCTTCGGCAGTTGCCTGTGCTTGACGTCGGCCTCGACTCGATAATGGTGTCGCGGTATGTCCGCCAAAGCGCCGCTCGGCGTTGCCTTCAGATTGGCCGTGACGGACAAGAAGGATGTGAGTTGAATTCATCAGCCTTTGGAGTGCGACGGCCTGCCGTCGCTTTGTTAATGTCGAAGTTGTGGACTTAGGAGATTAGCAGCACGCTGTAGTACCAAAGCGACGGCAGGCCGTCGCACTCCAAAGGACTACGCAGCTACTGCTTCGCCTTTCAACTTCTCAGCTTGATAATGCGCCACAAGAGCATCGATGAAAGGATCAAGGTTTCCTTCCATAACCAGATCAAGCTGGTGAATCGTCAGCCCGATACGGTGATCGGTCACGCGGTTCTCTTTGAAGTTGTAAGTGCGAATCTTTTCCGACCTGTCTCCCGAGCCGACCATCGATCTGCGTTCACTTGCTAACGCTTCGTGCTGTTTTTGCTCTTCGATTTCCTGTAACCGAGCACGCAACACGCGCATCGCTTTGTCGCGGTTCTTGATCTGCGACTTCTCGTCCTGCATTGACACAACAACACCCGTTGGCAAGTGTGTGATTCGAACCGCAGAATAAGTCGTGTTGACTGACTGACCACCCGGACCCGAAGAGCAGAAGGTGTCAATTCGCAAGTCTTTTGGATCGATCTTCACGTCAACTTCTTCTGCCTCGGGAAGAACTGCGACAGTGATGGCCGAAGTATGAATGCGTCCACTCGCTTCAGTCTGCGGGACGCGTTGGACGCGATGTACGCCAGATTCATGTTTCAGTTTTGAGTAGACTTTGTCGCCTTCGATGAGAGCGATGGCTTCTTTCAATCCACCGATGCCTGATTCCGAAGCTTCGAGAATCTCGAAACGCCAGCGTTGCTTTTCCGCATAACGAGAGTACATGCGCACCATTTCGGCCGCGAACAAGGTCGCCTCATCACCGCCGGTGCCCGCGCGAATCTCCAGAATCACGTTCTTCTCGTCATTCGGATCGGAAGGAATAAGCAGAAGTTTGAGGTCCTGCTCGACTTCAGTCAGCCTGCTTTGAAGAGTTTCGAGTTCGAGTCGCGCCATTTCGCGCATTTCCTCGTCATCTGAAGTGTCGAACAATTCTCGTGCGCCCGCGATTTCCTCTTTGAGTGCCTTCAACGCCTGGTACTTCTGAACAATCTCTTCCAACCCTCGATGTTGCTTCGCGGCTTTTCCGTAGGCAGAGGGATTTGCCAGGAGTTCGGGCGACGAGAGCTCCTTTGTCAGCCCTTCGTAGCGAGTCACGATCTGTTCGAGTTTGTCTAACATGAATACCTCACGAGAGTGGTACGAGCACAGGCTCTGCCGGTTGCGGTTCCAGTTTCAGCGATTCCTTCAAAGCCTCGATTGCTACCTCGAGTTGTTTGTCGTCAGGTTCTTTGGTAGTCAAGTTCTGCAACCACACGCCAGGTTTCGTAATGAACTTGAAAACAAACCCGCCTTCTTTTTTCGCTGACAGCCTGATGATTTCGTAAGAGATACCCGCAACTACCGGAATCAGAACAATGCGCACCAGGAAGTTCAGGAAAAGCGAATCAAACTTAATGATAGAAAACAGAACTATCGCGACCAGCATGACTACCATGAGAAAACTTGTTCCACAACGTGGGTGTTGACGAGGTTGCGGTCGCGCATTCTCAACTGTCAAAGGCAGTCCAGCTTCCCACGTGAATACCGTCTTATGTTCTGCGCCGTGGTATTCGAAGACGCGACGTATGTCCTTTATTAGAGAGAAACTAAAAATCATGATCAGGAAAAACGTCATTCGAATCATTCCGTCGATCAGATTGAAAGCGACTGAGGGACGAACAGGGTGAAGATAAACGCGAACCTTTTCCCACGTGTTCGTATACCAGGGCTTATCAGTTGCTGAATCCGCTGTAACCGTTTCTGAAGGAGTCGTTGTATTAGCAGTTGAAGTTGCTGTGGGCACTGCCCATCCTGCGCCAATGAACAGCGCGTTGGTTAATAGCAAAGGAGCGGCAACGAATAACAGAATCTGGAATATCAGTGCGAAGGCGATTGAGCCAATCGCTGCAGTAGTCGCGCCTTTCTTTAGTTCATCCTTTGGCTTTGGCTGTGTCGGCACGGGAAACAAACCTGGCACGCCACCGGTTATCCCGGCAAAGTCTCCTTCACCTTCAATGACGGCAGGCGTCAATGCGACCTCAACTTCCCTTACTTCCTCCGCTTCGACGAGAGCCTCGCTAGCTGAATAATTCAAGGCTTTAATCCCGAGACCCATGGATTGCACCAGAACAGCACCGCCACGCACGACAGGCAATTTAAGGATTGGATACTTGTCGCTCCACTTTGGCAGTCGAGCAGACGTGTTGACGATTGTGCCGTCAGCTTTGCGCACGGCGATGGCGTAAGCGTTCGGAGTGCGCATCATTACGCCCTCGATTACCGCCTGCCCGCCAACGATTAAGTCTCTTTCTGGTGTACTCATAGTTAAAGAATATCAGACTTCCACAAACACTAACGCCGGCATCTGTGGCGTCGCAGTTGGAAAATGCACTAAATGCGACCGACCATTGAATGCCGGCGTTTTAAGAGTTCGTTTTGCTAGTGTTGCTTCTGCACGTTTCCTTAGGTATTAAGTCGTTGCTGTACCTTCTGTAGTAGTCTTCTTACCGTAGCGCTTATTAAACCGATCCACGCGTCCGGCTGTATCGACCAGTTTCTGTTTCCCGGTAAAGAACGGGTGACATGCCGAGCAAATTTCCACGTGCAGATCGCCTTTTTTTGTTGAGCGCGTCTTAAAGGTCTCCCCACAAGCGCAGGTTACGGTGATTTCAGTGTATTCAGGGTGAATTCCAGGTTTCATTACTTCTTCTCTCTCGTTCTTCTCTATAGACAGCACCAGGGCCGCAATTTCAAACGGGTTATGATAAAAGTCGGTGGACATGAACGTCAAGGACCGAGCTTTGTTATAGGACCTATAGGACCCTATTCGACCTATTCACAAAGCACGAATTTTAGTGTGTTGACACGATCTAAATCGCGTGTTTAAATCGATTTTCGCCGACCTTCAGTACTTTTTAGTAACACCAAGAGCGTGATGGCGTGGCTATTTGCGCGGCATTCTTTATCAAGCCCACAATAAACCCCCGGATTACGAGTGACGTGTAAGTCCTGTTAACTCAGGGTGTGTATGGCGGAAGACACCAAGCAGCCTGGTTCTGAAACTCCTACGACGCCGGACGCGTCAACTTCTGACTCGTCCGGGACGCCTCCTCCTTCTTCGATTCCTGATGCAGGTCAACTCGCTGGCGCCGACGCCGAAAAGAAGGCGATGGTTGATCAGGCAAAGTCTCGAGTCGCTGCTGTCAAAGAAGGACTAACACCACCAGAAGGAGCGCCGAAGCCTCCGGTAAAGAAGAAGGAAGAAGGACCAAAACCGACTGACGCCAGTTCCCATCCGCTTGTAAAAAAACTAAAGACTAAATTTGGACAAGCCATTGGTGACGCCTCTGAGTTCATTGGACAGTTATCGATCAATGTGGCCTCAGAAGCGATCGTCGCGATTTGCGATTTTCTGAGAACGGATAAGGAAACGCAGTTTGATTATTTGTCAGACCTCACGTGCGTTCATTATCCCACTCGCAAAGAAGCGCCTTTCGACGTCGTTTACAATCTTTACTCCATTCCAAAGAATGAGCGTGTTCGTCTGAAAGTGCAGGCCACTGAGGAGGGAGTTGATAGCGTCACAGGTGTTTGGCCTGCGGCGAACTGGCTGGAACGTGAAGTCTTTGACCTATTCGGCGTTCACTTCAAAGGTCATCCAGACTTGCGCCGGTTATTGTTGCCGCCGGATTGGCAAGGTTATCCACTGCGCAAAGATTATCCGTTGGAGTTTGTTGAAAACGCGTGGACTGAAGAGCACCTGCCACAGATGACAGAAGTGCAGATGGAACAAGTGCAACAGCGCCGCGCTTACGGATTGGAAATTCTCTCGGTCCCCCAGGAGCGAGTGATGCGGGAAATATTTCGTGGGGGCAAAGAGGTAATGACGAAGGACAAATAGGCCTTTGGCCTTTGGTCTTAGGTTTTTGGATTTCGCCGTGGCACCAAAAACCTCAAGTTCCAAGGCCAAAGACCAAAGACCAAAGGACAATGACCCCCAAAGAAATCGCAGCCCAATACGAGGCCAAAGTTTTTGATTCGCCCGACGCGGCGAAGGTGGCTGGATTTGTGCTGGGCGAAAGTATGGCGCCGCGCAATGTATGGAATAAAGCGAGTGCAGCAAGCGCGATTGTTCTGAAACTTCTCGACAAAAAGACGAGTGGAGAAGCAGAAGAAATCGGATTAGTTATCGAGCCTTGGAGCGTTACAGGCTGTTACAAACCCCAATCAGCCGAGACGCCTGCAGCTTAAGTCCCACGAATTTTAGTTTGTCGTGGCGTTGGTTTGAAGCCATTGAGTTTACTGCGGGCCTTGACCTGCACGAACGACAGACTAAAGTTCGTCGGACAATCAAAGAAGTTCGAAGAAGATGCACCAGGTAGAAATAGCAACAACTAAGGAAACACTCCTCGACAGCCCGGAGATGGTGCTGAACATGGGGCCGCAACATCCATCAACCCATGGCGTGTTGCGCATCGTCCTGAAACTCGACGGCGAAACAGTGATCGATCTCGACTGCGACATTGGCTACCTGCATCGCGGAATGGAGAAGATCGCTGAGAACCGCATGTTCACGATGATCGCTCCCTACTGGGATCGACTCGATTACATCGCAGCCGTTTCCAATGGACTTGTCTGGGTCGAGACCGTCGAACAAATGATGGGACTCGATGTTCCTCCACGTGCTCATTATCTGCGTACGATTCTCACGGAGCTGAATCGAATTGCGTCTCATCTTTTGTGGCTCGCAACGCACGCACTCGATATCGGAGCTGTAACTATTCTGCTTTGGGCCCTTCGCGAACGCGAAGAAATTCTCAAGATCTTTGAAAGACAATTTGGTGCTCGCCTTACATGTCACGCCTGGCGAGTTGGTGGACTCCCGAACGATGCGTACGACGACTTCAATAAAGACGTTCGTCAATTCATTAGTAACTTTCCGAAACGACTTGATGAGTACGAGACAGTTCTCTCTGACAACCGAATCTGGTTGAGTCGCACCGTCGGCATTGGGGTCATATCGGCTGCGGATGCAATCGCAATCGGATTGTCCGGACCAGCATTGCGTGGTTCTGGAGTACCCTGGGACGTTCGCAAAGCAAGACCTTACGCCGCGTATGCTGATATGGATTTCGACATACCGCTGGGAGAGAACGGAGACACGTACGATCGCTACCTGGTGCGCCTCGAGGAAATGCGACAGTCGCGAAGGATTATCGATCAGGCGCTCGATAAACTTCCTGATGGTCCAGTCGTCGCAAAGTTACCGAAGATCCTGAAACCGCCGGTTGGCGATTACTACCATTCGATAGAAGGTCCCAAAGGTGAGATTGGGTGTTACCTGGTTTCAGACGGAACCGCCCAACCTTATCGGGTCCGAGTGCGACCACCATCATTCATTAACCTGCAGGCGCTGAAGCAAATGTGTGTTGGGCATCTGGTGGCCGACGTAGTTGCGATAATCGGGACGCTCGACATTGTTCTCGGGGAAATAGATCGCTGATATGTTGCTGCTTGGACCGATAAATGTACTCAACGATGTGCTGCTGAAGTTCTTCAGTGCAAACACGGTCAACTATGTCCTGTGGCCTCTGATTCAGATTGGCATTGTGGTCACGCTGGTGGCCTTGTGGGTCGCATATGCAACCTATCTCGAGCGAAAGATATCGGCGTTTATGCAAGCGAGGCTGGGTCCAATGCGTGTCGGACCATGGGGATTGTTGCAGCCGATTGCAGATGGCATCAAGCTCCTCGTAAAAGAAGATTTCATTCCTGATAAAGCTGATCGCTGGATCTTCTTTTTCGCGCCATACATCGCCGTCGCGTCGTCGTTCATTGTCTTTTCGGTGGTTCCATTCGGTCCTGATTGGGCGGTGATTGCGGATGTGAACATTGGCTTGCTGCTGGTCCTCGCTGTTTCGAGTGTCGGTGTACTGGCATTAATACTTGCGGGCTGGTCGTCTAATTCGAAGTACGCGTTGCTTGGAGGCTTGCGTTCGAGCGCGCAAATGGTTTCATACGAAGTGGCGATGGGACTATCTTTGATTGGAGCGTTGATGTTTGGTCGTACGCTCTCGCTGTCCGGTTTGGTTGCTGCACAAGGATCGGATTCAATCTGGTACATCGTTTATCAGCCAGTCGGATTTTTGCTCTTTCTTATCAGCGGCATTGCCGAGAACAATCGCGCGCCATTTGATCTTCCTGAAGCGGAGTCAGAGCTGGTGGCAGGTTTCCACACCGAATACTCCGGCATGCGCTGGTCACTATTCTTCATGGCTGAATATGCAGCGATGGTCGTTGTCTCGGCCGTGGGCGCAACTGTTTTCCTTGGCGGCTGGTATTTTCCGTTTGTAAATCGATTGGAACTGGCGGGACAGCACAATCTTTATGTGATTGTGAGCCTGTTGGTGTTCCTAATTAAGGCGTCGATCATTCTTTACATCTATTTCTGGTTGCGATGGACGCTGCCGCGCTTCCGCTACGATCAATTGATGGATATCGGTTGGAAGTGGTTGATCCCTTCGGCGCTCATTAACATTACACTTTCTGCACTCGCTATTTTTGTCGTGCAGGCGCTGGATGGCTGGAGAAGCATCCATACAATCGAGAAACTCGATACGGGTTTGAATCTGACGGCCACGGGCAAAGTCGTTATGATTGTCGCAGGCTTAATCGGACTGATACTAACGGGCTTGCTGTTATCGCGAATCAACTGGCGATCACGTGACTTTAACTTGAAGTCGCAACGCCGGAATATTCGTTTGGTGAATTTGCCGAAAGGTAAGCCCGCGGTACCAGTGGCTTAAGAATGGTTTTTGGTCTTAGGTCTTTGGCCTTTGATTGCGATTCCAAAGACCAAAGACCAAAAACCAAAGACCAAAAGATATGAAAGTAAAAACGCCAACACCAACGTTGATGCAGAAGCTGAAACGCTTCTTCATGATCGATCTAGTTCACGGACTGACACTGACGCTTAAGTACAACCTGGGCGCTTTTTTTGAGAAGGACGCCGTTGCAGGGAAGGCTATTTACACGGAACAGTATCCGAAGGTTCGACCTGACGTCGCACCGCGCTTTCATGGAGCACCGCGTCTGAACATGGATCCCGAAACGCATGACACGCTGTGCATCGCTTGTAATCTTTGCGCAATTGCCTGTCCTGAAGATTGTATCGATGTGATTGCGATGGATGTGGAGATCATCGTCGCCGGCAAGCCGCGCAGGAAGAAGGTTCTGGATGAATTTATCTTCGACACTTCGCGCTGCATGTTCTGTGCTCTCTGTCAGGAAGCCTGCCCAACATCGTGTCTGGAACTCACGCAGGATTTCGAACTCGCAACCTACTCGCGAGCTGGGTTTGTCTGGAACAGGGAAATGCTCGAACAGGGAAGAGAGAC